>NZ_WTVQ01000100.1 GCF_012910955.1 Aromatoleum diolicum
GCATCGCCATGGACAAAGACAGAGCAGACTGCCTTTCCCTAATCGGCCTTGTTCGGCGCGCCAGCGCCGGGGCCCTGCGATTAACCGCACCGGCTGGCCTCAATCAGTCGTCGGCGCGACCGGGGCGCGGGGATCAGCCGCGACACCCTGCGTGGTCGGCCATTGGGTTAGCCAGGCTCTCAGCCGGTCGGTCTGACCTGTTTGTCTATCGCGTGCGCGCAGTCACGGGAACACCTTCAAAGAACGCCGATGCTTCAGGATGCCGGTTGTTCGACCGAGTCGTGCCACTGGCGCCACGCCTCGGGGTTGTAGCCTTCGCCCTTGGCGAGCACCGCCCACAGCTGGCGGGCATGCTTGTTGGCGATGGCGACCAGGGTCTTGTGGTAACCGACGCGTCCGTTGAGCGTCACGATCCACTGCTGCAGGCGCGTGAGCGCCTCGGGCGTGTTGCGAGCCTTGCGCAAGGCGGCGGCAAGCACGCTGCGGGCGCCCTGCACGAGCAGCGTTCTCAGGTAGTCATCGCCCCGCCGGGTGATGCGGCCGAGTTTGGGTTTGCCCCCGCTGGAGTACTGGCTCGGGGTGAGTCCGAGCCACGCGGCGAACTGGCGGCCGTTGTGGAACATCGTGGCGTCGCCGACGCTGGCGACCACGGCATCGGCGGTGAGCATCCCAACGCCGGGCAACTCGCGCGCACGTCGGGCGGCCGCGTCATCGGCCTGCTGAGCGGCAATCTGCCGGTCGCATTCGGCGATGCGCAGATCGAGCGCGTCGAGTTGATCGCGCACGCCTTGAATCAGGTGGCGAATCGGTGCCGGCTGCGCGGTGTCGAATTCGTGCTCGGCGAGTTTGCGTCGCAGCCGCATTGCGCCGATCTCGACCACCATGCCGAATTCGGCGAGGAGCCCCCGGATGCGATTCAGGAGCGCCGTGCGCTCCTCGATCCAGCCCAGCCGCAGGCTGTGCCAGGCGAGCCGATGCTGCTGGGCCTCGGTCTTGACCGGAATGAAGCGCATCCCCGGCGCGAGCAGCGCCGCGACGATCGCCACCGCATCCGCCCGGTCGTTCTTGACCGCCTGGCGCTTGCGGTAGGGACGCACGAACTCGGCGGCCATCAGCCGCGGCTCCAGCCCCAGCGCCTGCATCGTCCGCCCCCAGCAATGCGCGCCGCCGCAGGCTTCCATGCCGACGAGCGTGCCGCGCGGCAGTGTCGACAACCACGCGAGAAACCCGGCGCGGTTGAACTCGCGCGTCTCGATCACCCGGCCCGCGCCGTCCGCCACACAGGCGACGAACACGTTCTTTGCCAGATCCACGCCGACCGTCGTAGTATTCATTTGGACTTCCCCTTTCGC
>NZ_WTVQ01000101.1 GCF_012910955.1 Aromatoleum diolicum
TGAAGCAACTGGCCAACGAGAAAGGCACGGAACTGGCGGTGTGCCTGATCGAGAAGGCCGCCGAGATCGGCGCGCACATTCTGTCCGGCGCGGTGATGGATCCGCGGGCGCTCACCGAGCTGATCCCCGACTGGAAGGCACAGGGCGCGCCGCTCAACACCGCAGTCACCGAAGACCGCGTGATCTTCCTGAGTGAGACCGGTGGGCGCAAGATCCCCAATGGGCTCTTGCCGGGCTGTTTCCTCAACCACGGCAACTACATCGTGCGCCTGGGCAACGTCGCCAAGTGGCTCGGCGAGCAGGCCGAGGCGCTGGGCGTCGAGGTCTACCCGGGTTTTGCGGGCGCGGAAATTCTGTTCGACGACAACGGTGCCGTGAAAGGCGTCGCCACCGGCGACATGGGCGTCACGCGCGACGGCGAGCCCGGCCCGGCATTCCAGCCGGGGATGGAGCTGCATGCCAAATACACGCTGTTTGCCGAAGGCTGCCGCGGGCATCTGGGCAAGCAGTTGGAAGCGAAATTCAATCTGCGCGCCGGCGTCGATCCGCAGACCTACGGCATCGGCCTGAAGGAGCTGTGGGAAGTGCCGGCGGACCGGCATGTCCCGGGCCTCGTCGTGCACACCGCCGGCTGGCCGCTGCCCGCCGACACCTATGGCGGCGGCTTCGTCTATCACCTCGAAGACAATCTGGTGGCCGTGGGCTACGTCGTCGGCCTCAACTACACCAACCCGCACCTCGCGCCCTTCGAGGAGTTCCAGCGCTACAAGACGCACCCCGAGATCCGCAAGTTCCTCGAAGGCGGCAAGCGCCTCGCCTATGGCGCGCGCGCCATCACCGCGGGCGGGCTGCAGAGCCAGCCCAAGCTCGTCTTTGCGGGCGGTGCGCTGATCGGCGACGACGCGGGCTTCCTCAATGCCGCACGCATCAAGGGTAGCCACGCCGCGATCAAATCCGGCATGCTCGCCGCGGAAGCCGCCTTCGACGCCTTGGCGGCCGAGCGCAGCCGCGACGAACTCAGCGCCTTCCCCGACACCTTCCGCCAGAGCTGGCTCTTCGATGAGTTGTACAAGGCGCGCAACTTCAAGCCCTACATGAAGAAGGGCCTGTGGATGGGTTCCTTGCTGTTCGGCATCGACCAGCAGGTGTTCCGCGGCAAGGCGCCGTGGACGCTGCACAACTCGTCCGACCATGACAAGCTCAAACCCGCGGCCGAGTGCGCGAAGATCGACTATCCGAAGCCCGATGGGGTGCTGAGCTTCGACCGCCTCTCGTCGGTATTCCTGTCGAATACCAACCACGAGGAAGATCAGCCCTGCCATCTGCAGCTGAAGGATG
>NZ_WTVQ01000102.1 GCF_012910955.1 Aromatoleum diolicum
TGAATCGCACCGGGTTCCGTGGAGGCCGGTTGGTTTAAGTCAGGCCGCGATGGCGGCCTGACGGGCGAGTTGCCCGTAGTAGTTTGCCTCAGCTTCTGCGGGCGGGATATACCCGATGGGTTCGAGCAGCCTGTGGTGGTTAAACCAGGACACCCATTCCAGCGTTGCCAACTCCACGGATTCCTTGGTTTTCCAGGGCGCTCGCCGGTGGATCATCTCTGCCTTGTACAAACCATTGATCGTCTCTGCCAGAGCATTGTCATAGCTGTCGCCCTTGCTACCCACTGATGGCTCAATCCCCGCCTCGGCCAGCCGCTCGCTGTAGCGGATCGAGACGTACTGCGAGCCTCTGTCGGAGTGGTGGATCAGGGCTTCTTCGGGACTTGGTTGGCGGGCGTACAGCGCCTGTTCCAGCGCATCGAGCACGAAGTCCGTGTGCATGGAACTGCTCACGCGCCAGCCCACGATGCGTCGGGCAAAGACGTCGATGACGAAGGCCACATAAAGCCAGCCTTGCCAGGTCGAGACATAGGTGAAGTCCGAGACCCACAACTGGTTGGGACGATCGGCCTTGAACTGCCGATTGACCCGATCCAGCGGACACACCGCCTTGCTGTCGCTGATCGTGGTGCGCACGACCTTGCCGCGCACGACACCCCGCAAACCCTGACGGCGCATGAGCCGCTCGACCGTGCAGCGGGCCACCGCGACACCTTCCCGGTTCAGTTGCCGCCAGACTTTGTCGGCACCATAGACCTGCAGGTTGGCTTGCCAGACGCGTTCGATCTCGGGAATCAACGCTTCGTCGCGCTGCACTCTCCGGCTGCGTTGTTCAGGGTTGCGCTGCAGGGCGACATGGCGCCGGTAGCCGGACGGGGCGATCTGCAATTGCCTGCAGATCGGCTCGACCCCGAAGGCATCACGATGCGCGTCGACGAAAGACCTCAGGATTTGAATCGGCGGTCGAGCTCCGCCTGGGCGAAAAACGCGCTGGCAAGCTTCAGAATTTCATTGGCTTTGCGCAGCTCACGGACCTCGCGCTCCAGCTCCTTGACGCGCTTCTGATCCGCGGTGGTCGGCCCTTCGCGCTGGCCGGTATCTCGCTCATGCTGACGCACCCAGGTCAGCAACGTCTGTGCCGTGCAGCCGATCTTGGCGGCGATGGATTCAACGGCCGCCCATTGCGACGGATGGTTGCCGCGACACTCGGCCACCATGCGTACGGCACGCTCACGGACTTCAGGGGAGAACTTCACAGACTTCTTCATGGCTCTATCTTCTCAAGAGTTAGAGCCTCCACCAAACTCGGGGCGATTCA
>NZ_WTVQ01000103.1 GCF_012910955.1 Aromatoleum diolicum
TCCAGCCTCTCGGGCAGCAGCGCCTCCTGTGTGCGGCTCTGACCTTCGACGAAGCGCTTCATGGTCACTGATCACGCTGATAACAATGCAGATATCATACAACATCGACCGTTTTTACACAGCCTCGGCCAGAGGACGTGATCATCCAGGAGATCACCGACGATTTTCAGCAGCCATTGCGCGATCGCAGGGTTCTCCTCTCCATGGAGCTCTTGGCCGCTTCGACGCTGGAGTCGAATGATCGCGCCCGCTTTGTCATGGCCGTTTCGGCGCTGGAGCCACTCGCCCAGCAAGCGCCGCTCGGAGACGAGGTGGACCGCTTTGTCGAGAGAGCTTTGGCGGACTTACGGGCTGATGGTGCTCTTCCTCTGCATCTACGCGCGTCCTTGGAAGGAAGGCTTAGGCAACTTCGAACGGAATCCGTGCGCCAGGCCTTATCCCGGCTGTGCGCAAAGTGGTTTCCCGGTGACCGCACCGCCCGGGACACCATCGATCACGTGTATGCGCTGCGTAGCGAAATTCTTCACGAAGGCCGTGTGTCTGATCTCGACACGCTGCTCGGGGTCGAAACGCTAAAAGTCCGCCAGTACCTTCGGAGAATTTATGAGCAAGAGTTCGCCCGCGCTTTCCGAGTAGGTACAACTGTATGAGCCGGGTGGGATCTGCCTTGGCCTTTGACGCCGCTTCGGCACACCGATTGAGTTGGAAGGGGACGCTGCTGGCCAACAGGTCGTTCGACACGGACACGCAGCGGCATTGCGCCGGTCAACTCCGACGTTGGGCGTCATGATTGCTATGCCTCTTCCCGCAGACCTACTCAAGCAAATTTCCGACGCGATCTGCCGTCCAGAAGGCAGCGTCACGTTCGAGTACTCGTCTCCGGATGCCTTTCGCGTTGGCACACCTGGAGGCGTCATTGTTGAGATTCCAGCTGGAGGACACTACTTCCGGCTAGAACTCACGCCGGAACGTCGCCTGAACTTCTATCATTCCTCACCGGCGACAGGAACCCGAGTTGCGTCCATCGACCTATCAGCTGTCCCAAGTTTCGAGCGCGCCTTCTTGGCCTTTGTTTGGTCTCCCGATGAGATACACCTTCACTGCGGCCCCCGAGACGTTTCGTTCGGATTACTGAGCGCTGTTGGCACGGCATCGCCGGTGCCTTTCCGGGTTGGCGCTGATGGGGCGGTGTTCCGGATCGGGGGGGAGGGCATACAGGTTATGGG
>NZ_WTVQ01000104.1 GCF_012910955.1 Aromatoleum diolicum
AGGGTCGAGCATCGTTGCACGGTGAGTATCGGCGTGACTCTATTCCATGATCATGAAGCGAGCCCAGCCGACATTTTGAGGCGTGCTGATTCGGCGATGTATCAGGCCAAGCAGGCCGGAGGCAATCAGGTTCGGTTTTATGACGGCATAGGTCAAGTGGATGCAGAACGGTGAGACCGGTCTTTCGGTTTGCCAGCACGAAGCGGCTCAGGGTCGGGCGGCGACGGCCCCGGGGTGGATTCTTCGCGCAAGGCGACCGGAGGGAATCGATGCGCCGAGTGGGGGCGGACCCGGGCATGAGCTCAAGGCCGCGCTGCATGGCGCTTCCCCGCAAATCGGGCCACTCAGCGCGGTGATCCGCTGGAGCGCAGGCTCGCCCTGAGTGGAAAAAAAATGCCGCCCAGTTTTACCAGGGCGGCACTATCGCGAGAGCGAGCCTGTTCAGCTCAGCCCATGCTGTAAGCGATTACGCGGACTTCTTGGCAGACGCAGCCTTCACGGTCGCTTTGGTCGCGGCCGCGACGTTCGCTTCGGCGATTTCGGTGGCTTGCTTGGCGGCCTTGCTGACGCTGTCGAACAAGTTGGTGGCGGCGCCGAGGGCCGACTTGAAAGCCGCGAACGCAGGCTCGGAACCGGCCGGAGCGGACTTGGCAGCCTTGTCCAGCGCGTCGGTGAAGGTCTTGTTCAGTTCAGCAACTTGCGTTTCGAACAGCTTGGCGAATTCTTCCTGGCCTTCGGAAGTGATCTCATACACGCTGCGACCGTAGGCGACCGCCTTGTCGAGCATCGGCTGAGCCAGGGTGGTTTGAAGGGCAGCCAGATCCTGCGGGTTCTTGACGGCAAGCACGGTCTTGGTGGCGGCGACGCTGTCTTCCAGCACCGAGCGGGCGGTGTTCAGATTCAGCTCGGTCAGGCGTTCGGCTTGAGTGAAAGCCTTGTTCGCCAGCGCCGTCAGGGTTTCAACACTGGCCTGGTTAGCGGAGGCGAACTGCTTGAGGGCGACAGAGGCGTTCATGGTCAATTTCCTTGGTGGGATCGGTCGAATCGTCAATGGCACCCACATCGGGAATTTGGGGCGCCGGGCATGCTGCTCCGCAACATTCCGGTGATTGTAGAACGTTTTATGATAATGTCAATCGCGTCTTACGGCGCGTCAAACTAGCCCTCACAAGGCGCGAGTGCGCCGGTAAACATCGA
>NZ_WTVQ01000105.1 GCF_012910955.1 Aromatoleum diolicum
GCAGGTCCAGCGTTCCTACGCCGACGCGGCCTGTGGCTACGGTTTCCGCATCGATGCCTGTCCGCCGCATGATCCGCAGAAGAAGGGCATCGTCGAGTCGGGGGTCAAATACCTGAAGGGCAACTTCCTGCCGCTCAAGACCTTTCGCGACCTCACCGATTTGAACGCGCAGGCAAAGCGCTGGGTCGTTGAAGAAGCCGGCGTCCGGCGGCACGGCACCACCGGCGAGGCCCCGCTCGTGCGCTTCGAGCTGGAGCGCGCGCTGCTGCTGCCGCTACCCGCGGTCGCGCCCGACCTGGGCGTCTGGTCGCAGGCGACGTTGCACCGCGATTGCCACATTCAGTTCGATCGCGCCTTCTACTCGGCCCCGTGGTCCTTGATCGGCAAACGCCTGTGGCTCAAGTCCAGCGACGGCATGGTGTCGATCTATGACGAACATCGCGCCGTCGCTGCCCATGGCCGGGCGAGTCGGCCCGGTGAGCGACGAACCGTTCGCGATCACTTGCCGCCCGAGGCTCAGACCTTCTTCGCCCACGACCGGGCGTGGTGCATCGAGCAGGCCGCGCGCGTCGGCCCGGCCTGCGCCGAGCTGGTCGAGCACCTGCTGTCGGACCGGATCGCCGAACGCCTGCGCGCCGCTCAGGGCGTGCTGCGGCTCGCCAAGCCCTACACGGCAGCCCGCCTTGAAGCGGCGTGTGCCCGCGCGCTGGCGCACGGGTCGCCGTTCTATCGGACGGTGAAGACGATTCTCGTTGGCGGTCACGATCTACGCGCTGCCGAGACCATCGCGCCGCTGCCCGCCCCACATTCCGGGCGCTTCGCCCGTGATGCGGCGAGCCTCTTTGCCGCACCCGAGTCAGTCCATTGATCGCCGCCTTGTTCTCCATGGCCGGATCCGGCTTTCTGCCGTCTCCAGCCACGGATGAGCGTATCGCCCGCGCCCGGGCATCAAGGTTTCGCTACGCCGGGCGCTGCCCGACCTTGACCCCCGGTCACGGGAATTTGCCGCGCGGCCACCGTGCCGCTTTACCCTTGAAGGAGCCTTCCCTTGAATCCCGTTCCTGAACTCGCCCCCAACCTGAAGCAGCTCCGGCTCTCCGGCATCCTCGATTCGCTGGAAGCGAGAAACCGCGAGGCGATCTCTTCGAAACTGGCCTATACGGAGTTTCTGT
>NZ_WTVQ01000106.1 GCF_012910955.1 Aromatoleum diolicum
CCGGCAGTCGAAAACCGGTCATGCACGCGCGTGATCGCGGAGGTCCGACGATGAGTACGTGATCGACGTCACGATCGGCCTACGGCCGGTCTGCAAGAGGATGAGGTTGACGGGAAGTCCCTTAGGGTAATGTTAGGTGCCGCCCTGAGAAGACGGCCTCTGTCAGACCGCCGATCTCGCATGTTCAAAGGGTATCAACCGCCGACGTTACGAGAATTTCCGTAACCTTGTTGATCTGAGTCTCAAGGAGTGCTCGATCGCTGAAATAGTCAGAGACCGGCCGCGGCTCGACTTGCTTCATGACATCCTGAGAAATATGCGCGGCGATCATTTCTTTCCAGATGACGTTGCCGTTGCGGTTCGTCAGCTTGACGTTTGCCCATAGCTGGGGAAAGCGATCACTTGAAAATGGGCTGCCCGTTAAGCCGTACTGCAGTACCTCAACAACCAGAGATGCATCGGCTTCAGTCGCGCTCTGAACGACCTGGATTCCTTTAAGGGTCAGTTGCGATTTGAATTTGTCCTGAATGCCGGCCGCAACATCAATCTTGTTTTGCGCCAAGAGATCCTTATAGGCGGTAGGCAGGTCAGAGGTTCCGTTGGCAATTGCAATTCCAAGCGGCCCAGCAAGCAGGAAACCAATTCCTGCACCAGACGACAGGACCATCGGCTTTTCCGGCAGTTGGATGCTGGCAATATTCACGCGTTTCAGATTTTTCCGATCGTCCGTTGACATCTTCATGGACGCGCAACCGGTGACAGCAGCTGCCAAAACGAGCAACAGGCAGAGTTTTATGTATTTCATTGTCGACTCCGTAGCTAAGTTAAAACGCAATACACCCATATCATGTAGTGGCCATGCAATTATTATGACCCGAAGGCGTTACTCCTAGCGCCTAACGTAGAAGTGAGCGGCCTGCGCGGCTTTTCGCGCAGGTCCGCTCGACTGACTACAAAGGGACTTCCCACTTCCGCCAGCGGCATTGGCCGCACGGCATCGAAGTGCCAAGATTGAATTGCTGAAGTTCAATCTGAGATAGCGAAAGGGGAAGTCCAAATGAATACTACGACGGTCGGCGTGGATCTGGCAAAGAACGTGTTCGTCGCCTGTGTGGCGGACGGCGCGGGCCGGGTGATCGAGACGCGCGAGTTCAACCGCGCCGGGT
>NZ_WTVQ01000107.1 GCF_012910955.1 Aromatoleum diolicum
GAGCAAGTAGAAAAAGGCGAACTGACCTACAAGCAGGCGCAGGAGCGTTACGGCATTCAAGGCCGGTCGACGGTTCTGGTCTGGTTGCGCAAGCACGGTCGCCAGAACTGGGGCGCGATGGCACACTACGGTCGTATGAGTGACCCTGCCCAATCACCTAACAGCCAGACGCTCACGCCGGAGCAACGGATCAAGGAACTGGAGATCCAGCTCAAGGAAGCGCGGGAAAAATCCCAATTCTTTGAAGCTGTGATCGAGGTTCTGAAGAAGGACTATGGGGTCCGCGTCGTAAAAAAGCCTGTGGGCAAGTCCTCGCGCAAGAGTCCGTCGCAGGGCTGAGCGTGTCGAGGGCTTGCCGCTACATGGGCATCAGTCGGCAGGCGCATTACCAAGGGCAGCGCCGTCGGGCGCGCGATGAAGCCAAGCATGAACGGATTCTGGAACTGGTGAAGAGCAAGCGCCTGCGCCAGCCCCGGTTAGGAACACGCAAGCTGCACCACCTGATCAGACCGACGCTGACGGCCGCCGGTCTGGACATGGGGCGCGATCGCTTGTTCGATCTCTTGCGCTGGGCCCGCCTGCTGGTGCCACCGAAGCGGGCGTATCACAAGACGACCGACAGTCACCATCGTTTCCGGCGTCATCCGAACTTGCTGAAAGCGGGGCCGCAGCAGGTGCGAGCCGAAGCGAGCGAACAGATTTGGGTGGCGGATATCACCTATGTGCCGACCCGCGAGCGCTGTGCCTACCTCAGTCTGGTGACCGATGCCTACTCACGCAAGATCGTCGGCTACCACGTCCATGACAGCCTGCACACGACCGAGGTCAGCCAAGCCTTGAAGATGGCGCTGAAGGGACGCCGGGGAAGTCAGCCGCTGGTCCATCATTCCGATCGCGGCGTCCAATACTGCGCCCATGAATACCAGGCCATTCACCGGAAACACGGGCTGATCTGCTCGATGACCGACGGCTACGACTGCTACCAGAACGCCTTGGCCGAACGGGTCAATGGCATTCTCAAGCAGGAATTCCTGCTCCAATTGCCCGACGATCTACACGAGGCTCGGCGCATGGTCAGTCAGTCTATCGCCATCTACAACACGGAACGGCCGCATTGCTCG
>NZ_WTVQ01000108.1 GCF_012910955.1 Aromatoleum diolicum
TCCAGCCTCTCGGGCAGCAGCGCCTCCTGTGTGCGGCTCTGACCTTCGACGAAGCGCTTCATGGTCACTGATCACGCTGATAACAATGCAGATATCATACAACATCGACCGTTTTTACACAGCCTCGGCCAATTTACGACGTCCGGTTCGCGACCCGCTGCGGACGGTCGCTGGCAGCGCTGCAAGGGCATGGCCCTCGAATGTCACGCAAAATACGGGCGCGCAACCTCGTCTGCTTGAGCACGGTAGGTGTCGATCAGCGCAGGGTTCGCGTCGGCCAACGCTGCTTTGAGTCCCTCCGTTCCTAGGTCTCGGCAGTAGGCGGGGGCGCCGGGTTGCTGTCGCCAAGATTCGGCGAGCGTACCGGCGTCTATTGCGTCGAAGCCGATCGCATCGATCAAGCGGAGAATTATTTCCTTCGCTGGGATTTCATCGCCCGCGACCGCAAGGCATATCCGCCCGGGGGAGCCGGCCTGAACGGCACGCGTCGCCAAGCTGGGCGCGACGATATTGTTAAACGCTTTTACGACAGGGCGGCCGAGCACTCGCGCGACCCAAGCGCTCTCCGCCAGGCCGCCGTCGATCTCGGAGATGCGGCCGTCTCTCGACGGGTAGTAGTTGCCTGTGTCGACCACGACCGCCGACGTGGCAACCAGAAAGCCGAGCGGAAGTTGGGGCACCGCTTTCTCAGGAATCGCAATGATGACGACGTCACGCGCGCGAGATGCCTGTTCCACCGTGGCCGCTGTGGCGCCGGTCTCGGTGGCTACCCCCGCCAGGGAAGCCGGACCACGAGAGTTGGCGATAGAAACGTGATTACCGAGCGCCATGAGGTGACCCGCGAGCGTGCGTCCGATCGGACCGGAACCGATGATTCCAATTTCCACACTGACCTCCAATTCGTCGTCAAGAGCGCGCGCATATCGTATTCGGAAAGAGCGGGGTCCGCTATCGCGAGCGCTACAGTGACTAAACAGTCCGCTTCTAGCCGAGGCTGTGTAAAAACGGTCGATGTTGTATGATATCTGCATTGTTATCAGCGTGATCAGTGACCATGAAGCGCTTCGTCGAAGGTCAGAGCCGCACACAGGAGGCGCTGCTGCCCGAGAGGCTGGA
>NZ_WTVQ01000109.1 GCF_012910955.1 Aromatoleum diolicum
CACGCCGGCATGGACTGTGTCGCCTGTCATACCGACATCGTCGATGCGAAGGAAGCGCACCAGAAGGCCGCCAACGTCGCCAAGCCGGACTGTGCGAGCTGCCACGTGCAGCTGTGGGACGAGGCGAAGAAAAATAACCAGGCCACGGCGAAGGAACGCCTGGGCGTCGTTGTACAGAACGTCGACGCGTACAAGGCATCGTTCCACGCGCGGCCGGATGCGGATTATCCCGATCGCCCGAAGGCGACCTGCAGCCAGTGTCACGCGACGCACGAGTTCGCGGTACCGAAGGCGGGTACGCCGGAGCGTGATCAATGGCGCATGACCATTCCCAAGAGCTGCGGCGAATCCTGCCACGAGGAACAACTCGAGGACTTCGAGACCTCCGTGCATGGCGAGCTGGTAATGGCCAAGTCTGACCCGAAAGGGGCGGTGTGCACCGACTGCCATACCACGCACGAGATCGTCGGCGCGTCGTCGGATCCGTTCAAGCTCAAGAACGTCCAGGCATGCGGTGACTGCCATGAGGAAGAGTTGCATAGCTACCGCGACACCTACCACGGTCAGGTGAATCGCCTCGGCTACACCTACACGGCCAAGTGCGCCGACTGCCACGGCAGTCATGGCATCAAGGCCTCGGACGACGCCGAATCGCCGGTGCATCCGGACAATCGTCTGAAGACCTGCCAGAAGTGCCATAACGACAAGAAACCCGGGATGGTGACGGCCACGGCGGGCTATGTGAGCTTCGGTCCCCACGCCAACACGCATGACTTCGAGAAGTACCCGCGCATGTGGATCGTGGGCCGGTTCATGGAGGCGCTGCTGATCGGCGTGTTCGCGTTCTTCTGGCTGCACAGCGGCCTGTGGTACTACCGCGAATGGAAGGAGCGCAAGGAAAGGAAGGCGGTGCCGCACGTGCGCACCGAAGCGATGGGCATTGTTCCGGAGAAGCACTTCCGGCGCTTCCCGTGGGGCTGGCGCATTGCGCACCTGGCCTTCGCGCTCGTGACGATGACGCTGGTGCTGACCGGGACCGCCGCGCTCTTCGCCGACAG
>NZ_WTVQ01000010.1 GCF_012910955.1 Aromatoleum diolicum
CGAGCACGTTGAGGCGGCCACGGTGGGCCATGCCGATGACGATTTCCTGCGCGCCGAGGCCACCGGCGACCCGGATCAGCTCGTCCATCGCGACGATCGTCGATTCGCCGCCTTCGAGCGAGAAGCGTTTCTGGCCGACGTAGCGGGTGTGCAGATAGCGCTCCAGCGTCTCGGCGGCGGTGGTGCGCTCGAGGATGCGCTTCTTCTTCGCCGCATCGAACTTGGGCGTCGCGCGCACGCTCTCGAGCCGGCTCTGGATCTTATTTCTTCGGTGCGCAGCGAAAAGGAAACGATTCGTCGCGGAATGTCGCTGCCCCGTCCGCGGCGGGTGATACGCGATCGCGCCGGCAACGCGCGGCGCGATCGCTTTGCCGGCCCCGACCTCAGGTCGGGGCCAATCGGGCCAGGATCAGAAGTTGTGGGCCATACCGAGGACGATGCCGCTCTGCTTCTCGGACGCAGTCGCCCAGTCGGCGAGCGCACCCGCCGCACGGACCGGGCTGCCGCCGAGCACGTAGGCGCCGGCGTCCTGGTTTTTCAGGTTGGTGTAGAGCGTGTAGACCTGGGTGCGCTTCGACAGGGCGTAGTTGTAGCCCACCGTGTACATGCGCGCGCCGCTGTCATCACGACCGGCGCTGCCTTTCCAGTCGTAGGCCTTGCCGTAGAAGGCGCCGACGGTGTGTGCGCCGGTGGTGTACTTCGCCAGCAGGTGGCCGTAGTTACGCGTACGGTCGTTGCCGCTCTGGTTGATGTTCTTCAGCTTGTCGCGCTCGACCAGGGCCGCCAGATAGACGGGCCCGATCTGATAGCCGACAGTGATGAAGTTCGAGAAACCGTCTTCGTAGAAGGACGCCGAGTGGGTCTGCATGCGACGCTGCTGCAGGTGGCCCCAGGCGGCCTTCAGCGGGCCGTTCGCGTACAGCACGTTGGCCGAGATCGCACGGGCGCCGTTGCTGCCCAGTTGCTCCTGGCTGCCGGAGGTCGGGCCGAAGGAGTACCACAGCTTGGCGCTCAGGCCGCCGAAGGTCGGCGATTCGTAGCTGACCGCGTTCGGCAGGCGCTGGTCGAAGCCGCCGGTCGCGGCGGTGGAGCCGTTGGCCCACAGGGTCGCATCGTTCGAAGTGCCGGTGAACAGCTGGAAGTAGTTACCGGAGATCGAATGCAGGTCGTCGTACGGGTGGTAGAAGTTGCCCGCCTTGATCGAACCGAAGTTGCTCTTCAGGCCGACGAAGCTCTCGCGGCCGGCGAGCGCGTTGGAACCGCCGCTGCCACCGTCGTCCAGTTTGACGCCCGACTCGATCTGGAAGAAGGCCTTCAGCCCGTTGCCCAGCGCTTCCTCGCCGCGGAAACCGATGCGCGAAGTGTTGTTATTCAGCACTTGCTTCGTCTTCGTGCCGGACGCCTTGAGCGATTCGAACGAGACGTGCGCGCGACCGTACACGGTGACGCTCGTTTCCTGCGCCGACGCCACCTGGGCGACGCCGCTGCCGACCAGCCCCAGCAGAGCAATACCGATTTGCTTCTTCATAAATGATCCTTCCTTGGTTTTCAAAAAGGTTTTTCCCGGCGGAACAGCACACCCTCGCGCGCTTCGCCCCTCACGCCGTCTTCGTTCTTCAGGCGCCAAAGGATTCCCGTCGCGTCACGCATGAATGCTGACGTCCGCTTGTGTTACGCATTTGTCTGGGGGCGGTTTTCGCGTCGATCCCCGTTCCCGTTGCCCGGAGTCGCTGCCACCCGTGCCGATGTTTGTTTCGCGCGTGTGGCGCCGCTAATCGCTGTCGGTCTTCATCCTCCCCATTCCTCCTTTGGCTTTTTCACGGTTATCCACCTCGGCAAAGCGTCGGCTTGCTGAACCGGTGAACTAATCCTAGAACACGATTTTGTCTGTGGCAACATTATTTTGCAACGCCGCTCTATTAGACAGAACTACAGCTCACCTGCCTTAACGTAGCACCAGCACCGGAATCCGGCAGTTATTCAGCAGCGAGGTCGTTTCGCTGCCCAGCAGCAGGCCGGCGAGGCCCGATCGGGCGTGCGACGCCATGCAGATCAGGTCGCAGCCCCGGCCCTCGGCGGCGGCGATGATTTCCTCGAACGGCGAGCTGCCGCTGACGTAGAAGCAATCGACCTGGACGCCTTGGTCATTTGCTTCGCGGGTAATCACCGCGAGAAACTCCTCGGCCGCGTCCTCCAGCACGCGGTCGCCGAGCATCGCCACGCCGGCCCCGGTCGGTGCGTGCGACGGCAGGACGACCGACAGTCCGGTGACCTTCGCGCCCACGGCCTTCGCGAGTGCGATGCCGTGACGGATTGCCGTCAACGACAGCTCGGAACCGTCGGTCGGCAGCAGGATATTCTTGTACATGGCGTTTCCTCGATTGACAGGATGATTTGCGGGGGGGTGCGCTCAGCGTGTACCCATCGACGCGAAGTGGCGCAGCATCCGTTCCGCATCGGGCTCGACGCCGCCGGTAAACAGACGGAAGGCGTCGACGGCCTGGAACACCGCCATGCCGCCGCCGTCGAGCGTGCGGCAGCCCTTGGCGGACGCGACGCGCAGCAATTCGGTTTCGAGCGGGAAGTAGACGATCTCCGCGACCCAGTGCGAGGGTCTCAGCAGCTCGGCCGGCAACGGCAAGCCGGGGTACTTGGCCATGCCGGTGGGCGTCGCGTGGATCAGGCCGTCGGCCTGGTCCATTGCTGCGGCGAGGTCGGTGCAGGCGACGGCGCGGCCGGCACCAAACTGCGCGCACAAGCTCGCCGCCAGCGCCTCGGCGCGGGCGACGTCGGAATCGCACACGGACAGCTGTCCGACGCCCTGCGACAGTGCCGCGTGGGCGACGGCAGCGCCGGCACCGCCCGCGCCGAGCTGGACCACACGGTCGCGTTTCGCGTCGGGCAGGCCGCGGCGGAAACTCGCACCGAAGCCGGAGCAGTCGGTGTTGTAGCCGATGCGCTTGCCGTCGCGCAGTACGACGGTATTGACCGCGTTCAGCGCACGCGCGTCGTCGGACAGCTCGTCGAGCAAGGGAATCACCGTCTGCTTGAACGGGAAAGTGATGTTCAGGCCGCAAAAACCCATGCGCTCAGCGGCGAGCAACAGGTCCGGCAGCGCGTCGGTGCCGAGCCCGAGTGTTTCGATGTCGATTTTCTTGTACATATAGCGCAGGCCCTGCTCGTCGCCCTCGCGCTCATGCATCGGCGGCGTGCGCGAGGCCTGGATGCCGGCCCCGATCAGCCCGCACAGGAAGGATTGCTTCGGATTCGTACTCATTTCGTGTAGCTCCTAGCGCGGTCTCACCTGCGGCCATTCCTGCCGCATTGCCGCAGACTGTCGGGATCGTGTTCGGAGTGGCGCCAGCGGATCATCCCGTGCGGATCCGTCGCGCACCCGGTGGCTTACTTGAGTGTCTTGCCCCAACGTTCGATGTCGGCCGCGAGACGTTCGCGCAGGGCCTTCGGGGTCGCGCGTTCGGCGCTCACCGGCTGCGTGCCGAGCGCCTGTAGCGCACTCTGCAAGGCGGGATCCTGCAGCGCCTGCTGCAAGGCCTTCGTCAGCCGGTCGACGACTTCGGGCGGCGTATCCTTCGGCGCGTAGAGGCCGTGCCAGACCAGCACGTCCACGCCCGGCAGCCCGGCTTCGGCGAGTGTCGGCACGTCCGGCAGAGCCGGCAGACGTTCTGCCGTGGTGACGCCGTAGGCCTGGACCTCACCCGCCTTGATCCGTGCGAGCGTGTTGCTCGTCTGGTCGCACATTAGATCGACGTGACCGTCACTGAGCATCGCGGTCATTGCGTTCGCGGTACCCGGGTAAGTCAGCATCGCCACCTTCCTGTCGGCGGCGCGCGCGAACAGCACGCCGCAAAGATGCGAGGCGGACCCGGCACCGGCATGACCGTAGGTAAGCTTGCGCCGGCCCTTGTCGAGCTGGGTCAGCAGTTCGGGCAGCGTATGGGCACGCAATTCACGCCGGCCGATCAGCGTCATCGGCACGTCGGCGACCAAGCCGATCGGGGCGAAATCCTTTTGCGGGTCATAGGAAAGCTTGGGGTTGAGCGCCGGGGCGGTGGCATGGCCGACATTGGCCAGTAACAGCACGCTGCCGTCCGGCCGCGAACGCTGCACCTGGCGCGTACCGACCGAACCGCCGCCACCGCCAATATTCTTTACCATCACGCGTTCCCCGAGCGCGCGCCCGAGTGCCGCGGCAAGGGGCTGCGCGAGATGGTCGGTGGGCCCGTCGGCGACGAAAGGGACGACAAGCGTCACTTTCGGATCCGGCTGCGCCGCGAACGCGCCCACCGCGATGAATACGCTCACGACCGCAACGGCACGTCTGACGATTTGAGACATGGAATCTCCTGATTCGACTTGAAATTGATCCTGAGCATTGCCATCCGCTCACCGCCCTGACGCTTGCGCGATCCGCCGGACGCCCCAGCCCTTACTTCGCGCCGCGGACCTTCGCGATCTCGGCGTACACGTCCTTGACGAAGGGCTCGCCGAGTTCCTTCGTGTACTTCTCGATCACCGGCTTCACTTTTTCACGCATCTTGGCGACTTCTTCCGGCGGCAGTTCGGTGACCTCGAGCTTCTTCTTCAGGTATTCCAGCGCCTCGGCGTTCTTGCGTGCCGACACCTGGCGCTCGAAATCGCGCGCTTCGTTGGCCGCCTCCTGGATGATCTTCTGCTCGGCCGGCGTCATCTTGTCCCACGCCTTCTTGCTCATGATGATGATCTGCGGGTTGTACTGGTGACGGGTCAGCGTCAGGTACTTCTGCACTTCATCGAACTTCATCACCGGAATCGTCACCAGCGGGTTCGTCGCACCATCGACGGCCTTCTGTTCGAGCGCGTTGTAGACTTCCGGGAAGGGCAGTGGCGTGGCGTTGGCACCCAGCGCGTTCATCATGTCGACATACACCGGGGTCTGGATCACGCGGATCTTCAGGCCCGCGAGATCTTCCACCTTCTTGACCGCGCGCTTGTTGTTGGAGATGTGGCGGAAACCCAGTTCCGGGTAGGCCAGGCCGACGATGCCCTTCGCCGGGAGCTTGTCCATCAGCGCCTTGCCGATCGGGCCATCCATGATCGCGTGGGCTTCCTTCTCGTTGTCGAACAGGAAGGGGAAATCGAGCACCGAGAATTCCTTGGCCAGGCCGTTCAGCAGGCTCGCGTTCATCTGCGAGAATTCGACCGTGCCGCCCTGCAGCGAGGACACGACCTGCACATCGCCGCCGAGCACGCCGCCGCCGAAGATCTTGATGGTGAGGCTGCCACCGCTTTTCTCTTTGACCAGCGCGGCAAACTTCTCGACGCCGTCGTACTGCGCGGTACCGGGGTTGGTCTGCATCGCCAGCTTCATGTCGCGCGCTTCGGCGTCGTGCGACACCAGGGCGCCCGTCGCGAGGACGGCGAACGAACCCAACACCCCTGCCACCAGTTTCTTCATTTGAATTTTCATCATGTCTCCTTGTCCAGCGTGCAAAAAAATGACTTCCGGATCGAAGCGCGGAAGCGGCGCTCTTGTCGGAGCCCGCGCGACCCGAGTCGGCCGCGCGGGCTCCGTTAATCTTCAGTTCGCAAACCAGGCCGCGGGAACGGTAACCAGGGCCGGGAACATCACCAGCGAGAACAGCACCACCAACTGCGCGATCAGGAAGGGCCACACGCCCTTCATCAGGTCATCCATGCTGATTTTGCCGACACCGGCGACCACGTTCAGCACCGTACCCACCGGCGGCGTGATCAGGCCGATCGCATTATTCATGATGAACAGCACGCCGAAGTAGACCGGATCGATGCCCGCCTGCTTGACCACCGGCATCAGCACCGGTGTCAGGATCAGGATCGTTGGCGTCATGTCCATGGCAGTCCCCACTGCCACCACGATCAGCATGATCACGATCAGCAGCAAGGTCTGGTTGTCCATGAAGGGCTCGAGGAGCGCAATCAGGTCACTTGGAAGATCGGCCACCGTGATCAGCCAGGCGGACACCATCGCCGCCGCCACCAGGAACATCACCACCGCGGTGGTCGTCGCGGAGTTCACGAACACCCCGTAGATGTCGCGCGGCTTCAACTCTTTATAGACAAACACGGCGATGAACAGCGAATACACCGCGGCAACGACTGCAGCCTCGGTCGGCGTGAAGACACCGAATTTCAGGCCCACGATGATGATCAGCGGGAGCATCAGCGCCCACACACCATCGACGACAATCGCCATGATTTCCTTGAGCGTCTTGCGCGGGAAGGGCTTGACGTTCTCCTTGCGCGCGACGAGGGCCCAGGCGATGCACAGGGCGATCCCCAGCACCAGGCCCGGGAAAATCCCGGCAAGGAACAGCTTGGAGATCGATACGCCGCTGGCGACGCCGAACAGGACGAAGCCAATGCTGGGCGGAATGATCGGGGCGATGATGCCGCCCGCAGCGATCAGGCCGCAGGAGCGGGCCTTGTCATGGCCGGCGGCAACCATCATCGGCACGAGCAGCGCAGCGAGCGCTGCCGAGTCGGCAACGGCCGATCCGGACAGCGACGCCAGCAGGCACGACGCCATGATCGCCACATAGCCCAGACCGCCCTTGAAGTGGCCGACCACCGCCAGGGCGATATTCACGATGCGCTTCGACAGGCCGCCGACGTTCATGATCTCGCCGGCGAGCAGGAAGAACGGCACGGCCATCAGCGGGAAGCTGTCGGCACCGTTGATCAGATTCTGCGCAACGATCTGGGCATCGAAGATGTCCAGGTGATACATCAAGGCGACGCCGCACACCAGCAGCGCAAACGCGATCGGCATTCCCAGCGCCATGGCTCCCAACAGCGAGCCCAGGAAAACAGCAACAGTCATGATTGATCCCTTCCTCTTTGCTTAGCGCTTGCCGGTCGCGACAGCGGCCATCGGCTTGCTGGCCGGCGCGGATTCTTCCTCGCCATGCAGTTCCGCAAGCTCTTCCGATTCCTTGACCATCACCAGCTCATGCACGTCCAGCTTGCCGGCGAGCGCACGATAGAGGTCATGGAGAACCACCAGCGAAGAGGTCACGCCGAAGACGACGCCCACGCCGTAGAAGTAGGCCATCGACCAGCCCGAGGTCGGCGCCTTGACATCCATGTTGATGACCGTCTGGTCCCAGCTGCCGCTGAGCAGCAGCCAGCAGCAGTACAGCATCAGCGACTGCGAAATGACGAAGCAGATCTTTTTTCCGAGAGGCGACAGCCGGGCAACTACCGCATCGACCCCAAGATGGCCATGTTCGCGCATCGCGACCAGGGCACCGAGGAAAGTCATCCAGACAAAGAACCAACGCGAGACCTCTTCCGAGACCGAGATCCCGCTGTTGAACGCGTAACGCAAGAAGACGTTTCCGAACACCAGGACGACCATCACCGCAAGACAGGCGGCAATCGTGAACTTGAGGAAACGGAAGTACCCATCGACGATGGTCGTCACGATGGATACGGGCACACCTGGTGAATTCATGGACTTCTCCTCCAATGGCATCTTTTGACCGGCCAGGCCTTATACATCGCCCCTGCTTGTCTGCACCATTCCTCTCTGCGGGATCTTGTCGGTGCATTCATCGTTATCGGAGCGTCACACTGTCACTAAGACCTGTTGCTGATGAAACTATAGAACGTAATTCTACTCTGCGCAACATGTATTCAGAATCGTGTTTCCTTTATCAGTATCCCTGATAAAAAGGAGCCCGCAGCAGCGGGCTCAAGCGCAACCATCAGCTGCGCGGAGGAGAAACATACGGTAAGCGTCAGCGCCGGCGCGCCGCCAGCAGGTGGTAAAAGGACAGCAACAAGCCGCTGCTGGCGATGACGGCGATGCCCACCCAGGTGATCGGATCGGGCAAGGCGCCGAACACCATGAAACCGAGCATCGCGGCCCACACCAGCTGGGTATAGCTGTACGGCCCCAGCGCCATCGCGGACGAGCATTCGAGCGCCTTGGTGATGATGTAATGGGCAAGTCCGCCGACCAGTCCGGCAAGCACCATGATCGCCGCGTGTTCAAGGTCGGGCGTCTTCCACACGAAAGGCATCACCGGCGCGAGCACGACGACCCCGACGAGCCCGGTATACAGATTGGTGGTGACCGGATGTTCGGAACTGTGGAAGAAGCGCGTCACCATCTGGTAGACCGCGTTGCAGCAGGCGGTGCCGATGGGAAACAGGATCGCCCAGGTCAGCAGGCCACCGCCGGGGCGCACGATGATCAGCACGCCGATAAAGCCGAGGACCACCGCGAACCAGTCGATCGCCTTGACCCGTTCGCCGAGCACCGGCCCGGACAGCATCGTGATGATCAGCGGCGCGAGAAACAGCACCGCCGTCGTCTCGGTCAGCGGCAGGCGCGACAAGCCGTTGATGACCAGCAGGCTCGCGCCGAGCAGACAGCCGCCGCGCAGCAATTGCAGGCGCAGATTGGCGGTGCGCAGGATGCGGCTCTTCATGCGCGGCGCAAACAGGATCGCGATTGCGAGCGTCTGCACCGCGTAGCGCACCCAGATCACCTCGGTCAGCGGGAAGCCTTTCGACAGATACTTGATCAGCGTGTCGAGCGCCGCGAAGCACAGGCACGTCACGCACATCAGCAGTGGGCCGAGCACACGGGCGCGATAGACGCTGTCGCCGCTCACTGGAAATGTGCTCCGCCGTCAGGCTGCAGATTCATTGCATGCTCTCGCGCAAGGCGTTGCGGCTGCACTTGAAGGTATAGCCGGCACGGCCGCGCATCGGCAAGGCATCGTTTGGCTCAGGCCGCCCGCAGCATGTCGATCACCGGCGTGACATCGGGACGCACGCCCCGCCACAGGTAGAAGGCCTCGGCCGCCTGCGCGACCAGCATGCCCAGGCCATCGGCAACCTGCGCGGCGCCGTTTTCCAGCGCATGGCTCATGAACGGCGTATTGCCCTTGCCATACACGAGGTCGTATGCGAGCGACCCGGCGGCGTAACTGCCCACCGGCAGTGGCACGTCCTCGCCGCTGAGGCTCGCCGAGGTCGCATTGATGACGACATCGAACTGCTCGCCGGCGAAATCCGCAAACCCCCCGGCGGCGACATTGCCGTACGCGGCGACGCGCGCGCGCAGCGCCTCGGCCTTGGCCGGCGTGCGGTTGGCGATGACGAGACGGCTCGGCTGCTCTTCCAGCAGCGGCAGCAAAGCGCCGCGCGCCGCGCCGCCGGCACCGAGCAGCAGCACCCGCTTGGCGCGCAAGGCGACGCCGACGCGCCCCTGGATGTCGCGCACCAGACCGACGCCGTCGGTGTTCTCGCCGAGGATGCTGCCGTCCTCGTCGAACTTCAGCGTATTCACCGCCTGCGCGAGCCGCGCCCGCTCGGTCAGGCGGTCGGCGAGTTCCAGCGCCTCGACCTTGAACGGCACCGTGACGTTCATCCCCTTGCCTCCGGCGGCGCGAAACGCGCGCACGGCTTCGGCAAAACCGCCGATCGGGCCGAGGATCGCTTCATACGTCATGTCATGGCCGAACTGGCGCGCGAACGCGGCATGCAGCTTCGGCGATTTGGTCTGGGCGATGGGGTTGCCAATCACGGCGTAACGGTCGGTCATGTTGTGCTCCTGGCGCAGGGATCAGGCACTGGTGAAGACCACACTCTAAAATATCATTCCGTTGAACGCAACTTTGTTCTGTTTTCACGTTGCATCCAGCAGACTCCCGCTCCAGGCTTCCGAACATCGACACCGATTTCGCGCCCGCAGGGGCCCATGCTTCGCTTTGACCTTGCCTCGACGGCAGGATAGATTTTCGGCACTTAGTTCCGTTCGACAGAATTCAACCCACAAGAAGTGGCAGACGTGCCTGCTGCCGGATGCCGGCGAACGCCGGAAAGTGCTGTGGGACACACCGCGCAGGCTCTTCGGCTTCGGCGCGACGCCGTCCTGATGCGGCTGCGGCCGACTAGCGCCGGCCGATCAGCGTGGCGATCTGCGCGAGATCGTCGGCGTAGCAGATGCGGCCGCCGAAGCGCGCCTGCAAGTCCGCCGGGAGGCGGTAGCCGACCACCTGCACGCCGGCCGCCAGCCCCGCCTCGACGCCCGCGCGACTGTCCTCGACAAGCAGGCAGCGAGCCGGCTCGACCTGCATCAGTGCAGCGGCGTGCCAGATCAGTTGCGGGTCGGGCTTCCACGATCCGACCTCGTAGGCACTGACGATGCGGTCGGTGAAATGCGACAGCAGGCCGGTCGCGGCGAGGCAGGTTTCGATCTTGTCGCGCGGGCCGTTCGACGCGACGCACTTGTCCAGCCCGAGCCGCTCGACGAGTTCGACGGCGCCGGGCATCGCCTGCAGTTCGCCGGCCAGCACCGTGTTGCTGCGCCGGCGATAGCGGACCGTGAAGTCGTCGGCGTCGAGCTGCGGCCAGGACTCGCACAGCTCGGCGACAAAGCGCGCGAACTTCTCGCCACGGCTGCGCAGCAAGATCTGCTCGCGGCTGGTGTCGATGCCTTCTTCGGCGAGCATCTCGGCGATGACCGACGCGGCGACGGTCTCGCTGTCGACCAGCGTGCCGTCGCAATCGAAAATGACCGCTTCTATCGTCATGCGCATTCCGGCCTCGCGGGATCGGGGTTCACGTGCAGGAAATTGCTGCCATCCATGCCGCGGCGACCGACTGCCGCGCAAATTATCCGGAGTGCCCGTGGCCGTGCTTGTGATGCGACTTTGGGACGGCCTTTTCGGGCTCTGCCGCAGGGTAGCGAATGATGGTGACGGGTTCGTCGGGCTCGAACCAGAACTCGCCCTGGGTGGCCTCGAGGCGGCCCACGACCACGACGACCAGTCCATCCACCAGCTTGACCTGGGTGATGGTCTCCCACGCAAACGTCGGGTGGGCGTTGGCTCCCGGACCGTCGTAGATATGGTCGCCGACGCGAACATCGGCGGCGGGGATCGTGATCCTGTTCGTCATGCCTATCTCCTTCCGGAACGCCCGCAGGCCGGTCCCTGACATCACGCGATCATGATGCACCCTCCCGGGGATCCGCACCACCGTATCGGCAGCCGCCTCCGCCGAATACGCGGTCGCCCCGGCGACGCGATGGAAGGTCCGGCATGACCGCGACCGGCACCACCCGTGGCAGAGACGACGCTTGGGCGCTGGCGGAGATTACTTTGCAGCCGCGCGCGCTGCAGAAACGCCGGCGCGCAGCGCGAGCAGGTAGCTGTCGGCGCCGAAGCCGCAGATCTGGCCCTTGACGATCTCGCCGAACACCGAGTGGTGGCGGAATTCTTCGCGGGCGTGGATGTTCGACATGTGCAGCTCGACGATCGGGCAGGTCAGGATCGCCAGGGCATCGCGGATGCCGTAGCTGTAATGGGTCCACGCGCCGGCGTTGATCAGCACGGCATCGACCTTATCGAGGAAACCCTGGTGAATGCGCTCGACCATCTCGGCTTCGCTGTTGGTCTGGAAACTCTCGACCTCGGCATCGAGTTCCGTGCCCAGCGCGCGCAGATTCGCGTCGATCTCGGCCAACGTGATCGTGCCGTACTGGACGGGGTCGCGCTTGCCGAACATGTTGTGATTGATGCCGTGGAGCATGAGCACTTTCATGATGATGCCTTCCTGTCCTTGATGATCAGCTGAGGGAGATGCCGGGCGGGCGCGGTGCCCGCCCCGACGGGCTTACTTGCGACGGATCTTGTCCAGTTCGGCATACACCGCCTCGCGGCGTGCTTGTCGATCTGTATGTCCCGACCGCAAATCGTGATCGGGCTACCGTGGATGAGAAAAATAAAACAGAGTTCTATTTAATGCAACACTTTTCGACGGGTCGTGGTTCTTTTTTTGGAATACTCCGGCACTCCGATGCGCGCGACGCCGTCTTCGGCGTACAGCACGCCAACAGGCCGCGTCCCCGCATAGGAAGACCTTTTCAGGCTTGGCGATCGTCGGTATGTGCGCCAATACTGCCCGGCTCTGTGTCGTGTGCATAACTTCACGACGGCCACCGACGACATGTTACAAATCATGTCCTCTGCGTGAAGGATGTAACGCTCTCGGCGCTGGCTCTCCCCTAGCATTGGCCCGAGCCATTCCCCAGTTGTTCGTCGTGCAATTTGCGGCGGTACACGGCGGGAAGTGGATGCGTCCGTCAATGGTTCAAACAGATCCCATTTGCGGTAACAAGAAAATGACAGGGAGGAGTGCCAGCATGAAGAGTTTCAAGACCACGATATTGATCGCCAGCCTGTCCGCCATGACCGGCTCCGTGTGGGCGGCACCCGTGGAGAAATGTGGTGGCGCCGACATCGCCAATGGTCCGTTCGCCTATGCGCAAACGGGGATTTTCAACGCCACTTTCAGCGGAACCGGCGGTGATGCCCTGAACGCGGGCTTCGACGTCGCCGCCCCCATGCCCAAAACCGATACCGCCGCCGAAAACGTGTTTCCGGGGCAAGGCGGCCTCAATGAATGCGCCTTCTATGCCGACGCATTCATCGGCGTGCTGGAAATTGAATTGGTCGCCGACGCCAGCGGCAACCCCTTGAGCACACCTGTCAAGGTCGCGCTGGATTCTGCCCTTGGCCAAACCATCGCCGGTGCCGTTTCGGTTGCTCCTGGCGCGTGGAATGCATTTGTCCCCGGAGACAAGACACCCGTTTCGGTCAATGTCACCAATCCGAATGTGGCGCCGGCTTACTATGGCGAATATGCCCTGAAGTTGGCCGCGAAGGCCGACGGTTTCGGCATTGGCGTCGGCCCCGGTGTCATGCTCAGCCTGGTCTTGACGGCCCCGACCCTGACCGACAAGACCGCGCCGACCGTCACCATCAACAAACCGGCGGTCGAAGAGATCCTCGGCAAAGTTGCAGTCGAAATCCTGGCCTCCGACCCCAACGACTCCGCCGCCGCAACGGGACTGGCTTCCCTGAGCGCGAGCGTGAGCAGCGCCGGCGGTAAAGTGCTCAATCTGCCCCTCGCGCTGACCCTCGACCAGGCGCTTACAGCGCCGGCGGGGGTAATGGTCACCGGAACGGGCGAATTCACGCCGACCGGCGGCACTGGCGAGCTTGGGACGGTCATCGGCGCCCCCTTCGCCGTAGTATCCCCGAGCGGAATCGGCACCTATACGCTCAAAGCGACGGCCAGGGATGGCGCGGGAAATACGACCGTCGCCAACAAGACCTTCAGGGTCGGCTATGACGTGGGCTTTACGAAGGAATTTTCTACAACGCCCTGTCAAACAGGGGGCAGTGCAAACTGCGCGGGTCAATTCAAATTTACCGTCAATCGCTCCAGTACGACATCAGACGGAGCGTTTATGGTTGACCACAGTGTGATCGTCAAACTTCGTGAGGCCAGCAGCAACGCGGAAGTTGCCAGCCACTCGTACGGAACGGGTGCGATCGGGTCTTATGTGAAAATCGATGCGGCCACCACACCTTCCTACGAAACCAACTTCAGGCGTGGTGACTGGGGAGCCACCACACCCAAGGCTTACAAAGCGGAAGTCTATTTCGTCGATGTGGATGGCAATCCTGTCCTTCAAAAGACGAGTAATGCTGTAACTTTCTAACCGCCGAATCGCCCTGCAGGCCGCCCGTTGGGGCGGCCTTTTTTTGTCGAACGGCGCGGACTGACGAGATCGCATCCGCGAAACTTGCTGTCGATGGCCAAGTCGAACAGAGCCAGGCCTGCGCGGCTTGAATGCGCGAATCTCTCCCAATTCAGGAGAACCAAGATGATCAGCAAGAACACGATTTGTCTCTGGTACGACGGCACCGCGCTGGACGCCGCGAAGTTCTACGCCGAGACGTTCCCGGACAGCGCGGTGGGAGCTGTCCATCGCGCGCCTGGCGACTATCCGGCGGGCAAGCAGGGCGATGTCTTGACGGTCGAGTTCACGGTGATGGGCATCCCTTGTCTCGGCCTGAACGGCGGCCCGGAGTTCAAACACAACGAGGCTTTCTCGTTCCAGGTTGCGACCGAGAACCAGGCCGAAACGGACCGCTTGTGGAACGCGATTGTCGCAAACGACGGTCAGGAAAGCGCATGCGGCTGGTGCAGGGACAAGTGGGGACTGTCGTGGCAGATCACGCCACGCGCCCTGACGGCCGCGATCACCGATCCTGATCCAGCGGCGGCCAAGCGCGCGTTCGAAGCCATGATGGAGATGAGAAAGATCGACATCGCTGCAATCGAAGCGGCTCGGCGCGGCTGACGCTCCTGCTGCCGGCCCTGCCCGCGTCGCCGCGGGCACGAGCTGCAACCGGCGGATTGACCGCGAGTCTGGTGAAAATGCCGGCAGACCTGGGCGGTGACATCGATGCCGCGCTTCCGGCTCAGCCGGGCACCGAACTCGCGCACGCCGCCGAACACCGGAGACACGCATGAGCGCACTTCCCCTCTCGCAAGACCGCGCGCCGGGCATGACACGTGCGCAATTCCTGCGCCTCGCTGCCGGGGCCGCCACCGCGCTGCTGGTCGGACGCCCGGCCGGCGCACAAACTGCCGCCGAATCGTCCGGCATGACCATGCTTGCGCGCCCGATTCCCGCCACCCGCGAGATGCTGCCGGTGATCGGCTGCGGTACCCACAGGGGCTTCGACGTGGCGCGCGACACGGACGAATACCGACGCCTGCCCGGCGTCCTGCAGGCGCTGTTCGCGGCCGGCGGTTCGGTGATCGACAGTTCGCCGATGTACGGCCGCGCCGAGACGGTGACGGGCGAGCTGCTCGCCGCGGGCGGAACCCGCAACAAGGCCTTCGTCGCGACCAAGGTGTGGACGCGCGGCCGCGCCGAGGGCATCCGCCAGATGCAGGCCTCGATGCGGCTGCTGCAGGTCGAGCGGCTCGACCTGATGCAGGTGCATAACCTCGTAGACTGGCGCACCCAGCTCGCGACGCTGCGCGACTGGAAAGCCGCGGGGCGCGTGCGCTATCACGGCATCACGCATTACACCGCCGGCGCCTACGACGAACTCGAGGCCGTGATGCGCGCGGAGCGCTTCGATTTCCTGCAGATCAACTACTCGCTCGACGAACGCGAAGCCGAGCGGCGCATCCTGCCGCTGGCCGCCGAACGCGGCATGGCGGTGCTGATCAACCGGCCGTTCGGCGGCGGCGGCCTGCTGCGGCGGCTGCGCGACCGGCCACTGCCGGCCTGGGCAGCGGAGATCGACGCCACGAGCTGGGCGCAGGTGCTGCTGAAGTTCGTGCTGAGCCACCCGGCGGCAACCTGCGCGATTCCCGGCACCGGCCGGCCGGAACACATGGCGGACAACGCACGGGCCGGCAGCGGGATGATTCCGGACAGCGCTTTCTGGAAACGCCATCTGACGTCGATCGAGCTTTGAGCCGGCGGGCCGGGTCGCTGGTTGCAAATGCATGGCCTATGATTTTTGTATGGCTTGCCGAGCCACGTTCGATACCACCGCGAGGAGGCAAGGATGGACGCGAATTCCCTGGTAAACCCCCGGCGCCGCTCGCTGATCGTGGCGGCCGTTGCCGCCGCGGCAGCCTTGGCCGGCCTGCCGCAGGTCGCCCGCGCGGCGGCCAACGGACTGAAGATCGGCATCATCGGCACGGGCCGGATCGGCGGCACGCTGGCCGAACTGTGGGCCAAGGCCGGTCACGAACTGCTGATTTCCTCGCGCCACCCGGACGCGCTGAGGCCGCTCGCCGAGCGGCTCGGGCCGCGGGTACGCATCGGGACACCGGAGCAGGCGGCGGCCTTCGGGGATGTGGTGCTGATTTCCGTCCCCTACGGCGCGCTGCCGCAGGTGGGGCGCGATTACGCCGCGCTGATGAAAGGCAAGGTGGTGCTGGAAACCGGCAACCCGCGGCCTGAGCGCGATGGCCCCATGGCGGCACCGGTGCTGGCCCGCGGCACCGGGCTCGCGTCGGCCGAATATCTGCCGGGCGTGCGCCTGGTGCGGGCGTTTACCTCGGTGCCGCACGCCGCGCTGCGCAGCGAAGCGCACCGCAATGGCGAGCGCATCGGTGTGCCGCTGGCGGCGGATGACCAGGACGCGCTACAGCTCGCCGTGAAGCTCGTCGAGGACGCGGGATTCGAGGCGGTGGCGGTCGGGGGACTCGCGCGGGCGAAGGACTTCGACGTCGGTTCGCCGGTGTTCGGCCGCGCGATGACGGCGCAGGAATTGCGGCAGGCGCTGGGCGGCGGGCGCTGACGGAGGCGCCGATGTGGGACAGGGTCGAACGCTTTTTCGACTTTAGCGTGGATGGCTGAAGCGTGCTCGCCGCCCTGCTGAGGCGGGTCGTGCCGGTGCGCGAAGGCGAAGCGCGGCCCTTGCTGCTCGCCACCGCCTACGGTTTCAGCATCCTGTTTTCCTATTACCTGCTGCGACCGGTGCGCGACGAGATCGGCGCCGCCGACCGCGGCAACCTGCAGATCCTGTGGACGGCGGTCTTCCTCGTCATGCTGCTGGCGGTGCCGCTGTATTCGGCGGCCGTCTCGCGCTGGCCGCGTGCGGTGTTCATCCCGCTCGCCAACCGCTTCTTCGCGACCAACCTGATCGCCTTCTACGCCGCCCTGTACCTGCTGCCCGAATCGACGCGGGTGTGGATCGACCGCGTGTTCTACGTGTGGGTGAGCATCTTCGCGCTGTTCGTCGTCACCGTGTTCTGGGGCTTCGTCGCCGACCTGTTCCGCCACGAGCAGGGCAAGCGCCTGTTCGGGTTCATCGCGGTCGGCTCCTCGCTTGGCGGCATCGCCGGCTCGGCGACCACGGCGCTGCTCGCCCAGCACGTCCCGGAGTTCCTGCTCCTGCTGCTGGCGGTGCTGCCGCTCGAAGCGGCCGCCTGGCTCGCCCGCGCGCTCGACCGCCATGCCAGCCGCGAGCCGGAAACGCTGCGGCGCGAACCCGAGGCGCGCGTCGGCGGCAGCGCGTGGAGCGGTATCGGCCTGGTGTTCCGCTCGCCCGTGCTGCGCCGGATCGCCGTATGGCTGCTGCTGATGACCTTCGCCTCGACGATCCTGTACTTCGTGCAGGCGCACCTGGTGGGTGAGGCCTACACCGACCGGGCGCTGCGCCGGGCCTTCCTCGCGCGCATCGACCTCGCCGTCAATGCGCTGACGATCACCACGCAGGCGCTGTTCACCGCCCACATCCTGCGGCGCCTCGGTGTCGGGCTCACGCTGGCACTGTTGCCGGCGGTGGCGCTGCTCGGCTTCGTCGCGCTCGGCACCGCGCCGACGCTGTTCGCGCTGGTCGTGGTGCGGGTGCTCTACGACAGCGGCCGCCACGCACTCGCCAAACCGGCGCGCGAAGTGCTGTTCACGCTGGTCAACCGCGAGGAGCGCTACAAGTCCAAGGCCTTCATCGATGCCGCCGTCTATCGCGGCGGCGATCTCCTCAGTGGCTGGATCTACGCCGGACTCGCGGCGCTCGGCCTGTCGGCCGGTGCGATCGCGTTGACCGCCGTGCCGGTCGCCGGCGTGTGGATGCTGATCGGGCGACAGTTGGGGCGCTGGGAAGAGCGTGACCAGGACTGAGTAACGAAAAATCCCGGCAATCGCCGGGATTCGTC
This sequence comes from Aromatoleum diolicum, assembly GCF_012910955.1. Classification (GTDB taxonomy): domain Bacteria; phylum Pseudomonadota; class Gammaproteobacteria; order Burkholderiales; family Rhodocyclaceae; genus Aromatoleum; species Aromatoleum diolicum. Next base: position 17,539 of record NZ_WTVQ01000010.1, read on the forward strand.
AGTGGGTCGGCACGCCTGCGCGGTGCGCGCGGACAGGCGACGCCAGGCGGCTATTTGGTCCCCTGCTCCCCAGTTGTCGCGGCACCGTCGGTCGATGACGGTGGTGACGAAGTCGTCGGCGCCGGCGTGTAAGGCGGCTGCTGCGTGGCCGGCGCGGGCGCTGTGGTCTGCGGAGATCCGCTGGACGGCATCGCCGGGGTCGTTTCCTTCTTCTCGCAGGCCATCAGCAACGGCATGGCCAGCGCGGCGAACAGAAAGATCTTGGCATTCATGATGTGTCCTCCTCTTGAATCAGTTGGCTTTCAGGCGAATGTCGTTCTTGACCGATTCGACGCCGCGCACCTGGCGCGCCAGTTCGCCCGCGCGCTGGATTTCCTGACGGTTGTCGGCGAAGCCGGAGAGCTGGACATTGCCCTTGAAGGTGTCGACCTTGATATCCAGGGCGCTCACCGTCTTGTCCTCGACGAACGCCGCCTTCACCTTGGCGGTGACTACGCTGTCATCGAGATATTCGCCGGTGCTCTCGCGCGTCGGCGTGCCGCTGCAGGCGGTAAGCGCGGTCAGCAGCGCGACGATCAGGGTCGTTCTGGCAAATGCTTGCATGATGTTTCCTCCTTGCAGATGAGCCTCAGCTGCGTCCGTCCTTGCCGGTCGTACGCGAGGATCCGGCGCCACTGTTCTTGTCCTGCAGCACCTTGATGAGCCCGTCCGCACCACCCTTGGCAATCTCGGCCGTGAAGGTGTTGCGGTAGTTGGTGACCAGGCTGACGTTGTCGATGGCGACGTCGTAGACCTTCCACGCAGCACCGGCCTTGCCCAGGCGATAGTCCACGCTGATGGGCGCGGCCCCGGGCTGGTTGATCTGGGTACGCACCATGGCGTCGCCTTCCGCAGCTTTGCGGGGCGCCGGTTTGAAACTGACGGTCTGGTTCTTGTAGGCGGTCAGCGCGTTCGCGTAGGTGCGCACCAGCAGCGTGCGGAACTCCCGCGTCAGGGCTTCACGCTGGCCGGGGTCGGCCTGACGCCAGCCCTGGCCGACCGCCAGGCCGGTCATGCGGGGAAAGTCGAAGTGCGGGCCGATCTTTTCCTCGATCAGCGTCATTGCCTTCTTTTGGTTGCCTGCCTGCAGGTCCTTGTCCTCTCGCAGGATCGACAGGACGTCCTCGGTCACGCCCTTCACCAGCGCGTCGGGCGCGGTTTCCTGCGCATGGGGCGCCAGCGGCGCGAGCAGGATGGGCAGGGTCAGGAGACAGGCTCGGAGTTGTCGGATCATGGCATTGCTCCTCGCGACTAGGGCTTGGTGCCGGACTTGGGCCTTTCGACCGCGGCCCACTCGACGATGGAAACCTTGCCGTTGCGATCGCTGTCCAGCGTATCGAAGCGCGCCAGGATCTCGGCGGAACGCTTGGCTTCGTCCTTGGAGACCTGCCCGTCCTTGTCCTGGTCGAGTTCCTTGAACATCGGCGGCACCTCGGTCCTGCCGGCATCGACGGGCGAAGCCTCCAATGTCGCGGGCGGCGACTTGGCCGGCTCGGCGGCAGTCGATGTCATCGGCAGCGCACCGGCCAGAATCAAAGCAACTAGACTGATGGTGGATTTCATAACGGTTCTCCTGCACAAATATCCGGAAGTTGTGATGACTCGCGGCACCGTGAGGCGGGCCTCGGCTCGCGCCCCGCTCCGGTTCCCGCCGCGGGCAATGTCAATTTAGAGACCCGGCCGGCGGCCTTCTGTCAGAGGAGGCGGAATCGCGTGTAGGACGATTCCTGCACGGTCCGGGGGCAGCGTTGCCGCTGCGGAGGTTTGCCATGCAACTGATCACGCCGCTCCAGTCCCGCTCCGGCCGCTTCACGCGACACGGCCGCCACGCCATGCTGGCGCTCGGCTGCGCGCTGGTGCTGTCGCTCTTCGTTTCGAGCTTCTGGCAGGCGACCGCCAGCCTCAAGGCGCTCGGCGAACTGCAGCTGCAGGCCGAGCGGACGGGGCGGCTGGACAGCCTGCTGATCCAGCTCGTCGATGCCGAGAACGGGGTCCGCGGCTACCTGCTGGGGCGCGATCGCAACTATCTGGAACCCTATCTCAATAGCCTCGCGACCATCGAGTACACGCTCGAGGACGTGCGCCACGACGTGGAGATCGTGCGCGACAATCAGGAGGCGCTTGCCCAGCTCACCGGGCTCATCACCCTCAAGCTGCGCATCCTGTCAGGCGAGGTCGCCCGCGCCAGGGGTGGCCCCGACGCGCCGCGGGGCGCCACCGGCACGGCGGGGCGCCGCTACATGGACAGCATCCGCAAGACGCTTGCGGAAATGAAAAGCCGCACCGTCGCGCACGGCCAGCGCTCCTTCGACGCGTCGATCGCCCACGTGGAGCGCACGCGCTGGGTGGTCGCAACCCTGTCCGCCGGCGCGCTGGTATTGCTGACCGCCTTGTTCGTCGTGCTGCGGCGCCAGATCGCACTGCGCGAGCAGATCGCCGACCTGCTGCAGCAGGAAAACGAGCAGCTCGAGCGACTGGTCCGCGCGCGCACCGTCGAGCTTTCCGACCTCGCGAGCTATCTCACCAATACCCGCGAGGCCGAGCAGGCGAGGCTCGCGCGCGAGCTGCATGACGAACTGGGGGCCCTGCTCACCGCCGCCAAAATGGACGCCGCCTGGGTGGTGCGCAAGCTCGAACCGGCCGCACTCGCGCCACACCGCGAGCGTTTCGAGCGGCTGCTGAAAACCCTCGACAGCGGCATCGCGCTGAAGCGCCGCATCATCGACGATCTGCGGCCACCGCTGCTGCAGGACCTCGGCCTCGTCGCCGCGCTGCGCACGCTGGGCGAGGACTTCGCCAAAAGCAGCGGCGTGCGCGTCACGCTCGAGCTGCCCGACACGGACCTCGAGCTGCCGCCGGAAAGCTCGCTGGCGCTGTTCCGCATCGCGCAGGAAGCGCTCACCAACATCCGCCGCCACGCCCAGGCGCACAACGTCAAGTTGGGCCTGCAACTAGCGCCCGAACGCATGATCCTGCGGGTGGAGGACGACGGCGTCGGCTTCGACGCCTCGCGCACACCGCAGCGCCAGCATGGCCTCGCCGGCATGCGCCACCGCGTGCAGATGTTCTTCGGAGAGTTCGCCATCGACAGCCGGCCGGGCGCGGGAACCCGCATCAGAGCGACCCTGCCGCTCGCCGCGGTGGTACAGGGCCCCGCGGCCGCCGCCACCGATCAGTGATCGCCCACGACGCCTTTCCGGGCGGCTTCGACGAAGTCGATCAGCTCGTCCATCTGCAAGGCCTTGTCGAAGAAGTGCGCGACCCCCAGCGCACGGCAGCGCTCGCGCAACTGCACATGGCCATAATTCGAGAAAACCACCGCGATCGGCTGACCATAACGCGCCGGCTCGCGCCTGAGCGCGCGCAACACCCCCAGGCCACTGCCGCTTTCCAGCTGCAGGTCGACGATCACCAGGTCGCTCGGCTGCTCCTGCAGGGCGCGCAAGGCCGCCGCCTCGCCCGCGGCCGCGGCGACCACCTCCACCCCGTCGAGTTGCGCCAGCATGTCGCACAGGAGCTCGCGCAGCAGCGGCGAATCCTCCACCACGACGATGCGGAGCCGAGGCACGCTGCGCCGGGATGCCATCGCGCCCTACTCCACCATCAGCCCGTGGCGGATGGCATAGGCGGCAAGCTCGGCATTGCTCGCCACCTGCAGTTTTTCGAGCAGGCGCGAGCGATAGGTGCTGACGGTCTTGACGCTCAGCGCGAGCGTCGCGGCGATGTCGGACACCGACTCGCCGCGCACCAGCCGCAGGAAGACCTGCAGTTCGCGCTCCGACAGCTGCGCATGCGGCACCGCCGCGCCGTCGCCGGCCAGTTCGTCGGCCAGCAACTCCGCCGTCCGCGCCGACACATAGCGCCGCCCCTGGGCCACGGTGCGGATCGCGCGCACCAGCTCGTCGCGATCGCAGTCCTTGCACAGATAACCGTCGGCGCCATTGCGGATCATCGCGACTGCGTAGCGTTCCTCCGGAAAGCCCGTCAGCACCAGCACGCCCAGGTTGTCGTAGCGCTGGCGCACCGCACGCAGCACATCGACGCCGCTCTGGCCGGGCAACGAGAGGTCGAGCAGGATCACATCGCATTCGGTCTCGCGCAGACGCTCGAGGGCCTCCTCGCCCGAGGCGGCCTCGAACTCGATGCGCAGGTCGATCTCCTCCGCCAGCATCTCGCGGAAGCCCGCGCGGACAATTGCGTGATCATCGACGATCGCGATTCTCAGCATCTCCAGATCCTTGCCGTGGTCCCCGGGCATTAGTCTGCCGCGTCGGGGCATCCGTTCGCAACGCCCGGCTTGGCCCGATGCCGCGGCGGTCGAGGCGCTGCCCGTCGATACCTCACTCCGGCCGCGCCGGATCTTCCTCGTACTCCTCGGCGGCGGCCGCCGGCGAACGGTAGATACGCGTCCGGCACGCAGGGCGCGTGTCGCACATCACCGCCTGCACGAGCGTTGCGGCAAACTCGGGGTCCAGGGGCGTAGAAAACAGCGGAATCGTTATCGTGCGGCCGCGCAGGCGCGCCGGGTGATCGTGTATCGTTTTTACAATCGGCGGCAAGGGTCCGCGCCTCGGATACAGCGACCGCCTTGGCTCCGGACTGCCGAACTTGACGCGACGGTCGCCCGGTTCGTCACGGCTGCGCGCCAGCCGACACCGGAAGGTCGTGTCCTCGTTGTACCAGCAAGACCAGACGGTTTCCGCGTCGCCCTTCTCGCGAGACGGCTGGGCGAGGCCGGCAGGGGCAAGCCCCGCAATCGCGAAGACTGCAGCGCATGCGCGAGCTGATCGACGAATGTGCGGCATGGAGCGGCCACCTGTAAACGCTGTGTCGTGACGTCCGCCTGCAAGAATTCGTCCCGGGGGACGGCACGCTGGTGCGAATCGCGCAAAAGAGCGATTCTCCCGCGGCAGGCAACGAGGCCCGCGTTTCTATGACTCGGGTGCGCCCCGTGCGTTCGTCTTTTTTCGGCCGGCACACACATTACGCCTATCGCCCCGTCCGGCTCCGCCCGTCGCGCCGGTCGCCCCGCGGCGCAGCGCCGCCGCGCACCTGTCCGCGGCGCCCCGGGCCGCGTTTGGCATCGCGCCGCCGGCCGTGCTGGCGCGCGAGCATCTCATCCACCGTTTCCGACATGCTGCGGGCCAGCGCCACCGCGGCCTCCGCATCGGGGAAGTAGTCGGGCAGGCGGTAGCCCAGCCACGCATACGCCGAGTACTTCTTGCACGCGTCCTCGGCCGCCTGCAGCGCATAGCGTGCATCGCCGATTGGCTCGATCGACAGGTGCGAGCTGCGCTCCTTCGACAGCGCGCGCGCCCAGCCCTCCCACGCCTGCCTGAGCGTCTCGACGCGCGTCGACACCGGCACCAGCGACAGGGTGAAGCGATGCTCCAGCGACAGCGGCAGCGCGTCGAGCCACTTTGCGCGCTCGGTCTGTTCGCTGAGGTCGCCGGGCAGGAAGAAGTCGTCGGTGAGGTCGATGTTGCGCGAAAACAGCTCCAGCAGCCGCGCCAGCGCGCGCTCGCCGGTCGCCGCGGCGATGCTCTTCAGGTGATGCAGCGACGGCGTGACGTAGAAGCCCCGGTTCGACAGTGGGTCGGCCGGCGTTTTCATCAGGCGGCCGATGATGCGGTGCGTGTGCTCGTCGAAGCCCGCCACCAGCCCCGCCTCGTGCAGGCCGAAGCGCCCCGCCCGGCCGGCGATCTGATGCGTGAGCCAGGGCGGCAGGAGGTCTTCGGAGATGCCGTCGAACTTCTTCGCGGTGGTGAACACCGCCCGTGCCACGGGAAGATTGAGACCCATCCCGATCGCGTCGGTGGCGACCACGATGTCGGCGTCGCCGTCGCGAAAGCGCTGCGCCTGCGCGCGGCGGACTTCCGGCGAGAGGTTGCCATAGATCGTCGCGACGCGCAGTCCGGCCTCGGCGATGTTGGCCGCCCAGTTGAGCACGTCGCGGCGCGAAAACGCGATCACCGCGTCGCCGCGGCGCAGCTGGCCGATGCTGCCCACGGCACTCGGTGCCATCTCCAACGGCGACTTGCGCTTGAGGGTCTTCACTTCCAGCTCGCAGCCGAGCCGTTCGGCAAGCGACTCCACAGCGGGGCGCGCAGACAGGGCGCCGAGCAGATACACCGTCTTCGCCGCCGCCCCGCACACCGCGGCGGTCCATGCCGAGCCGCGCTCGAGATCCTCGAGCATCTGGATCTCGTCGATCACCGCCACGTCCACCGGGCGCGAGGTATCGAGCATCTCGATGGTGCTGGCGACGTGGGTCGCACCGGGCGTGATGCGGCGCTCCTCGCCGGTCACCAGGCTCACCGCGACGCCGCGGTCGGCCAGACGCTCGTAGTTCTCCAGCGCCAGCAGGCGCAGCGGCGCGAGATACACGCCGCTCGCCGCCTGCGCCAGCGCTTCCATCGCCTGGTGGGTCTTGCCCGAGTTCGTCGGCCCCAGAATCGCAATGAAACGGCGCCGCATCATGAACGCGGTCTCGAAGGACTCCGGGTAGCGCGTCAGCTTGACCGTGCCGCGCGCGGCCTCCGCCTGCGTTTCCACACGACGGCGCGCGGCAGCCTCGGCAAGGCGATCCTCGACGATCTGGAAGCGCCGACTCGCCAATTCCTTGCCGGTTTCGAGCGCCCGCAGGAAGCGCGCGCCATCCAGCCCCTCGGCATGCGCGCGGCGTAGCACGCTGGCCACGAAGCCGCGTACATCAGCTTCGAACTCGGCCACCGACGCCGCGTGAAGCCGCTCGCGCACCAGCGCCAGATGGCGGTCGGCGGTGAGCTTGCGCCACTTCTGCACGCGCGCCAGCACGCAACGCTCGGGCACCAGCCGGAAGGGATAACGGCGGCCGTCGGCATCGACCTCGCCGGCAACCTCGACCGCCACCGCGCCCTCGTTGTGCACCAGCCGCGCATTGAAGCCCTGCAGGTAGGCGTGCAGCTCGCGGGCGACATCAAGGAGCGCGTCATCGCCTTCCGGATTCTCCCCCGCCGGCACCACCGCTTCGGGATCGATGAAGAAATTCTCGTCCAATTCGCCTGCCCCCGGCATCAAAGGGTGGAGGGTCTCATGCCGGGCGCCGTTATGGATACCCCGACCGCCTGCACGCGACGATCACCCAAAATCGGCATGAAACTACGTAAGAAAGCGGACCAGATGGACGTCCTCGAGGAAGACCACACGCGGGTAAGCAACCATGACAAATGTCACGAGCTACGGGGGCATATCCAGCCATAGCGGAAGATGCTGTGCAGGTACTACGGTACAGGTACTGACAACCCCGTCATGGAGAGATCATGAAAAACAGCTACGCATTACTCATTCCAGTGGTCGCCGCGCTCGTCGGGTGCGCATCCCCCGCGCCGGTCGCACAGAACTTCCCGCTGTCGTATCAGAAGGTGGCGCGCACCGCGCATCACTGGGACGTGGTTGCCGAGGACGTTGTTGCTCAGACGATGGAGGCGATTGGAAATACGGCGCAGCTGCAGCGACGCAGTCTCGCCGTCGCGCCGGCGCGCAATACCGCGTTCAATACCGCGTTTCGTGAATTCATGATCACCCACCTGGTTAGTTCGGGCGCCCAAGTGGACGTCTGTAAAGTGAGCGACGGCGTTGGGCGCGGTTTTCAGTCGGATGGGCCCGCAGTGGGCGTTCAGTATGAGACCCAATTGATTGTCCACGGCAAGGACGTGCCGGATTACGCGCCAGGGCGGCTCACCGCCCTTGCTGCTGGGGTGGCTGTCATCCGTAACGCGGTATTTGCCGAAGAAACAAACGCTGCCCTGATCACTGCCGGGGTTTTGGCTGACATCGGACGCGGGCACGCTGCGCGTGCGACACGCACCGAAATTATCGTCACGACATCGATCATCGATCAAAACCGTTTTGTCGCACGCAAGAGCGATATCTACTATGTGCCGGATGCGGATGCGCCGCTCTTCATTCAGCGAGTGGCGCAGCGTTCGTCGTGCCCGGACGACAAGCGGGTCGCGCTGGATGAACCGATCACAAGCGTGAATCAGGATCCCGCTCGCCAAGAGATTGCACGGCAAGAACTGATTGAGCGCGAGATGCGTAGGACCAACCCCGCATGGCGCCCAGCCGCAAAGCGCGCGGAACAGTCTGGCGCCTATTCGTACTGACTACATTAGTGCCGCCAAGCCCGGGGAAATTGGGTGACCCCGGGCAAAAAAATCAAAATCGGGGACACCCATTAGCCGTGATCGGCGGCATTTCCAGCCGCGACTTGCGCGCGTGGGTATTCACGTCGAGTTCTCAACCGCGACGCATTTTAAGGCGGTCTCGAACGATCCCGGATAGCCGGTCAGCTTGGCCGTGCTGCGTGCCACCTCCGCCACGTTTTCCGCACGACGGCGTACCGCGGCCTCGGTGAGGCGGTTCTCGACGATCTGGAAGCGCCGGCGCACCAGTTCGTTGCCAGTCTCGAGCGCACAGGAAGCGGGCTCCTCCGCCTGCACCCGGCGCAGCACGCTGGCGACAAGGCCGCGTACTTCATGCAGCTTCGAACTCGGCCACCGACGCCGCGTGGAGCCGCGCGCCACGTCCAGGCCTTACCGAATCACGCGCCGCGCGCTACGCTCCCGCCATCTCGGTGCAATACTCGGCGCTTTGACGAGCACCTCACAGGGAGCAGATATGTCATCCAGCTTGCGTGACGCCAAGGCGCATCAATTGGCACGGATGAAGCGCCTGGCGGGCGCGCTGCTGCTCGCGGTCACGGCCCTTTTCATCATCGCGCGGCTGCAGCATGGCGCCGGAATCTGGAGCTGGATCGCTGCGTTTGCCGAAGCCGCAATGATCGGCGCCCTCGCCGACTGGTTCGCCGTCGTTGCGCTGTTCCGGCATCCCCTCGGCCTGCCCATTCCCCACACCGCAATCATTCCGGCCAACAAGGCACGCGTCGCCGACAACCTCGCCGGCTTCGTCCGCGACAAGTTCCTTGCCACCGACACCCTCGTCCAGAAACTGCACACTTTCAGCCCCGCCGACCGGCTTGCCGGCTGGCTGCGGCAGCCCGACAACGCGGATCTCGTCGCCGACAAACTGGCCGCGGCCCTTGCCGGATGGCTCGACTTCATCGACGACGCGCGCGTGCGCAGCCTGCTCGCCGCCGGCGTGCGCGAGCGGCTGAAGAAAATCGACGTCTCGCGCATCGCCGGACAAGTCCTCGACACCCTCACCGTCGACAATCGGCATCAGGAACTGCTGGATGTGGGGCTCCGGCGACTGGCACGCTGGCTCGACGACCCCGCAGTGCAGGTCACCTTCGCCACGATGATCGTCGAGATCGCCGGCAAGGAGTACCCGAAAACCCTGAAGGCCGTGGGCCTCGTCACCGACACCGAAGAATTCTCGCGCAAGATTGCCGCCAGCATCGTCAAAGGCATCAACGGCTGGCTGCACGACATCGGCGACGACCCCGAACACCCGCGCAGGCGGGAGTTCGACGACACGGTCGCGGAGTTCATCGACCGCCTGAAGAACGACGCCGACTTTGCGGCACGCATCAACGCGGCGAAGCTGGAGATCCTCACCCACCCGGTCCTCGCCGAATACCTGAACGGCCTCTGGGACGAGCTGAAAGACTGGCTGCATCAGGATCTTCAGCAACCGGACTCGCGCCTGCGCCAGCGGCTCAGCGACGCCGCCGACGCCTTCGGTACGACTCTCGCCGAAAACCGGGCTTTGCGCACCTCGCTCGACGACCACCTCGAATCCGCGGTCGTCGCCCTCGCGGACGACTTCCGCGATGCGCTGTCGCGCCACATCGCCGCCACGGTCCGGAGCTGGAAGGACGAGGATCTGGTGCGCGAAGTGGAACTGAGCGTCGGCCGGGATCTTCAGTTCATCCGGCTCAATGGCACGGTCGTGGGGGGAGGCATCGGACTGGTGCTGCACGGCTTGACCTTGCTCGTTCCGGGCGGATGGTAGCCCCCGGGCAAGATCGTGCGCGGCGTCAGTGCGCCCATGCCGGGTGCACAAGAAAAAGCCCAAGCTCTTGCGAGCCCGGGCTTAAATCCACACCAAAGGAGGAGGGTGGAGGAGACAAGCGCAAGATTATCGAAACGAATGCTGCACCGCAACAGAGATTTTCTATCGCGTGATTAGTCGCACTTATCGCGCTCGTGTTTGGCGTGAAGCCTCCCCCTCCGACTCGGTATGCGTCGAGCCAACGGTTCGCGCGCCCACTCAGTGTCGAATGCATATCTTTCCAAAATGCCGGCCACTGGCCAGATGGTGCATTGCCTCGGGTAACTGCGCGAATTCGAAGACGCGGTCCACCACTGGGCGCATGCCGCTGCGCGCGATTGCACGCGCCATCGCGACAAAATCCTCGCCGCTGCCCACCGTGATGCCCTGCAGGCGAACGTGACGCGTGACCACCAGTCCCAACGGGGCGTCCATGACGGAACCGGCAAGCACCCCGATCATGCTGATCGTGCCACCGGGTCGCACGGCACGCAGTGATTGCGGCAGCGTGCCTTGCCCGCCCACTTCCACCACATGGTCCACCCCGACGCCGCCGGCCATGTCACGCGCGACGCGTCCCCATTCCGGCGTCGAAAGATAGTTGATGGTGTCGTCCGCACCCAGCGCACGAGCACGTTTGAGCTTTTCGTCGCTGGATGACGTGCAGATGACCGTCGCGCCCAGCATCTTGGCGAACTGCAAGGCAAACAGCGCTACCCCGCCGGTACCCTGAACCAGCACCGTATCGCCAGGCTTCACCCGTCCTTCGGTGACAATGGCACGCCAGGCGGTGACTGCGGCGGTGGGCAGGGTGGCGGCCTCGGCGTCCTCCAGATGGGCTGGCACCGACGCAAGCATGGAAGCCGGAACGACCATGTACTCCGCCATGGTGCCGTCAATTTCGCAACCCAGACTGTGCGAAAGGTGGTCGGCGCTGGGATCGCCGGCGGGCCAGCTCGAAAAGAACAGCGGGCAGACGCGATCGCCGATCCGGTACGCATCCACACCCCTGCCGACCTGATCGATTCGCCCGACGCCATCGCTCAGCACGATCAACGGCAGCGTCTTCATGCGCGACCCGTAGCCTCGCCGGGGTACCAGCAAGTCGCGATAATTGAGCGCGGAGGCGAGCATTTTCAGCCTGACCTCACCCGGGCCCGCGGTGGGTTCAGGGCGCTCGCCGATGCGCAAGTTATCGTCCGACCATGCTGTGTCGACTTGAAAGACTCTCATTGGCATCCACTCCTCACCACGTTGTAGTACAGCCGTTCGGCCGCTTGCTTGCGGCCTGCATCCGGGATACTGAAGGCGTCATCGGCGCAATTCGAAGACGAGCGCACGAATCATGCGTTCGGCCTGACCGAGGTAGGCGCGGCCGAAGAGACTGAGATGGTTCAGCACGTGATACAGGTTGTAGAGCGTCTTTCTTTGCTCGTAGCCTTCGGCCGGCGGCCAGGCAGCACGGTATGCGGCGTAAAAGGCCGTCGGAAAGCCGCCGAAAAGCTCGCTCATCGCGAGATCCGCATCACGGTCGCCGCGATACACGGCAGGATCGAAGATCGCCGGCCTGCCCTCGGCATCCATTGCCGCATTGCCGTTCCACAGGTCGCCATGAAGCAGGCTTGGCCGCGGTCGGTAGTCCAGAAACAAGGCTGGCACGCGTTCCAGCAACTGCTCGGCTTCGCGCAGGACAGCCCCGCCGTAGCCCGCGGAACGCGCCCGCTGCAGTTGCGGAAGCAGCCGGCAGTTCACGAAGAATTGCGCCCAACCGTCGTGTAGGTCGTTGATTTGTGGATTGGCGCCGATGAAATTATCGCGCGCCCAGCCGAACTGCTCGCCGGTGTCGTGGTGCAGTTGCACCAGCGCCCGGGCGAAGCGCTGGCCGTCCTCGGTGCTCGCGAGCGGGCGCAGCTGGAGGTGTTCCAGCAACAGGAAGGCCTCGTCGTCGGTGGCGCCGCAGGCCAGGGCGCGCGGGACGCGAAAGGCGTCGCAGGCCGTCAGCGCGGCCAGGCCGTCGACTTCCGCCTCGAACATCGGCAGCGTACCGACGCCATTCAGCTTAAGAAAGTAAGGCCGGCCAGCGGCGCGGACTTCGAGCGCGCGATGGATGCAACCACCGCCGATGGGCCGCGCCTCGGCGCCGGAAAAGTCGATACCGCTGGCGGCCTTGAGGGCGTGCTCGAGAGCGGCGCTCAGACTGAGAGGGTGCTCCACCACCGGACTCCCCATTTGTGAACGCAGAGCCCTGTAATATAAATCAGCGCGCTGAATCCTGGATCCGACCTGCCCAATTGCACCGCTCCATGCCATTCAGCGCGGGCGACCGCGACACGCCATGGGGACCAGGTCAGCCTGCCCGTGAGCAGCTGGCCCGATGCTGCCGAATAATCTTCTCGGGCGCGCCGGGAATCTTTTCGTCCCCAGCGGTCCACCTGACACAGCGAGCCACAACCAGGAACATGCATGCAACGCGACCCAAGATTCGAGGCCCTTCTCCAAAATCTCAAGAATAACCCGTCCAAGCCGGCCGGATTGCTGCAGAAAATCGGGGCGATAGCCGCCACCATCGTCATCTTCGGCCTTGCCCTGACCTTCTCGGTGATGCTCTTCGCGGTCGTGTTGGCGGTGGGGGGCGTGATTTTGGGCTACGCCTGGTGGAAAACCCGTGATCTGCGCAAGGTGATGCGCGAAGCGCAGGCGCAGGCGCGCGCCAGAGGACCGGCCCCGCGAGGCGCGACACCGGGTGAGGGGATCGTGCTCGAGGGCGAGGTCGTGCGCGAGGTCCGCGAAGAACCGCGCGAACGTCCGCGCGACTGAACCGGGATGCGCCCGCCGGCGTGTTGACCGCGGCCTGCGCAACCGATCCAGTGCGCTGAATTCAGCGCGCCTGCTCGAACTGCTCGCGCAGGCTCTCCACGGCATCGCGCTCGCCGCGAACGTGGAAGAAAGCGCCTTCGCCGTCTGCGCGCTCCTCGATCACTTCGCAGCTCGCGTAGATGGCCCCGCGCAATTGCTGCGCCGACCAGGGCAGGAAGAGCTCGGCTGCGACCAGATCCTGCTGGAAAAACGCGACGATCGTCTGGCGCAGCTTGGCAACGTCGTCCGGACGGCGGGCGCTCATCACGACGCAATCCGGGTATTGCGCACGCAGCGCCGCTTCGCGTTCCGCTTGCGCCGCGGCGTCGCCGACGTGGTCGATCTTGTTGAAGACGCGGATGCGCGGCACGACATCCGCACCGATCTCCTCGAGCACCTTGTCGGTGACCTCGAGTTGGCGCTCGAAGCCCGGATCGCTCGCGTCGATGACGTGGAGCAGCAGCGATGCATCGAGCGCCTCGTCGAGCGTTGATTTGAACGACGCGACGAGCCCGTGCGGCAGGTTCTTGATGAAGCCGACGGTGTCGCTGACGAGCACGCGCGGCACGCTTTCCGGGTAGAGGGTGCGCACGGTGGTGTCGAGCGTGGCGAAGAGCTTGTTGGCGACCAGCACCTCGCTGCCGGTGAGCGCCCGCATCAGGGTGGACTTGCCGGCGTTGGTGTAGCCGACCAGCGCGACACCGGCGAGCCCTTGGCGCCCCTGCCGTCGCGCGCGCTGCGTCTTGCGCTCGGCATCCATCGCGATGATCTCCAGCTGCAGTTCGGCGATACGGTCACGGATCTTGCGTCGGTCCAGCTCGGTGTGCGACTCGCCCGCCCCCCGGCCGCCGGTGCCGCTGCGCTGCCGCCCTTGCGGCCCGGCGAGCTTCGCCGCCTCGCGCAGGCGCGGCGCCATGTAGCCGAGGCGGGCGATTTCCACCTGCGCCTTGGCGGCGCGGGAGCGCGCGTTGCGATGAAAAATCTCGAGGATGACCATGGTGCGGTCCATCACCGGGCAGCCGACCTCCTTTTCGAGGTTGCGCGCCTGCGACGGTGAAATCTCGTGGTCGACGAGGATCACGTCGATCTCGCGATCGTCAGGCCTGGCGGCGGCCGGCGCGGCAAACGCCGGCTCGCTGTTCACGAAGCCCTGTATCTCCTGCCGCTTGCCAACGCCCAGGTAGGCCGTGGTGTCGAAGCCGGCGCGCTTCTGCGTGAAGGTGCGGACGACCTCGAAGCCCAATGTTTTCGCCAGCTCGCGCAGCTCGGCCAGGGACGCCTCGAACTCGACGTCGCTCACGCTCGGCAGTTGCACGGCCGCCACGACGGCGCACTGGGGCTGCTCATTCACTTCTCTTCGCATTCGGGGATTGCTTCTCTTGACTGGGTAAATGCACATAGTACCCGTCAATGCAATCCTCGCCGGCGTCGAATGTGCACAGGCCGCCAGGATGTCTGCCGGCGGGTCAGGCTTTCCGGGTAAAGCGCTCGGAGTACGCGACGACGATGCCGGAGACGACGATGATCAGCATGCCGAACAGCGACGACTGGTCGGGAAAATCGTCGAACACGAGCCAGCCGAGCAAGGTCGCCCACACGAGTTGCGCGTAGGTGAAGGGGCTCAGCGTCGTCGCCGGCGCGGCGCGCAGCGCCATGATCATCAGCAGGTGGGAGCTTGCGGCGAGCATGCCGAGCGAGGCGATCAGCAGCCAGTCGCGCGTAGTGAGCGCATCGGGCACCCAGAACCACGGCAGCAGCACGCACATCGTCACCGCGCCGACGAGCGCGGTGTAGAAGAGCTGGCTCACCGAGCGATCGACGGCGCTGAGTTTGCGCGTCAGCACCTGATAGACCGAATAGCAGCACGCGCCGGCGAGCACGAACAAGACGCCGACGTTGAGCGAACCGCCCGTCGGCCGGGCGATCAGCAACACGCCGGAAAATCCCGCCAGCACTGGCAGCCAGCGCCACGCGGCCATCTTCTCGCCAAGAAAAGTCACTGCGAGTAGCGTCACGAGGAAGGGGGTGACGAAGATCAGCGCGGTGACTTCGGCCAGCGGCATGCGCTGGAAGGCCATCACCACCGCGCCGGTGGTGCCGACCAGCATCAGGCCGCGGACCACCTGCAGGCCCGGTCGCGCGGTGTGGAACAGTTCGCTGCCGTGGCGCGGCAGGAAGACCGCGAGGGTAATCAGGAAGTGGGCGAAATAGCGCCCCCAGACGACGACGGCGACAGGATGGCGCGACGCGAGGTGTTTCGAGATCGTGTCGAGCAGCGCGAACAGCGCGAGTGCGCCCATCATGTAGAGGATCCCGCGAACGGGATGCTGGGCGGCGGGGGCGTTCATGCGAATCGGGATCCGGGTGACGTGGGGGGCCGCAGTGTGCGCGGTTTTGGCGCACTTGTCGTCCCCGGCGCGGCCGCGCCGGGGAGCGTCGGACACCTCAGCTGCGTGCCGCCGCGAGTGCCTGCGTCAGCTCCGGGACGAGCTGGAACAGGTCGCCGACGAGGCCGTAGTCGGCCACCTGGAAGATCGGCGCCTCCTCGTCCTTGTTGATCGCGACGATGACCTTGCTGTCCTTCATGCCGGCGAGATGCTGGATGGCGCCGGAGATGCCGACCGCGACATACAGCTGCGGTGCGACGATCTTGCCGGTCTGGCCGACCTGCAGCTCGTTCGACACGTAGCCCGAATCGACCGCCGCGCGGGAGCCGCCGATCCCGGCGCCGAGGATGTCTGCGAGCGGTTCGAGGGTCTGGTGGAAGTTTTCCTTCGAGCCCATCGCCCGGCCGCCGGACACGATGATGCGCGCGGCGGTGAGTTCGGGACGGGCCGACTGCACCAGCTGCTGGCCGACGACCCTGGCCTTGCCACGATCGCCGGTCGCCGCAACCGCTTCGACCGGTGCCGCATTGCCCCCGGCCTCGACCGCCGGGAAGGCCGTGGCACGCACCGACAGCACGCGCACGCGCTCGGCACAACGCACTTTCGCGAGCAGGCTGCCGGCGTAGATCGGGCGCACGAAGGTGTCGCGATTTTCACACTCGACGACTTCGGTGATCTCGCTGACCATGCCGACGTCGAGCAGCGCGGCGACGCGCGGCAGCAGGTTCTTGCCGGCGGCGGACGCGATCGCCAACACATGGGTGTAGCCCCGGCCGGCGAGCTGCACGATCAGCGGCGCGACGTTCTCGGCGGTGAAATGCGCGTATTCCGCCGCTTCGGACGTCAGCACGCGGGTCACGCCCGGGTAGCTGCGCGCCTGCTCGGCGGCCGCGGCGACACCGCTGGCACCGACGACCAGCAGGTCGATCTCGCCACCGATCTTCGTCGCCACGGCGACGAGGTTGGCGCTCATCGGCGACAGCTGGCCGCCATTCTGTTCTGCAATGATCAGACTCTTCATCATCATCCTCTCGCGTCAGGTGCCTTACAGCACCCGCGTGTCATCCTTCAGCTTGTGCACCAGTTCGGCGACCGAACCGACCTTGATGCCGCCCTTGCGCTCCGGCGGTGTATAGACCGACAGCGTCGCGACGCGCGGCGCGACATCGACGCCCAGCTCGGCGGCCTTCAGCGTGTCGAGCGGCTTCTTCTTCGCCTTCATGATGTTCGGCAGCGTCGCGTAGCGCGGCTCGTTCAGGCGCAGGTCGGCGCTGACGACCGCCGGCAGCGCGAGCGCCAAGGTCTCGAGACCGCCGTCGACTTCGCGTGTGACTTCGATCGTCCCGTCGGCGACGGACAGCTTCGACGCGTAGGTCGCCTGCCCCCAGTCGAGCAGCGCGGCGAGCATCTGCGCGGTCTGGTTGGCGTCGTCGTCGATCGCCTGCTTGCCGCAGATCACCAGCTGCGCGCCTTCCTTGTCGGCGACGACCTTCAGCAGCTTGGCGACGGCGAGCGACTGCAGCTCGGCATCAGTTTCAACGAGGATTGCGCGGTCGGCACCCATCGCCAGCGCGGTGCGCAGCGTTTCCTGACAGGCCGCGATGCCGCAGGACACCGCGATGACTTCGCTCGCGACACCGGCCTCCTTCAGCCGCACCGCTTCCTCGACGGCGATCTCGTCGAAGGGGTTCATCGACATCTTGACGTTGGCGAGCTCGACGCCCGAACCATCGGACTTCGGGCGCACCTTGACGTTGTAGTCCGCGACCCGCTTTACCGGAACCAGCACTTTCATTCGCAATATCTCCCGTTCATTCCTTGAAGTGTTCGCCGCTGATCAGCTTCGGCGCCTGCGGCAGCAGCGGCTTGAAGCCCATGCGGTCGAGGATGTCGCGCTGCACATCGACGCCCGGCGCGATCTCTTCGAGCACGATGCCGTCCTGGGTCAGGCGGAACACCGCGCGCTCGGTGATGTACAGCACCTCCTGCCCGCGCAGCACCGCCTGCGGCCCGGAGAAGGTGATCTGGTCGACGTCGGCGACGACTTTCGACACGTCACCGTTGCGCTCGACGTGCAACTCGCCGTGGCCGGTCGTGAGCTTCGATCCCTTGGTGTCGAAGTTGCCGCAGAACACCACCTTGCGCGCGTTCTGCGCGATGTCGATGAAGCCGCCGGGGCCGACGGTGAGGCCGCCGAGCTTGGACGCATTGACGTTGCCGTGCTGGTCGAACTCGCCGAAGCCGAGGAAGGCGATGTCCAACCCGCCGCCCGAGTAGAAGTCGAACTGCGAGGGCGCATCGATCATTGCCGACGCATTGCGCGCGAAGCCGAACAGCATGCCGTCGAGCAGGTTGCCGCCGTAGGTGCCGTGCTCGATGGTCTGGTAGTAGCGGTCGATGTCGCCACGCGCCGCGACGAGCTTCGCCACCGCATCCGGCACGCCGACGCCGTAGTTGATCACCGCGCCGTCGCGCAGCTCCTCGGCGGCGCGGCGGGCGGTCGCCTGGCGCACCGACAGTGGCTGCGGCGCTTCGACCGGCACCGGGCCGTGGCGCTCGCCCGAGATCGTCGGGTCATAGACGATGTCGTAGCTCTGCGACTGCGACGGATCGACCACGACCGCATCGACGATCGCACCGGGGATGCGCACCGAGCGCGCCGGCAGCGTGCCGACATCGACCGCGGTGCGCACCTGCACGATCACCTTGCCGCCGGAGTTGTGCGCGGCGAGCGCGACCGCATAGGCGTCGAGGTTCGCCGGTTCCTGGTCCATGCTGATGTTGCCGTGCGCGTCGGCGTAGGAGCCGCGGATGATCGCGACATTCACCGGGAAAGGCTTGTAGCGCAGGTATTCCTTGCCGCCGAGCTCGACGACCTCGACGAGGTCTTCCTTGGCCGACTTGTTCATCTTGCCGCCGTCGATACGCGGATCGACGAAGGTGCCGAGGCCCACGTGCGTCAGCAGACCCGGCCGGCCAGCGCCGATTTCGCGGAACAGCTGCGCGATCACGCCGCCAGGCAGCACATAGGCTTCGATCTTCTCGTCGCGCGCCAACTCCTGCATGCGCGGCGACCACACCCAGTGGCCACCGATGACGCGCTTGACCATGCCTTCGTAGGCGAAGCAGTTCATCCCCTTGGTCTTCTTGTCGCCGATCCCGAGGGCGTGGACGACGGTCAGGTTGCGCGGCTGCGCGCTTTCCTGAAAGCGCTTTTCGAGCGCCGCGAAAATGCACGAGGCTTCGACGAGGCCGCCACCACCACCGATCAGACCGACGGTGTCGCCATCCTTGACCAGCGCGACGGCGTCGGCCGCGCTCATGAATTTATTGATTGCCATTGCTGTTCCCTTCTACCGTCGCGATCAGAGCGTGCCGTACAGCGCTTCGCCGTGCTTCATCGCGCTGCGCGCAACAACGGTGCGGTGGATTTCGGAGGTGCCGTCGAAGATGCGGTAGATGCGCGCATCGCGGTACATGCGCTCGATCGGCAGATCGGCGCAGTAGCCCATGCCGCCATACACCTGCACGGCGCGGTCGGCGACGCGGCCGAGCACTTCCGAGACGTAGAACTTGGCCATCGCGATCTTGTCGCGCGCGTCGATGCCGTTGTCGATGTCGCTCGCGGCATCCAGCACCAGCAGGCGCGAGGCGTTGATCTCGACGACGCTGTCCGCAATCATCTGCTGGATCATCTGGAAGTCGCCGATCGGCTTGCCGAACTGCTTGCGCTCCTGCGCATACGACACCATCAGGTTGAGCAGGCGCACCGACTTGCCGACGGCGCGCGCACACACCTGCGCCAGCCGCACGCGACCCAGCGTTTCGAGGATCAGCTTGAAGCCCTGCCCTTCGCCGCCGAGCAGGTTCTCCGGGCCGACGGGGACTTCGTCAAACGCCAGTTCGACGTGACTGGTGCCGGTGAGACCCATCATTTTCTGGTCGCGGCCGATGATGAAGCCCGGCGTGCCCTTGTCGACCAGGAACAGCGAGATGCCCTTCGCGCCGGCGCTCGCGTCGGTGACCACGGACACCACGAAGAAGTCCGAGAACTCGCCGTCGCTGATGAAGTGCTTGCCGCCGGTGATCTTCCAGCCGCCCTTGCCGTCGGGGACCGCGCGCGTCTTGATGGCCGCGGCATCGGAGCCGGCATTCGGTTCGGTGATCGCGATCGAGCAGGTGCGCTCGCCGCGCACGGTGGGCAGCAGCCAGCGCTCGCGCTGGGCTTCGTTGCACTTCAGCAGCACTTCATACACGTTGCCGAAGGCGCGGCGGATCAGGATGTCCTTGGCGTGGCCGAACTGTTCCTCGACGAGCATCGTGTCGACCGCCGACAGCCCGCCGCCACCGAACTCCTCGGGGATGTTCATCGCGTACATGCCGTTCGCGCTCGCCTTCTCGAACAGCGCGCGCGCCTTCTCCGGCGCGAGGCGGCCGGTCTCCTCGATTTCGTCTTCGAGCGGCAGCATCTCGTTCTCGACGAAGCGGCGCACGGTTTCGACAAGCATTTTCTGTTCGGAAGTCAGGTTCATGTGGATGTCTCCAGGGGTTTCATTGAATGCCGGAACGGCGGGGGAGCGCGTCAGGCCGCGCGCTGTCGGCCCGGCGCGGACTCGGCCACGGTCGGATTGATGCTTCTGAGGTATTCGGAAAGCGGGCTGACCGCCGACAACTCGTCGGCCGCCGCAAGAAGTTCGGGGGCCAGCGCGTCCATCGCCGCTTCGGTCAGGCGCACGGTCGGGCCGGCGATGCTGAGCACGCCGGTGACGCGCGCGGAATGGGGTTCGCGCACCGCGGCGGCCATCGACGACATGCCCGGCCCCCAGGTTTCGATCGCGCGGCTGTAGCCCCGCTCGCGCGCATCGGCGACGCAGGCAAGCACTTCGGCGATCGTCTTCGGCACCTTCGGGCCGCGCTGGTCGAGCAGCGTGAAGCCCTGGCGGGCGACATGCTCGACCGCCTCGTTCTCCGGCAGGCTGGCAAGCCAGATCATGCCGCTCGACGAGCAAAACAGCGCCGCTTCGCCGCCCATGTCGGGGTCGAAACGCAGCCCGCTGCGCGCGCCCTGCGCCTTCGCGACGAAAGGCAGGCGACCGTTATCGACGACCGCCAGGCGCACCAGTTCGCCGCTGACGGCAGCCAGGCGGTTGAGCACCGGCTGCACCACTTCGACGATGCCGCTGCTGCCGAGCTGCTTGAAGCCCAGCGACATCAGTCGCGTCGTCAGCAGGTAGCGCGCCGAATCCTTGTCCTGCACCACGTAGTGCAGTTGCGCCAGTTCGGCCAGCAGGCGATGCGCGCCGCTCTTGGGCATGCCGAGGCGGTCGGCAACGTCCTGCAGATTCAGGCCGCGCGGATGCTCAACCAGCAGCTCGAGAGCACCCATCGCACGAGCAAGGAGACTTCCAGCCATTTCTGCACCTCACGAAAACTTGAACTTGGTTCAACTTTAGAACTGCCTTCAAGTCCTGTCAAGGCAAAAATCTGTCCAACAAAATTAAGTTGCGTTTTAGAAAGAAAACGCCGTTGTTAAGTTGCGTTTGTCGAAACACTGTTCTATATTTCGCTCATTAATGAATCGATCGGTCGTACCTTGAGCATGAGCCCCCGGTTTCCGCAACACCGCCGGGGTGCCACTGAAGCCGGAAACTGGCGCCATAAGCCGGCCTCCGGCGAACCGGTGCAGCCGTTCTCTTGTCTTGACTATCTGGAGGAATCCCTCATGGCGCACCAGTTCTCCCTCGCTCACCTCTCCGTGCTGACGACTTCGCCCGCGGAGATGGTGCAGATCGCCGCGAAAACCGGTTACGACTTCGTCAGCTTCCGCCTCACCGCCGTCACGACGACCGAACACGTGTTCGCGCTGCAGAATGCTCGTGCGCTGATGAACGAGACCAAGGCCCTGCTCGCCGCCACCGGCGTGAAGGTGCTGGATATCGAACTGGCGCGCATGCCCGCGGAGATCGAGCCGGAAACCTACGTCCCGGTGCTCGAAGCCGCCGCCGAACTGGGCGCCCGCCACATCCTCGCGCAGCTGCCCGACGCCAACCGCGAACGCGCCACCGAGCGCTTCGCCCGCCTGTGCGACCTCGCCCTGCCCTACAAGCTGACCGTCGACCTCGAATACCCGAGCTGGACCGAGACACCGAACCTCGCCGCCGCCGCCGCCGTCGTGCGCGCGGTCAATCGCCCGAACGCCGGCATCCTGGTCGACACCCTGCATTTCGACCGCGCCCGCGACAGCCTCGAAGAACTGCGCAAGCTGCCCGCCGAGTGGTTCCATTTCGCCCAGGTGTGCGACGCCCCGGCGGAGATCCCGAGCACCGTCGAGGGCCTGATCCACACTGCCCGCAGCGAGCGCAACTTCCTCGGCGAAGGCGGTATCGACGTGCGCAGCATCCTCGACGCGATGCCGGCCGGCATCCCCTACTCGCTCGAAATCCCCACCGACACGCTGGCGCTGACCGTCAGTGCGGAAGAGCGCGCACGTCGCTCGATCCGCGCCGCCGAGGCCTACCTCGACGGTCTGCACGGCCAGCGTCTGAAAAAATCGGCCTGAAGCTCTCCTCGCGCGGACGTCGGCAACTCCTCTCCCTCCCCGCCTTCGTCCGCGCTTTTTCTTCTCCGGTGATCGCGGCGTCGCCGCTCCAGCCTGCGGCCTGTGATCCCGGTAGCGACGCCCCATCCGCAGCGCCTTTCTCGCCCAGGAGTGCCGGTTTCATGAGCCGTCCCCCCGTCGTCGCAGACTCGCGCACCGCCCCACACATTGCCCCACCCTCGCTCGGCGAGCTGTTCCGCGCCTGCTCGCGCGTCGGCCTGTCGGGTTTCGGCGGCGTGCTGCCGCTGCTGCGGCACCTGCTCGTCGACGAGCGTCGCCTGATGAGCGGCGCCGACTTCAACGCGCTGCTGGGTCTGTGCCAGTTTCTGCCCGGTTCAAACGTCGTGAATCTCGCGGTGTGCGTCGGTGCGCGCTTTCACGGCGCGCGCGGCGCGATCGTCGCGACCGCGGGCCTGCTGCTCGGCCCCTTCCTGGTGATGATGGCGCTCGCGACCGCCTACGGCCTGTGGGGGCAGCTCGCGATCGTGCAGGACATGCTGCGCGGCATCGCCGCGGCCGGCGCCGGCCTGCTGTTCGCGACCGCCCTGAAGATGGCGCGCAACGTGCCGGAACGCTGGATCTACCTGCCCTTTTCCGCACTGATCCTCGTCGCGCTGGTGGTCCTGCGCCTGCCGCTGCCGCCGCTGATGCTCGCCCTGCTCGGCATCACCGGCCTGATCGCATACCGCCGTGCCCGAAACGCCGCGGCGATCGCGACAAGCGCCGGCGAGGAGCGCGCATGATCGCGCTGCTGGCCGACCTCTTCCTGCAGTTCAGCGTGCTGACCGTTGTCGCCTTCGGCGGCATCACCGCGATGCTGCCCGAACTGCACCGCCTCGTCGTCGAACAGCGGCAGTGGATGGACGCCACGACCTTCGCGCACCTTTTCGCGATCGCGCAGGCGGCGCCGGGGCCGAACCTGCTGGTCGTCTCGCTGATCGGCTGGAAAGTCGCCGGCATCCCCGGCGCGATCGTCGCGACACTCGCGATCAGCCTGCCGATGAGCCTCGTGATCTTCTTCCTCTACCGCCACTGGGAACGCTTCCGCGATGCCCCTTGGCGTGCGGCGATCCAGACCGGCGTCGCCCCGCTCGCGGTGGGCCTGGTGTGCGCCAGCGGCTGGCTGATCGGCGCGTCCGCGGGCCTTGGCGTGCGCGGCGTGCTGCTGACGCTGATCTGCACCGCGCTGATGCTGGTCCGTTCCTGGCACCCGCTGTGGTACATCGGCGCCGGCGCCGCGGCGGGCGCCTTCGGCCTGGTCTAGATTCGCAGTCCCCGGGTGCCGCGCCGACGCGACACCCGCTTCCGCCACGTCGGCTTGCCGTCCGTGGCCCGATGTTATGCTCGGCGGCCCGCCACTGGATTCGACGCATGCTGGAAATTTTCACGATCACCGGTCCGGTCTTCATCGTCATCGCGATCGGCTTCGCCGCGGTCCGCAGTGGCCTCTTCGACAAGGCCGAGACCCGCATCCTCGGCAAGTTCGCGATCAACGTCGCCTTGCCGGCGATGCTGCTGAAGGCGCTGACCGAACGCCCGTTCGCCGAGATCATGAACACCGGCTACCTCGCCGCGTACGCACTGGGCTCGCTCGCCGCATTCGCGATCGGCATCGCCGTCGCGCGCTACGCCCAGCACAAGAGCCTGCAGCTGAGCGCCATCCAGGGAATGGGCATGTCGCTGTCGAACAGCGGCTTCATCGGTTACCCGATCGTGCTGCAACTGCTCGGCCCACCCGCCGCGATCGCGCTGGCGCTGTGCTTTCTCGTCGAGAACCTGCTGATCGTGCCGCTCGCGCTGTCGCTCGCCGAGGGCAGCAACGGCAACGGCGACAAGGTGCACAAGGTCGTGCTCGCCACCTTCGCCCGGCTCGGCAAGAACCCGCTGATCATCGCGATCGTCGCGGGCTTCACGTGCGCGCTGCTGGGCATCCGCCTGCCGACGCCGGCCGCACGCGCGATCGAAATGCTGTCGCTCGCCGCGGCGGGCATCGCGCTGTTCGTGATCGGCGGCACGCTGGTCGGTCTGAAGGTGGCGGGCATGCGCCGCGACATGGCGCAGATCGTCGCCGGCAAGCTGTTGCTGCATCCGCTCGCGGTATTCGTGGCGCTGTGGCTGCTGCCGCCGCTCGACCCGGCGCTGCGGATCGCAGCGATCACCTTCGCATGCATGCCAATGGCGAGCATCTATCCGATCATCGCGCAGAAATTCGGCCACGAACAGCTCGCCGCGGCAGCGCTGATGGCCGCGACCGTGACCGGATTCTTCTCGATCAGCGCGGTGATCTGGCTGCTGCGGCCGACGCTGGCCTGACGAGGATGTCCGCTCGCGGCGCGCGCAGGGCGCCAGCCCGCGTCACGCGAACGCATCCCACAGCAGCTTCACGCCCGACAGCCCCAGCATCGCGGTGGCGAACACGTAAAACACCCGCTCGGGAATCCGTTTCAGCGCCTTCAGACCGATCCACACCCCGACCGGTGCGATCGGCGCGAGCATCAGCGACACCTTGAAGCTCTCCCACGAGAACAGGCCGAGCGCGACATAGGGCACGATCTTCACCGCGTTCACCACGGTGAAGAAGATCACCGTCGTCGCGACGAAGGTCTCCTTCGCCAGGCCACGGTTCAGCAGATACACCAGCAGCGGCGGCGAACCGGCATGCGCGATGGTGCTGGTGAAACCGGACACCGCCCCCCAGAACAGGCCCGCCAGCTTGCCCGGCGGTCCCGACAGTTTCAGACGGGCACGCAGGCCGAAGATCCGGTCGAGCGAGAACAGTACCGCGATCGCGCCGACGCAGCCCTTGACGGCCCTTTCCGGCATCCACCCGAAGACCACCGCCCCGACCAGCATGCCCAGGCCCGCCGCCGGCAGCAGAATGCGGATCTCCGCGACCGACCACTTGCGCCAGTATGCGCGGATGCCGATCCAGTCGATGAACACCAGCAGCGGCAGCATCACCGCCGCCGCCTGGCCCGGCGTGATCCACATCGCCATGAAGGGCACGGCGAGCCCGCCGAAGGCGCCGCCGAGGCCGGATTTGGAGATGCCGGTCAGCAGCACGGCAATGCCGGCGACGATCCAGCCGGCGGTGTCGAATGTCATGGGGAATTCCGGAAATCAAAACGCCGCATCGGGCCGGCAAGCATGCAGGCCCGATGCGGCGGAGTCGTAAGCAGGGGCGGGATTCCAGAGCGGACGTGCCGCCTCGCGGGGCTTACCCGCCCTTCAACGAACGCTGCAGCACCTCGAGCACCTTCTTCATGTCCTCGATCGGCACCTGGCCCGGCGCGGAGGCCTTCTGGCCGACCGCGAAGCTCACCGACGAGCCGAACACCCAGCCGAACAGGCGGGAGAGCGAGCCGTAGGCGCCCATCGACATGCTGATGATCGGCAGCGAAATCTTCTTCTGCCCTTCGAGCGTCGCCTGCAGCACCGTCAGCACATCCTCGAGGCCCTGCGGCATCACCGCGACCTTGGCGATGTCGGCGCCGGCCTTTTCCATCGCGACGAACTTCGCGACGATCTCGTCGGCCGGCGGCGTCTTCTGGAAGTTGTGGAAGGACGCGATCAGCTTGGTGCCGGTCTCGCGCGCCAGTTCCACGGCCTGCTGGAAATGCTTCGGCTCGCTGCTCAGCTCGTAGTCGATGAAGTCGACCGCACCGGATCGCGCGACCGCCAGGTACAGCGCCAGCACCTGCTCTTCGGAGATGCCGATGGTCTCGCCGCCTTCACGGATCGAACGACGCGTGAAGATGATCGGGATGCCGGCCGCGCTCTTGCGGATCTCCTGCGCCATGTCGACCACGCGGCCGGTCTCCGGGATGCCGGCGAAGAAGTCGACGCGCCATTCGAGCAGATCCGGCTGCTTGGCGACGATCGCGTCCAGTTCGCCCACGACTGCCGCTTCGTCACGGCCGACGAGCGGTGCGCAGATCAGCGGCTCCTTGCCGCCACCTACCGGCTTGCCTTTCACTTCCAGGGAACGGGTCATTGCCATGAGTTGACTCCTCGAATTCTCAAACTGATTCAGATACCGCCGTGCGGCGGGGAGCCCGCAGGCTCCGCTCGGCCGACAGCATAACGTCGCCGGCCTAATCCTTGTAGCCGATCAGCTTGCGGATGCCTTCGGACGTATAACCGTCGTAGCCGAACAGGCTCAGATACAAGGGCGCCATCTCGATGAACATCTCGCGGCCCATGTGGATCGTGCAGCCGCGCGCCTGTGCAGCGCGCAGCAGCGGGGTGAAGTCGGTCTTCATCACGACATCCGCGACCACCGTCGCCGACGCCAGACGTTCCACCGGCACCGGCAGCGGGTCGGTTTCATTCAGCCCGAGTGGCGTCGCGTTGACGACGAGATCGAAGCCCTGCGGGTCGTTGGTCGCCACGAAAGCCTCGCGGCATGCGGTATACGCGGGCAAACGTTCGGCGAGGCGTGCCGCGCTCACCGAATTCACATCATTGATACCGAGCGCCGCTGCCGATGCGTCGGCCAGCGCCACCGCAATCGCCGCGCCGACGCCACCGGAGCCGACAACCAGACAGCGCATACCCGCCGGATCGATGCCGGCGCGCTTGAGGCCGCGCACGAAGCCGACGCCGTCGAACAACTCGCCGAACAAGCTGCCGTCGGCGCGCTTGACGATCGCATTGCAGGCGCCGGCCGCGCGCACCGCCGGACTCGCCTCGTCGAGGAAGTCGACGCAGGTCGGCTTGTGCGGAATCGTCACCATCGCGCCGCGCACATTGCGCACCGCGAACAGCGCCGGGCCGACCCTCGTGAGGTCGACCGGGGCAATTTCCATCGGCACGCAGGCCGCGTCGATGCCGCTTGCCGCGAACACCTTGTTGAACAGCATCGGCGCCTTCACCTGGCCGACCGGATAACCGATGACCGGGTAAAGGAGCGTCGAACCGGTGATCGACAGCGGGTCCATTTCTGTAATAGTCATCCGAACGTTCCTTCTCGCGACGCCTTGATGTCTGAAAACGCTGTCTGTTGGGGTTGGGGGCCGGTTCGTCCGCGACTGCTTCGCGTCAGTCGGTGCTGACGTGCGACACGCTCGCGTTCGGCGAGTAGATGTCGAGGATGTTCCAGTGGCCGGTCGTCGGCACCGGGTTGTTCTTCATCGCCACGTCGATCACGAAGGGCTTCTTCGAGGCCACCGCGCGTTCCAGCACCTCCTTGAACTCCTCGGCCGACTCGATCTTCACGCCTTCCGCCCCGTAGGCGCGCGCCACCGCGGCGAAGTCCGCCTGGTACGGCTCGCCGTCCTTGCGGAACAGCGTGCCGGTGGTGGTGCCGTAGTGCGCCTTCTGCAGGCCGGCGATGGTGCCGAACGCGAAGTTGTTCATGATCACCCATACCACCGGGATGTTCTCTTCCACCGCCGTCGCCAGCACCGCCGGGTTCTGGCCGAAGCCGCCGTCACCGACCAGCGACACCACCACGCGCTCGGGGAAGGCCAGCTTGGCGCCGAGCGCAGCCGGCGCGCCGAAGCCCATCGTGCAGTAGCCGCCCGGGGTCAGGATGCTGCCCGGGGTGTAGATCGGGAACTGCTGGCCGACGCCGTTCTTGTTCCAGCCCACGTCGGTGGTGATGAACGCGTCGCGCGGCAGCACCTCGCGGACCACCGACAGGATGCGCTCGGGCATCATCGGGAAGCAGTCGTCCTGGACGAACTTCTGGTTGCCGGCGACGAACTGCTCACGGAACGCGGCGATCTCGGCGCGCAGCGCGTCGTTCTTGCGGCCTTTCGGCAGCATCTCGCGGGCGACGCGGTTCAGCACCACGAGCGCCTGCTTGAGGTCGGTGACGACGCCGATTTCCGCCGGGTAGTTGCGGCCGATTTCCGCCGGATCGATATCGATGTGGATCAGCTTGGTCGGCGGGAAGCTGAACGTGAATTCGTTTTCCCACGAACTGCAGTCGGCTTCGGCGAAGCGCGTACCGAGGCCGATGATCCAGTCCGCGTTGCGGCACTTGTCATTGACCAGCTGGGTGCCCCAGAAGCCGGTCATGCCGAGTACCAGCTCATGGTCGTCCGGCAGCACGCCCTTGCCCATCAGCGAATGCGCGACCGGCAGGGACAGATGATCGGCGAAGGCCTTCAGTTCTTCGGCCGCGTCGGCGAGGATCACGCCGCCGCCGGCATAGATCACCGGATTCTTGGCGTCGACCAGGGCCTGCACGATCTTCTTCGCGGTCACGTCGTCGATCGAGGGCTTCTGCAGCGCCTTGGTGTGATGGCGCAGGCGGGTGAACAGCGAGACATCGATCTCTTTCGAGAACATGTCCATCGGCACGTTCACCAGCACCGGCCCGGGACGGCCGCTTTCGGCAAGCTGGAAAGCCTTCTCAATGATTTCCGGGAACAGTTCCGGCGTATCCACGCGCCACGCGCGCTTGACAAAGGGACGGTAGATTTCCCACTGCGACGCGTCCGCATGCAGGTTGATTTCCTGGTGCGGGTGCTTGCCGTAGTAGTAGCTCGGGATGTCGCCGGCGATGACGACCATCGGGATCGAATCCAGGGCGGCATTGGCGACGCCGGTCGACGCATTGGTCAGGCCCGGTCCGAGGTGGGAGAGCACCACTGCGGTCTTCTTCGTCGCGCGCGCATAGCCGTCGGCGGCGTGGGCGGCGATCTGCTCGTGACGGGTATTCACGAAGCGGATCTTGCTGTTTTCCAGCGCCGTCAGCACCGCGATGTTGGTGTGGCCGCACAGGCCGAAAATGTGCTCGACACCGCGATCTTCGAGGTAGCGCACGAGCTGGTGGGAAATCAGTTGCTTCATTTGTTGTCGCCTCCAAATTTGACTATCGCTGCCGTGTCGCGGTCAGCATGAAAAAGCCTGTCCTGCCGGATGCCGTGAGTCGTGCGCCTATTTCACTTCGGGAACAGCCCGGCGTGCCGGTCCCGCATAGGTGTAAGGAATGCTCTTGGGCATCGGTCCCTTGATGCGCCCGCCCTGCTGCGATTGCTCCCACGCATGCGCGAGGATGCCGACCGAGCGCGACAGGATGAACAGGCCGCGCCCGAGTTCGGGCGCGAAGCCCAGTTCGGCGTAGATCACCGCGGTCGCACCGTCGATGTTCATCGGGATGCGCTTGCCCTTGCGCCGCTCGAGGATCGCCTCGACCTGCTGGCCGATGCGCGAATACAGCCCGCCGACGACACCCTTGGCACGCGCCGCCTCGACCAGTTCGAGCAGCTTGCCCGAACGCGGATCGATCGGATGGAAGCGGTGGCCGAAACCCGGAATCACCTTGCCGTTCTCAGCAATATAGGCGTCGAGGGCAGCTTCCACCGCGTCTTCGAGCGTGGCGCCCTGCTCCATGCGGCGCGCCGCATCCGCATACAGTTCCATGCACTGCTGGCCCGCGCCGCCGTGGATGCCGGCCAGCACGTTGATCGCCGAGGCCATCGCGTTGTTCAGTTCGACGCCGCAGGTCACCGCCATGCGCGAGATCGCGATTGACGGCGCCTGCGGACCGTGGTCCACCGCCGCGACCAGCGCCGCTTCCAGCAGGCTCGACTGTTCGGCCGTCGGCAGGTCGCCGCGCACCATCAGCCAGATCATCTGCGGAAAGCTGATCGCGCCGATCAGCTCCTCGATCGGGTAACCGCGCATCGCGATCTTGCCCGGGTGGATGTCGATGATCTCGGTCTTCCACCACGCTTCGGCTTCGCGGACGATTTCGTCTGACGTCTTTGCGTCTGAATTCTTCATGCTCACACCACCTTCTGTTCGTGAAGTTCGGCCACTTGCGCCGCGTCGTAGCCGAGTTCGGCGAGCAGCGCGTCGGTATGTTCGCCGAGTACCGGCGGCGGCGTCGCGATGTCGGGATTGCCACCTGCCATCTTGAAGCCGGCGCGCACCAGACTGAGGTCACGCCCCACGCCCGGCACATCCTCGAACTTCGCCAGCAGGTCGCGTTCGAGGATCTGCGGATGCTGCAGCACCTGCGGCACGGTCAGCACGCGGCCGGCCGGCACGCCGAGCTTCGCGAGGATCGTTTCCCATTCCTCCGCCGACTTCGTCGCCAGCCCCGCGTCGACTTCGACCTTCAGCGCCTTGCGGTTGCGCTTGCGCGCTTCGCGCTCGGCGAAACGCTCATCGGTCGCCAGCTCCGGCCGGCCGATCGCGGCCACCAGTGCCTCGAACTGCTCCTGCTTGTTCGCGGCGATGTTCAGCAGCCCGTTGCCGGTGCGGAAAGTGCCGGACGGCGCCGCGGTGAAGTTCTCGTTACCCATCGGCACCGGTTCCTTGCCGGCGATCAGGTAGTTCGACACCACCCAGCCCATCGTCACGATCGTCGAATCGAGCATCGACACGTCGATGAACTCGCCTTCGCCGGTCTTCGCCTGACGCACCAGCGCGCTCGCCACCGCGAACGCCGCGGTGATGCCGCCGATCGTGTCAGCGACCGGGTAGCCCACGCGCAGCGGCGCCGACTCGTTGTCACCGGTGATGCTCATCACGCCGGACATGCCCTGCACGATCTGGTCATAGGCCGGTGCGTGGCGCATCGGGCCCTGCTGACCGAAACCCGAGATCGCGCAATACACCAGCTGCGGATTGATCTCCTTCAACACCTCGTAACCCAGGCCGAGCCGGTCCATCACGCCCGGGCGGAAGTTCTCCACCAGCACGTCGGCGCTCTTCACGAGGCGGAACAGCACTTCCTTGCCGGCAGCGGACTTGAGGTTGAGCGTCAGCGACTTCTTGCCGCCGTTCTGCGCGAGGAAGGACGCCCCCATCTTCCTCTTGTTCAGCTCGGGATCCGCGCCAAGCTGGCGCGCCAGATCGCCCGATTCCGGGACTTCGACCTTGATCACCTCAGCCCCCAGCAGCGCCAGCTGATAAGCGCAAAATGGGCCGGCGAGCACGTTGGTCAGGTCCAGGACGCGGATTCCGGAAAGCGCTGCGGTCATGTGCTACCCCTTACGTGACAGTGGATCGACATCGATCTCGTCTAGTTGGGTAAATAATAGAACGCAATTCTTTCTAGCGCAACTGTTTTTAAAACTGCGTTTTATTTTTAGACGACGCGGTGGATCCGAAGCTCACCAAGGAATGTTGACCATCGGCGCCGTAGGAGCGGCTTCAGCCGCGAACACGCCCGGCACGAGAGCTTCCCAGCGAAAGCCGCGCCCACGGGCGATTCGCCCATCGGCGAGGTATCGCGTCAGGCTCTCGGAAAAAAGGGGAAAGACGGGGAGCGGGGCACCTGCGCCCCGGTGCTCAGGTGTTGCCGGCGGCCACCCTGGCGGCGAGCCACTGCACCGACGCCTGCGCGCGGGCCATCACGAGCGGCAACTGGCTGTGCTGGTTGTCGTCGCTGAACACATCGAGCGTGTAGTCGCCGCGGTAACCATTGCTTTCGAGCTGCGTCAGCAACTCGGTGATCAGCTGGCCGTGCGCGCCCTCGCCGGGAAATACCCGTTCGTGGCGCGAGACTTCGACGAACTCCTCGATCTCGGAAATGAAATCGAACTTGTAGTCGGAAAACTGCACGAGGAAGATCCGGTCCGCCGGAATGTCCTTCAAGGTATCCGCTGCGGTCTGGCGCATCAGGATCTGGAAGGAATCGATCACCAGCCCGACGTTGCGACGGTTCGCCAGCTCGACGACGCGCCACGCGTCGGTGTACTCGCTGACCCAGCGTCCCCACGCCAGCGCCTCGTAGCCGATGCGGATGCCGAAGGGAGTCGCCAGCGTGCCGAGCACCGAAAGATTGCGTGCCAGCAGCACCGGATCGGCAACCGCCGTCGGCGAAGTCGAGGACGACACGATCAGCAGCCGGCAGCCGACCGAGGCCGCCAGTTCGAGAATCGACTTCGCGGCGTCGAGGCGGTATTCGAACTCCCGCTCCGTATTGCTGCCCATCTCGCGCAACACCTGGAAGGCGCTGACCTTCAGGCTGCTCTCGCGCACCCGCCGCGCCGCCACCGTCGCCCCTTCGGGATGCGCCAGCAGATCCTTCGCGCTCAGCTCGACCGCCCCGAACCCCGCGGCCAGCGCGGCGTCGATCTTCTCCTGCAGCGTTCCCGGCAGGGTCGCGCTATTGATCCCGATTCTACGAATATCCATATCGCTGTCTGCGCTACCGCTGGGGAGTGGAGAGGAGGGTCTCGCGCTTCAGGCTGCGGCCGGACGCTGCACGACCTCGAAATAGAACGGCTCGACGACCGGCGCGGTAACCAGGCGCGTGACGCCCGGCCGGT
This sequence comes from Aromatoleum diolicum, assembly GCF_012910955.1. Taxonomy (GTDB): domain Bacteria; phylum Pseudomonadota; class Gammaproteobacteria; order Burkholderiales; family Rhodocyclaceae; genus Aromatoleum; species Aromatoleum diolicum. Next base: position 49,650 of record NZ_WTVQ01000010.1, read on the forward strand.
CCGCATCGGCCTCGGGGTCGCGAGCCAGCGGGATCCCGTTCGCGCGGAAGGCCGCGGCGACGTCCGCCAGCGCGTCAGTCTCGATGCCGATGTCGGCAATCCCCTCGGCATTCACGGGCTCGCTTGCCGCGGCACCCGGCGTCGCATCGGCCTCGGGCCGGATGACGATGCGGATCTTGCCGCAGGGGCTCTCCATCCAGATGCAGCCGCCCGCCGTGGTCTGTGTCGTGCGGAAACCGAAAACCTGCTGGTGGAACTCGATCCACTCCTGCTCGCGGCCGGCGCAGACGGTCAGCGTGATGTGTTCGACACGCGTGAGCCCGAGCGGCTTCACCGGCGGCGACATCTGCGGCAAGGGCAGGAAATCGACGTCGTAGATCGTGTGGTCGCCATAGCGATCGACAAAGTAGATGTGCGTCCCGCCGACGCTGATGATGGCCGGAATGTTCAGCTCCATCGCGCCCGCGTGCGGTGGAACGTCCCAGGCGCCGCTCGCCAACGCCCGCTTGTACGCCGACGCGACGTTCTTCACGCGCACCGCGATCGCGCAGATGCCCGGCCCGTAGCTGCGGTTGAACGTCTGCGCGAAGCTCTCTTCGTCCGCATTGATCAGGAAATTGATGTCGCCCTGCCGGAACAGCACCACGTTTTTCGATCTGTGTTTCGCAACGGCCGAGAATCCCATCTGCTCGAAATGTGCTCCCAGCGCAACGGCATCGGGGGCGGCAAATTCGACGAACTCCAGGCCATCCAGCCCCAGAACATTTTCTGGTGCTTCAGAGGTCGAAAAAAACGGGTCTTGCATCCTTTGGCTCCTAACTGCCGCAAGGCATCAGACATATGAGGTTTCACAACGCGGCGATGCCGCCACCGCCCTTTTATCATATGCCCGGCAGCAGACCCAACACCTTTCTTCGGCCTGCTGTGGCGACAATGAGAAAATGCCGCCGCACACCGCAGCGAAAGCCTTGGCGTGGGGCGGCATGGTCAAGCCGGTCCGCAAAAGCGCCGCTCGCGCGAGCGCTCCCGGGTCGCGACCCTGGCTTCAGCGACGGATGAACGGGTTCGGCACGTCGAGGTCGGTCGAGATCCACACGCACTTGGTTTCGAGGTACTCGCGGATTGCGTCGGCCCCCGACTCGCGGCCGATGCCCGAGCGCTTGTAGCCGCCGAACGGAGCGGTGTAGCTCGTCGCGCGGTAGTTGTTCACCCACACGGTGCCGGCCTTGAGCTTGTCGGTGACGTACATCGCGCGGTGCAGGCTCTTGGTCCACACGGCGCCGGCGAGGCCGTACAGCACGTCGTTGCCGATGCGCACGGCGTCTTCCTCGTCCTTGAACGGGATCACGCACAAGACCGGGCCGAACACCTCTTCCTGGGCGATGCGCATCTTGTTGTTCACGCCGGTGAAGATCGTCGGCTCGACGAACTGGCCGGCGCCGAGGTCGGGGCGCGAGCGGCCACCCAGCACACACTTCGCGCCTTCGCCCTTGGCGATCTCGATGTAGCTCATGATCTTCTCGAACTGCGGACGCGTCGCGATCGGGCCGACCTGGGTGTCGAGCTGCGAGGGGTCGCCGATCTTGGCGGTGCTGACGAATTCGACCAGACGGCGTACGACTTCATCGTGAATGCTTTCCTGCACCAGCAGGCGCGAACCGGCCTGGCAGGTCTGGCCCGAAGCCGCGAACACGCCGGACACGATGCCCTTCACGGCCTGATCCAGATCCGCGTCGTCGAACACGATGTTGGGCGACTTGCCGCCCAGTTCCAGCGTCACGGTCTTCAGGCCGCGCGCGGCCGCTTCGTAGATCTTCTGGCCGGCAATCTCGCCCCCGGTGAAGCCGATGTGCGCGGTGTCGGGATGCTCGACCAGCGGCGCGCCGACTTCATGACCGAAACCGGTGACGACGTTCACCACCCCCGGCGGGAAGCCGGCTTCGGCGAACAGCTTGGCGAGCTCGATCGCCGAAGCGGAGGTGAATTCGGACGGCTTGATCACGATCGTGCAGCCCGCGGCCAGCGCCGGCGCAAGCTTCCAGCTGGTCAGCGTGAGCGGCGAATTCCACGGCGTGATGATCACGACGACGCCCTTGGCCTCGTACTTCGTGTAGCAGAAGACGCCCTTCTTGTCGGTCGGGATGACGTGGCTTTCGATCTTGTCGGCCAGGCCGGCGTAGTAATGGAAGTACTCGCCCAGGTACTTGACCTGCGCGACGACCTCCGCAGCCAGCTTGCCGTTGTCGCGGCGCTCGATCTCGGCCAGGTGCTCGGCGTTGGCGACGATCAGGTCGGCGACCTTGCGCATCAGTTTGCCGCGCTGGCTTGCGGTCAGCGACGGCCATTCGCCTTCCTCGAAGGCCCGGTGCGCGGCCGCAACGGCCGCATCGACGTCGGCCTTGTTGCCACGGGCGATCTCGGCCCAAGCTTCGCCGGTATAGGGGTTTTCGGTCGGAAAGTACTCGCCCGAAGCCGGGGGGACGATCTTGCCGTCGATGTAGTTGCCGTACTTGGGGAGTGCCTTTGCGTTTTCCATGTATGTCTCCAGTCATGAACACGAGTCAGTGCTCTGCCTGTCGCAATCACATTCCACCAAACGGTCAGAAGCCCGGGTTGTGTTGCGCTGATCAGAACTGTGTTCTAGTATGGGACATGACGGCGCACGATTCAAGCAACTTTTTCAGCGACGCTTGAGATTGCCGATTCGGTAAGCCCCGGTTACGGCAGAGATACTGCCGCGCCCCGCACGCGATAGAGGTTCACCTGAAAAGGCGGCTATCATGTTCGGAAATCGAGAACCCGGTTCCATTTTTCTGGAGAAGTGAAATGAGCAGCGAAGGCGTCGCATCCGTAGAACGCGCCCTGACCATCCTCGACGTGTTCACCGACCGCGATAGAAGTCTGACCCTCACCGAGATTTCCAAGCGTGCCGGCTTCTACAAGAGCACGACGCTGCGCCTGGCCGAATCGCTGGAGAAGTTCGGCTACCTGCGCCGGCTCGAGGACGGCGCCTATCGTCTCGGCCCCAAGCCCTTGTTCCTCGGTGCGCTGTACCAGAAGCATTTCAGCACCGCCGACTTCGTGCCGCAGTTGATGCGCCGGATGTCGGAAGAGCTGCGTGAAGGCATCTCCTTCTTTGTACGCGACGAAGACCGCCGCGTCTGCCTGCACCGCGTCGAATCACCGCGCGCGATCCGCGACGCGATCCACGAGGGTGACGCGTTTCCGCTCAACAACGGCGCTTCGGGCCACGTGCTGCTCGCGTTCAGCGGCCTGTCCGGCGGCAAATACGACCAGATTCGCGAACGTTACTACGCGATGTCGGTCGGCGAGCGGGATCCCGAAACCACCGCGGTCGCGGCGCCGGTGTTCGCCGTGCAGCAGCGGCTGGTCGGGGCGCTGTCCGTGTCCGGGCCGAAATACCGTCTCGACGAGAAGGCGCTCGAGGACATCGTGCCGACGCTGCAGAAATACGCCGCGGAACTCACTCACCTGTTCGGCGGCGCCTGGCCCGACCTCGGCCAGGCATCCAAGCGTTCGCACGGCTGAGCGCGGCGGTTCAGGCCGACGACTGTTCGGCCTGAACCAGCAGCTGTCTGACGACCGGGTGCTCGACCTTGCGCTGCGCCGAGATCGCGTAGAAATGCTCCACCACCTCCGGGCAGCGACCCAGTAGCGAGAGTCCGCGCACGCGCGTCAGTTCGTCGAACGACCACTCGGTCGCCGGGAAAGCGCCGAAGCCGCTTTCGCCGAAGGTCGCCAGCAAGGCACTGTCCTCGAACTCGCCGACCACCTTCGGCCGTATGCCGTTGCGTGCCAGCCAGTCGTCGAGACGGCTGCGCACCGCGGAGTCGGTCGTCGGCATCAACAGGGGCAGCTCCGCGAGGCAGGCCGGAAATTTCCCCTTCACCCCCTCCAGCAGCGCTGCCGGTGCGTACCAGGCGACCGACGCCTTGCCCATGCGGTGGCTGAACACGCGCAGGTTCGGATTGGCCGGCGCCGGCCGGTCGGCCAGCACGACATCGAGGCGGTGCAGGGCAAGCTCGGCGAGCAGATCGCCGAAGTCGCCCTCGTGGCACAGCAGGCGCAGGTCCGGGGTCTGTGCCGCCGGCTGCAGCAGGTGGCGCACCGCCAGCTTCGGCAGCGCATCGGAAATCCCCACCGCGAGCCGCACCCCCTGGGCGTTGGCGGCCTCCCGCACGGCAGCCGGCAGCGCCTCCCCCAGCTGGAAGATCTGCTCGGCGAAGCGCGCGGCCGTGGCCCCCGCCTCGGTGAGTTCGATGCTGCGCCCGGCCGAGCGGAACAGCGTGTAGCCAAGCGCGCGTTCGAGCTCGTGCACCTGCGTACTGACGGTCTGCACCGCCATGTCGAGCCGCTCCGCCGCCCTCGCGATGCCGCCTTCCTTGGCCGCGACCCAGAAGTAGTAGAGATGGCGATAATTGAGCGGCTGCATGAGGTGTTCCGTTTTTACGAACTAAACATACTTAAAACTCATCTTACTTAGAAGTCAAGCTTGACCTATCCTCGGCGAGCCGTTCTAAATCGAACGATGTTTGCTAAATCAACGCACAGGAGACTCTCCCACCATGAAACGCATCTTGTTGAGCCTGTTCGCGCTCGTACTGAGCGTCGGGCTGACCGTCACGGACGCCGAAGCGAAGCGCCTCGGCGGCAGCAAATCCATCGGCATGCAGCGCGACGCGACGCCGCAGGCCCCGGCCTCGGCTCCCGCGCGCACCGCGGATGCGCCCACCGGCGCCGCGGGCGCGGCGGCAACCCAGGCGCCGCGCAAGAATTCCTGGATGGGCCCGGTCGCCGGCCTCGCCGCCGGCCTCGGCCTGGCTGCGCTCGCCTCCCACCTCGGCATGGGCGAAGGCTTCGCCAACATGCTGATGATCGGCCTGCTGGTCATCGGCGCGGTGCTCGCATTCCGCTTCCTGGCCCGCAAGCGCGCACAAGCTCAAGGCCCGGCCATGCAGTACGCCGGCATGGGCGCAGGCGGTGGCTCGATGCCGCTGCCCGCTGAGCCCGCACCGATGTCCACCCCGCTGTCCGCTTCGACGCCGGGCGCCGCATCGCACGTTTCCGGCCCCAGCCTGCCGGCCGGTTTCGACGCCGAAGGTTTCGTGCGTCAGGCCAAGCTCAACTTCCTGCGCCTGCAGGCCGCCAACGACGCCGGCAACCTCGCCGACCTGCGCGAATTCGTCTCGCCGGAGATGTTCGCCGAGCTGCAACTGCAACTGGGCGAGCGCGGCGCCGCCACGCAACAGACCGAGGTGGTGGACCTTCAGGGCGCGATCGTCGAATGCGTCGAAGACGCGCAGCGCTACATCGTCAGCGTACGTTTCCACGGCCTGATCCGCGAAGAAGCCGGCGCCGCGCCCGATGCGTTCAGCGAAATCTGGCACCTGACGAAGCCGACCGACGGCAGCAAGGGCTGGGTGGTTGCCGGTATTCAGCAGCTGAACTGAGTCCTGACCGGGGACGCCGCGGCATGGCGTTCCCGAGCACTTCTAACGCACGCTGATCTCGACCCGGTCGAAACGACCGGCGTCGTCCATCACGGTGATCCGGTAGCGGCCGGCCTCGGCAAATTTCTGCAGCAAGGCGCGGTTGGCGGGCACCCTGCCCACCTGCCGGCCATCCACCAGCCAGACCAGTTCCGCCTGTCCGCCGCGCGCCTCCAGACGCAGCTCCGGCGCCGGCCCGTTGCCGGCACGGCGAATGGTTTCGCCATCGCTGATACCGACGATTTTCAGGCCGCCCTCGGGCGCCTGCGCACCGCTGCAGGCCGGCGCCCAGGAGGGCGGCAAGGCCTGCCGGCGTGTCGCGGCATTGAGCCACGGCTCGAGCGCGGCCGGCCAGCGCGCCATGTCGACAGCACGCATCTCGCCCGCCGCGCAGTTGGCGCGCACCCGCAATCCGCTCGCTGCATCGCGATAATCCGTATACCGCGCCGAGCCGCCGCGCAGGCGGTCGGGGAAAGTCGGCGGTGCGGTGCCGTTCAGAATCCAGGCGCTGCGCTCCTGATGGCAGAGTTCGGGCGGAACGGCCTGAGCCAGCAGACCGAGCGGCCAGCAGATCTTCGCCGGCGCCACGCTGGCCGGCGGCGTGCGCGGCAGGGGCAGCCCGTCATCGATGGCGGAAAAGATATCGACCAGCAGCGGCGACGCGATGTTGGCACCGAAGAAACCGGGGTTCGGCGTGCCATCCGGCCGGCCTACCCAGACCCCGACGGTGTAGCGGTCGCTGACCCCGACGGCCCAGGCGTCGCGAAAGCCGAAGCTGGTCCCGGTTTTCCACGCGATGCCGCGGCGCGCGCCGACGCCATTTTCGATCGTTCGCGCGAGCGGCCCGCCGGACTCCAGTACCTCGCGGATGATGAAGGCCGCGCCTTCGCTCATCATGCGCGCGTCTTCCTGCGGCGCGTCGGGCAGGTAGCGCGGCTTGCCGCTGACGCCGCCGCGCGCGAGCGCCGTATAGGCGCCGACCAGTCCTTCGAGATCGACTGCCGCGCCGCCGAGGATCACGCTGAGGTTGGGCGCCGCGCCACGCGGCAGCTCGAGTTTCAGCCCGCCGCGACGCAGCAGCGCGACAAAGCGCTGCGGACCGAGACGGTCGAGCACTTCCACCGCCGGCACGTTCAGCGAACTCTGCAGCGCCTCGGACACGCTGACCGGGCCGCTGAAGTTCGCCTGGAAGTTGCCCGGCTGGTACCCCGCGAAGGATTGGGGCACGTCGGCAAGCAGCGATTCCGAATGGATCAACCCCTCGTCCAGCGCCAACCCGTAGAGGAAGGGCTTCAGCGTCGAGCCGGGCGAGCGCGCCGCCTGCACCATGTCGACATGCGAGAAGCGCGCGGAGTCGGTGAAATCGGCGGAGCCGGCATAGGCGCGCACTTCCAGCGTCGCGTTGTCGACGACCAGCGCCGCCATCGACACGCGCGGCGGAAGTACCACCAGGCGCGACGCGAGCATCTGCTCCACGGTGCTCTGAACGCCCGCGTCGAGCGTCGTGTCGATGCGCCGTTCGCGCGGCCGCTGACGGCGCAGGCGTTCGGCGAAGAGCGGCGCCAGCAGCGGTTCGCGCACGGTCTGCGCGATCACCGGCTCCTGTCGCGCATCAGCGACGACGGCCGCGCCCCAGCGCGATTCCAGGCGCGCCAGCACCTTGTCGCGCGCCTGCTGCGCACGTTGCGGGTAGCGATCCGGGCGCAGCAGCGACGGCGCCTGCGGCAGCACCGTGAGCAATGCCGCCTCGGATTCCGTCAGGCGCTTCGCCGGCTTGCCCAGATACGCGCGGCTCGCCGCCTCGACGCCTTCGAGCACACCGCCCATCGGCGCGAAGCTCAGGTACAGCTCGAGTATTTCGGACTTCGGCAGGCGCAGTTCGAGCTGCAGGGCACGCGCGATCTGGCGCAGTTTGCCGGGCAGCGTGTGCGGCGTCGGCTCGAGGATGCGCGCGACCTGCATGGTCAGCGTCGAACCGCCGGAGACGATGTGGCCATTGATTGCCCATTGCCCGGCGGCGCGCAGCAAGGCAAACGGATTGACGCCCGGATGCCACCAGAAGAAGCGGTCCTCGTAGGCGACAAGGGCTTCGACATAGCGCGGCGACACTTCGTCTACGCGCACCGGGTGGCGCCAGATATGCGCGCGGTCGGGGAAGGCGCGCAAGGGCGTGCCGTCGCGCGCTACCACCACCTGCGCATGCGGCGCCGCCCGCCCGGGCAGGGGTGGCGGAAACAGCTGATCCGCGAGCAGCAGCGCGCCCAATGCGGCGGCCAGCGCCAGCCGCCGCTGCAGGCTCATGGCGTCGACCTCATGGCTTCGCGCTGGCCGCTTCTTCGTTGCCGTCGCTGACCACGAGCATTTCGCCACCGCCCGCGAGACCGTAGATCTGCGGCTGGTACATGTCTTCCGCATAGGTGGGGGGCACGACGAAGCGCCCCGGCGTCACCACGCGCACGCGGTAGAAGAAGTCCATCTCGTTCCTGAGACGCGCCGCGACGACGAAGCGATCGTCGCGGAACTCGACGTGCTGGATGCTGCTGTTCTGCATCGCGTGGCGCGGATCGATGCCGGCGATGGTCACCGCCGACTGCTCGCCCTGGACGATGTTGGCGTTTTCGATCTCGACGCCTGCCGGCACGTAATCGACGATCAGGCCGTTGGCGTAGCGACCGGGCGTCTTCACGTTCACGCGCACGATCAGGGACTCGCCAACGCGCAGCGGGCGACTGCCGAGCGGCTGGCCGTCGGGCGTGTACCACTCGCGCTTGAGGTCGAAGACGTCTCGCCGCGCGGGCGGCATCTTCACCGGGTTGCCGGCGAAGTTGAGTTCGACGAACAGCCTTTCCTTGTGCGTATTCGTGATCTTCACGCCGGTCGCGACGTCAGCCGGCGACAAGGCCTGGAACTGCGCGCCCTTGCCGCCGATCGCCTGTGGCTTGCCCGCCACCGTCATCTCGGCCGCCCAGTCGCCGCCCGGCTGGGTCAGGAAGCTGCGCCCGAGCAGGAACAGCGCGAGCTTTTCCTGCGTGCTGTGGTAGCGGTTGCGCTCCATCTCGCCGGCCACCTGGCTGACGAGGTTGTCGCGCCCGTCGGGCTTCAACTGGTGCTTCTCCAGCAGCACGTACATCAGCGCCCAGTCGCGCAGGTTGCTGCCGTAGTCGCCCCACCAGTAATGGCCGGTGCGCGGCTTTTTGATGCCGGCTTCGACGGCGCCCGTCGCCCGGCCCTCGTCGCCCATCAGCTTCAGCGCCAGCCCGAGATGCACCAGCGCCAGCCCCGAATGGGCCGCAGCCTGCGACTCGTGCAGCTGGCGCAGTGTCGCCAGCGGCGCCTTGCCCTGCCGGGCCAGCACATAGGCGCCGTAGGCGAGCACGCCGAAGCGGCCGGAGCCGGCATAGCGGTAGTCGGTCCAGACCGAGTTCTCGTTGTAGCTCACCGGCCCGGAAGGCAGGCCGGCAACGCCTTCCTGCAGGCCCTTCAACAGGAACTCGACGGCGCGCTTTTCCATCTCGGCGGGCACGTTGAACCCCTGCTCGCGGGCGTCCACGAGGAAATTGGTGATATAGGCCGAAAGCCAGTACTGGTACTCCGAGAGATTGCCCCACAGGCTGAAGCCGCCATTCGGCGCCTGCATGCCGGCGAGACGCGCGATCGCCTTTTCCAGCATCTCGGCGCGCTGCGCCTGCGTGTAGGGCTTCAGGCCGAACTGCTTCGCGGCCGCCTCGTCGATGAAGACGTGCGGATAGGCCGTGCTGGTGGTCTGCTCGGCGCAGCCGTAGGGGTAGGTCAGCAGCCCCCTGACGGCGCTGCGCACGTCGATCGGCGCCTTGTCCGACACCGCCAGCGTCGCCTCGACCGTCTGTTTCATGAAGCCGCCCAGTTCGGCGTCGCGCACTTCGAGCGTTTCGCCGGGTGCGACGACCACGCGTTTCATCACCGACTGCCGCGGCGTCGGCGCCTGTACCTGTAGCGGGAAGGTGCGGTCGAGCTTGAGTAGCGGGCTCTCGATGCGCACCTGCACTTCGGTCAGGCCGATCACGGTGCCGGCCTCGATCGGGATGCGCAGGATGCGCTTCTGCTGGTCCTTGAGCGTGAGCGTCTGTTCGCCGGCCTTGATCACGAGGCCGTCGGGATTGCTCACAGTGATCCGGATGTCCTGCGCGGCGCCGGCGAGGTTCTGCACGTCCATCGCCAGCACCGCGCTGTCGCCCACCGACAGGAAGCGCGGCGTCGCCAGTTCGACCACCAGCGGCGCCGCCACCGTGACTTCCGCCTCCTGCATGCCGAAGCGTTCGCCGCTGGTCGCCACCGCCATCAGGCGCAGGCTGCCGTTGAAATCCGGCACCGGCAGCGACACTTCGGCTTCGCCCTGGTCGTCGAGCACCACCGGGCCACTGAAGAGATCGACCAGGCGCACCTTTTTCGGCAGGCTCTTGGTCGGCTTGGGGGCCGCATCGCCGCCGAACTTGAGCTTGCCTTTCTCGCCGTCCATCTTCTCGATCACACGGCCGTAGACGTCGTAGGCATCTGCACCGTAGCGCAGCCTGGCGAAGAAGAAGCCGAACGGGTCGGGGCTCTTGAACCCCGTGATGTTGAGGATGCCGGCGTCGACCGCCGAGACCGTCACCATCGCTTTCTGCCCTTTGGCCTGCGGCACCTTGACGCGGACCTTCAGCGGCCGGTCCGGCTCCATCTTCTGCGGCGCTTCAAGCGTCACGTCGAGCTTGCGGCTGCCGCGATCCAGCGGCAGGTGGACAAGGCCCAGCGCGCGCGCCGGCGTCACCTTGTCGCCGGCATTGCCGGGGCGCAGCACCATCACCGAGACGTAGAGATCGTGGCGCTTCCATTCCTTGTCGATGGGAATGTCGATCGTCGTGCCGTCGGCCCCGACCGACAGGCGGCGCACCCACAGCGCCTTGTCGCCTTCCACCGTCACCAGCGCCTCGCCGGCGTGCGGCGGCGTGATCGTCAGGCGCGCGGTGTCGCCGTCGGCATAGGCCGGCTTGTCGAGTTTCAGCGCGACGAGATCGGGGCGGACGCCCTGCGTCTCGTCGTCCTTGGCGAACCAGCCGGCGTAGAAGCGGAATCGGTTCGTCTGGCCGGTTTCCGGATCGAACACTTCGACGCGGTAGCGGCCGTACTTGACCGGCAGCGCGAGCTTGCCGCGCCCGCCGGCCGGCACGGAGACCTGGGTCGTCGCCACCAGTTCGTCGCTTTCGGTGAAGCCGGAATTCCAGCCGCGCTGGTCGTCGAAACGCCAGTAATAGCTGCGGTTCTCGCGGAAGAGCCGCACCGGCAGTGCCATACCCGCCTTCAAGTTGGCCGACGCATCGCTGCGCACGACCTCGAATTCGGCCGGCGCGCCTTCGCGCGCGTAGGCGCCGACGAACAGCGGCCGCAGGCCGACCAGCACCGGCGCCGGCCAGAACACCCGCTCGATGCTGCGCACCACCGGCCGGCCGCCGCTTTCGAGCAGGCCCAGCGTGGCACGCACGGTGAAGGGCGAGCGGCGCTTGGCGACCGGATCGAGGTCGACCTCGAGGCTGGCCTTGCCGGCCTCGTCGAGCTGCAGTTCGGGCAACTCGGCGCGCGACTTCACGATGTCTTCGTCGGCATCGCCGAAAACGAAGCCCGGCAGTTTCTGCGCCAGCGGGTTGCGGTTGCGTTCGGTATTGACCACGCCCAGCAGACGGTTGCCGGCCGCGGGGGCGCCGTACAGATAGCGCCCGGTAATGTCGATGGGCCAGGCCGATGCGCCTTCCAGCGACGCGCTTTGGCTCACGAGCTCGAGCTTCATGCGTTCGGGCAGGAATTCCTCGACGCCGAAACGCATCACGGTACCGGCCACCTTTGCCGCCGGATCGGCGCGCAGCTCCAGGGCCCACGAACCGGTCGCCGCATCCGGCGGCAACTCGATGGCACGGCGGTAGTAACCGGCATCCACTGCGTCGGGCTGCCAGGTGGCGGTCCACTGCGCCTTGCCGTCGGGCCGGCGCAGCACCGCCTGGATCGGTTGCGGCGGCACGGCGCCGCCGTCGGCGTCGCGCGCCATCACCGACACCTCGAAGCGCTCACCCGGCCGATACAGGTTGCGCCCGCTGTAGGCGAACAGCCGCACCGGGACGTAGGGCAGGCCGGCGGTGTCGAATTCGGCCAGATCGAGCGCGGGTTCCTTGAGGGCGATCAGCGACATCTGTTCGCCCTTGCGCGCCATCACCACACGGGCGTCCTTCGGGCGCTCGGCAAGGGCCACGCGACCATCGCCGTCGCTCTCGCCGCGCGCCAGGGTCTTGCCCTGCGCGTCGACCCAGCTCACCTCGACGCCGGACACGGCCTTGCCGCTGGTCAGCGAACTCACGTAGGCATCGGCGCCGCGCGCGGCGTATTGGCGCAGGTGCAGGCCCAGATCGCTGACGTAGAAATAGGTGGTCTGGAACTCGTGGCGAAAACGGTTCGGCTGCGACATCACCGCGACATAGACGCCGGGCTCGCGCAGGGCCGGGATGTTTTCCACCGGAATGAAGGTGACGCTGCGCCGATCGGCCTTCTGCTCGGTGAGGAAGCGCCCGATGAAGGCGCTCGTCGTCATCTTGTGCAGCCGTTCGAGCTCCCAGCCGTCCACCGCCCCCTTGAGGCGCGTGCCGCTGTCGCCGTAATAGCGCTCGTCCTCGTCTTCACCGTCTTCGCCTGCTTCGCCCGACGTTGGCGGCTGGCGCACCGGACCGGCCACCACCTGTTCGAGGAACTCGGACAACTGCTCCGGCTTGACCTTGAGGAACTGGATGTCGACCTCCGGCACATTGACCGTGGTCACCGGCAGGCCGCCATTCTGCGCGGCCGGCAACACCATGCCGCGGCTGGCGAAGTAGAAGGCCGGCGCCACCGCCGCCATCTGGATCGAGAAGCGCGATTCGGCGACGAGCTTGCTGCCGTTCTTCGCCGCCAGACCGGCCTGCACGCGTACCACGTAGCGCGTCTGTGGCTTGATGTGCGGGAAGAACAGCATGCGCGGGTTGTCGCCGACGACCCACGCGCCGGACACCGGGGTGCCGCCTTCGAGCGCGGTATCCGCAGCGGCGCGGCTGGTACCGCTCGCGAGGGGCCCGGCCGCGCCGGACTCGTCCTCGTCGCCTTCGCCCTCGTGCGGTGCGGACGCGTCCAGGGCCTGGGTAGCGGCCGGCATTTCCAGCACCTGCAGGAACTGTTCGTAGTCGCTCCGGGCGTCGAGCGGCAGGCTGAAGGACAGGGCCAGCGCCGGCGACCCATCCAGGTCGCGGGGCGCGCCATCCACCACCTCGAAAGCCACGCCTTCGGCGGGAAGCTCGTCCGTCCCCGTGTCGCGCAGATACCCGGTGAAGAAAAAGCCCAGCACCAGCACGACGAGAACGGCGACAACCGCAAGCTGCACGGCGCCGAAACCCTTGATGCGTTGTCTTTCGAATTGCATGACACCCTCGGAGAATATGCCGCGCGGATTCTAACCGAGACGTCGTGACAAAAACCCGCGCGGCGACGGAAAGACCGCGCACACGAACCGGGAGCTGTGGCCCGCCGATACGCGTTGCGGCGGGCACTGGCGCTGCTGCGCACTGCCGAATCGGCTCGTCGAAAATCCCAATAGGAAATTCCTACAATCAAAATGGGAATTATTCGTCTATCCTTAATATGAAATGCGCGGCACAATTGAATAAAACGATAAGCACCTGCGTTGCGCCCGTGGCGTGATTCAGGCAGCACACACGAGACATGCCCCCAACCCATGGCCAGCCTTGCCCGCCCATGCCAGATCGATCGCGCCGCGACCGGCGTCGCGTCGGCAATCGCCGTGCGCTACGCTGCGCCGGGTGCCCAATGGCTGCCGCGGGACGACTTCGGACCACCCGCGGGCCACAGGGGCAACGCCGGACATCGGTATGTCGCTGCATAGCTTCCTGACCCGGCTGATCTGGCTATGCGTGATGCCCCTGGTGCTGCTGACGGCCTATCTGGCCATCGACCGGGTCCGCACGGCGCAGGCGGAACGCGACCTCGTGGCCGCCAACGTAGCGAAGAACTTCGCCACCGCGATCGACCAGAACCTGGCTGCACGCATCGACGCGCTGCAAATGCTGGCCATGTCGCCGCTCGCGGATGATGCGTCGCGCTGGAAAGATTTTTATCGGGAAGCGCAAGGCTTCCACCAGAGTTTCGGCAGCCACGTCCTCCTTGCCGACCGGGATATGCGCATGCTGCTGAATACGCGCGAGCCGTTCGGCACGACACTGCCCGTGCTGCCGCAATTCAAAGGGCGCAGCGCGGCGCAGACCGCGCTCGAAACCGGCAGGCCGGCCGTCGGCGACAGCTTTTTTGCGCCAATCGCCAAGGTACCGATGGTCGCCATCGCCGTGCCTGCCCTGCGCGACGGCAGGACCGCGTTTCTGATGCTGACGATTTTCGAGGCTCGCCAATTCCAGAATCGCCTCGACCTGGTGGCGCTCCCCGCCGGCTGGGGCCTCACCCTGCTCGACGGCACCGGCGAGGCCATTGCCCGCCGCATGCCGGCGGGCGTCGATCCTGCCACGGACGCAGAAGACGCCAGGCGCTTCGTGGCCCGGTCTGAAGCCTCATCGTGGTCGGTCGTCCTCGAGATTCCCCGCGACCTCTATCGTGCCCCCCAGGTGAACGCCGCCATAGCGCTCGTGATCGCGATCCTGGGCGCCACGCTCGCCGGCGTCCTCGGCGGCCTGCTGGCCAGCCGCCGGCTGGGAAGGGCGGTGGCGGCGCTGGCGATCACCCCGTGCCCCGTGACCCGGATGCCGGACATCACCGAAATTGCCGCGGTGCGCCAACTGCTTGAGGAAAACGTCGCACGACGCGAGGCAGCTGAAGCAGCGCGGCGCGAGAGCGAACAGCGTTTCCGCGCCACCTTCGAGCAGGCCGCCGTCGGTATCGCTCTGGTCGCGCCCGATGGCCACTGGCTGCGGATGAACCGGAAACTGTGCGACATCGTCGGCTACACGCCCGACGAACTGCTGACCAAGACCTTCCGGGACATCACGCACCCGGACGACCTCGAATCCGACCTGAGGTCCATGCAGCAGACGCTCGCCGGCGAGATCGACGCCTATTCGATGGAAAAGCGCTACATCCGCAAGGACGGCCGCCTCGTATGGATCAACCTCACCGTCGCGCTGGTGTGGCGCCCCGACCGCCGCCCGGATTATTTCATCGCGGTTATCGAGGATATCCAGCGCCGCAAGGAAACCGAAGCGGCGCTGAGGGCCAGCGAAGCGACGCTGAAGGAGGCGCAGCGCCGGGCCGGCATCGGCAACTGGAGGTGGGACCTGCGCACCGGCGACCATGTCTGGTCGGATGAAATCTATCGCATCTACCGCCGCGACCCGGACTTGCCGCCGGCGGTCTATCCGGAGGTCCAGACGTACTTCGCGCCCGACAGCTGGGCCCGCCTCGCTGCCGCCGTCGAGGGCTGCGTGGCGTCGGGCGAACCCTACGAATGCGATGCCGAGGTCGTGCGCGCCGACGGAACGCACCGCTGGATCGTAGCCCGCGGCGAGGCGACCCGGGATGCGAAGGGGGCGGTGGTGGAGCTCCACGGCACGGTGCAGGACATCACCGAGCGCAAGCAGGCGGCCGACGCACTGCGCGAACTCAATGCCAGCCTGGAACAACGCGTCGAACTGCGTACCGCCGAACTCACCGCCGCCAACAAGGATCTCGACAGCTTCGCCTACTCCGTCTCGCACGACCTGCGCGCACCGCTGCGTGCGATGAGCGGTTTTTCGCAGGCGCTGCTCGAGGACTATCGCGACAAGCTGGGTGATGAAGCGAAGGTCTACCTGGATCAGATCGGCATCGCGAGCCGCAAGATGGGCGAGCTGATCGAAGGCATTCTCGCGCTGTCACGGGTCACGCGCGGCGAGCTGCAGCGCGAGACGATCGACCTGTCCGCACTGGCCGACAGGATCCTCGCCGACCTGAGGCGCGCCGAGCCGGACCGCGCCATCCGCGTCGACATCGAGCCGGGCATGTCGGTCTTCGGCGACGCCCGCATGATCGAGGCGGTCATGCTCAACCTGCTCGACAACGCCTGGAAATACACGGCCAGGACACCGGCGCCGGTGATTCGCGTGCGTGCCGGCGACGTTGCGGGCCGACGCGGAATCTGCGTCAGCGACAACGGCGCCGGCTTCGACATGGCCCATGCCGATAAATTGTTCCAGCCATTCCGGCGCCTGCACCGCCAGGATGAGTTCCCGGGCATCGGCATCGGCCTCACCACCGTGCAGCGCATCATCCGGCGCCACGGCGGCGAGATTCACGCCCAGGCCGCCCCCGGGCAGGGAGCCACCTTCTGCTTCACGCTGGCAAGCGAAAGCGAGGCCGGATGACCACCCCCGCCCGTAATCGCTACGTCGTCGTCGCCTGTGTCAGCTACGCGGTGCTGGCGCTGGCCTGGATTTTCCTGTCCGACCGGTTGCTGTCGACCTTCGCCGACATGGAATCCATCGTCTCGCTGTCGACGGCCAAGGGTGTGTTCTTCGTTTGCGCCTCCACCACGGCGTTTTTCTTTGCCCTGCGCTCGGTACCCGCCGCCGACGCGACCGGCATGGGACGGCTGATGGACGCACTGGCCACCGGCGTTGCGCCGGGGCGGCGGCCGCGCTGGCTGACCTGGTTCTTCGCCGTGACAATCACCCTCGCCATGCTGCTGGTGCGCCAGCGTCTTTCGGTGGGGTTCGGCGACCCGCCGCTACTGATCGTGTTCATGTTTCCGATCATCCTCAGCGCCCTCCTCGGCGGCCTTGGGCCCGGCCTGGTATCGACCGCCATGGCCGCGCTCGCCGTGGATTACCTGGCAATTGCGCCACAGCACAGCTTGCGCATCGCCAATAGCGTCGACCTGCTGCAACTGGCCTTCCTGGTCGTCAACGGCGTGGCGGTCAGCGTTCTCAGCGAAATGTTGCGGCGGTCGCTGATCAGGGCAGAGCTTGATCGTCGCCTGCTCGATGCTGTGATCTCGAGCACGCCGGACGCCGTGTTCGTCAAGGATACGGAAGCTCGCTACCTGCTGGCCAACGCCGCGGCTTGCGCGCTTGCCGGCAAAGCACGGGAAGAGATCATCGGCCGCGACGACAGCGTCCTGTTCCCGGAAGCGACGGCACGGGAAATGATGGCCATGGATCGTGCGATCCTGGCGACGGGCCGAACGCACACCACTGAGGAACTGGTCACGACCCACACTGGCAGGACACGGGTATTCCTGGGCACAAGGGGGCCGGTGATCGGCGAGGCGGGCCGGGTCGTCGGCCTGTTCGGTATCGCGCGGGACATCACGGAGCACCGGAGCGCCGAAGCCGAACTCCGCAAGCTCAATACCGGACTGGAACAGCGGGTGGCGGAGCGCACCGCCGAACTTCAGTCGGCCAATACCGAACTCGAAGACCTGGCCTACGCACTCACGCACAATCTGCGCGCACCGTTGCGCGCGATTAGCGGCTTCTCGCAGGTGCTGGTCGAGGATCATGCCGGGACACTCGATACGGAAGCGCGAAAATGCCTTGCCCAGATCACGCAGGCCAGCGGCGACATGGGCGAGCTGATCGATGGCATCCTCGCCTTGTTGCGCTGCACACGCGGTGAGTTGAAACGCGAAACGGTCGATATCTCGGTGCTGGCCGGACGGCGGCTGGGCAAACTGGCGCACGGCGAGCCGCTACGACAGATCGTATGGGACGTGGAACCCGGCCTCAGCGCCACCGGCGACACGGAAATGCTCGACGTGGTGATGGCACATCTGCTCGACAATGCATGGAAATTCACACGCGGCACCACGCAACCCGTCATCCGCGTGTTTGCCGGTCAGGTTGATGCCGTGGCAGGCATCTGCGTCTCCGACAACGGTGCCGGCTTCGACATGGCCCACGCAAATCGCCTGTTCAACGCCTTCCAGCGCATGCACCGCCAGGACGAGTTCCCCGGCACCGGCATCGGCCTGGCCACCGTGCAGCGCATCATCCGTCGTCACGGCGGGGAAATTCGCGCCGAGGCAGTTCCCGGCGCGGGTGCGACATTCTGTTTTTCCCTGCCCGCGGGCAACGGCGGCAATGGAGGATCGTCATGAATCGAGGAACCATACTTCTGGTCGAAGACAACCCGCAGGACGAAATGCTGATTCTGCGTGCGCTGAAGAAGAGCAACCTGGCCAACAACGTGGCGGTGGCCCGGGATGGCCAACAGGCGCTGGATTACCTTTTTGGCGAGGGTGAATTCGCCGGACTGGCAGGCACGGAACTCCCGACCGTGGTGCTGCTCGACATCGGGCTGCCGCGGCTGTCGGGGCTGGAGGTGCTGGAACGCCTGCGCAAGGATCCGCGCACGCGCTTGCTGCCGATCGTGATCCTGACGTCCTCCGACGAGGAACGTGACCGGCTGGTCAGTTACGAATGTGGAGCCAACAGCTTCGTGCGCAAACCGCTGGACTTCGGCGAGTTCGCCGCAACGGTGGCGCGCCTGGGCGTCTACTGGCTGGCCACCAATGAGCCGCCAAGGGATAGGGCGAGCCGATGATCAAATTACTCTATATCGAAGACGACCCCGCGGATTTCCATCTGCTGACCCGCCATCTGCGGCGCCAGGGGGTGGAGGCCGATGTGGTACGCGTGGAGGATCCGGCGGGACTCCGGGAGGCGCTCGACCAGCCGGGCTGGGACGCCGTTCTCGCCGATTACAACGTCCCCAACATGAAGTTTCGCGACACCCTGGCGCTGTTGCGCAATCGCCTTCCGGATTGTCCCGTCATCATCGTGTCGGGGTCCATCGGCGAGGAAACCGCGGTCGAACTGCTCAAGGAGGGCGTCTGGGACTTTGTCCTGAAGGACAATTTGCTGCGGCTGTGCCCGGCGCTCGACCGGAGTTTGCGTGATAGCGCCCAGCATCGTGCCCAGCGTGCCGCCGAACAGGCCCTGCAGGAAAGCGAGGAACGGTTCCGGCTCATCGCGGCACACATTTCAGGGGCGATCTGGCTGGCCGATGTCGATCTCGGACAGATCGTCTACGCGAGTCCGGCCTACGAGAACATCTGGCAGCGGACGTGCGCCTCGCTTTACGAGAATCCGCGCTCGATGCAGGACGGCATCCATGCCGACGACCTCGAGCGGGTCATCGGGGACACGCATTCGGCGCAGACAGCGGGGCAGCCTTTCGAGCACGAGTTCCGCGTCGTTCGGCCCGACGGTTCCATACGCTGGGTGCAGGACCGCGGATTTCCGGTCACCACGCCAGCGGGAAGACCATCGCGCTATGTCGGCGTGGTCGAAGACGTGACCGAGCGCCGCGGCAACGAGGAGCGGCTGCGCCAGGCCGCAACGGTGTTCGAGAGCACCCGCGAAGGCGTCATCATCACCGACCTGCAGAGCCGCATCGTGGCGGCGAACAAGGCCTTCACCGAGATCACCGGCTACACCGAAGCCGAAGCCCTCGGCCGGAAATCCAGCATCCAGCGCTCCGGCCGGCACGGGCGCGAGTTCTACCAGGCGCTGTGGGCGAGTTTGCTGGAAACCGGTCAATGGCAGGGCGAGATCTGGAACCGGCGCAAGAGCGGTGAGGTGTATCCGGCCTGGGCGACCATCTCCACCGTGCACGACGATCGCGACCGCCCGACGCATTATGTCGGCGTTTTCAGCGACATCAGCCAGCTCAAACGCAGCGAGGAGCAGCTGCTGCACCTCGCCCACTACGACCCGCTCACCGACTTGCCCAATCGCTTGCTGCTCCAGTCGCGTATCGAGCACGCCCTCGACCGGGCTGGACGGCACGGCGAGCGCGCCGCAGTGCTGTTCATCGACCTCGATCGCTTCAAGGCGGTCAATGACAGCCTCGGGCATATCGTCGGCGACAACTTGCTCGTCGATGTCGCGCGACGCCTGCGCGAACGCGTGCGCGACGAAGATACCCTCGGCCGTTTCGGCGGCGACGAATTCCTGCTGCTGCTCGAACCGATTCACAACCCCGAAGAGGCCGCGGTAGTCGCGCGCGACCTGCTGGCCGCGTTGGCAACGCCGTTCCTGCTCGACGGCAGCAACGAGGCCTATATCGGGGCCAGCATCGGCATCAGCATCTTTCCGGAAGACGGCAGCACTGCCGCCGAGCTGCTGCGCGATGCCGACGCGGCCATGTACAAGGCCAAGGAACAGGGTCGCAACCGCTTCTGCTTCTACACGGCCGACATGAACGTGAACGCCTTGGCACAGCTGGCCCTCGAAGGGGCCTTGCGCCGGGCGCTGGAGCGCAAGGAGTTCGTGCTGCATTACCAGCCCAAGCTCGATCTGCGTACCGGTCTGGTCGTCGGGGCCGAAGCGCTGATTCGCTGGCAACGCGAGGGCGGCCGCATGGAGCCGCCCGGCAGTTTCATTCCGCTGGCGGAAAAGACCGGACTGATCGTGCCGATCGGGACCTGGGTCATCGACACCGCCTGCCGCCAGCTGCGCGCCTGGCGCGACACGGGCTGGCCCGACCTGCGCCTGGCCGTCAACGTCTCCAGCCGCCAGTTCAATTCCGGCGACCTCGCCATGATCGTCGAGCAGGCCCTGGCGCGCCACGGGATACCGGCAGCCTCTCTGGAACTGGAATTGACCGAGAGCATGTTGATGGAGGATCCGGAGCAGACCGTCGCCATCCTGCATGAGCTGAAGCGCATCGGCGTCAGGCTGTCGCTCGACGACTTCGGCACGGGCTATTCCAGCTTTGCCTATCTGAGCCGCTTCCCGATCGATACGCTGAAGATCGACCAGTCTTTCGTGCGCAACATCGTCACCGAGCCCGAGGCGGCCATGATCGCCGTCTCGATCATCGACCTCGCCCATCGCATGCGCCTGAAAGTCGTCGCGGAAGGCGTTGAAACGGAATCACAACTCGGCTACCTGCAAAGTCGCGACTGCGACGAAATGCAGGGCTATTACTTCGCCCGGCCGATGTCCGCCGACGCGTTCCATACCTTGATCGCGGAAGGCAAATGCCTGCCCCGCATGCAGGGTGCGGAGAACGCCGCGAAGCGCACCATCCTCCTCGTGGACGACGACCCGGACGGACTCTTTTCGCTGTACCGGCTGCTATCCCAGGACGGCTACGACATTCTGACCGCCGAGAGCGGCATGCGGGGACTGGACCTGCTGGCCACTCATCTCGTCCAGGTCATTCTCGCAGACCAGCACCTGCCGCACATGACCGGCACCGAGTTCCTTTCCCGCGTCAAGGAATTGCACCCGGACTCGGTTCGCATCGTGCTGTCCGGCAGCACGGATCAGGAAACGATCACCCAGGCGATCGACAAGGGCGCCGTTTACAAATCCCTGCGCAAACCCTGGGACAGCGTCCTCCTGCGCGAACATATCCACGACGCCTTCGTTTTCCACGAAGCGATCATCAAACCCCGGGCCGCTAAGGCGAGTGGATACGACAAGCAGCGCAATTCCTGACAAGGACTGAGCGTCTCGCGGCACGCGCGGTCGCGTCCAACACGGCTCGAACAACGGGCGGCCGGCCCCGCGCCTCAGGGCGCCGATCCGACGAGTCGCGAGATCATCTCGCCGAGCGAACCGACCTCGAGCTTCTTCATCAGCCGGGCGCGATGCGCTTCGACGGTGCGCGGGCTGATGTCGAGGAACCGCGCGATCTGCTTGCTGGTCTTGCCGGCAATGAGCTGCTGCGCGACCTGGCGTTCGCGGGTCGTCAGGGCCGCGGTCACCGGCCGTTGCGCGGAGAGATCCTCGAGCATCCATACGGCGCAGGCGAACGGGTCCGAGCGATCGAGCGAGCGCCCCGACACGTGGCACCAGAACAGGTGGCCGTCGTGGTGGCGCATGATGCGGTCGTCGCTGTAGCAACCCTTTTCGCGCATCTCGTCGAGTCCGGCCTGGCCGATGCGATCGGACTCCTCCTGCGACGGATACAGCCTGTCGAACGAGGCGCCTTCCAGCTCCCCGGCGCGGTAGCCGAACATCGCCGCCAGCGTCGCGTTGCAGCGCTGGATGATGCGATTGCGCGACACGCACAGCCCCACCGGCGCGAGCTCGAAGGCCAGCGCAAGGTCGTCGTTCGACACGAGGTCCGGTTTTTCTCGAGTGTTCAACATCGCGACGCGCGTCGGGTGAAGGCTTACGTAAGACTACCATAGCGTAGTCCTACGCCTGTCCGGGTGGCCGGCGCGCCTCTACAGTCTTCTCCGGCATCACACAAAACAATAGAGGAGACATCCGATGGGCACCTGCATTGTCGGCTGGGCGCATTCGCCCTTTGGCCGCTTCGACCAGCTGGATATCGAGGCCCTGATCACCGGCGTGGCGCGCGAGGCGATCGCGCATGCCGAAGTGCCGGCCGCCGCGATCGACACGATCTGGCTCGGCAACCTGAACGGCGGCTTCGTTCCGGAAATCTTCTGCTCGTCACTTGCGCTGCAGGCCGACGACGGCTTGCGCTGGACGCCCGCGACGCGCGTCGAGAACGCCTGCGCGTCGGGCGCCGCGGCGGTCT
This sequence comes from Aromatoleum diolicum, assembly GCF_012910955.1. Lineage (GTDB taxonomy): Bacteria > Pseudomonadota > Gammaproteobacteria > Burkholderiales > Rhodocyclaceae > Aromatoleum > Aromatoleum diolicum. The sequence goes on from NZ_WTVQ01000010.1 coordinate 71,690, forward strand.
TCGCGGCCTGCGATGCGATCGAAGCCGGGCGGGCGAAGATCGCGCTGGTCGTCGGCGCGGAAAAGATGAGCGGCATCTCCGGCCCCGAGGTCACGCGGGTGCTCGGGAGCGCGTCCTACGTCAGGGAGGAGGCGGCGCGCGGCCTGACTTTTCCGGGCATCTTCGGCCTGATCGCGCAGGCGTATTTCGCCCGCCACGGCGACCACTCGGGGACGCTCGCGCGCATCGCGGCGAAGAACCACGCCAACGGCGTGCGCAATCCGTGGGCGCAGATGCGCAAGGATCTGGGCTTCGAGTTCTGCAACACCGTTTCCGACAAGAACCCGCTGATCGCCGCGCCCTTGCGCAAGACCGACTGCTCGCTGGTGTCGGACGGCGCCGCGGCGCTGGTCCTCGCCGACGCATCGATCGCGCGGCAGTTTCCGCGCGCGGTGCGCTTCCGTTCGCGCGTGCAGGTGAACGACTTCCTGCCGATGTCGCGGCGCGATGCGGCATCCTTCGAGGGGCCGCGCCGCGCGTGGCGGCAAGCGCTGGCGGCGGCGGGCTGCACGCTCGACGACCTGTCCTTCGCGGAAGTGCATGACTGCTTCACGATCGCCGAGTTGCTCAGCTACGAGGCGATGGGGCTCGCCGCGCCGGGACAGGGCGCGCGCGTCGTCGAGGACGGCACCGTCGCGCGCGGCGGCCGCCTGCCGGTGAATATTTCCGGCGGCCTCAAGGCCAAGGGGCACCCGATCGGCGCGACCGGCGTGTCGATGCACGTCTTGTCGGCGATGCAGCTGTGCGGCGAGGCCGGCGACATGCAGGTGCCGGGCGCGCGCCTCGGCGGCGTGTTCAACATGGGCGGGCTCGCGGTCGCGAACTACGTCAGCGTATTGGAGCGTGCACGATGAACGTCGCCCAGTTTCTCGTGCGCACGGCGCGCATCCATCCGGAGCGTCCGGCGGTGTTTTCGGGCGAACGCTGCCTCTTCGACTACCGCAGCCTCGCATCGCGCGCGGCGCGCATCGCCGGCCACCTGCGCGGGCCGCTGGGGCTTGCCGAAGGCGACCGCGTCGCGGTGTTCATGACGAACTGCCCGGAATATCTCGAAGTGCTCTACGGCATCTGGTGGGCGGGGCTCGTCGCGGTGCCGGCGAACGCCAAGCTGCATCCGAAGGAGGTCGAATTCATCCTCGAGGATTCCGGCGCCGCGGCACTCTTCGTCAGCGAGGGCCTCGCGAGCGGCGTGCTGCCGCTGCTCGCCGCGGCACCGGCGCTGCGCCAGGCTTTCGCGCCCGGCACGCCGGACTACGCCATGCTCCTGGCGGGCGCGGCACTGGCACCGCAGCACCGCGCGCCGGGCGATCTCGCGTGGCTGTTCTACACCTCGGGCACGACCGGCCGGCCCAAGGGCGTGATGATCACCCACCGCAACCTGTGCACGATGAGCTCGTGCTATTTCGCGGATATCGACGAGGTCGGCCCGGACGACGCCATCGTCTATGCGGCGCCGATGTCGCACGGCGCCGGCCTGTACAACTTCATGTACGTGCTGAAGGGCGCGCGCCACGTCGTGCCGCCGTCGGGCGGCTTCGATGCGGCCGAGCTCGCGGCGCTGGCACAGGCGCTCGGCCGCGTGGCGCTGTTCGCCGCGCCGACGATGGTCAAGCGCCTCGTCGCTCACGTCGCCGAGACCGTCGCCGCGACCGGTGCCGAGGTGTCCGGCTTCAAGACCATCGTCTATGGCGGCGGGCCGATGTACGTCGAGGACATCCGCCGCGCGCTCGACGTGATGGGGCCACGCTTCGTGCAGATCTACGGCCAGGGCGAGTCGCCGATGACGATCACGGCGCTGTCGCGCGCGCAGCTCGCCGAGCGCGGGCACCCGCGCTGGGCCGAGCGCATCGCCTCGGTCGGGGTCGCGCAGGCGCTCGTCGAAGTGCGCGTTGCCGATGCGCACGGCCGCACATTGCCCGCGGGCGAGACCGGCGAAGTGCTGGTGCGCGGCGACGCGGTGATGGCCGGTTACTGGCGCAATCCGCAGGCGAGCGCGCAGACGCTGCGCGACGGCTGGCTGTGGACCGGCGACCTGGGCGCGATGGATGACGAGGGCTTCCTGACGCTGAAGGACCGCTCGAAGGACGTGATCGTCTCGGGCGGCTCGAACATCTATCCGCGCGAAGTCGAGGAAGTGCTGCTGAAGCACCCGGCGGTGCAGGAAGTGTCGGTCATCGGTCGCAAGGACGCGGAATGGGGCGAAGTGGTGGTCGCCTTCGTCGTCGCCGGCGAGGGTCGCGAGCGCGTCGGCGCGCAAGAACTCGATGCGCTGTGCCTCGATCACATCGCGCGCTTCAAGCGGCCGAAGGAATACCGCTTCGTCGCGAGCCTGCCGAAGAACAATTACGGCAAGGTGCTGAAAACCGAACTGCGCGCGCTGCTCGACGCCGACGGCCACGCCTGAACCCGCCCGGGCAGCTGCGGGCCGCCCTGCACCGGGCGGCCCGCAGCCGTTGCGTCGCTCGAGGCGTTCAGACGCGATTGCCGCGCACGCTATCGACGTGGGGATCGAGTTCGAAGCGCTTGAGCTTCAGGTACAACGTGCTCTTGGCGATGCCGAGTTCGCGCGCGACCGCCGCCATGTTGCCGCTGCAGCTGCGGATCGCGCGCAGGATCGCTTCGCGCTCGGCCTGCTCCAGGCCGGTGACGCGGCGCTGCGGCTCGGACGACGGCGCCAGCGTCGGGCTGGTGCGCACGTGGCCGGCGCGGATCTCCGCTGGCAGCGAGTCGATCGACAGCCGCGCGTCGTGCGAGGTCAGCAGCATGCTTTCGATGACGTTGCGGAATTCGCGGACGTTGCCCGGCCAGCGGTAGCGCTTCAGGCAGTCGAGCGCATCGTGCAGCAGCACGCCCTCTTCGATGCCGTGCGCGGCGGCGACCTTGCGCAGATAGTGCTCGGCGAGCAGGGGGATGTCGTCCGGATGGTCGCGCAGCGCGGGGATGCGGATGCTGGTCACCGCGACGCGGTAGAAGAGATCCATGCGGAAGCGCCCTTCGTCGATTTCCTTGCGCAGGTCGCGGTTGGTCGCTGCAATCAGGCGGAACTTGACCTTGCGCGGCTTGTTCTCGCCGAGGCGGTAGACCTCGCCTTCCTCCAACACGCGCAGGAAATGCGGTTGCAGGTCGAGCGGCATCTCGCCGATTTCGTCGAGGAACAGCGTACCGCCGTCGGCGGCCTCGACCTTGCCCATCATCCCGCCGCGCCGCGCACCGGTGAAGGAGCCCTCGGCATAGCCGAAGAGTTCGCTGGTAAGCAGCTCGCGCGAGAAGCCGCCGCAATTGAGCGCGACGAAAGGCGCATCCTTGGTCGCGCCGGCATCGTGGATGCAGCGCGCGAAGACATCCTTGCCGACGCCGGTTTCGCCGAGGAGCAGCACCGGGACACTCGAGCGCGCCAACTGCTGCGCTCGCTTGACCGCTTCCATCAGCGCCGGATCCTGCCCGATGACCCGTTCGAAGCCGCCCTTGCCGACCGGCTCGCCGTTGTCGGCTTGGCTCGCCGTCGAGCCGAAAACGGCGCCGCGACGATTGGGCAGCGTCAGCAGGGTGCCGATGCGCTGGCCATTGTGGATCACCGGTTCCAACCAGTCCTTGCGGATCCAGGCCGGCAGCGTGGCGGGCAGGGCATTGCCATCGGCGCGGCCGAGCGCGAGCGAGGACAGGTCGCCGGGCACGCCGTCCCAGCAGCCGTCGCCGAGATCGGTCAGCACCGAGGAGACGCGCTCGTTCGCCTTGATCGGGTTACCGCGGCGGTCGAGCACGATGATGCCGTCGGACGTCGCACTCGTCAGGCGCCGCATGCAGTACTCGAGCAGGCGGTAACGGATGTCCATCTCGAGCTTGGCGAGGCGGTTCTCGATGCGTCCGGCGGTGGTCACGACGAGCGCCAGGCTGTGACGGTTATAGGTGGTATTGAGCCCGGAGACGTCGATGACGCCGAGGATAGTGCCGTCGTACGGGTCGCGGATGACCGTCGCCGAGCAGGTCCACAGCTTGATGCCGGCGCAGTAGTGTTCGGCGGAGTGGATCTGCACCGGCTGTCCGATCTCCAGCGCCGTACCGATTGCGTTGGTGCCGCAGGCCAGTTCGCTCCAGTTCGCGCCCGACAGCAGATGCACGTTCTCGGCCGCACCGCGCGTGGACGAATCGCCCTCGAGATTGAGGATCGTGCCGCTGTGGTCCGTCAGCACCATCACGGTCCCGGTCTCGGACAGGAACTCGCGCGCCAGCGCCATCACCGGCGTACTCGCGCTCAGCAGTTCGCCATGCTCGTCGCGCAGCGAATACAGCGAATTTTCGGGCAAGGGCGGGGGCGCCTCATTGCGCGCCGGATCGACGCTCGCATCGAAACAACGCCGCCATGAGTCGTCGATCAGGCGGCGCAAGGCATCGGGACTGCTCTCCTCGCCACACAGGAATCGCTCCCATGTCGCCATGACGCGACTGTCGTTCTCCGGCCGCGAAAACATCTGGCTCGGACTGGTAACTTCCATCTCACTCCTCCTTTGCTTCTGCGCTGCGCTCTTCCGTCCGCCCTTAGCCGGCGTGGCGCGCAGTTCTTTGTAAAAACCCTGTCCTTTTCACTGCTACCGGTATTTTTTCGAATCGCTACCACCAAGAATAGTACGCCGTGTCGAAAAAGAAGCCGCGCTCCGGCCCCCGGATCCGTTCGCGGCGGGTCGGGCCCCGTGCCGGTGACAACATTCGCCGCAATTACCGTACCAGAACGAAGTGCGCAGCACGCAGACCACCGCATGGGTGCAGACAGCATCACGTCAGCGTGGCTGCGAGCCCGTCCTGACGCCATTCCGGACGAATTTCAATGCCGCAGGCAAGCGCCGGCGCGCGCGGACAGGGCGGGCCGGAGCACAGCGCGGCTCACCGGCAGCCGGATGCGTCCGATTTCTGGACGCGCATGCGTCCGATTCCTGGACTGTGCTGCCGTCCAGGAATCGGACGCATCGGTCTGCGACGGCGAATTCCGTGTGTTCGCACGCAGCCCGGCCCCGGCTTACTTGCCGCCGGTCGCCACTTCCTCCAGCTTGCTCAGCGACACATCGCGTTCCTCGACGCCCTTCGGATTGGCCTTCATGTTGGCCGACCAGGTCGTCGAGTGGTTGCGCTTGACGTCGATCACGTGGCCGACCACCGGCATCACCGCCTTGTAGCCGTCATCGCCGACATCGGGGCGGTTCTGGAAGACCATGAATTTCCAGAACTCGCCCTTCTGGTCATACATCTCGCCGAGGTAGGGCCGCGGGAAACCCACTTCCATGTACACCACCTTCTTGCTGTACGGATGCTCCGGCGGCGGCGTGCCCTCGACGACATACACCTCGCGCGGCTCCCATTCGATGTGCTTGGCCGGGAAGTAGTACGGCGCCTCGGTCAGGCCGACCGACGGGAACTCCGCCGGCGTGTCGCGCTTGGCGTTGTCGACGCTGAGCAGCGGGCTGTGCGCGATCGCGAACACCCAGCGCTTGCCGGTCAGCTTGTTGGCGCTGTACTTGGTCGGGAAGGCGTCCCAGATGTCCCAGTCGTCGTAGAGCTGGTCGGTGCCGCCGATCGGGTCCATCCACGCGCCGCCCGACAGCCGGCGCGTGCGCCGCACCGACTTCAGGTAGGCCCAGGTGTCGTCGGGCTTGGCCGAGGTGGGATCGTTGTAGCGGATCGAGAAGGTGCCGAGGCCGCGGATGTCCTGCGGGCTGGTCGCGAACAGGTAGGTCTTCTGCGCGATCGAGCCGTCGCCCTCGCTCATCGGCCCGCCGTCGAGGCGGCCTTCCATGTAGTAGCGGCGCGACTGCCAGCGCTGCACGCGCTCGATGCCGGTGGCGCCGCTGATGAACACGAAGGAGATGTCGCGCAGGTCCATCGTCGCGCCGTAGGTCGCGGCGCGCAGGTTCCAGATCACCTTGTCGCCGGCGGTCGGATCGTCGAGCTTGATCGCCTCGGGCGGGAACGGCATGCCGGCCTTCCAGCCGCTCATCGTGCGCGTCGCCGCATCGAACTTCACGTCCTTGGCGAAGTCGCGCGTCGCCGCGACGTACTTCGGGTCCATCTCGATCTTCTTCGCGTGGGCGATCTTCATCGTCAGCCCGTGGTTGCGGATCATCTGCTCCATCCGCTCGGTCACCATGCTGGCGATGGTCTTGCCTTCGAAAGTCTCGTTCTTGATCTTGTCGTAGTTGTCCTTGCTGATGACGAAGCCCGGCTGCAGCTCGCCGGCCTGCGCCGTTGCGACGCCCGCGCCGACGGCCAGCGCGCAGACGCCGACCAGCGCGCGGAGGTTCAGTGGCTGGCCCCGCCGGGCCGTGCATGCTCGATTCATGTGATGTCTCCTTGGGTTAGAACTGACGCGTCAAGCGGAAGGTCAGCTGGTTGTTGCGGGCGAAATAGCCGAACAGTTGCACCTTGGGGTCGGGGTCGAAGAGGGTCTTCGTCGAGCCCGAATTCCAGAAGAGGTCCGCCTCGATCTTGGCGCGCCAGTTGTCGCCGAGCGCGAGGTCCAGGCTGGGGATCGCGAAGCCGCCGCCGTGGGTCAGGTCGAAGCCGATCGCGAAGCCCGGATTGATCGTGTCGCCGCGGTAGTTCAGCACCGTGAAGGCGGTCAGGATCGTGTTGTGCTCGGAGAGCGGCGAGCCGTAGGCGAACAGGCGCACGAGGTCGTCCGACTTGCGGAAGTCCTTGACCCAGGTGTCGAACAGCTGCACCGACGAGAACGACGGCCGGTTGGTCCCGAGCAGCCGTTCGAAGTGCAGGTTCTTGTCGGCGCGCAGCATCGTCGTGACCGTGTCCTTGTTGCGGATGCCGCCCAGGCCGAGGCCCGCCGCGGCGCCGCGCGCCGGTGCCGTCAGCGCGCCGGTGCCGACGTTGTAGGGCTGGTCGATGGTGTAGGCGATCTCGGCGCTCAGCACCGCGTCGAGCGGCGCCGAATAGCCGCTGACGGTGGCGCCGAGCACGTCGATCATCGGATGGATGAGGTCGAACAGCGGGCCGTCGGGCGCCTGCTTGTACGGCGCGAACACCGAGTTGGCGACCGGATCGGCGGCGAAGGTCTTGATGTAGGCGAGCGAGTAGTTCAGCGGCCCGGCGAGTCCCGACCAGCGGATGCCGCCGGTGACGTCGTCCTTGTCGCCTTCGGGATGGTCGCAATCGAGCGTCGTCACCGCGGTCAGGTCGAAGCCGCGATAGGGCTGGAAGAACCAGCGGCCGCCCTGGATATCGTAGGTATTGCCGATGTCCTTGCAGCGATCGAGGCCCGGGCGGACATAGGCGTGCAGCTCGCCATCGGCCTCGGGCACATCGAGCTTCATGCTCGCGAGCCACAGCGGCTTGCGCCATTCCTCGTTTTCGCCTTCAAAGAACAGGCGCCAGCTCAGGTCGTAGCCATGCACCACGTCCATCGCGTGGAAGAAGTCGGATTCGCCCCACACGATCTGCTGCTTGCCGAGGCGGAAGGTGGCGCGCTCGCCGACCTTGAACTCGCCCCAGAATTCGCGCAGCTCGCTCTGGTTGTAGTTATCGAGGATGCTCGACGCGTCGCCGCCGGTGGTGCCGTTGGTCTTGCGCAGATCCTCCAGATCCTTCAGATAGTCGGTCTTGTACTCGCGGTCGAGCCGCCCGACCGCCTTCCACTTGATCGGGCCGGTGCGCGCATCCGCGTCGAGCAGCAGCGAACCGCGCAGCATCGACAGCTTGCCGCGGTCGTTGGCCTCGGTCTCGGGGATGTCCTGCAGGTTGAACGCGCTCCAGCCGCGCACGTAGCCGCCGAGACGGAAAAAATTCTCGGACTCGCCCTCGCTGCCGTCCCCGGCGTGCGCGATGCCGCAGCCGACGGACAGCATCGCGAGCGCCGCGGCGATCTTCCTGACTTTCGTGTTGCTCATGTACCTGTCTCCCTTTTCATTTGGTGGACGCACGACCCCCTCCCTGCCGCGGATTGCGGCAGGGCTGGTGCTGCGCGGATGGGGTTTAAAAGGCCGGAACCGGTTCGACCGCAGTCGCCTGTTCGATCGGATGGCGTTTCGAGCCGACGATGAATTCCGGCCGGAACACGAGCACCATCGCCGGCATCAGGAACAGCGCGCTGCATGCCGAGATGAACAGCCAGATCGCGATCAGCACGCCCATGTCGGCCTGCAGGCGCAGCGACGAGAAGCTCCACAGCACCACGCTGGTGACCAGCGTCAGTGCGGTGATCAACACGCCCTTGCCGGCGGACGCGATCGACTTGGCGATGGCGCGGCCGATGTCGCGGTGGTGGTGCAGTTCCTCGCGGATGCCATCGACGATGTAGAAGCTGTAATCGACGCCGAGGCCGATGCCGAGCGCGACGACCGGCAGGGTGTTGATGTTCATGCCGATGCCCTTCCACGCCATGTAGCTGAAGGTGAGCGTGTTGGAGAGCAGCACCGGCACCATGAAGAACATGCCGGCGACCGAGGAGCGGTAGGTGAACATGCAGCACACGACCAGCACCAGCAGCGCGAAGGCGATAGCTTCGATCTGGCCGGCGAGGATCACCTCGTTGACCGCCGCGAGCACGCCGACGAGGCCGCCGGCGAGCAGGAATTCGGCGTCGGCGATCGGATGCGCGGCGACGTATTCCTTGACCCGCGCGATCGCGGTGCGGATCGTCTCGCCCTGGTGGTCGCGGAAGAACAGCGTCACCGCCCCGTTCAAGGCCTGCGGATCGGCGAAGCGGTCCATGTCGCCGGGGTCGGCGCCGGAGACGAACATGTACACCAGCTCGCCGTTCTCGTTGGCCGAATTGCCGAGCTCCTGGTAGCGCGCATTGCCTTCGCGCACGACCCGCTTGACCGCCGGCAGAATGTCGGCGAGCGACAGGCTGCCGCCGACTTCGGGCTGCGCTTCCATGTATTTCTGGAAGCGCTCCATACCCTCCAGCACCGCCGGCTCCTTCAGCGCGCCCTCGTGCTTGCCGCCGACGACGACGAACATCCGGTCCGAGCCCTGGAACTTCTGGTTGATCGCGCTCGCGTCCCGGTTGTAGGTCGAGTCGGGCCACAGAATCGGCGACCCCGGATTGGCGTCGCCGACCTTGAGGTTGAAGGCATACAGGCCCGACACGACGAACACCACCGCCGCGCCGCCGACGATGGCGTAGCGCGCGCGCGACGTCACCAGCCGCGCGCACAGCCCGAGGATGCCCTGCAACGCGGGCATGATGTTCACCGGGTGCGCGTAGCGCCGCCGCAGCCCGCACCACGACAGCAGCACCGGCGTCAGCACCATCGCGCTGAACATGATCGACAGGATCCACACGGTGCCGATGTAGGAGATCTTCTCGAGCATCGGGATCGGCGTCAACGCAACCACCAGCACGCAGCCCGCATCGGCGACGATCGCGAGCATGCCCGGCTTGAACAGGTTCGACAGGCTCGCCTTGGCCGCCGCCGCGGTGCTCGGCGCCCCCGCAGCGACCTCGTCGTCGAAGCGCGACACCAGCTGCACCGAGTTCGAAATCGCCTGCGCGGTGATCAGGAAAGCCACGACGATGACCAGCGGATCGAGGTGGAAGCCCATCAGCTTCGCCGCGCCGAGCGCCCAGACCGCGCTGACGCCGCCGGTGACGAGCGGCAGCAGCGTGCCGTGCCAGGTGCGGCTGATCAGCAGCAGCAGGAACACCAGCGCACCGACGGTGATCAGGAAGATGTACAGCGTCTCGGTCAGGTAGTGGTTCACCAGGCCGTAGAGAATCGGCTCGCCGACCACCCGCACCAGCACGCCGTCGCCGCTCGCGCGCTCGGCGATCGCCTGGATCTGCTCGTAAGCCTTGAGGTAGTTGACCGCGCCGTCGGTGAAGTCGGCGGTGATCAGCGTCGCCTTCATGTCGATCGACACATAGGGGCCGTACACCAGCGGATTGTTGAGCACCGCCTCGCGCAGCGCCGCGATGCCGGCCTGGTCGCGCGGCAGGTTCGGCCACATCAGCGGACGCGACTCGATGCCTTCGGTCGAGGCGCGCACCTCCTTCATCTTCTTCGACGCGAGCGACACGATCTGGTAGGTGTCCACGCCTTCGACCTTCTTCAGGTCCTGCGTGATCTTCTGCACCTTGCCGAGCAGCTTCATGTCGAAGATGTCGCCCTGCTCGACCTCGAGCATGATGCTCACCATGTTCGAGCCGCCGAAAGTCTGCTTGAACTTGTTATTGACGGCGACATAGGGATGGTTCTTCGGCAGCAGGTCGCTGAATACCGTCTTGATCTCGATATGCGCGGCCAGATAACCCATGACGCAGGTCAGCGCCGCGATCGTGGCGACGACGAGCACCCGATGTCGCAGCAGCAGGTCAATGACGCGGCCAAGCGCCCTGAACGTTGCGTTCTTCATTGCTGGTTTCCTTTTTCCGAAGGTTGCGCTGCGGCACGCGGCCGCTCAGTCGCGGCCGATGATGTGGAGCTGGTCATGTTCGAGCTGCGCGAGATTGGCGCCGGCCAGCACGAAACCGTCGCCGGCGCGAGCGATCTGCGTGCGCCACGACAGGTCCTGCTCGGAGATGCGCCCGCCGGTCCAGCCGCTGCCGTCCGCCCCGGCGGTGACGCGTATGCCCTTGTCGCCGACCGCGACCCAGCGGCTGCCGTCCCAGATCACGCAGTTCAGATGCTCGCGCGTGACCCGCCGCGCCTCGGTCCACACGGCCCCGCCATCGGCGGTGACGAGCACCGCACCAGCGAGACCCACCGCGACGCCGTTGCTCGCATCGCGGAAATGCACCGACATCAGGCTCGACTCGAGCGGACTGTCGATCGTGCTCCAGCTCTCGCCGCCGTCGCGCGTGCGCATCATCCGGCCGAACTCGCCGACCATCCATCCGTCCTCGCCGACGAAGAAGATGTCGTTCCAGGCCTGGTCCTTCTCGTCCAGCACGCGCGTCCAGCTCGCGCCGTAGTCGCGGGTGCGCAGCACCGCGCCCATCTCGCCGACCGCCCAGCCGGTGCCGCCCGCATAGCTGCGGACCTGCATCAGCTTGTTGGCGACCTCGGAATGCGGCACCTCGATTTCGCGCCAGCTCTTGCCGCCGTCGGCGGTGACGATGACGACGCCGTGGTTGCCGACCGCGACCGCGCGCTCCGCATCCCAAGCCGAGATCGCCTGCAGATGCGCATCGCCCGGCGTCGGCTGCACGCCCCAGGACTTGCCGGCGTTGTCGCTGCGCACGACCTTGCCGTAGGAGCCGGCCGCCCACACCACGTCCGCCTGCGGCACGGCGACACCGTAGAAGGCGTCGCGACGTTCGATCGAACGCGCCTGCAGATTGCCGACCTGCGGCTCCGCCTTCACGAAGAAGGCCGTGTACAGCAGCGCGCCGATGATCAGCATCGGCGCTGCCGAGGTCGTCAGCGCGACGCCGGAGCGCGCGGCCTTGCCGAGCCCATTGATCGCCTTAAGCATCGCCCGCTCCCTGCGTTCCGCGCTTGTCCCCGCGGCACGGCCCACCGGCCCGTGCCGCCCCCATTTGCTCCCGACATCCCGATGTCTTGCGCTGCATCACCATTGCGACTCCCTTCGTCTCGCCTCCAGGCCTTGCCCGGCCACATAGCGGATCGCTCCGCCCTGCGCGCCACCCTCGATCGGCCCCTGCGCTGCCAGGGCCGGCCTGACCGGTCAGCAACTTGGATGCCAAGCGTTTTGCGCTTCGCAACACGTCGTAAATATTTGTTTTTACGCAGTATTTTTTTCTAGATCGGATTGCGGCGGAGCAGCAATTTGCCGGTCGGCGTCCAGATATGCGTCGGACCACCGCCCAGCTATCGGACACTTCGAACGGCGGGCCGCGCCGGACGCCGGGGCCTCGGCTAACGCCCGGCGAGGCCCGGGAAGCGCGTCCATGGCGAACACAGGGATCGGCCGGCGATCGGCGATCCTGATGCGCTCGCCTTGCGGTAACGGGCGCGCGGCGCCACGCGCGATCGACCCGCGTCAACTGCCCGATATTCGGACGCTTACCGTCCGCGGCCGTCCGCGCTTAAGACGCCGGCAAACTCGGCGCGCGTCCGGCCGCTCTTCCATCCCGTTGATTCAACGTGACTTTTACATCACGCGACGGATTGGCACCGGTCTTGCTCACTTCGGTTCATGCAATAGACGACCGAACATTTTCAGACGTCATGCCGCTGCGATTCGCGCCGCGGCATGGCTCCGAACCATTACGAGGAGAGAGACCGGTGTCGGCTAACAAACTCTATCTGGACGCTCGCAGCGCCATCGCCGATGTCCTGCACGACGACATGACGATCATGTCGGGCGGCTTCGGGCTGTGCGGGATCCCGGCCACGCTGATCGACGCGGTGCTGGAATCGGGCGTGCGGGGACTCACGGTGATTTCGAACAACCCCGGCAGCGATGGCCACGGCCTCGGCAAGCTGTTCCAGAAGGGCCAGATCCGCAAGCTGATCTGCTCCTACGCCGGCGAGAACGCCTTGTTCGCCAAGCAGTACATGGCGGGTGAAGTCGAGGTCGAGTTCAACCCGCAGGGCACGCTCGCCGAGCGCATCCGCGCGGGCGGCGCGGGCATCCCGGCCTTCTATACGCGCACCGGCGCCGGCACGGTGATCGCCGAGGGCAAGCCCGCGGCGGACTTCGATGGCGAGGAGTACCTGCTGGAGCGCAGCCTGCGCGCCGACCTCGCGCTGGTGCACGCCTGGCGCGGCGACCCCGAGGGCAACCTGCAGTACCGCATGACCGCGCGCAACTTCAATCCGATCATGGCGACCGCCGCGGCGCTGACCGTCGCCGAAATCGAAGAGCTGGTGCGCCCGGGCGACATCGATCCGGACCACATCGTCACCCCCGGCATCTTCGTCAAGCGGATCGTGATCCTGGACCAATGCGAGAAGTACATCGAGCAACGCACCGTGCGCCCACGCGCCGCGGCTTTCGAGGAGTAAACTATGCCCTGGAGTCGAGAACAGATGGCCGCCCGCGCCGCCGAGGAACTGCGCGACGGCTACTACGTGAACCTCGGGATCGGCATCCCGACGCTGGTCGCGAATTACGTGCCGCCCGGCATGTCGATCCAGCTGCAGAGCGAGAACGGCATGCTGGGCATGGGCCCGTTCCCGTTCGACGGCGACGAGGATGCCGACCTGATCAACGCCGGCAAGCAGACGATCACGACGCTACCGACGACGAGTTTCTTCGACAGCGCGGCCTCGTTCGCGATGATCCGCGGCGGCCACATCCAGCTGTCGATGCTGGGCGCGCTGCAGGTGTCGGAAAAAGGCGACCTCGCGAACTGGACGGTGCCCGGCAAGATGATCAAGGGGATCGGCGGCGCGATGGACCTGGTGGCCGGCGTCCCGCGCGTCGTCGTCATCATGGAGCACACCGCGCGCGGCGAACCGAAGATCCTGCGGCAATGCACGCTGCCGCTCACGGGCGCCGGCGTCGTCGACCTGATCGTCACCGACCTGTGCGTGTTCGAAGTCGGGCCGTCCGGATTGACGCTGGTCGATCTCGCGCCGGGCACGACGATCGATGAAGTGCGGGCGAAGACCGCCGCGCCGTTCGCGATCGCACTCGAAATTTCCTGCGCCATGTGTTGCAGCGAGTCGCCCTGATTTTCTTTTACGGGGACGCGCTGTATCCGGGAAGGCAAGATTCCTCCCTCTCCTCCGTGCGTGCCTGGATGTGTCCCCGTTTTTTTATTCGATGCCCACGTACGCGCAATGGCAAGCTCGGCATTTCGGATACGAAGGTTTGGCAGGCCAAGGGCCTCAAGCCGCCAGATTCAAGGTATCCGCAAGCGCAAACTTATTGCGGGGGCGGATTCTTCGCAGGTTCAGACAGCGCATCGTCGAGAAATTCGATGCTCCTCAGAATCTCGAGCACATAAGGGGTGCGGTCGGCCTGCGGGTGCCGGGTGATGGTAAGCAAGTTGCCCACGGTACTTCCTCCGCAGATGGCTCGTTCATCGTGGTAAATACAGTAACGGAGCCGCCTTTCTGCACGCTCCTCCGCTACTGCCGTGTCATCGGTGGTATGCGCCCACCCGCTGGCGTTGGGTGTCTTGACTTCATAAATCGTGAACCGCATGGCCGGAGGGACTGGCCAGCCATCGGGGTTCGGGATCCAGCGCTCAGCAGCCTCTCCCCATACAATCAAGTCGTCCTTGGCAAGCTCGGCGTCTTTGCTGTAGCAGGTGAATTGAAGATGCCAATACCCCGGCCAGTAAGGAGGGTTGATCACGGATATGCCGCCATTTCCGCCTGCGCCAAAGGGGCCTGCTTCAGGTATTTCGGCGTAATTAAATCCATACCGTTCCTTGGCTGGCAGGTCGATTTTGATGCGGCATCCTTGCCCCATGTTAGCAATGACTGGCGTAAGAGGAGGATACACAGGCTTGAGCCGGCTTGGCCCAGGTCATTCCGGCGCTAATTAGCAATACGCCCATAACTGTATGCCGTCCGATCATCGTGCACCTCGCGTATACCCTTCCGGATAGAGGAGCGTTGTTCGACCTTGAGCATCCGGCAGTAATTGCTCGCTCAGTGCGGCCAGCGCCACACCATAAGCGGAACAACGCGAATCGAAACCGTTGAGTCCCGCGTAATTTGTTTCGTTAATCCGGGCTGGTAAATTCACCGCGGCACTGACGCGCCAGAACCCCTGGCTGCTGTAATACACATGGCTGCCTGTGTTCTGCCCATGCGGGTCTACGGCAGCAACCACCCGCCGTTCCAGCGTTTGCGTGAGCGCTTGATCTGCTTGTTCCGCCATTACCGCCGACAATGGTGGGGAATTTCCTTCTCTTCGTCGGCAGATGGTTCTCTCGCAAAAACGAAGTAACAGTTATTGGTCCGGTCATCCAAATCTGGCCACTTCCGATGCAGCATGAAATTGCTAATACGCCATCCTTGATCGGATTTGGTCAAAAAAAACAAGCTGCGCGCCCGCGGATAATCTAGACCCTTGGATTTGCCAGTAAATACAGCCACGCTAGCCTTGCCGCCGAGAACCCGAGGCGTATCGATCTCTGGCCGCGGAATCGTAATATAGCGGGTCGAAATGGACTGATTATCATCATCTAATGTCGGATACAGGACATAGCCAACATCCCCGGGCGAACACTCCGTCTTTTCTTTTGCAATTTGCCTTTTGACTATTAAGCCTTCTTCAAAAAACTCTCTCAATAACTGGCATTGCTTTACGGGATTGTACTTCCCACCGCCCGGCGACACCCGATTAAGCATTAGAGGCTGTAATTTTGAATCGAAGTTTCCATGTTCAACACTACCCGGATCATACGAATACATTTTCTCGATAAAGTATTTGACCTCCAACTGATCTGAAGTCAATGCTTCATTCTGGGCAGCATAAACCAAACCAGTAAACATCAATGCAAAAACACAGTAAATAATGCGCATTATTCTGCCTTTTGTTTTTCCTGTTCTAGATACTTGTCGAACAACGTACTGAAATAGCTTACATCCATCAATTTGCCGTCTGCCGTGCGGCGATTCTCATTTTCGGAACCGCCCGGGAGGCTGGTCCATTCGCTGGGTAAGCTTAATACACCTCGGGGCGTCTTGTAATTAAGCGCCTCCTGGATTTTACCGGCTCGGATCAGATGTAGAACTCCCCGATCCTCAATCTTCATTACCGCAATCCTGTCCTGGTCTTGAGGCGAAAAACTCCCGGATTCGATCAGCTTCTTATCGACGATTTCCTTCCATGTCGAATAAAGGATCTGATATGCGCCGGCTGCGGTCGCCTTTCCACGGAGGTCTTCCGGCACGGTGGCCCAAGGATGAGTCGCATAATCGGAAAATCGCTTACTGCCGGTCGTTGGCAATGCTCGATTCAGCATTTGGTAGCGCTTCGAATCCTCGCGCTCGGCCTGGCACTCAAACTCCCGCAAGCAGCATAGAAAAGCTCGGATGCGTAGAGTCGGCAACAAATCGTAAACTTTTCGGTAAATGCGAATGTTCTGATAGGCGATCCAATTCGGGCGATAGAGAGGTTCCGGTGATATGAAATCGCTGATATAAAATTCATAGTCCCGAATGTCTATATGCCCATGATTTGGTTTAGTCGGATTGTTCCTCTTGCGTGTTTCCCAAGTCGTATCCGTCCATTCATAGACGATGACGTCGCCCGCAGCCGCCCAACGTGCGTCGGGGACTTCGCGGGTTACATCCGCGAAGCCTTTGGCAATTAGCGCTGGGCCTGCCTTGCTGGCCGATTCCTGCATCGCGCGGTGGTCCGCGTCACTCTGTTTCGAGTCCACTTTCTTGCAAGCCAGAACCCCGTCGACGATCTTGCTCCGCGTCAGCGCGACCTTGACGTAGGTGTAGCAGAGACCTAATGATTCCCGTGCCTTTTTTTCTCCCTTCTGATGCTTAAATGCCCCCTTCGCCATCGAATCCAACACAACCACGGTACCTTCCTTGTCGGCGTAACGGTATTCCGTCTGCTCCTTGGCAAACTCCAGCAAGGCTTTCACCTTTGCCAGCATTTCGGCGTCGACGCGAACCGGCGTAGTGGGCTTGGTGCCTCCGTCTGTGACGCCTTCCGGACCGCCCCACAGATTGAATGTTGGCAGTCGCCAGCTATTCCACCAATCGATGGTCTTTTGCGCGACTACGGCGAGCGGATTGCCATTTTCGTCCCGCCCCGTCTCAAGCTTGGGTTTGGCCCCGGTCTTGCCCGAGATGTTCTGCGGCGGCTTAGTTGAAGCTTGTTTTGCACGTGCGTCTGCCCGGTTTACTTGCTCCTTCATCGCAGGAAGCTGTTCGCGGACTACAGCGGTTTTTGGTGCGGTTTGCTGCGCGGAAGACTGAGCGTCGGGGACACTAGCCGGATCGGACGCTTGCGGAGACTGCGCCTGCGTTTGCTTGCTCTCCTCGCCGATTGATTCCAGATCACCCAAATCTTGAGCCTCGGCAGTCGGAATGCGGGACTCGGCATTGCCCGGGGTGCCGTCATGCTTTTGCGTGCTGGTATCAAGGACGAAGTTCGGGCTGCAGATCGTCAGCACACCATGCGACGCCGGCATACGGCATTTCCCGATTTCCTTGTATGTTTGGTTGAAGCGCTGAACGCAAATAGTCAGTTCGGCATCGGCTGGGGCCTGAATAATAGAAGGCAGATGCCCATTGGCGTCTGTTCGGCAACGGATTTCCCCGCCGGGCCAGCTCACATGAACGCCCAGATTGGGGATGCGGTTTCCATCTAGCGCCAGAAAGCCCATATCCAATTTTGCCGCGCTTTCGACGGTTCTTTCTTCGCCTGAGCCGCCTTCCGGGACCCGGCCACTTTCCTCGGTAGGCAAACTTTCCTGAGTCGAGCCTCGTTCCTGAGCCGGGACTTCTTCCAGAACTGGGAGGTCTTCCCGAACCGGAGCCCCCTCCTGAATCGGAACTTCGTCTTGAACCGGATTATTTTCCGCGGGAGGAACAACGCCCTGAGCGGAGACGCCTTCCTGGCTTAGGACGTTTTCCGGGGCCAGCACATCGTCTGGCCCCTCAATGATCTTGGCTTCACTCATCGTTGCTGACTCTCAATATCCTGGCATTCAACCGTGCGTGACATCTTGGAAGAACATCCACTCACCGCTCGTCACGACGAACTTCAGTTTTTCAGGTTTCTGGGTGAAGACGCGGGCAGTGTTTCCCTGATCGTCGAGCGTTCCGACGGCAATGCGTTTGCCGGATTCGTCGAACACTTCGTAGGGCAGATTGGCGTAGAGGGCGTTGGTCTCCGGATCCATTCCGATGGCGCCTGCGACATTGACGCGTTGGCTGTAGGACGTCTCTACCATTGCCGGCATCTCGCGCTGCGGGAAACTCGGCAGCACCACAGCCGCGCTCGCCGGCCCGGTCAGGTTCTTCATGCTGGCCTTGAGCGCCACCTTGCCAGGAGCGTGGAGCTCGATGTTGCCGCCGGCGATCTTGAGATAGGCGCCCTGCGCGGTGGCTAGGATGTGCTGTTTGGCACTCACGGTGAGGCCAGCGTCGGTGCTCGCGATCGTCACCGTCTTGTCGGCCGCCGCGGTGGTCTTGCCGCTCTGGCTTTGCAGGCTCACCTTGCCGCTCGCGGCGTGGAGATGGATGCCGGTTTCGGTGTTGGGCTTTGGGCCTTTGCCGGCCTTGCCCACGGTAAAGAGCGCGAGGCCATCCTTGACCGCGAGGCTGTGATTGCCTTGGGCGATGAGCTGGGCGTCCTGTCCGGACGCGATGACGAGGCTGTTGCCGGCTGCCAGGATCTGGTCTTGCGGGGTGAGCTGGGCGATGCCGGCCGGGGCGCTGTACTGGATGCGAGGTTCGGACCAGGCGGTGACGGTGCCGGTGCCGCCGCCGGTGGCGGTGAAGCCGTTTGGATCCGCGGCCGCGGTGCCGGTGGATCCGCGGCAGCTGGTGGTGGCGGTGAGGACTTCGCGGGCGTGGGTCAGCGAGACGCTCGCCGGCAGCTTGTCGGGCGTACTTTCGTCCTTGAGCCCGGCTTTTTGCTTCTGGGCGATGTCGGCCAGGCTCTGGATGAGGCTTTGTGCGTCTTCGGTCTGGGCGATGGCTTCGCGGCTGTCGAGATGGTGTCCGGCGCCGGCCGACCGCGCATCGGCGCTGATCAGGAGGCCGCTGCCGGCGCGCAGGGCAACGGCCGCCTGACTGGCGAGCTCGGCGCCGTGGCCCCGGTCGGCTTGCCGGGCGTTGTCGGTCTGTTGTTTGAGATGGCCCAGTTGCAGGCGACTCGTGTATTCGGTCGTCGCGAGTTCGATCCGCGCTTCACCTGGGGCGTCGTCGAAGACAAGCTGGTTGTAGCCGCCCTGCCCGCTCCGGCTCGCCGAAAGTTGCTGGCTTTTGATGCCGGAGAGGCTCGCCCTGTGGCCGTGGGCAGGATCGGCCTGCCCGACAAACCAGGCCGGGGCGTTGGCGGTGCCGTGCTGGGTGCCGCCGCCGATGCGGTTGCCCGCGGCGTCGGTCTGCCCTTGGGCGTTGTAGAGGCCGCCAATGACGACGGGGCGGTCGATGTTGCCGTTCTGGAAGGCGACCAGGACTTCCTGCCCCGGCCGCGGGGTGAAATGCCCGCCCCAGTTGGCCCCTGCCACGGGGGCGAGCACGCGCAGCCAGACGCCGAGGCAGGCATTGGCCGGGGCGTTGTCCGCACCGCTCGGGTGGGCACACCGGCTCGCCGATCGGCTGCCGCGCTGCCACGGAAACTGGACGCGGATGCGGAGGTCGCGGTCCGTGTGCGTCGGAGCCGGTTTCCCGTCACCGGCGCTGTCGCCGACGACGATGGCGGTGAGCGTGCCGGGTACCGTGGGGCGGGGATGGATGCTGCGGCCGTGGCCGTCGGCAACGAGTGGGCGCCATGGCACGGGCGCACGAACTGCACGGATTTCGTTGCGGTAGAGATCGACCGTGACGCCCTCCGGCCGCGGCAGCTCGGGCGGCGTCGTGAGGTTGTTGCGGGCTCTGTGGATCACCGCCGTGATCAGGAACTGGCGCTGGTCGATTGCATCGCGGTCGTGCTCGGCATGGTCGGCTAGCGTGAAGATGGTGCCGGGAGCCACGCTGCGGACGGTGCCTTCACCGACGAATTGCTTCATCCGGGCATCGATGGCCTGCCGATGCCGAAGGATCATTCGCTCGCCGTGTGCGGCGGTCGGCCAGGCATAGGGGCCCGGATCGTCCCAGGAGACTGTCGAGGGACCGGCGCCGTTTTCGATCGCGCTCGCGGTAGCTTGCGGGCGCATGCCGAGACTGCGGTAGTCCCAGCTGCTCGCCTGCATGTTGCCGGTGTCGAGTTGGCGGATGGCGTGCCAGCGGTCGACGCTGTCTTCGCTCAGGGTGGCGCCCGCCTGCGTGAAGCGGATGCGGGGCTGTGTGTTGTCGATAAAGGCGGCATTGTGGTCGGCAATGACCAGCGTGTGCGCCCCCAGCGTGTCGCCGGGATCGGCCTGATGCTCGAACCAGCAGAACAGCCCCTCTTCGGCCAGCAGCCGTTTGAAGAAGGCCAAGTCGCTTTCGCGGTATTGCGTAGTCATGCCCCGCTTGGGGTACACCGCGGGATCGGCAAGGTCCCAGCGCCAGGCGGGCACGAGCTTGCCCTGCCCGTTCCAGTCGCCCAGCAGTTCGTCGATGATTTCGACGATGCTTTTGTCCTGGAAGAGATAGCTGTCCTGCGTCTGGCCAAGGAAGCTCAGCCACGGCTCGATCGTCAGCCGGTAGCGGGCGAAGCCGCCGTCGGCCCCGAGCCGGACGGCGCGGGTGACGTGGCCGTGAAACGAGCGAAGCAAAGTTCGCGATGCGCTGGTCTGCAGATCGAGGCGCGCCGGCTGGCCGAGCAGCGCGGTCAGCGACAGGTCGGCGTTGACGCTCAAGGCGGTAAGGTCGATCCGGAAGCCGGCATGGTCCGCGACCGGACCGAGCGCCTCGTCGATGGTGGCCGTTTCGGCGAGCAGCGCATCGGCGCCTGCCGGCGTGATCAAGGTCAGCAAGCGGTCGGTCTGGCGCCAACCGGCGCCGTCAGAAATCAAGTCAATAAGGTCATTCATGATGTGGTCCTGAGCGCGAGAGCGCCGGAACGGGATAAGTGCTTGAATCGAACGTCCTGATACCAATCGTCTCAACTCAGCCGTTCATCATACATCAAGCCATTTGCCATAAAACCTGCATGGTCGTTGCGATGCGGTCGATGAGCAGTCTTCGGAATATCCGCGCGCGATCGGATGCTGCATCCAACAATCGGACGCCTATCCATTAACCGGACGCCGAACCCATTCGTACGGTCGCCGCAAGCGTCGCTACGCCAGCGAATTAACGTCCTATAAACAATCACTTAATGATTATCTACCGGCGTAATTCCGTTTGGCACACCCCTTGCTGACTGCCATTACGGATGCCCCTCTTCAAACGCGAAGTGATTTGAAAAATCAACTTCCGAATTGAGGATCGGCAAATGGCGCGGCGGTCGTCCGCACCATTCATGGCCCGCGACAACGATTCAAAGCGCAATTCATCCGCAACCGTCGGTAGGAGGAAACGCAGTATGGCACTGCAAATAAATATCGATAACGGTGGGACGCTCACCGATATCTGCATCAATCGCGACGGCGTCGTCAGCAAGACCAAAGTCCTGACGACGCCCTATGACCTCAGCAAATGCTTTTTCGAAGGACTGCAGAAAGCCTCCGGGGTCGTCTATGGCGAGCAGAACGTCGCGCGCCTGCTGGAAGAGGTGGACCTGATCCGCTACTCGACCACGCAGGGCACCAACGCGATCTGCGAGCGCAAGGGTCCGCGCCTGGGTCTGATCGTCGCGGCCAAGGCGAAGGACTTGCCGGTGCGGCTCGCCGAGCATGATCCGGAAGTCTACGAAGCCCTGGTCGGTGACCGCGTGGTGTTCCTCGACGCGGCCGCGGTCGCCGGCGACGCCGCGGAAGTCGAGGTCGTCAAGGCGATCAACCAATTGACGGCGACCGGAGCGAACCGTCTCGTCGTGAGCTTCGATGGCAGCGATTTCCTGGAGATCGAAAACCGCTTCAAGAAAGTCGTGCTGCGCAAGTATCCGCGGCATCTGCTCGGCGCGGTGCCGGTGCTCTACGGCAGCGATCTGTCGACCGACCGGGATGTGGTCCGCCGCACCTGGACGGCGCTGATCAACTCCTTCCTGCACCCGGCGATGGAGGCCTTCCTGTTCAACGCCGAAAACCGCCTGCGCGCCTATCGGACGAAGAATCCGCTGCTGATCTTCCGCAACGACGGCGATGCCTCCCGCGTCGCCAAGACCGTCGCGATCAAGACCTACAGCTCCGGGCCGCGCGGCGGCATGGAAGGCATGAAGGCGTTCGCGAAGCTGTACAAGCTGCCCGACGTGGTCGCGATCGACGTCGGCGGCACCACCACCGACATCGGCCAGTGCCTCGACGGCAAGGTCGCGGAGATCCGCCGCGGCCATGTCGAAGGCATCAGCGTGTCCTTCCCGCTGTGCGAGATCATGAGCGCGGGTGCGGGCGGCAGTTCGATCGTCAAGGTCGTGAACGACCGCATCGTCATCGGTCCGGAGAGCGTCGGCGCGGTGCCCGGGCCGGCCTGCTTCGGTCGCGGCGGCAAGGAGGCGACGATCACCGACGCCAGCCTGCTGGGTGGCCTCTTCGATCCGAAGTCCTACTTCGGCGGCGGCATGGGCCTCGACCTCGACCGCGCGGCGACCGCGGTGAGCCTCAGCATCGCGCAGCCGCTGGGGGTGAGCCTCGACGACGCGCTGCTGAAGATGGAGCACGCGTACGAGGACAAGATCGCGGTGGAACTGCACCGCTTCACACGGATTTCGAAAGACACCGTGATGCTCGCCTTCGGCGGCGCCGGTCCGCTCAACGCCTGCGGGGTCGCCGAAAAGGCCGGCATCGACCGCGTGGCGGTGCCGAAGCTCGCCGCCGTGTTCAGCGCCTTCGGCATCGGTTCCTGCGACGTCTCGCAACGCTATGCCGTCACCCTGACCGAGCGCAGCGACGCGGGAGTCGCCGACGCACTGGCCGCGCTGAAGCTCAAGGCCTCACGCGACATGTTCGCCGAAGGCTTCGGCGAGGGCGAATACGAGGTCGAAGCCGCGCTCGTGGCCGAGAACCGCGACGGCGAGGAAACGGCGCGTCCGCTCAACGGGCAGGCGAGCTTCCCCGCCGAATTCGCCAAGGCGGTGTCGGTCGAGCTCGAACTGCGGGCGGTCAAGGCGCTGCGGCAGGACGCCGGCCAGAGCGCGACTTTCGCTGCCGGCGCCGCGGCGCAAGCGGACGGCGTGCGCAAGGTGCTGACCCGCGGCGCCGGCCGCATCGACGTGCCCGTCTACAAGCTCGCCCAGCTCAAGGCCGGCGATCACGCCACGGGACCGGCGATTCTGGAAGAGGACTACTTCACGTGCCGCGTGCTCGATGGCTGGAGTTTCGTCATCAGCGATGCGGGCGACATCATGCTCAACAGGAAGGCTTGAGAATCATGAAAGTACTGATGACCGAATACCTCCGCATCGATCTCGACAAGGAGCAGTGGGAATGCCGCGTGTGCAACCACGTGGTCGGCCCGGCGACCCGGAGCTACAAGGAAGGGATGCTGGTGCATAACCGCGATCCGCGCGAGATCCACCCGCCCATCATCGACCCGGAAAAGTACCGCTTCACCTTTAGCCCCGATCCCGAGTGGGTACGCATCCTCGAGTACTACTGCCCGTGCTGCGGCACGCAGGTCGAGACCGAGTACGCCATCCCCGGCCATCCGCCGCTCCACGACATGCAGCCCGACCTGCCCGCGCTGAAGGCCCAGTGGGCCACGCGCGAGGAAGTGAAGGAAGCGGTGGTCGGCCCGGCGGTGACGGCCGGCGACGGCCACGGCCACTAAAAGCCCCCTGTGTATTGCCGGTGCGCGGCCCCGCAGCAGGGACGCCGTGCGCCGCGACGACAATGAATTGAGGAGATAGCATGAGGCGCGTATCAGTCGATATCGGTGGCACGTTCACCGATTGTTTCGTGGTGTGGGACGGCAAGTACATCGAGGCCAAGGCCCTGACGACCCACCACAACCTGGCCCTGGGCTTCAACGAGGCGCTCAGCAAGGCCTATCACGTGCTCGGGCTGGAACTGGAAGAGATCCTGTCGCAGGTCGATTCCGTCCGTTATGCCACCACGCTGGGCACCAATGCGCTGATCGAGCACAAGGGCCCCAAGATCGGCATGCTGGTGACCGCCGGCTTCGAGGCCACGGTGCCGCTCTCCCGCGCCCGCGGCTACGGCGAGGGGCTCGACAACCTCGGCCAGCAGGACATGCCCAACGCCCAGCGTCCCGATCCGCTGGTGCTGCCGCACATGATCTGCGGCGTGCGCGAGCGACTCGATTTCCAGGGCAAGCTGGTGATGCCGCTCGACGAGGACGACGTGCGCGTGCAGATCCGCGCGCTGGTCGACAAGGGCGCGGAGATCATCGTCGTCGCCCTGGTCAATGCGGTGGTCAACCCGGAGCATGAGCAGCGCATCGAGGAGATCCTGCTCGACGAGTACCCGTCGCACCTCTTGGGCGCGATCCCGGTGATCCTGTCGCACCAGGTGGCGGGCCGCAAGGGCGAGTACGTGCGCGCCACCTCGGCGATCGTGGACGGCTACCTGCACTCGACGATGTATCACGCGCTCTCCGCGCTCGAGCAGAACCTGCGTGCGCACCGCTACGAAAAGCCGATGCTGGTCATCCACAACTCCGGCGGCATGGCGCAGCTGAACTCGACCGACGCGCTGCAGACGATCCACTCCGGTCCCGTCTCCGGCATCGCCGCGTCCGAGCACCTGGCGATGCAGGCCGGCCTCGGCAACGTCGTCGCGACCGACATGGGCGGCACCAGCTACGACATCGGCATCGTCGTGGATGGCGGCATCAAGCACTACGACTTCAACCCGGTGATCGACCGCTGGCTGGTGTCGGTGCCGATGGTGCACCTCGTGACGCTGGGCGCCGGCGGCGGCTCGATCGCGAGCTACGACCGCATGTACGACACCGTGAAATGCGGCCCCGAGTCGGCCGGCTCCGACCCCGGCCCGGCGTGCTACGACCGCGGCGGCATGAGGCCGACGGTGACCGACGCCGACCTGCTGCTCGGTTACCTCGACCCGAAGAACTATGCCGGCGGCTCGATTCCGCTGAATCCGCGGCGCGCGTCCGCGGCGATCGAGGACGCGCTGTGCGACGACCTCGACTGCTCGGTGATCGAGGCGGCGCTGCTGATCCGCGAAAAGGTCGATGACAACATGGCCAACGGCCTATTCACCGAACTGCGCGCGCGCGGCTACGACCCCAAGGAGTTCACGATGCTCGCCTACGGCGGCAACGGCCCGCTGCACTGCTGCGGCATCGCGCAGAACCTCAACATCGACAAGATCCTCGCGCCGCCGATGAGCTCGGTGTTCTCGGCGGTCGGCGCCGGCAACATGCACCAGCTGCACATCCACGAGCAGTCGCTGTACATGGTGCTGTACGACTCGAACACGCGCCACATCTTCGACGACTACACGCGCTTCAACCGCATCGTCGCCGAGCTGAAGGAACAGGGCACGCAGGACTTGCTGCGCCAGGGCATCGCCAAGGACGACATCTGCCACAACCTCGAACTGGACATGCGCTACGGCAACCAGCTGGTGCAGACCACCGCGGTGATCCCGAAACACGAAGTGCATGGCCCCGGCGACGTGCTGGCGCTGATCTCGCAGTTCTCCAACGACTACGGCAAGCGCTTCGGCGAAGGCTCGCAGGCGCCGGAAGCGGGCATCCGCATCAACACCATCCGCGTCGCCGCCTTCGTGCGCCACGAGACGGTCGAGTTCGAGGACATCAAGCCGGTCCCACCCGAGCAGCGCCGCAAGCCGCCGGCACCGGCTGGCACGCGCAAATGCCATTTCGTCGGCCACGAAGGCTCGTTCGAGACGCGGGTGTGGAGCCGTTCGGCGATCGAGCCAGGCGTCGAGATTCCGGGGCCCGCGATCATCGCCTCCGAAGTGACGACCTTCCTCGTGAACCCGGGCTGGAACTTCGTCGCGGCCAAACAAGGGGCCTCGTGGTTCCTGCGCGCCTGAGCGCGGCGGCCCTCCGATCGACCCGACCACCTATACAGGATTGAAAATGAGCGAAATCATGACGCCCGTTGCGGCCAAGACGCCAAGTTCCGAGGAAGTGGCGCTTATCAAGAAGTTCCTCACCGACACCACGCTGTTCCTCGGGCCCGATCCCGAGATCATGCAGAACCATGACCTGATGCCGCGCACCGCAATCGAGGACGCGTGCATGAAAGAGGTCAGCGACGCGCACACCATCGCGAAGATCCGCGACCGCATCCAGGCCGGCTGCGACGAAGGCTACGAGATGGTCGAGCAGATGGGCGCGGCCCCCGGCGCGAAGTGGGGCGACGTGATCACCGGCGTGTATTCCGCGTCCGGCGACCTCGCGATCGCCAGTGCCGGCGGCGTGCTGATCTTCTCGGCGCTGGTGCACCACCCGATCAAGTTCATCATCAAGAACTGGATGAACGAGCCCACCGTCGGTGTGCGCGAAGGCGACGGCTTCATCCACAACGACTCGCGCTACGGCAACGTGCACAACACCGACCAGTCGATGATCCTGCCGATCTTCCACGAAGGGAAGCTGGTGTGCTGGGTGGCGTCCACCGTGCATGAAGGCGAGAACGGCGCGATCGAACCCGGCGGCATGCCGTCGATGGCCGAGAGCCCGTGCGACGAAGGCCTGAAGATGTGCCCCTTCAAGGTCGTCGAGAACTACGAGATCAAGCGCGACATCCTGACCTTCCTGCAGAACTCGGTGCGCGAGCCCAAGCTCCAGTACGAGGACATGAAGGTCAAGCTCTTCGCCTGCCTGCGCATCAAGCAGCGCATCGAGGAAACGCTCAACACCGACGGTCCCGCGGCGCTGGTCTCGACGCTGCGCCTGACGATGGAGAACGTCCGCGCCGAGGTCAAGCGCCGCATCAGCGAATGGCCGGACATGACGGTGCGCACCTACATCATCCAGGACTCGACGCTGCGCGAGAACTGCGTGGTGAAGATCAACTGCCAGCTCACCAAGACCGGCGACCGGCTGATCTTCGACTTCCGCGGCTCGAGCCCCGAGTTCACCAACCGCGCCACCAACACCATCGTCGCCGGCCTCAAGGGCATGCTGGCGCAGGTCTTCCTGTGCTACGTGTGGCCGGACCTGCCGCGTGGCCAGGCGGCGTTCGCGCCGATCGAAGTGATCACCGATCCGAACTCGATCGTGAACTGCTCCTACGACGCGCCGAACTCGCAGAGCCTGATGTCGATCTTCACCGGCTTCACCGCCGGCCAGCACGCGGTCGCGAAGTTCCTCTACAGCTGCCCGGAGAAGTACACCAAGGTGCACGCGCCGACCTTCAACATGATCAACACCTTCATCTGGGGCGGCGTCAGCCAGCACGGCGAAACGCTCGGCAACCTGTGCGCGGACTTGAACGGCATGGGCGCCGGGGCCACCGTCGATCGCGACGGCGAGCACGCGCTGGCGCCGATCTTCGCGACCATGGCGGACATCGGCGAGCAGGAGCTGAACGAGGAGGAAGTGCCCTTCCTGCAGCTCGTCTCCAAGAAGATGACGCGCGACGCCGTTGCCCCCGGCAAGTACCGCGGCGGCCAGGGCTACACGCAGATGGTCGCGACCAAGGACAGCGAGCAGTGGGGCTTCATGACCGTGTGCCAGGGCGCCAAGATCCCGCCGATGCAGGGCCTGTTCGGCGGCTACTCCTGCGGCGCCTATCCGCTGTGCAAGGTGAAGGGGGTGGACGTCTACGACGTGCTGCTGAACGAGCCGGAGAAGTTCAAGCACTCGATCGAGGAGATCATGAACGAGCAGCCCTTCGAGGGCGCGAGCTACACCACCCACCACATGGGCATGGGCTTCGAGATCTCGAAGCGCGGCGAACTGTTCATGATCTCGCAGGGCGCCGGCGCCGGCTACGGCGACCTGCTCGAGCGCGACCCCGCGGGCGTCATCCGCGACATCGAGGAAGGCCTGATCTCGCCGGGAGTCGCCGAACGGCTCTACAAGGTGAGTTTCGATCCGGCGACGCTGGCGATCAACGCCGAGGCCACTGCCGCCCTGCGCGACGCGGAGCGCAAGGCGCGTCTCGCGCGCGGCGTGCCGTTCAAGGACTTCGTCAAGACCTGGACGCAGCCGAAACCGCCGACCTACCTGCAGTACTTCGGTTGCTGGGGCGACGACGTCGGCACGCTGTATGCCGGCAGCGCCGACAGTGCCCGCGACGCGAACGCGCCGAAGCCCAACTACATGCGCCATCCCAAGGACGTCCGCATCGAGGCACTCGAAGCCCGTCTGGCCGCACTGGGTGCGCTCGCCGAGGAAAAGCAATGAGTCAGAGTCTCGCCGACCTTCTGCCCGGCAGCCCGGGCGGTGGGCGTATCCGCGTGTGGCTGAAGTCTTCCGCCTACACGAAGCGGCTGCTCCTCGGAGAAGCCGGCGACCCCTGGGGGGGCGCCGCGCAGTATCTGGCGTATTTCTCCCAGGCCCACGGGCTGCTGCGACCGGACGTCGCGGTGGTCGAGGCCGGCGAGCTCTACGACTCGTGGCTCGCGCGCCACCCCGAGCACCAGCGCGAGCTGGGGGCCAAGCGCCGGCTCTCCTACCCGCTGCGCAAGTGGCTGGAACACACCGAGCCGCGCGAAGTGCTGGCCGAAGTGCTGGAGGCGGTCGCCGCCCACCTGCGCGGCCAGGTGCCGCTGGTGCTGGCGATGCCTTCGCCGCGGGCGTGGCTGCAGCGCGCCAGCGTGCTGGCGGGGCGCGACGGCGTCGAGCTCGACCCCGACGGCATCGAGGACGCGGCGATGTACGTCGCCGACGTGTTGCGCTCGGTGTCGCAGCTGCCGGTCGCGGGGCTGCTGTTCGAGGAAGAGGGTGATGGCGCCGTCGAGGTCGAACGCTACCGCCCGCTCCTCAACGTCGCCCGGCACTACCGCTGGTCCGTCGCGCTGCGACTCGGTGCGCCGCTGCTGGAGCTGCCGGCCGCCGAGGACATCCAGGCGCTCATCGGCAGCGCGAAGGCGACCGAAGGGGCGAGCTGCGCGACGGGGGTCGATGTCAGCGAACGCCTGTGGTCGGGGCAGGCGCTGCCGACCCTCGGCGAGCGCCAGTTCCATTTCGCCGAGATCCCGCGCAACCACCAGCCCGAGCAGGTGCTGGAGAGTCTCGCGCGGCTGCGCGCCTAGACTCCTTTCGCCGGCCGGCAACGCTCGCCGGCCGGCGAGTCAGGAACCGACACAGCAACATGAGGCAAGCCGAATGAACGACATCACGCAGCCGGACGCGCTCCGGCAATCCGCCACGGTCGGACGCATTCCGGTGACGCTGCTCACCGGTTTTCTCGGCGCCGGCAAGACCACGCTGCTGAACCAGCTGCTGCAAGATCCCGGCATGGCCGGCGCCGCGGTGCTGATCAACGAATTCGGCGAGATCGGCATCGACCACCACCTCGTCGCCAAGGTCGACGAGACGCTGATGATCCTCGACTCGGGCTGCCTGTGCTGCAGCATGCAGGGCGACCTCGTGAAAGCGCTGAAACAGCTCTCCGAGCGCAGCTCGCGGCGCGAGATCCCGCCGGTGACGCGCGTGCTGATCGAAACCACCGGCCTCGCCGACCCCGTCCCGGTAATCTACACGCTGATGGAAGAGCGCTTCGTCGCCGCGCGCTATGTCTGCGACGGCGTCATCACGGTGGTCGACGCCACCCACGCGCTGCAGCAGCTCGCGTCCCACCGCGAGGCGCTGCGCCAGGTGGCGATGGCGGACCGGCTGCTGATCACCAAGGGCGATCTCGCCGACTCGCGCAGCCGCGCCGCGCTCGACGCCTGCCTCGCGGCGCACAACCCGGCGGCGACGCGAATCGAGGTCCGCCACGGCCGCGTCAGCCCCGACGATCTGTTCGGCTGCGGCCTCTACACGCCGGATGGCAAACTGCCGGATGTCGCCGCCTGGCTCGGTGACGAGCAGCTGCGCCGGGCACCCGCCTCGCCCGCCCTATCCCCCGCCGCCCCGACCGCGTGGACGCGCAAGGCAGCCCCGCTCCACGCCGCCGCCCGCCACGATGAAAAAGTCGCCAGCTTCGTCGTCGACTTTCCCACGCCCGTGTCCTGGATGGGTTTCAGCATTGCGATGGGCCGCATCCTGCGCGCCCGCGGACCGCACATCCTGCGCGTCAAGGGCCTGATCAACGTCGCCGGCGATCCGCTGCCGCGCGTCGTGCATTGCGTGCAGGACGTCGCCTACCCGCCGCTGCGGCTCCCCCGCTGGCCGCAGCAAGGCCCGTTCGAGGACCATCGCGGCCGCCTCGTCTTCATCGTGCACGACCTGCCCGCCGATGCGCAGGCGAGCATCCGCGCGACCCTCGCCGAGCTGCCCGGCGACCGCGCCGCCGCCCGTGCGAGCGCGAGCGAACCGCTGCTGCCGACGCGTTGCTGGCTGGCCCAAAACCTGCCGATGGCGGGCTCGTCGGCGCTCGAAGTCGATGGCTGGATCGTTCGGCGCAAACACTTCGCGACGCGACAGTCCGCGTAGACGCCGCACGCGTCAGGCGCTTCCATTGGCAAGCTCTGCCCGATCAGGAACAATTCACCCAGAAACGCTCGATCCCCGCATACCGGCTGTGGTCTATAAAGTAACGATAAGGTGCCCGCCAGTAGAGCGGCAAGGGTGAAGCGGTGACAAGGACGCTGCAAAGCAGTTGGTTGTCCCACCCGAAATACAACAAGCAAATCAAAGGGGCGTGGGAGAAATTCCTGAGCGGAAAAGACTATTCCGCCAGCGCCGGGCTGCGCCCGACGATCGACGAGTCGTGGCGGCGCTGCCTGGTGAGCCGCGTCGACCCGACGCACAATCCGACACCGCCGCTGCTCGAGCGCAGCGCACTGCAAGCGCTACGTGAGCGCCACGAACGGCTGATCTCGGCCAGCTCGCCTTTCATGGTGCAGTCGCGCAGCCTGCTCGCCCGGACCGGCACGGTCATGATCCTGACCGATCCGGAAGGCACGATCCTCGACGTCGAGGGCGACCCGCGGCTGCGCGACGCGATCGAACGCGTGCACCTGGTCCCCGGCGCGTCCTGGAACGAGACCGCCAGCGGCACCAACGCCATCGGCACGGCCCTGGTACTGCTTCAGCCGATCCAGGTGCATGCCTCCGAGCACTTCTGCGAGGAGGTGCAGAAATGGAGCTGTTCGGCCGCCGTCATTCGCGATCCGGTCACCGCGGCCATCCTCGGGGTCCTCGACGTATCGGGTCTCAGCGGCACCTACAACAAGTACAGCCTGCCGCTCGTCGCGATGACGGCCGAGCGCATCGAGAATCAGCTGGCGCAACAGGAAAGTGAGCGACGCCTCGCGCTGCTCGAAGCCTGCCTGCCGCGCCTGTCGTCCGGCGACGGCGTCATCGTCTTCGATCGCCACGGCAATCTGGTGAAAGCCAACGACAAGGCGACGGCCGCACTGGCAGCCTGGGACGTCAGCCTGATCGCGACCACCCGCATCCCGTTGCCCGGTGCAGCCGAAACACCGGACGCGGCGCCGGAAACCTTGCCGGAATGGCTCCTCGCCAATCGCATCGAACCGATCTTGCGCAAGAGCCAGCTGCTCGGCTTCGTCGTAAGCATTCCGATGCTCGCCGCGCTGTCCGACCGGTCCTTGCCCCGGATCGGCGAGTCTGCCGCCGCGCGCGTCCCCGGAACGCCGTCCGAGCCGCGCGAAGCGCTGCTGTCGACGATGCTCGATCAATCCGCCTCGGTCGTCTTCCTCAAGGACATGGCCGGGCATTACGAATTCGTCAATCGCTGCTTCGAACAGACATTCGGCGTGCGATCCGCCGACATCCTCGGGCGCACCGATGCGCAGATCTTCAACGCCGACCTGGCGCAAACGCTGCGCAGACGGGAACTGGAAGCGATCGCCAAAGCCGCCAGCTGCGAATCGGTCGATGAACTCACACTCGACGGCCGCAGCGTGTGGCTCGCCGCCGTGCGCTTTCCGATTCGCGACGGCAGCGGCGAAATCACGTCGATCTGCACCCAGGCCAACGAAATTGCCCAAGCCGACGAAGCCCGCAGCGCACTGCGCTCGACGACAGCCGCCGTCGATCCCGCCGGCGAAGGCGTCCTGGTCACCGATGCGAACGGCCACATCGTCACCGTCAATGCGGCATTTACCCGGATTACCGGCTACGCGGTCGACGAGGTGATCGGCAAGCCACCGCGCATCCTCAAGTCCGGACTGCACGCGAAGGAGTTCTACCAGCGCATGTGGCGCAGCCTCATCGACCACGGCCGCTGGCAGGGCGAAATCCAGAACCGCCGCAAGAACGGCGATATCTACCCGGAATGGCTGACGATCTATTCGATCAAGAGCGCCGACGGTGCGATCCAGAACTTCATCGCGATCTTCGGTGACGCCAGCGCCATCAAGGCTTCGCAGCAGCACGTCGAGTTCATGCGGATCCACGATCCCCTCACCGGCCTGCCCAACCGCAGCCTGCTGATGGAGCGCCTCAAGGAATGTGTCGACGAGGCTGCACGGCTCAAGGATCCGCTCGCCGTCATGCTCATCGGGCTGGACAATTTCAGGGACATCAACGACTCCCTGGGGCACGATCTGGGCGATCGACTGCTGCAGCACATCACCGATCGGCTGCGGCGCTGCATCTGCGACGCCCACACCATTGCGCGTCTGGGTGGCGACGAGTTCGCCGTCGTCATGCGCGGCGCGACCTCCGAGGAACTCCACCGCTTCGCGGCCAACACCCTCGATTACCTGTCCGCCTCCTTCTGCCTCGGCGGCCAGGAACGCTTCATCACCACCAGCCTCGGCATCAGCCTCTATCCCGCGGACGGTGACAGCGGCGCCATCCTGCTGCGCAACGCCGACACCGCCATGCACGCCGCAAAAGCCGGCGGCCGCAACCGCTACCAGTTCTTCGCCGAGGACATGAACGCCCGCCTGCGGCAGCGCATGTCGCTCGAAACGGGCCTGCGCGCCGCCATCGAACATGACCGCTTCCGCGTCGTCTACCAGCCGCAGGACGACCTCGTCACCGGCGCCATGGTCGGCGCCGAAGCCCTGCTGCGCTGGACCGACCCCACGCTGGGCGAGGTGCCGGCGTCGCGCTTCATCCCGGTGGCCGAAGAGGCCGGCCTCATCGTCACGATCGGCGACATCGTGCTCTCCAAGGTCCTTGCGCAGATCGCGCTGTGGCGCATGCAGGGTCTGGTGCCGCCGCGAATCTCGATCAATGTCGCCGCCCAGCAAATGCGCGAACCGCACTTTGTCGAACATTTGTGCGAGCTGCTCGAACGTCAGGGCGTCCCGCCCGAGGCGATCTGCCTCGAATTGACCGAAGGCACGCTGATGACGGACCTCGACCAGACCGCCCAGATCCTGTCGCGCATCACCCGCCATGGCATTGCCATCAGCATCGACGACTTCGGCACCGGCTATTCATCGCTGTCCTACCTCAGCCGGCTGCCGATCCAGGAACTGAAAGTCGACCAGAGCTTCGTCCGCACCATCGCCGACGAAGCCGGCAACCGCTCGATCACCACCGCCATCATCGACATGGCCCATGCGCTGGGCATGACGGTACTGGCCGAAGGCATCGAAACCGGCGCGCAGCTGCAGATCCTCAAGGACCGGCACTGCGAGATCGGCCAGGGTTACTATTTCCACCGCCCGCTGAGCAGCGCGGCATTCGCGACGCTGCTGGCGGAAACGAGCCCGGCAATGCACTGATAGCGATGATGCCGTCAGCAGGCGGCGGCGGTTTCATCCTTCGACTCGACCACCAATTTCATACCCTGCTGTAATCGAGTGGAACGCTCACCCGTCGGCGGTGTTCAAAGGAGCACGGCCGAGGCGGCGACCACGCTCACGTGGGTAAATGCCGGCACCCCTCGGCAAGAAGGAGAAACGATGGCTGTGTCAAACCAAACGCCTGCCGTGCGCAGTGCGCCGCCCGGATTCGAACGTATCCTGCTGCGACGACTTCCCGCCGCCGGGTTGTTCGGCTCCGTCGTCGCAGCCATCCCGTCACTTTTCACACGGCTGCTCGCCTGGACCGGCCTCGACACCGACGCCACGACGCGCATCCTCACCGCCGACATCTTCGGCCTGAGCACCCTCCTGTTGCTCTGGGCGACGATCGTGACGCTCGCCACCGGCGCCGTGATCCTGACGGTGATGAAAGGCCCGGCCTATTACGCCGACTCCTATCCGCTGGACGACGCGGACCGCCCCGACGGACCGTGAGCGGGCAGGGGCGTTCCGGAAGCCGCCGCAACCACGCCGGCAGAGCCTCCAGAACGCCTTGCGCAGCGTCACTTCAAGGCGAAGCGGTCGAGGTTCATCACCTTGTTCCAGGCCGCAACGAAGTCGCGTACGAACTTCTCGTGCGCGTCGTCCTGCGCATAAACCTCGGCCAGCGCGCGCAGCTGCGAGTTGGAACCGAAGATCAGGTCCACGCGCGTGCCCGTCCACTTGAGTTCGCCGGTCGTGCGATCACGCCCTTCGAAGCTGTCCCCGGCATCCGAGGTGGGCTTCCAGGTCGTACCCATTTCGAGGAGGTTCACGAAGAAGTCGTTGGTCAGGGTCTGCGGCCGTTGCGTGAACACACCGTGCTGCGCGTGATCCACGTTGGCGCCCAGCACGCGCAGGCCACCGACCAGCACCGTCATTTCGGGCGCACTCAGGGTCAGGAGCTGTGCCCTGTCCACCAGCATGCCCTCCGCGGACACGCTGTAGGCCTGCTTCTGGTAGTTTCGGAAACCATCGGCCAGGGGTTCCATGACGGCGAACGACGCTACGTCGGTCTGCGCTTGCGCAGCGTCGGCGCGGCCCGCGGTGAACGGCACCGCTACCGCATGACCGCCCGCCTTGGCCGCCGCTTCGACCGCGGCGCAGCCGCCCAGCACGATCAGGTCGGCGATCGAGACTTTCTTGCCACCCGTCTGTGCACTGTTGAAGGCTTGCTGGATTCCCTCCAGCATGGCCAGCACCTTGGCCAGCTGCGCCGGCTGGTTGGCTTCCCAGTCCTTTTGCGGCGCCAGGCGGATGCGTGCACCGTTGGCTCCGCCGCGCTTGTCCGACCCCCGGAAAGTGGACGCCGAGGCCCAGGCGGTGGCAACCAATTCGGCGATCGACAGGCCCGAGGCCAGAACCCTCGCCTTGAGTTCGGCGATGTCCGTGGCGTCGATCAGGGGATGATCGACGGCGGGGATCGGGTCCTGCCAGATCAGGTCTTCGGCCGGCACTTCGGGGCCGAGGTAAAGCACCTTCGGCCCCATGTCGCGGTGGGTGAGCTTGAACCAGGCGCGGGCAAACGCGTCGGCGAACGCCTGGGGATCCTGATGGAAACGGCGCGAAATGGGTTCGTAGATCGGGTCGAAGCGCAGCGACAAATCGGCCGTGGTCATCATCGGCGGGTGTTTTTTCGACGGGTCGTGGGCGTCGGGAATCATGTGTTCCGGCTTGACGTTCTGCGCCACCCACTGGTGGGCGCCGGCCGGGCTCTTGGTCAGCGCCCACTCGTAGCCGAAAAGCATGTCGAAATAGCCGTTGTCCCACTTGGTCGGGTTGGGCTTCCACGCGCCCTCGATGCCGCTGGTGGTGGTGTCCCCGCCCTTGCCTGACCCGAAACGGTTGATCCAGCCCAGACCCTGCGCTTCGATGGGGGCGCCCTCGGGCTCAGCGCCGACGAGTGCCGGGTCGCCAGCGCCGTGGGCTTTGCCGAAGGTGTGACCGCCGGCAACGAGCGCCACGGTCTCTTCATCGTTCATCGCCATGCGGGCGAAGGTTTCGCGCACGTCACGGCCCGAGGCCACGGGGTCGGGGTTGCCGTTCGGGCCTTCGGGGTTCACGTAGATCAGGCCCATCTGCACGGCGGCCAGCGGGTTCTCCAGCTCGCGCTCACCGCTATAGCGCTTGTCACCGAGCCAGGTGTCTTCGTTGCCCCAGTAGATGTCCTCTTCCGGCTGCCAGATGTCCGCGCGGCCGCCGCCGAAACCGAAGGTCTTGAAACCCATCGATTCCAGCGCGCAGTTGCCGGCCAGGATCACCAGGTCGGCCCAGGAAATCCTGTTGCCGTACTTCTGCTTGATCGGCCAGAGCAGGCGGCGTGCCTTGTCCAGGTTGCCGTTGTCGGGCCAGCTGTTGAGCGGCGCAAAACGCTGGTTCCCCGTGCCGCCGCCGCCACGTCCGTCAGCCGTGCGGTAGGTGCCGGCGCTGTGCCAGGCCATGCGGATGAACAGGCCGCCATAGTGGCCCCAGTCAGCCGGCCACCAGTCCTGTGAGCTGGTCATCAGCGCATGCAGATCCTGCTTCAGCGCGGCCAGGTCGAGTTTCCTGAATTCTGCAGCGTAGTCGAAGTCGGCGCCCAAGGGGCTGGAGGCCGGCGCGTGCTGGTGCAGCATGTTCAGGTTCAACTGGTTCGGCCACCAGTCGCGATTCGACCGGGCAGCTGTGCGAGCCCCATGCATGCTGGAAAATGGGCACTGATTTTCGTTGCTCATGGATGACCCCTCCTATCAAAGGTGAACCGGGTATTCCCGATACTCACGTTAGCCGTGATGGATTCCTGTTTCTATCGATTTAAATCCATGGCAACGATAGCTTGTTTTTATCAAGCCAGGATATCTATCCCGACGGTATAGCTAACGGAAGTGTCCAGCCCGAGAAACGACCTGCGAGTAAAGTGCGAAGAGGCCCGAGCCGTGTCGCCCTTCACCCACCTGACCCCTCTTTCAAACGCTTCTGCGACTTTTTTTCACATGGACTTTCCGCTCGTCTCGCAATCGAGTCTCACATGTACAAATTTTCGTCATATATCGACACGAAAAGATATCATGTCGATTCCGTCGACACATCTCCACGGTCTGTCGATCAACCACAAAACTTTCAACACATGCCGTTCGAACCGACGAAACCTTATAACACTCTGCCTCCACTCCCCCCTCAAGCGGAGATCGAGTCGCGGGCCATCCTGAAGGCTTGCATCGAGGCGCGGGCGGCCGTTGCTGAACTGAAGCAGGCGGGGGAGCTGGTCCCGAATCAGGCCGTATTGATCAACAGTATTCCCCTGCTCGAAGCTCAGGCCAGCTCGGCCATCGAGAACATCGTCACCACAACGGACCGCCTGTTCCAGTTTGCGGACGACCGCGAGGCGCTGGCCGACCCTGCGACCAAAGAAGCCCTCCGCTACCGAACCGCACTGCGCGAGGGCGTCGAGTCGCTGTCCAAACACCCCCTCACCACCCGAACGGCAGTGGAGATTTGCCGCACGATCAAGGGTGTTGATATGGACGTCCGTCGCACCCCCGGCACCGCACTCCTGAACGACCGCACCGGCGGGGTCATCTACACCCCACCAGAAGGTGAGGCGCTCATCCGCGACAAGCTCGCCAACTGGGAACACTTCCTGCACGAGGCGGACGACATCGACCCGCTCGTGCGCATGGCCATCGGCCACTACCAGTTCGAGGCAATCCACCCTTTCACCGACGGCAACGGTCGTACCGGGAGAGTGCTGAACCTGCTCTACCTGGTCGACAAGGGGCTGCTGGATATCCCTGTGCTGTACCTGTCCAAGGCGATCATCGAGGCAAAGCAGGACTACTACCGCCTGCTCCTCGACGTAAGCCGGGAGGGCGCCTGGGAACCCTGGCTCCTGTTCATGCTGGAGGCCGTTCGGAGCACTGCGCACTGGACCACCTCTCGAATCAAGGCGATTCGTGCCTTGATCGACGACACCGCGAACAGAATGCGGAGAGATGCGCCGGGCATTTATTCCCGCGAGCTGACCGAACTGATCTTCACGCAGCCCTACTGCCGTATCGCCAACCTGGTTGATGCCGGAATCGCACAGCGGCAGACGGCATCCATCTATCTGAAACAGCTGGCCGATATCGGCTTGCTAAAGGAAGTGAAGGCAGGACGAGAGAAGCTATTCATCAACCCCCAGCTCCTCCAGACACTTCGCACCGCCCGATGAAGGAAGAAAAAAGGGGTCCGACGCATTTAAATGCCCCCTTTCATTTCATTCTTTCATTTCGCCCGGTCGGCGCCGGTACCACCGGCGTGCATGACCAGCCCACCGTGCTCGCGGACCACCGGCATCGCGAAGTCGAAACGGTCGACTGCCGCGCACAGGTCCAGATCAGAGGGTGGCAGCGCCGGATCGGTGCCCGCGGCGAAGCGGCGGCCGAAGTCGGAATCGCGCACCCGCTGCGACAGCGCCGCGCGGTCGACGGGCTGGCTGAGCAATCCGGCGGCGAGATAATCGGCGCAGGCAATGTCCTCGTCGCCGTCGCGGTCGATCCATTCCCCCGTGGTGATCAGCGCCACCCGCCGCGGC
The DNA here is from genome assembly GCF_012910955.1 of Aromatoleum diolicum. GTDB lineage: Bacteria > Pseudomonadota > Gammaproteobacteria > Burkholderiales > Rhodocyclaceae > Aromatoleum > Aromatoleum diolicum. The sequence continues at coordinate 109,651 of NZ_WTVQ01000010.1, forward strand.
TCGATGGCCTGCAAGGCCCGCAGCGTCGCCCCGGCGCAGACCAGGCTGGCGGCGAATAGCCGGGGGGCGTCACGAAACCGGATCAACGCCTGGACCCCGGCGGCGGTGGACAAGATCACCGGCCGTCCGGCAAACGACCGCGTCGGCATACTCGAAGGGGAATTCCCCAGGTCGAAGCCGGGCATCGGACGCCCGCCGGGGAGAGCCCCCATGGTGAGTGCCTGGGGCATCCGCTCCAGCAGGTAAGCGGCCTCTGCCGCCGTCGCCACCGGATGGATTTTTGACGCCCCGGCGGCAAAGGCGTAGGCCGCCGTCGAGAACGAGCGCAGCACGTCAATCGCGACAACGGTGTCGAAATCGTGCGGGTCCTGCATGAGGCCGAACAGGCTGACGCGGGAAATCTGCATCGTCTGATCATACGACAAAGGGTCCGGCGCGCGCATGCGCTGCGGATGCTTCCCGTGCGTGAAAGTCGCGGGCCGTCATCGACCGGGCGCTGCCACGGCCACCCGCTGGCGCGGCATGGTGCATTTCGCTTGAATGTCTTTGGCCACGGGCTATGTTGAATCGACGGCTGTGCAGTGATCCCGCCCCTGCGCAGCAGGGCGCCGGATGACGCAGCGGATGAGCCAGGAGAAGGAGCACAGAACCATGTTCGACAAGGATCGTTTTATCCACGACTGCATGAATGCTGTCGCCGAAGGTCAGGGTGCCATTCGCGAGCTTGTGGCAGAAGCCGTTTCCGACAGTGCGGCAGTGATGTCCGCGCTGGGTGAACCGCAGCATGCAGGACTTACACCGATTTACCGATCGCCCGATCTGACCATCATCAACTTCGTCTGGGCCCCGTGCATGAGTCTGATGCCACACAACCACCAGATGTTTTCGGTTGTCGGCATCTATTCAGGTCGGGAGGACAACGTTTTCTGGAAAAGAACCGGAGCCACCATTGAGGCCGCGGGCGCCAAATCCCTGGGCGTCGGCGACATCGCCACGCTCGGCCGCGACATTATCCATTCCGTGCTTAATCCGATCCAGAAAATGACGTGCGCAATACATGTTTATGGCGGCGATTTTTTTAATCCGGCTGACCCGCGAAGTGCATGGGATCACGAAACATTGATCGAGCAGCCATGGGATGTCGACCGGGTCAAATCCCTGTTTCAGGAAGCCGAGGCACGATTCAACGCCACAAGGAAACCGGACTGATCTGTCAGGGCCTGCGTGTGTTCCGTCAGCAGGCACGTGGCGAATCCGGCCCGCAGTTCGGCCTCGGGCAAACGGCGGCCGATCAGTACGATGCGTGAGCGCCGGACGTCGTCGTCAGCCCATTCGGCGCCGTAGTCGAAGCCGGCAATGCGGTGCACGCCCTGGAAAACGAGTTTGCTCGCTTGCTCCGGAACCGCCAGTACGCCCTTGTAGCGCAGCAGATCGTCGCCGTGGCGGTCGAGCATCTGCTGCACGAAGGCGCCGATGCGATCGAGGTCGACATCGCCCGCATGCTCGAGAAGCAGCGAGCCGATTTCGTCGCCGTGGTTCTTGCGGACGAATGCAGCGCCGATGCCTTTCGCGACCGGGTAGAAGCGTGGGGTCGCGGCGTCGTCGGCGAGGAGGCTTTCATTGAGATTGAAGCCGCGGATATCGAACAGGAAACCGATATCCAGATCGCCGTCGACAAGGTGCCGGATCGGCGCGCGCGGATTGATGCGGGCGATCCGGTCGACGAGCGTGTCGAGGGCATCGGTTGCGACGCCGTCGGACTTCGAGACGAGCAGGCGGTCGGCGAAGCCGATCTGTTTCAGCAACACCGGATGTTCGTCGAGCTGACGCGGCGCGTGCACCGCGTCGACAACCGTCAGCACCGCGTCGAGCAGATAGCTTTGAGCCAGTTCCGGTTCGGCGAAGAAGGTCTGGATGACCGGACCGGGATCGGCGAGACCGGTCGTCTCGATGACGATGCGGTCGAACACGAGTTCGCCTTTTTCGCGCCGCGCTTTCAGGTCGATGAGGTTCTTCGCGAGGTCGCCGCGCACGGTGCAGCACAGACAGCCGTTCGTCATCTCGACGACTTCGGCGCTTTGCTGCACCAGCAGTTCGCTGTCGATATTCACCGGCCCGAACTCGTTCTCGATGACGGCGATGCGTTGGCCGTGGCCAGTCGTCAGGATGCGGTTCAGCAGCGTCGTCTTGCCGGCGCCGAGAAATCCGGTGAGCACCGTCACCGGGATCGGTGCATTGCTGGCGTTTTCCATGGTCGATGATTGCTCCATCGTGGTGCCCTCAGCAGCAGCGGCCGGTGCCGCCGCCGTAGCGCGCTTCCTGCCGCTCGCGGAAGAATTCCTCGTAGCTCATCACCGGCCGGTCCGGATGCGTCGCCTTCACGTGCGCGACGTAGGTGTCGTAGTCGGGCAGGCCCACCATCAGGCGGGCGGCCTGCCCGAGATACTTGCCGAGCTTGGAGAGGTCGTTGAACACCGCCTTATTACGCCGCGGCGCCCTGCGAGGCCGTGCCCGTTGCGCCGACTTCCTGTGCAGTCGGATGCGCCACACGGTAGGCTCGGTAGCAGCAGCGTGTGCCGTAGGCGAGGATGCTCAGGACGACCAGCATGAAGAACATGGACAGCCCGGCATCGATCTGATTGTTGAGAATGATCTGATGCATCTGGTCGAGGTTCTTGGCCGGTGCGAGCAGTTCGCCGCGCGCCAGGGCGTCCTGGAAGCGCGATGCCTGGGCGAGGAAGCCGATCTTCGGATTCGCGTGGAAAACCTTCTGCCACCCGGCCGTCAGGGTGCAGGCAAGCAGCCAGACCATCGGCACGAGCGTGACCCACGCGAAGCGCTCGCGCTTCATCTTGAACAGCACGACCGTCGACAGGATCAGCGCCACCGCGGCGAGCATCTGGTTCGAGATGCCGAACAGCGGCCACAGGGTGTTGATGCCGCCGAGCGGATCGACGACGCCCTGATACAGGAAGTAACCCCAGGTGGCGACGCACAGCGCGGTGGCGACCGCATTGCCGACCCACGAGTCGGTGCGCTTCATCGCCGGCACGAAGGTGCCGAGCAGGTCCTGCAGCATGAAGCGGCCCGCGCGGGTGCCGGCATCGACGGCGGTGAGGATGAACAGCGCCTCGAAAAGGATCGCGAAGTGGTACCAGAAACCCATCATCGCGGTGCCGCCGGACATCACCGAGAAGATCTGCGCCATGCCGACTGCGAGCGTCGGTGCGCCGCCGGTGCGGGCGATGATCGTGTGTTCGCCGACCGCACTGGCGGTGCCGGTGAGCATCTCGGGCGTCACGACGAAGCCCCAGCTGGAGATGACCTGCGCAGCGCTCTCGGCGGTCGGTCCGAGGACAGCGAGCGGGCTGTTCATCGCGAAGTACACGCCCGGATCGATGATCGATGCGGCAACCAGCGCCATGATCGCGACGAACGACTCCATCAGCATGCCGCCGTAACCGATCAGGCGCGCGTGCGATTCGTTCTCGATCATCTTCGGCGTGGTGCCGGACGAGATCAGGGCATGGAAGCCGGATACGGCGCCGCACGCGATCGTGATGAACAGGAAGGGGAACAGGCTGCCGGACCACACCGGGCCGGTGCCGTCGATGAAGCGCGTAACCGCGGGCATCTTCAGGTCGGGCGCGACGAACAGGATGCCGAGCGCCAGCGCCAGGATCGCGCCGATCTTCAGGAAGGTCGACAGGTAGTCGCGCGGCGCGAGCAGCAGCCACACCGGCAGCACCGACGCGATGAAGCCGTAGCCGATGAGCATCCACGTGAGCTGCTTGCCGTCGAACGTGAACAGCGGCGCCCAGGTTTCGCTTGCGGCAATCTGTCCGCCGCCGACGATCGCCGCCATCAGCAGCACGAAGCCGATGACCGAGATCTCGCCGATCCGCCCGGGGCGGATGTAGCGCGAGTAGAGGCCCATGAAGACCGCGATCGGAATCGTCGCCGCGACGGTGAAGGTGCCCCACGGGCTTTCGGCGAGCGCCTTGACGACGATCAGCGCGAGCACGGCGAGGATGATCACCATGATCATGAAGGTGCCGAACAGCGCGATGACGCCGGGGACGGGGCCGAGTTCGGACTTGATCAGGTCGCCGAGCGAGCGGCCGTCGCGTCGCGTGGACACGAACAGGACCAGGAAGTCTTGCACCGCGCCGGCGATCACGACACCCGCGAGAATCCAGAGCATCCCGGGCAGGTAGCCCATCTGCGCGGCGAGCACCGGACCGACGAGCGGGCCGGCACCGGCGATGGCCGCGAAGTGGTGGCCGAACAGTACGTATTTGTTCGTCGGCACGTAGTCGAGGCCGTCATTGTGCCGGTAGGCTGGCGTCATGCGGTTCGGGTCGAGCGACATCACCCGGTTCGCGATGAACAGGCTGTAGTAGCGGTAGGCGATCAGGTAAACGGAAACCGCGGCGACTACGATCCACAGGGCGTTGATCGTTTCCCCACGGTTCAGCGCGATATATGCGAGCGCGAATGCGCCGAGGACACCCACAAGCGCCCACAGCGCATGTCTTGAAAGACTGGCCATTTATACTCCTCCTCTCTCCGGATAGGCCGTTGATACGGGCTCTGGTCTCACCGGAAACGGTCCGGGCCCCGGCACCCCTGTGCCGAAGATCACGCGCCACTTTCGCGGGAAACCGCGCGCGGAACCATTCGCACTACTACTTTTCGGGACTGCGTAGTACTACTCAGAGCGGCCGGGCCGGTGCGCAAGGCCACTACAATCGCGGGGCGGATTTACGGGGAGCACGGCGTGCGTCTGAAACACAAGGTCATTGTTCTTGCCGTCCTGCCGCTGATCGCGGCTGTTTCGGCAATCGCAATTCTCGTCGCGATGCAGGCGCGCGACCTGGAGCGGCAGCAGGAGGTCGTCCTGAAGGAGGCGATGCTGGCCGCCAAGAGGTCGGAACTCCAGCACTACGTCCAGCTCGCGCAGACTTCGATCGACCATCTGTACTCGTCGGGCCGCAACGACGAAACGACCAAGACTGAGGCGAAGCGCATCCTCAGCGAGATGAACTACGGCGACGACGGCTATTTCTTCGCCTACGACATCAGCGGCCTCAACGTCGTCCATCCGCGCCAGACCGAACTCGTCGGCCGCAACCTGTGGGATCGCAAGGATTCGGAAGGCCTGCCGGTGATCCAGCGGCTGATCGCGGTCGCGGCGTCCGGAGAGGGCTTCCTGCAGTACAAGTGGAATAAGCCATCGACGGGGAAGGAAACCGACAAGCTGGGTTATGTCGTTCAGCTCGATCGCTGGGGCTGGGTGCTGGGCACCGGCATCTACCTCGACGACGTCGAAACCGTTCGCACCACGCTGCGCGACCGCATGTCATCGCGAATCGCCGGCACCGTCGTCGGATTCACCGGTGTGGCGATCATTGCCGCGTTGATCGTGTTTGCCGGCGGCATGGCGCTCAACATCAGCGAACACCAGCTCGCCGACCGGCGGCTGAAGGCGCTGGCGCAGCGCATCGTCACCTCGCACGAGGAGGAGCGCACGCGCGTCGCGCGCGACCTGCACGACGGGCTCAGCCAGTTGCTGGTTTCGGTCAAGTACCACCTCGAACTCGCGAAGGAACGCGCCGTCGCCGGACGCGACGATGTCGCCGAACAGATCGGCAAGGGGCTGGACGGGCTGGGCGTCGCGATTTCGGAGATCCGCAGCATTTCGCACAACCTTCGCCCGTCGCTGCTCGACAACCTCGGCCTGCCGGCTGCCTTGCGCCAGTTGCTCGACGAATTCCGCGTGCGCACCGGCATCGTCGTCGACGCCGATATCGGCAACGTCGACCTGTCCGCGGACGAAGCCGGCGCGACGACGCTGTACCGCATCGCGCAGGAGGCATTGACGAACATCGAGCGTCACGCCGGTGCGCACCGGGTGCACCTTGACCTCGAGGCACGCGACAAGTCGGTGCGGCTGGCAATCACCGACGATGGTTGCGGCTTCGATACCTCGCATATCGACCATCCCCGCAGCGGCGGCATCGGCCTGCGCAACATGCGCGAACGCATCGAGCACCACGGCGGGCAGCTTGCGCTCAGCTCGGAGCCCGGCCATACCGAACTTGCCGCGGTGCTGCCGTGCCCGAATGCCAGGAGACACATATCGTGATCAGCGAAACACCCGATGGCAGCGCGCGGATCCGCCTGTTGCTCGTCGACGATCATCAACTCGTCCGTGACGGCTTGCGGGCGCGGCTGGGCGACATCGGCGACATCGACATCGTCGGCGAGGCCGCGAATGGCCAGCAGGCCCTCGCGGCGGCGGAGTCCCTGCGCCCCGACCTCGCGCTGGTCGATGTCGGCCTTCCCGACATCAACGGCATCGAACTGACTTCGGCGCTCGGCGAGCGTTGCCCGGCGCTGCGCGTGCTGATCCTCAGCATGTACGACAGCCAGGGTTACGTGATGTCGGCGATGCGAGCGGGGGCGCGCGGATATGTGCTCAAGGATGCGCCGTCGACCGAGATCATCGCGGCGATCCGGGCCGTCGCCGCAGGCGGGGTCTATTTCAGCAGTTCGCTGACCGCGGCGCTTTCGGCACCACCGGCCGACACGACGGCGCTGACCGAGCGGGAAAGGGAAGTGCTGATCTTCGTCGCACAAGGCGACAGCAACAAACGCATCGCGCAGAAGCTCGACGTCAGTGTGCGCACCGTCGAGACCCATCGCCTGAACCTGCGCCGCAAGCTCGGCATCGACACTGCGGCGGGGCTCACCAACTATGCGCTGAAACGCGGCTGGATACGGGGCTGAGCGAAGCGATACCGTGCCCCGAAAGGCGGACTACCGCGTCGCTGACTTTCGCGCGCGTGGGGGCGCGCACGCCGGCCCTTGCGGAAGCGCCTGCCGCGCCGCCACCACCGATGGTCGCGAAAAGTCGTGCACCATCACGCCTTCCGTCGGCGGCACTTCGATCATCCACGGTTTCGCCGCCAGCGCGCGGCCGGCATCGGCCCGCCCCGCCGCCCAGCGTTGGCCCACCCGAGCGGGCGCGAATTCGATGTCCTTGGTTTGATCTTCCTTCGGCAGCCGCGGCGCCTCGAGATGGATGACATGGAAAACGCTGCCGCATCCCATGCACGCCAGCGGGATCAGCGGCGAATCCTTGTCATGCTCGGCCAGCGCACGGGCCAGCAAATTGATGGCGTGGCGCATGCGGTGCATTTCGCGCTCCATCTCGATGATGGTGTCGGCACGGCTGGCGAACTGGATCTCCTTTTCACGCCGCAGCACATCGCCCAGCGCGCGCGGCGCCTGGTCCTGCTGCGGCCAAAGAGTGGGAAAAATGCATAGCGAATGGTCGCGCGGCTGGTCGTGCAGAATCCAGTCGAGCGACGTGTTGGAGTAGATGCCCCCATCCCAGTAGTAGCGGCCCCCGATTTCCACCGTCGGAAAGGCCGGGGGCAACGCGCCGCTGGCGAGAATGTGGGCCGGTTGCAGCGTTTCCTGTTTGGAGTCGAAGTAGACCAGCTGCGCACTTTCCACATCCACCGCCCCCACCGACAGGCGCACCGGAGATTGAGCCAGGTAGTCGAAGTCCACCAATTCGGCCAGCGTCTTCGCAAGCAGCTCGACACTATAGAAACTGGCAAGGCCGGGCGCCGCCGGCAAATTGAAGGCGAATGACGGGAAGCTGCGCGGCGCGAAAAATCCCGGTACGCCGAATGTCAGCGTGGCAAGGTTGCGCAGTGTGGCGCCGAACAGGGCTTCCCACACGTCCAGTCCGCCGACGCCTTTGGACATGAGGTGCCAGAATTCGCGTAGCCGGGCCAGCCGGTATTCGGGCGGATTGCCCGCGATCAGCGCCCCGTTGATGGCCCCGATCGAAGTGCCGACCACCCAGTCAGGCTGCCGCCCGGACTCGACCAAGGCCTCGAAGACCCCCGCCTGGTAGGCCCCGAGGGCGCCGCCGCCCTGAAAGACCAGGATGGTGCGGCGCGGTTCGATGACGGTCGTTGTTTTGTGCGCGGCAGGCATGGTCGGGCTCCGTGAGGTCGGCCGGGGTTTCCGGTGAGTCGGGAGACCCCGGTCTCCGCGAGCGCTCGTGGAATTTCCATGCTAGTCCACCTGAACGCTGTCGGCGTGGACGAGCGGCGGGGACGTGAGCGGCGGGGACGGCGATGCGGAAGGTCCATGTCACGCGGCACCTGTGCTACCCGAACGCGGAGACTACGCTGCTAACCACTACCCCCTTTATTACCCTTATTTGAGGGTAATTACCCCTTCTTCGCCCATGCAGCCCCCGGCCCGCGTCCCTGACACTCGACCAGGCCGCAGCAGGTCAGCGAACACCACCGGCGGCGCCAGCGAAGGCCTTTAGGAGAGTTAAACCCCTTCGACTCGCAGACCTGCCCGAATGGCGGCATCGCGTTGCCGCTGATCCGCAGAAATGAAAACATCGGCCTTGAGTGCGACGGCGCTACCGATGTGGATGGCATCCATGCCGCGCAGGACATTGTTTTCCAGGCAGGCAATCGACTGGGCCAGGACTTCGGGCGTGAGGTCGCAAATCGCCGCATCCTCAATGTCGGCCAGCAGCAGCGACTTGAGCTGCCGATACTGGGTGTCGTCGATTTTTCCTTCTCGGCGCAGGCGGCAAAAGGCCGAGACGATCTCCGGCAAGGCGATGCCGGAGAGGCCAATTTCGCTGGCGCGATCGCACCACGCAAGCACGGCCTCGGTGCCGGCTTCACTGACGTAACGTTTAACGAAGGCAGAACTGTCGAAAAAAATGCGCATTCAAGCCTTCCTTACAAGCCGGCGTCGCGCTCTTCGAGAATCATGCGACTGACCGACACGCCATCGAGCACCAGCGGTTGGGCCTTGCGGCGTTTCCATGAAGGAAGTTCGGGAGCGATCGGCACAATGTCGGCAATAGGTTTGCCATTGCGCAGTACGCGCACGGATTCACCCGATTCGACGATGTCGAAGTAGGTCTTGGCGTGATTACGCACTTCGGTGAAAGTGGCTTGTCTCATCGCAGTCTCAAAATGTACAGAATGATGTAATTATGCATGTCCATCCCTGACTTTGCCAGTAGGCAAGCTATTGAGCGTTTCCACGGAAAACGATTCCATGGCGTCGCCCGCGCTGCCAGCGCACCCGTTGTATGCCGGGCTGGAGCCCGGAAGGTCGCTCACCGACGGGTGACCTACCGGGCATTGTTTCGGGCGGAATTTGAGCCTGGCCCATTTTCTCCCGGCGATCGCTGGCCGCCCGCAGCGCCCCCCGAGTTACGCCGACGGCAGCGCATAAGTCACCTTGTTGCCATTCACCTTCACGTAACCACGCTTGACCAGTTCGGAGCACACCACGTCGATGGTCGATGCAGGTAGCGTTTTCCCGAGCTTCGCGTGGAGTGTGCTGTGCAAGGTTGATGCCTTCGCCGGCTTCGACGCCGTCGACGTGACCAGATGCTCCAGTGCAAGCCGCCACAGTTCCTCGAACGATGACTGCGTCGCGGAGGCGCCGGCATGAGCCGGCGCTTTCGCCGGAACTGCCGGTGGTGTCACGACCGCAGCCTGGAAGCAAGGCATCTCCTCGACAGATTCGGAGCGAGCCGCGAACACCTTGCGCGACTTCAGATGCACGATCAGCGGATCGAAACCCGTGTCCTTCGAGATGATGTGAAAGAGCCCCGTCGGATCGGCCGTAGCGAGCCGACCGAGATGAAACGCAAGGTGAAAATCCAGCGCATTGGCCCCGGACGCCTCCAGCAGGACGTACTCGGCGCGCTCGCCGAACGCCTGCATCGCAAGCACCAGGTCGACCGGGAGTTTCGTGTTCTTCGGACCGAGAAAGACGATCACGTGAAAATGCTCGCCCTTCAGCAGATCGAGCGACTTCACGTGAACGTTTTCGAAATCGATCAGGACGTAGTTTGTTCTCAACCTTTCCTCCTGCGCTACTGCGATGCTATTCGACACCGTTGGTCAATCGGAATCGTGGTCTGACCGATTTCCCCTCGACACGATTGGCTGCGCTAACGATACCCAAAGTCATCTGCGATCCCGCTGCAACCTCTCCCAGGCGCGCAGAGCAGCTTCGTCATTGGAAATGCTGGGCGCCTTCCGATACTCATACTCCATCAACCGTTCTGCCTTCTTGCGATCCCCGCCGCAGACGACTATTAGTTTGTCCCATGCGCTAAGTCCATGAAACACTGGCTCGGCAGCAGGGCGCCCACGCATGCTCGGCTCACGGAACACGAAGGCATCACGCTGCCTTCTCGCAGTCCGCCGCTTGTCCAGCAACAGAAGCGATACGACCAACCCCACCATCCCCGCGAACCATTGCCATGCGGGAATAGCGCGCAGGTAGGACCGAATTTGGGCCGGTACTTCAAGTGAAATGAGCGCTTCGGAGACTGGCGCAGAAACAATGCCGCTCGTCGGGCCCGCCGACGGTGAAGCGCCTCCCCGCGTTTCCGCAGTAGTGCCGGGTACCCGACCCGGTGACGAATAGTCCGCTCTCGCAAGCACACCGAATTGCGGAAAGAATGCAGCGGGCGGGTTGCCGACATAGAACTGGAAGGGCAGCGACTCCATGCCCAGTTCGTCGCCGTTCCTGACGACTTTCTGCACCGCAAAATGCAGGTGCGGCCCCGACGAATAGCCCGTCGATCCGACCAGCCCGATCTGCTCGCCCACCCGCACACGCTGCCCCGGATAGACGTAGACACCCCCGTGCGCCAGATGCGCATACACGGCAATCGTCCCGTCGGCATGCTGAATGCGCACCTCGTTCGCTTTGTCCAACAGATCGGGGCTCTTCCCGCCGTATTTCTGGTTCGCCTCGGTATAGATTACCGTCCCGTCGCGTGTCGCCAGCACCGGCACATCCTGCGGCATGCCGATATCCACGGCATAGGCACTGCCCGGCGAATGGTGCGTCGTGATCGGCCCTCCCGGCGCCTGCCCGATCCGGTAGGCGCTGCCATCCCGAAAGGGAAGGCGATACAGCGCGTCGGGACTCTGGCGCGCGTTCAAGTCCCCCAACATCCACGAGCTTTGATACCGGAACGAATAGCCGACACCGGACATGGTGCGCTTGAAGCGCCCGAGGTACAGCACGCCCCCATTCGGCGGCACGACCGCAAAAACCGGAAACCTTCGATCCGGTGTCGCATAGACCGAGTACAGCAACGCAACCTTCACCGAAACGGGCGCCGGCCCGTTGTTCCGCGCGACGATGCGGTGCCCGTCGCCTTCCGGTTCGCTCTCGACCGTGAAGGGGTAATTGTCGTTCTGCCCGGCGAAGCAGGGGGCGACGAGCAGCAATGACAGCAGCAGAACCAGCGGTCGGATGAACATGACGCATGCAGGGCTTCAAGGTATGCTCGAATGATACCGTGCAGTGCCTGACGTCATGTGCGGCACATGTCATACAGCAAGCAACGCGGCGGATCGCAGGCAGCCCGGCATGCGTCCGTGTCATAAGGAATGCCCACGCCCATGACCGCACTTCCCGACGGCATCTACGATCTTCTCCTCGACCAGCGAATCCGCGACATGGCGCTGCAACTGCGCGACGCGGGTCAGGCGGATCTAGAGCACCTCACCGGCAACGCGCGGCGCCGGCGCCTGATCGAAGCGATCGCGCGGCTGCTTCCCGAATTGCTCGAGCAGGCGAGCGATGCGGAGAATGACGCGGCGCGGGAGCAGCGGGAACTCGCACTGATCAACGGCCTGCTCGGCCAGCTGCGCCAAGGCGGCGCCGAGGCCGGCGACTGGAGCGCGCCGGTCCTGGCACTGCGCGCCATTTATCGCGGCAACGCGCGTCCGGCGCAGCCCCCTACCGGATTGCTCGCGCCCTGGCTATTCACCGCCGGACGTGCCGATCCATCGCTTTTCGCCGAACTCCGCGCCGAGCTCGGCTCGGCCGACCGCGTCGATATCGTCGTCAGCTTCATCACCTGGAGCGGACTGCGAAAACTCCTCGACGTCCTCGAATCGATCACTGCGATCGGCGGGGATGGCCAGCCGCGAACCCGCCTGCGGATCATCACTACCACCTACACCGGCGCCACCGAAGCACGCGCAGTCGAGACGCTCGCTGCCTTACCGGGGGTTGATCTGCGGATTTCTCTGGACGGCCGGCGCAGTCGCCTCCACGCCAAGGCCTGGCTATTTCATCGCGACACAGGATTCGGCACGGCTTTCGTCGGCAGCGCCAATTTGTCCGCAGCCGCATTGCTGGGTGGTGTCGAATGGACAGTGAAGTTTACACGGGCCGGACAGACCGATCTTTTCGCCGCCGCCGAGGCGCATTTCGAGACGCTGTGGAACGACCCGGAATTCCAACGCTTCGATCCGCACAATCCGGAACACAGCATCGAACTGCGGCGCGCGCTGCGTCAGGCGAAAGGGACGACGACCGAACTGATCGCCACGCCGACGTGGTTCGACCTGCAACCCAAGGCCTTCCAGCAAGCCATGCTCGACCGCCTTGCCAGCGAACGCCGCCACGGTCGCATGCGGAACCTTGTGGTCGCGGCCACCGGCACCGGCAAGACCGTCGTCGCCGCGTTCGACTACAAACGACTGTGCGAAATGCAGGGCGGCAAACCCCGCCTGCTGTTTGTCGCCCATCGCGTGGAGTTGCTGCGCCAAGCAATCGAGACCTACCGGCAGGTGTTGCGCGCCCCCGCCTTCGGCGAGCTGCTTGCCGACGGGAGCCAACCAGCTTCGGTGGAGCACCTGTTCGCCACCATCATGTCGGTCACCGCGCGCAACCTGCTCGCGAGCCACGGTCCGGATTACTGGAATACCGTGGTGATCGACGAATGCCACCATTTGCCGGCCGGCCAGTTCGACGCCTTCGCGAGCAATATCCGTCCGCGTTTTCTTCTTGGCCTGACCGCGACTCCCGAACGGACCGACGGGAGATCCGTGCTCGGCTACTTCGATGCCCGCCCCGATGGAAGCCCGGCCGTCGAGCTGCGCTTGTGGGATGCCCTGGATCAGCAACTGTTGGCCCCATTCGAGTATTACGCGACGACCGACAGCACGGATCTCACCGGCATCCGCTGGAACCAGCCGGGAGAGCTCGCCCAATTGGGCAATGTCATCAGCGGTAACGATGCACGTGCACGTATCGTTATCAATGCCGTGGCCCAGTATGTGGCCGACCACGACGGCATGCGTGCGATCGCGTTCTGCGTCGATATCGCCCACGCCAATTTCATGGCTGAACGCCTGTCGGCGGCGGGCTTACCGGCGCTGGCGATCACCAGCGCGACCGCACGCGACGTTCGCGAACATGCGCCTCAACAGCTCGCCGCCGGCACACTGAAGGTGCTCTGCACCGTCGATCTCTACAACGAAGGCGTGGACATCCCGGAAGCCAACACCCTGTTGCTGTTGCGCCCGACCCAGAGCCCGGTGGTGTTCCAGCAGCAACTCGGGCGCGGCCTGCGCCTGACCGCCGGTAAGGACAGCTGCCTGGTGCTCGATTTCGTCGGGCGGCTGCAAACTGATTTCCGTTTCGACCTGCTCTACCGTGCGATCACCGGCCTGAACCGCCAGCAACTGATCGAAGCAGTTGAGCAAGGTTTCACGACGCTCCCACCCGGCTGCCACATCCAGTTCGACCGTGTTGCCCGCGAGCGCGTGCTGGACGGCCTCCGCCAGATCAGCAACCAGAGCTGGCGACGCCTCACCGCGGAGTTGCGCTATTACGCGACGACGCGCCGCGGCCAACCGCTAACGCTCGCTGATTTCACCCGCGACCAGTGCCTGGAGCTCGAAGACATCTACGACGGCAAGGCCGGGTGGACCGCACTTTGTCGCGCGGCCGGTCTCGAACAGGCTCCGCTGGATCCCGATGAGGACTACCTTGGCAAGCACCTCGGCGCGCTACTGCACGTCGACGACCCGGAGCACTTGCGAATCACCCGGCTGGTCGCGGAACAACCCAATGCGCTGCTCCCGCGACTGTCACCCACCGAGCATCGGCGCGCGCAGATGCTTGCCTACCAGATCTTTAGCGACCGCAACGCGCTGATGGACGTCCCCACCTTCCTCGCGCGCATGACGGCAAACCCGATCCTGTGCCGGGTGTCAAGGGCAACCGAATTTTCCCCAGTGCGGTCATTCAAATTTCCCCACCCGGTTGAGATTCATCGTCGAATGACCGGACGAGGCCGGATTTGAGTTTTTCCTTGAGGCGATAGGAGTTGCCCCGGATATTCAGCGTCACGGCGTGATGCAGGAGGCGGTCGAGGATCGCGGTGGCGATGACGCGATCGCCGAACACCTCGCCCCAGGCGCCGAAGCTTTGGTTGCTGGTCAGGATCATCGGGCCGCGCTCGTAGCGCCGGCTGATCAGCTGGAAGAAGAGATTGGCGCCGACACGTTCGATCGGTAGATAGCCGATTTCGTCGATGATCAGCAGGCGCGGCGTGGTGTAGAGCTTGAGCTTCTCGTCGAGCCGGCCTTCGGCGAGCGCCTTGGTGAGCGTCGCGATCAGCTGCGCGGCCGAGGTGAACAGCACCCGATACCCGGCCTCGATCGCCTTGATGCCGAGCGAGACCGCCAGATGATCTCGTACCGACTGTCAAGCAGGAGAAGGCGCGATTTCAACGTGGCGGCGTCGGGCTCGTCGGATTTCCTCTGGAACTGTGAATTGGTCACGAACGATCCGTTTGGCCTCGGCGACGCTGATTT
>NZ_WTVQ01000110.1 GCF_012910955.1 Aromatoleum diolicum
GCTTTCGCGCTGGAAGTCGTGCTTTTCGGAACGAGCGGCACGATGCCGGCTTTGTGGCAGGCGAGGATCTCCTCGCTCTTGAAATAGCCCCGATCGGCGATTGCAGTGAGGGACTCCACTCGCATCGCCTTGCGCGCCTGCTTGCCCATCTTGCTGAGCTGGTCCCGATCGAGCCCATCGTTGGTCACCTCGTGGGCCACGATCAGGTGGTTCTTCGTTTCGACGGCCGTCTGCACGTTGTAGCCGACGATGCCCGTGCCCCGCGTTTTCATAGATCGGGCGTCGGGATCCGTGAGGGAGATCTGTTTGTCGGGCGTGTTCTCGAGCTGGACGCCGATCGCTTCGAGTTCCTTCATCCGCGCCTTCAGGGTCGTGATCTTGTCCTGCAGCCGCTCCTTCTTCGCCTGCGCGACTGCCGGCTCTTGCCGGTCGGCGGTATCCATCTCGACGAGGTAACGCTCGATGCTGGATTCGATCTCCTGCATGCGCCGTTGCAGCTTGGCGCTGGTGAAGTTCCGATCGCGGTTGTTGACTGCTTTGAACTTACTGCCGTCGATTGCGACCGCCGCCTCGGCAAAGAGTCCCAGTTCCCGGCACAGCACGACGAATTGGCGGCAGACACCGCGAATCCCCTTCGGATTGTCCTTGCGAAAGTTTGCAATGGTCTTGAAATCGGGCGTCAGACGCTCGACGAGCCACATCAACTCCAGGTTGCGCTGCGCCTCGCGCTCCAGGCGTCGGCTCGACTGGATCCGGTTCAGGTAGCCGTAGATGTAGAGCTTGAGCAGCGCCGCCGGGTGATAGGCGGGTCGTCCGGTCGCCGCCGGATCGACGCCGGCGAAGCCTAGCTTGCGCAGATCGAGTTCATCGACGAAGACATCGATGACCCGAACCGGATTGGTCTCGGAGACGAAGTCATCCAGCCTCTCGGGCAGCAGCGCCTCCTGTGTGCGGCTCTGACCTTCGACGAAGCGCTTCATGGTCACTGATCACGCTGATAACAATGCAGATATCATACAACATCGACCGTTTTTACACAGCCTCG
>NZ_WTVQ01000111.1 GCF_012910955.1 Aromatoleum diolicum
GCTTCACCTTCCGGCGCCTCTTTCTCGCCGGCATGACGGCGCTGGTGGCGGACGCGGTGGGCTTTGCGGTGCTGATGGTGATCGACATCCCGGTGATCCAGTCGCTGGCGCTCTCGGCGAGTATCGGGGTGGCGGTGCTGATCTTCACCAACCTGATCCTGCTGCCGGTGCTGCTGTCCTACACCGGCGTAAGCGCCCGGGCGGCCCAGCGCAGCCTGGTGGCCGAATCGGGGGCGGCCGACGGCACGGGCGCGGCGCTGTGGCGCTGGCTCGAGCGTTTCACCGAACGGCGCTGGGCGATCGGCGCGATCGCGATCTCCGCGGTGCTGACGGTGGCGGGCTTCGTCGTGAGCCTCAACCTCAAGATCGGCGATCTCGAACCGGGCGCGCCGGAGCTGCGCGCCGACTCGCGCTACAACCGCGACAACGCCTACATCACCGCCAATTACTCGCTCTCGTCGGATCAGTTCGCGGTGATCGTCAAGACCGCGGCCGAGGGCTGCCTGAAGTACGAGACGCTGGTCGAGGCCGATCGCCTCGCCTGGCAGCTGCAGCAGGTGCCGGGGGTGCAGACGACGGTGTTCCTCGGTGACGCGGTGCGCCAGATCACCGCCGGCTCCTACGAGGGCAACCCGAAGTGGGTGACGCTCGCGCGCAACCAGGACGTGCTCAACTACGGCGCGCAGCAGGCGTCCGTCAACAACCCGGATCTGTTCAACAACGACTGCTCGGTGATGCCGGTGATCGCCTACCTGAGCGACCACCGTGCCGAGACCCTCGACCGCGTGGTCGCGACCGCGGCGCGCTTTGCCGAGGCGCACAGCACGCCCGAGCGCCAGTTCCTGCTCGCCGCGGGCAGCGCCGGCATCGAGGCGGCGACCAACATCGTGGTGCGCGAAGCCAACCGCACGATGCTGTTCTACGTGTATGGGGCGGTGATCGTGCTGTGCTTCATCACCT
>NZ_WTVQ01000112.1 GCF_012910955.1 Aromatoleum diolicum
TCAGCTCGCCGACCGCCCGGCCGTCGAGCTGCTTCGTCCAGGTGGCGCCGGCATCGCTGCTCGCGAGTACTACGCCGTCGTGGCCCACCGCCCAGCCTTTCTGCGGCGTCGGGAAGCTCACCGCGACGAGGTCCGAGCTCACCGGCACCTTCGCCTGGCGCCAGCTCTTGCCCTGGTCGTCCGAGTACACCACGTGGCCGCGCTGGCCCACGCCGACCACCCGCTGCCCCGCCTGCGCCAGGCCGTTGATCAGGCCCTTGGCCGCAAGCTGGCTACTCATCGCCGGCACGTCGAGTACGTCCTGGAAACCGGCCGCGGGGGCGCCTGCCGGAATCAGCAGCGCGAACGCCGCCAGTGCTCCGCAGATTCGGTGCACGCTCATCACATTTCCTCAGTTGGGGCCGGGTCGCCCGGCACGATCAAAACACGATCGTGCCGGGCCCCGGGGAGGGGAACTCTTCTTTTCAGCCGCAGGGCGGCAAACCGGTCTGCCGTCCACCGAATGCCATGAATCCATCCGGCATTCGTGGCGGATGACGCCGGTGGCCCATCCGCCATGCAGGCACTGCAGCCCGGTCGACCGACCGCCTTAGCGGATACCCGAGCCGGCGAGCGAATCGGGCGACCAGTCGCGGTCGGTGAGCGGCTTGGACTGGCGCATGCCGCCGGTCTCGGCCGCGAAGCCGGTCAGCGAGTAGATGCCCGCGACCAGGTCGTAGTGGCCGAACATGTCGGTGTAGGGCGCCGGCAGGTCGTAGCTCGGGGCCATGTAGGCGAAGCCGGCGCGGTAGAGCTGGCCGCGCGCGTCGTACTGGTCGGACGCGAGCGCCGCCCACGAGTCCTCGTCGAGGTAGAAGGTGCGCTTGCTATACACATGGCGCTTGCCCTCGCGCAGCGTCGCTTCCACCACCCACACGCGGTGCAGCTCCC
>NZ_WTVQ01000113.1 GCF_012910955.1 Aromatoleum diolicum
GACCGTGAAACAGGACCGCGCCGATGATAGTGCCCTTCGTGGGTGCGAAAGTAGGTCATCGTCAGACTACCTATGCCAAAAAAGCCGCTCTTCCTCTACAGGATCAGCGGCTTTTTTACGTCAACTCCACACAGACACCCTCCGCCAAAACGCAAAAGGCCTTGCAATCGGCGGCAAACAGTAAACGTCTGGAGAACGCCTCCTTGACGTGATTCGCCCCTCCCGGCAAGGTGGTACTGCGCAAGCAGATGAGTGAACAGGTTGCGGCGCTCTTTGCGAATCCGCGCCATGCCAGATCGGGAGCGGGTAGGCAGCGTGACTCCTGGGGTCAACAAACGATAATCAAATGCTCTTGTTCGCCAAGACCGGTTATCGTCGCAATGAGTTGATCGCCCGCGTCGAGGTAGCGGGGCGGTTTGCGGCCCATGCCAACGCCCGCCGGTGTGCCGGTAAAGATGAGCTAACCACCCAAGGCGCGGACGGCCGGCGCCGACGCCGACATGGTGATCTGGGATACCAGCGCCAACTTGATCCTGCGCAACGAGCAGCTTCACCACAATGTCGATTACACGCCCTATGAAGGTATGAACCTGCGTGCCTGGCCGGGGGTGACGATTTCCCGCGGCGAGGTGGTTTGGGCGAGGCTGAATCGCCCCGGGTTCCGTGGAGGCCGGTTGGTTTAAGTCAGACCGCGATGGCGGTCTGACTGGCGAGTTGCCTGTAGTAGTTTGCCTCAGCTTGAATCGCACCGGGTTCCGTGGAGGCCGGTTGGTTTAAGTCAGGCCGCGATGGCGGCCTGACGGGCGAGTTGCCCGTAGTAGTTTGCCTCAGCTTCTGCGGGCGGGATATACCCGATGGGTTCGAGC
>NZ_WTVQ01000114.1 GCF_012910955.1 Aromatoleum diolicum
CTCTCGGGCAGCAGCGCCTCCTGTGTGCGGCTCTGACCTTCGACGAAGCGCTTCATGGTCACTGATCACGCTGATAACAATGCAGATATCATACAACATCGACCGTTTTTACACAGCCTCGGCCGAGCCCTGACCTCGCCAAGGCGACATCTAACGGCCGAAGTCCACCACGAAGCCGCCCGTCGTCCGCGATGACTGGTGCTCACGAGCGAATGGCCGCTCGCGGCAACGGTGTCCAAATCAACGTCGGCTTTGGAGAAAATTTCGTCACCTGCAGTTCATGGCCGAAGCGCGCACTCAAGATCTCGCCGGTAAGCTGCCGGCAGTGCTTGAAGGGCTGTGATCGCGTTGCCAACTCGAATCGGATGCCGCTCAGTGTGATCGCTGCGCGGCCGGTGGAGACCAGCGAACTCGGTGGATGCTCTATGTTTGCAGGGGGAGTGTTGCAGATGAAGCGGAGACCCCGAAGAGGTCGCCGGTCACGCATTCCCAATGCACTCGGAGAGGGGCCGTTCGACACGTTCTCGCCCAAGAAACGGATCAACTGGTCCCGATGTATGCCGAGCACGCGGTGCGGCTCGAATAGTTCAGCGAGAACAGCCAATGTAGCGTCATTGTGTCCGGCAGGACCGACTCCAGCGCGGGCAGGCCCATCGCATCAGATCCTCAAGCGAGCAGGCGACGGGGAATCATTTCATGCTCACCGATTTACCGTCATCGGGCCCCTTGAGAGGACCCCGTCCATCACCTCCGCTGCAGACGAGTGTCAGCGACCGGCATATAGGATCCACTTCGTGACCGGCGTATAGGAGCCAGCGTCTGACCGGCGTAATGGAGCCAGTCCGTGACCGGCGTATAGGCGC
>NZ_WTVQ01000115.1 GCF_012910955.1 Aromatoleum diolicum
GCGTGGACCGCCTACACGGCCGCATTGGGCGAGCACGGGGCCTTCCTGACAACGCACATGGAACTGTATTACCGCTGGCGCGCGGCGCGGCTCGATACGCTCGAGACCACCGCCAGCTTCCGCGCCGCCGGCATCCAGGCGCAGCAGGACCTGCACGAGGCGAACCGGATGCTCGCGGGTGATCTCGAAGCATTGCGCGAGCGGCGCCAGGCCCGTCCCGCGCCCCCGCCTGAAAACCGACAGCCGCCGTTCACGCAGGCCGATCTCGCACGCATCAACAAGTGGCAATTCGACCGTGCCCAGTTCGGCACACCGCTGGATGACTGGGAGCAAGCGGCGCTCGCCGTTTTCGAGTGCCCGGCACCGCTGCCCGCCGAGGTCGAACGCTTCTTCGATGACTACGTGCACGACTCCTTCGCCGGCTTCTATATGGCGGGCGAAGTCACCGAATACGACAAGCGCGTGAAGGTCGCGCAGGTGATGGCGAGGAAGCCGGAAAGCCTCGAGGGCTTCGATCGCAAAATCCATGCGACGACTGCCAGAGCGCGCGCCGCGCAGGAAAAGAAGGCTGCCGGTGAAACCCTGACGGCGGAAGAGGACGCCCTGGTGCGCGAGGCCGAGTACGGCACCCCCTATCCGGTCATGAGCGACTCGGACACGGCCGACATGCGCTCGACGGTGATCCTGACGCAGACCGCGACCCGGCGGGAGGGCGGTGGCTACATCATCCGCCGCGGCTATTACCCGCACATCGGCTTCTTCTACCGCCGCAGCATCCACGAGAAGGAACTTGAACAGGCGCC
>NZ_WTVQ01000116.1 GCF_012910955.1 Aromatoleum diolicum
TGAAGATCCTGGTACCCGTCAAACGCGTAGTCGATTACAACGTCAAGGTGCGAGTGAAGGGCGACGGCACGGGCGTTGATATTGCGAACGTGAAGATGTCGATGAACCCCTTCGACGAGATTGCAGTGGAAGAAGCGGTGCGGCTGAGGGAAGCCGGCATTGCGACCGAAGTGGTGGCCATCTCCTGCGGCGTCACCGCCTGCCAGGAGACGATCCGCGCGGCGATGGCGATCGGCGCCGACCGCGGCATCCTGGTCGAGTGTGGCGAACTGAGCGACGTCGAGCTGCAGCCGCTGGCGGTGGCCAAGCTCCTCAAGGCGCTGTGCGACAAGGAAGCCCCGCAGCTCGTGATCTGCGGCAAGCAGGCGATCGACGACGACGCCAACCAGACCGGTCAGATGCTCGCCGCGCTGATGGGCTGGCCGCAGGCCACCTTTGCGTCGAAGGTCGCATTGGCTGACGGCAAGGCCACCGTGACGCGCGAAATCGACGGCGGTCTCGAGACCCTCGAGATCAAGCTGCCGGCGGTCGTCACCACCGACCTGCGCCTGAACGAGCCGCGCTACGCGACGCTGCCCAACATCATGAAGGCGAAGAAGAAGCCGCTCGAGATCGTGAAGCCCGCGGACCTCGGCGTCGATGTCACGCCGCGCCTGGCGACCCTGAAAGTCGCCGAGCCCCCGAAGCGCAGTGCCGGCGTGCGCGTGGCGGACGTCGCGCAACTCGTCGACAAGCTCAAGAACGAAGCGAAGGTGATCTGATCATGGCGATCCTGGTAATTGCAGAACACGACAATCAA
>NZ_WTVQ01000117.1 GCF_012910955.1 Aromatoleum diolicum
CGGCGACCAACATCGTGGTGCGCGAAGCCAACCGCACGATGCTGTTCTACGTGTATGGGGCGGTGATCGTGCTGTGCTTCATCACCTTCCGCAACTGGCGCGCGGTGATCGTCGCGGTGGTGCCGCTCGCGGTGACCTCGATCCTGTGCGAGGCGCTGATGGTGGTGCTGGGGATCGGCGTGAAGGTCGGCACCTTGCCGGTGATCGCGCTGGGGGTGGGGATCGGCGTCGACTATGCGCTGTACCTGCTCTCCATCCAGCTCGCGCAGCAGCGTGCGGATGCGACGCTTGCAGAGGCGCACCGCTGCGCACTGCAGTTCACCGGCAAGGTGGTGGCGCTAGTGGGCGTGACGCTCGCCGCGGGGGTGGTGACGTGGATCTGGTCGCCGATCAAGTTCCAGGCCGACATGGGGATCCTGCTGACCTTCATGTTCATCTGGAATATGGTCGGTGCGCTGATCCTGATTCCGGCGCTGTCGCACTTCCTGCTGAAGGACGGCAGCCGTGCGCAGCGTTTCGGCACGGTGCCGGAACTGAGCCTCGCGGCATGAGCGGGGATGAATCGATGACCAATCAGGTGCGGGCGACGACAATGTTCAACTTCCCCGCCGTTGCGCAGCTGTGGCCGGGCGTGCTGACGGCGATCACGATCGCGCTGGCGGCGAGCTTCGTGGCCGAGCATCAGGGCGGGCCGCAGCTGCTGTACGCGCTGTTCTTCGGCATGGCGTTCAACTTCGCCGCGAACGGCGAGAAGATCCACGCGGGCATCG
>NZ_WTVQ01000118.1 GCF_012910955.1 Aromatoleum diolicum
TGAAAAGGCCTTCTTGAAGCTCAACTGAGCTGATTTGCCGCCTTCAAATTCGTTCGCTTCCGCCGCAGGGCGCCGGAACGACCGATTCCTGGCGCATCCGCGACCGTTTTTACACGGCCTCGGCCGACCGGCGCCATCCTACCCTCACGCACCGGTCCGACCTCAAACCTGCCGCTCAAGTAGTCAAAGACGCTTCGGCGTATCGAACGGCCGCTTCCGTCGCGTCGGTTGCTGGGGCGAATGGCCACTTCGAAAAAGCTCGACCGGCAAGTTTGGGTCGTTCTGAGTCAGTCGAGCAGGGTGCGCAAGTGATCATCCAATTTGTAATGCATAGTTACGTCGAGCGTGCGCAAATGACCCGCCAGTGGCCATACAAAATGGTGGTCAGGCGTGGTGCAATTTCGCATAGAAATGTCCGACTGGATCACCGCACCGCGGCCAGCGCCTCGAGGTGCTCCGACAGCCGCAGGAGCCATTCCACCCGCTCTGCGTCATATGTGTGCCGGTTGTACGTGCCAACGATCCCCGGCGGCATGTGCCCGAGGATCGCCTCGCTGACCGCCTCGGGGCAAGCGAGCGATGCCAACAATGTCCTCGCCGTCCGCCTCAAGTCGTGCGGCCCCCAATGCGTTATCGGCGTAAGCGTCCGCCCGAGACCGTCTTGACTGACGGTCAGACCTTGATCGGGTGGAGGCGCAAATCGATTGCCGAGATGTCAAACGCGGCGGGATCGAACGGTGCCCCGTACCATTCAAGCATGTCGTG
>NZ_WTVQ01000119.1 GCF_012910955.1 Aromatoleum diolicum
GCGGAACAGCACCGACACCACCGCCACCACCGGCAACAGCATCGCGACGCGGAAGAGCTTGACGAAGGTCGCGCCGTCGCCCACTGCCGGCGAGATGATGTAGCCCGCCGCCACGACCTGCGCGACGTCGTGGATCGTGCCGCCGATAAAGACCGCCGCCGCATTCGCATCCAGTCCGAAGGCCTTCACCAGCGACGGATACACCACCATCGCCACCGTCGAGAGCGCCGTGACGCCCACCACCGTGAACAAGGTGAAGCGCTGGTTCTCCTCGTTCTTCGGCAGCACCGCCGAGATCGCCAGCGCCGCCGAGGCACCGCAGATCGCCACCGCCCCCCCGGTCAGAATGCCTTCCGTCCCCGGCCGGCCGAGCAGGCGGCCGATGAGCGCGCCGAAGCCGATGGTCGCGACCACGCCGCCCGCGACCATCGCGATCGAGTCGGCCCCCAGGCCCGCCAACTGTTCCGCGGTGATGCGCGCCCCCAGCAGTGCCACGCCAAAGCGCAGCACCTGGCGCGACGCGAACTCGATGCCCGCGTGGATCTTCTCGCCGTTCGCGGCGAAGTTGAACGCCATGCCGAAGAACAGCGCGTACAGCAGCTGCGGCCCGCCCTGATGCTCGGCCACGAAGCTCGCCGCCAGCGCGATCGTGAT
>NZ_WTVQ01000011.1 GCF_012910955.1 Aromatoleum diolicum
GATTCGAAAGCCGCATCTGCTCCAGCCAGCCATCGCGCCCAAGCCGCATGGCCGCCTCAAGCGCCGCCCCGGGAGAGGAATCGCCGCCCAGCAGCGCGTCACGCCGGCGGACGTTGTCCTCAACCTGGAAAAACGTGTCCGGCCACTCCGCCAGCAGCTTGCCGTCCCGCACCAGTTCAGCGATCCGCTCGATGCGTGCCCCGTCGAGTCGCGTCACGGCGACGCCATTAAGCAACATCGCCGGTCCCTGATCGCCCATTCCGGAGCAGGAAGTGGTATCAACGCTGACCACGCCGTCGGACGAGACCCGCCCAGGCTCGAGCCCCAGCCGGCTGCATAAGTCGTCCATCAGGCGACGGCTTCCGAGCATGCGGTCCGTAATATTGTCGGAAAAGAGAATGCGGTAGCGCCCGACGGGCTCGGTATGGAGGAAGCTGTAGAAACCAGCCACCCCTTCAACCCGCGCCCGTGGCAGACCCAGCAGACCCGCAATACGCGTCAGTGACACCGCCGGCAGATAGCCAATGGCGTCCTGCGTTTCGATGAGAATCTGCAGCAGCTGCGAAGGCTCACGCCGGTGGCGCTCAACCGTCTGTGCTGCGATCCGTTCAGCATCGTGCATAAGCGAACTCCGGCGCAACCTCTATGCCATGATTCTAGCAGCAACGCACGACGGGCCCCCTGCTGACCAAGTGACAATTTTTTTGCTTATCGCTGGGGGTCGCTCTCACCGATCTTTCCCATTGTGCGTCCCGAAGCCCTTGCGCCACGGGCCTTTGCGGCCGATCGCCTACGACATCAGCGCTACTAAATATAGTGATTAAATGAGCATTGACATACCGAGAAAAACATTAACTTATTGTTATTTATCACTTTTATTTTTTTGCAAAAACAAGTACCACGAGCTATTCTTCGATCCGAACAATCCACCACCGAACGGACCCACAACAAGACCATGAGCACGACGATCCATCATCAGGCAAAGGGTAAGGCCGACGCTTCGACACTCGCGCCGCAAGAGATCTCCGGCGAAGTTCTCCTCGAGAAATACGCCAAGGGCGACGAACAGACGGTTGGTGCGGTGCGCGCGCGCGTGGCCCGCGCGCTCGCCGCGGTCGAAGCGGAAGACAAGCGCGCCCACTGGGAAGCCAAGTTCCTCGAAGCCCAGGAAAAGGGCTTCGTTCCCGCCGGCCGCATCAACAGCGCCGCCGGAACCAAACTTCAGGCGACGCTCATCAACTGCTTCGTCCAGCCGGTCGGTGACTCCGTTTCCGAGGCCGTCGACGGCCGTCCGGGCATCTATACTGCGCTCGCTCAAGCCGCCGAAACCATGCGCCGTGGTGGTGGCGTCGGTTACGACTTTTCCAGCATCCGTCCGAAGGGCGCGCTGGTGAAGGGCACGCTGTCGAATGCCTCCGGGCCGGTGTCCTACATGCGCGTGTTCGATCGTTCGTGCGAAACCGTCGAATCGGCCGGCGCCCGCCGCGGCGCGCAGATGGGCGTACTGCGCTGCGACCACCCCGACATCGAGGAATTCATCCACGCCAAGGATCATGGTGACCTGACCAATTTCAACATTTCGGTCGGCGTCACCGATGCCTTCATGAAGGCCGTCGACGTCAATACCGACGTCGAACTGGCACACAAGGCCGAACCGATTGACGAACTCAAAGCCGCCGGCGCCTACCAGCGCGACGACGGCCTGTGGGTCTACCGCAAACTGCCCGCCCGCGAACTGTGGGACCAGATCATGCGCTCGACCTACGACCACGCCGAACCCGGCATCCTGTTCCTCGATCGCATGAACCAGGACAACAACCTCTACTACTGCGAGACGATCGAGGCCACCAACCCCTGCGCCGAGCAGCCCCTGCCCCCCTATGGCTGCTGCGACCTGGGCTCGATCAACCTGACGCCCTTCATCAAGCACCCCTTCACCGACAAGGCGGAATTCGATTACGCAGGCTTCGGCAAGGTCGTCGACGTTGCGATCCGAATGCTCGACAACGTGCTCGACGTCACCCACTGGCCGCTCGAACAGCAGGAAAACGAAGCCCAGTCGAAGCGTCGCGTCGGCCTCGGCTTCACCGGTTTGGGTGACGCGCTCATCATGCTGTGCAAGCGTTACGACACTGCAGAAGCGCGTACCGTCGCCACCAAGATCTCCGAATACATGCGCGACCGCGCCTACCTTGCGTCGATCGAACTCGCCAAGGAGCGCGGCGCCTTCCCGCTGTTCAACTCCGACCTCTACCTATCCGGAGGCAACTTCGCCTCGCGTCTGCCGGCCGAGGTCAAGGACAAGATCCGCAAGCACGGCCTGCGCAACTCGCACCTGCTATCGATCGCCCCCACCGGCACGATTTCGCTAGCCTTTGCCGACAACGCCTCGAACGGCATCGAACCGCCCTTCTCCTATACCTACACACGCCGCAAACGCATGGCCGACGGCACCTACAAGGAATACGCCGTCGAAGACTACGCATGGCGTCTCTTTAAGCATATCGGCGGCAACGTCGACGCCCTGCCGCTCTACTTCGTCACCGCGCTGGAGATCTCCGCGCAGGCACACAAGGACATGGTCGCCGCAGTGGCGCCCTTCGTCGACACGTCCATATCCAAAACCGTGAACGTCCCCGAAGACTACCCCTACACGGAATTCGAAGACCTTTACCTGTCCGCGTGGAAAGCCGGCCTCAAGGGCCTGGCCACCTATCGTCCCAACTCGGTGCTCGGCTCGGTACTGTCGGTGACTCCATCGACCGAACAGAAGAAACCGCAGGATGTAGAACTTTCCGGCCCGAACAAGCGCCTGTCGATCAAGAGCCTGCCTGCGCCGGTACTGTCCAGCCTGCGCTGGCCCGGCCGCCCGGAACTCCCCGACGGCAATCCCGCGTGGACCTACATGCTCGGCACCCCCCAAGGAGAGTTCGCACTGTTCGTCGGCCACATCGAGAACAACGGCCCCTGCGGCTTCCCCTTCGAAGTCTGGGTCAACGGCGCCGACCAGCCCCGCGGCCTCGGCGCGGTCGCCAAGACACTGTCAATGGACATGCGCGCCAACGACCACGGCTGGCTCAAACTGAAACTCGAAACCCTGGCCAGGACCATCGGCGAAAAGTCCTTCGAAATGCCCTTTCCCCCACATGGCGAGAAGAAGCTCTTCCCCGGCGTCGTCTCCGCGTTTGCCCAGGTTGTCCGCTACCGCTGCGAAAAACTCGGCGCGTTCGATGTCGAAGCCCCCACCCCGGTGCTCGACACGCTCTTCAGCCTGCAGGAACCCAAGACCGGCACCGATGGCACCCTATCCTGGACCGTCGACATCCAGAACCCGGCCACCGGTGAAGACTTCGTGCTCGGACTGAAGGAAATCACCCTGCCGGCGCAGGACGATTTTTCGGTCGGCCTCACCCGTCCCTACTCGGTATGGCTGTCCGGCAACTACCCGCGCGCGTTGGACGGCCTCACCCGCATCCTGTCGCTCGATATGCGCGTCATGGACCCGGCGTGGGTCGGCATGAAACTGCGCAAGTTGCTGAATTATCCGGAACCGCTGGGTGACTTCATGGCTTTCGTACCGGGAACCAAGCGCCAGCAGAACTACCCCAGCACCGTCGCGTACATCGCCCAGCTCATCATCCATCGCTATGCAATGCTCGGCGTGCTCGATGAAAAAGGTTATCCCGTACGTGAAATGGGCATCCTCGAAGCCCCGCGCGAAACCAGCGACCCGAAGGTAATGCAGGGTGGCTTGTGCACCGAATGCGGCAACTATTCGGTGATCCGCAAGGATGGCTGCGACTTCTGCACCGCCTGCGGTGCCGTCGGCACCTGCGGTTAAGCGTCCCAGCACTGCGGCGTCCGCCAGGATGCCGCAGCTAGAATAAAAAACGCGAACCTGAAAACGGTTCGCGTTTTTTTGTCTGTTGAGCCGGGGGCCCCGTTACGATATCAATTGCATCAAACGATAACGGAACACCAATTCGCGCGCGAAAGACCCATTTCAGCCATCCTTACCCCATTCCCGGGATACGCGCTTATTTTTCCTCACTCTGCTTGATCGACAAACCGAGTGCCGGCAGGCCACGAAACAGCGCAACGATAGTTTTGGCGTCGGTGATCTCGCCTTTGTGGACAGCGCTCATGACCTCGTCCACCGAGAAGCTCACAATCTCAAGAAACTCCCCTTCATCCAGCGCATCCCCCACATGCGTCAGCTCACGCGCAAGGAATATCTCGATTCGCTCGTCCGAGTACCCGATACACGGGTGCATTACACCAAGGTACTGCCACTCGACAGCTTCATAGCCAGTCTCTTCGCGCAACTCACGCTGAGCACAGGCCAACAGATCCTCGCCTGCGTCGATCTTGCCAGCAGGGAGTTCCAGAAATGCGCGGCGAAGCGGGTAACGGAACTGGCGTTCGAATAATAGTCGTCCGTCCGGCAGAACCGCGAGGACGACCACCGCACCCGGATGGCAGATGTACTCACGGACGGATTCATTACCGTCGGGAAGCGTAACCCGGTCCCGACGGACCTTTAGCAGGACACCATCGTAGACCGGGGCAGAATCGAGCTGGATCTCTTCGAGCGGATCCCGCTCAGAGCGAGGCGAGGAGCGCATAGGCGCAAAGCGACATCAAACCTTGGGGAAGCAGGCCAAGCACCGCAATTGCAAGTCCGTTGGCCGACAGAAGCACCCGGAGTTCCCCCGGAGCGGAAATCGGTGCCGTATCGACAGGCTCATCGAAGTACATGACTTTCACGATGCGCAAGTAGTAGAACGCGCCAATCACCGACATGAGCACCGCCAGCACCGCCAGCCAGACGTAGCCGGCAGCGACCACAGCCTGCAACACTGAGAGCTTCGCGAAGAAACCAATGAAAAAGGGGATGCCCGCCATCGAGAACATCACGATCATCATCAGCGCCGCAAACCACGAGTTGCGCTTGTTCAGCCCTTTGAAATCATCGATGTTCTCGGCTTCGAATCCGGCACGCGACAGCAGAATCACCATACCGAACGAGGCAAGGCTCATGATTACGTAGGACACGGCGTAGAACATTGCCGAGCTATATGCATTAAGCGCGAAATTCCGATCCCCGTCGACCACACCGGAAAGCAAACCGAGCAATACGAAACCCATGTGGGAAATACCGGAATACGCCAGCATGCGCTTGATGTTGGTCTGGGCAATCGCTGCAAGGTTGCCAAGCACGATCGAAAGCACCGACAGGAACATCAGCATCGACTGCCACTGGTCCGCAAGTTCGAACAGGCCGTACACCAACACACGCATCGTCATCGCAAATGCAGCGAGTTTGGGCGCCGAAGAAATCATCAGCGTAACCGCCGTCGGTGCGCCGTGATACACGTCAGGAACCCACATGTGGAACGGCACAACGCCCAACTTGAACGCGAGCCCGGCCAGCATGAATACAAGGCCGAAAACCAGCACGGTCTTGTTCGCTGCTTGATGATAGATCGACTGCGCGATCCCCGAGAGCTCAAGGCTGCCAGTCGCACCATAAATCATCGACATTCCGTACAACAGAAGACCCGACGCGAGCGCACCGAGAACGAAGTACTTCATCGCCGCTTCAGTCGAACGCGCCGACTCGCGATCGAACGCCACCATGCCGTACAGAGACAGGGACATCATCTCAAGGCCCATATACAGCGACAGCATGTGATTAGCACTGATCATCACCATCATGCCGAGGGTCATCAGCAGCGACAGCAAGTAGTACTCCGGACGATTGATCTTCCGGTCAGCAAGATAGCCGCGGCCATAGAGCAGCGCGACACCGACCGCAAGTAGCGAAAACACCTTCAGCAGTCCGCCCAGCATGTCACCGATGAACATGCCGTTAAAGGTCGCAACCACTTCGTTGGCCGCATACCCTTCGGACAAGCCCATCAGCACTTCAGCCAGCCGAACCCCGAACAGGGGTACTTCCGAAATGACAGCCGCCACCGCCGCCAGGAGGTTCGGGCTCACGAGGACGGTGACGCATGCCGCAAGTACCAGCGTGAGCTGAGTAAGTCCGTACGCAAGATCGCTGGCAATTCTGCGTGCGAACGTCGACGCCAGCATGATCACCAGTGCCATCACTGCGACGAGGATCTCGGCCGCTGCGGGGTAGAAGTCGGGGACAACGAAATTCATCTTCTGACCAGTCCGAAAAAGTGTCTCGCCCGCTCGCTCAGAGCTTGCTTACGGCAACATGCCGCAGTAGTTCATTGACCGAAGCATGCATCACCTCGGTGAAGGGGAAGGGATACAGACCCATTGCCATCACGCAGAGCGCAAGGATGCCAAGGAATGCAAACTCGCGGGCGCCGATGTCGTCAAGCTGCGCCACATGATCGTTACCGATCACCCCAAACACCACCCGCTTGTACATCCACAACGTATAAGCGGCCCCCAGGATCAACGTCGACGCTGCCGCAAATGCAACCCAGAAGTTGAACTGCACCGCTCCCAGGACGACCATGAATTCACCCACAAACCCGCTCGTGCCCGGAAGGCCGGCGTTCGCCATTGCGAACAGCATGAAGAAGGCGGCGAACTTCGGCATCGTCTTCACCACACCACCGTAATCAGCGATGTTGCGGGTGTGCATGCGATCGTAGAGCACGCCAATGCAGAGGAACATCGCCCCCGACACAAAGCCGTGCGAAATCATCTGCACCAGCGCGCCCTCCATACCAACAACATTGAACATGAAGAAGCCGAGGGTCACGAAACCCATGTGCGAAATCGACGAATATGCGACCAACTTCTTCATGTCGGTCTGCGCAAGGGCCACAAAACCGATATAGACGACCGCAATCAGCGACAGGGCGATCATCATCGGCGCCATCGCCTGGGCCGCGTCGGGAACGATGGGTAGCGAAAACCGCAGAAAGCCATAGGCACCGAGCTTCAGCGCAATTGCTGCCAGGACAACCGAACCGCCTGTAGGCGCTTCAACGTGTGCATCGGGCAACCAGGTATGCACCGGCCACATCGGCACCTTTACCGCAAAGGCTACGAGGAATGCCCAGAAGATTAATGTCTGCGCGGGCATCGCAAGCGGCAGCTTGTGCCAATCGAGAATATTGAAGCTACCGCCGGCCTCCATGAAGAGGTACAGCAGAGCCACCAGCATCATCAACGAACCAACCAGCGTGTAAAGGAAGAACTTGATCGCTGCGTAGACCCGATTCGCGCCACCCCAAATGCCGATGACCAGGTACAAGGGAATCAAGGAGGCCTCGAAGAACACGTAAAACAGAATCCCGTCCAGCGCCGAGAAGATACCGTTCATCAATCCCGACATGATCAGAAACGCTGCCATGTACTGGGCAACCTTCTCCTGAATTACCTGCCATCCCGCGATAACCACAATAATGGTAATGAACGCATTAAGCAGCACGAACAGTACCGAGATTCCGTCAACGCCCAAGTGGTAGTTGATGTTGAACCGCGGAATCCACGGCAGGAATTCCGAAAACTGCATGGCGCTGGTGCTCGCATCGAACAGCAGGAACAGCGGCACCGTCACCGCAAAACCGGCGAGCGCAATGAACATCGCAAGCGAGCGCGCCAACGGCGCATTGCGATCCGAACCGGTTGCTAGTACGAGCAACCCACCCAGGATCGGTATCCAGATCGCGAGGCTGAGGAATGGCATACCCGTCATCGTTACTTTCCGTTCAGTGCGCCAGCAATCGACGCGCGTTTATCGTTATTCACTGTTCGATCCACCTGTTCAACCGAGGTTGAACCAGAAGGTCAGAAGGATGAAGACACCAATGATCATCGCGAAGGCATATTGGTACAGATGTCCCGTCTGGAAAAGACGACTGATCTGAGCAACCCACCCGACCAGCTTCGCCGTCCCGTTCACTGCCATGCCGTCGATAATGGTTTGATCGCCAACCTTCCACAGCCCCTTGCCCAGCATCCGCGAACCACCGGCGAAGACGATCTCGTTAAAGCGATCGAAGAAATACTTGTTCTCGAGAAGAGCATGCACAGGGCTAAAGGTGCGCTGGATCGCAGCCGGAATGTCGGGACGGACCATGTAGAAGAACCACGCCACGGCGACCCCACTCATCGCCAACCAGAACGGAGCCGTCTGGAGACCGTGCAATGCCATGCCGACTGGCCCGTGGAAAGTTGCAGCGAGTTCGGCCAAGCCGACATGGTTTGCCCCAACGTGGATCGCATCCTTGAACCATCCGCCAAACAACATCGGTTCAATCGTGAAGAACCCGATCACGACTGAGGGAATCGCGAGCAGGATCAGCGGCAACGTGACAACCCAAGGCGACTCGTGCGGTTTCTGACCCGGAGCAAGACCGTGATGATGATCCGACGAGACTTCCTCATCATCGTGATCGCCCTCATGGTCATGATGCCCGCCGTTGTCCTGTCCGAAACGCTCCTTCCCGTGGAAGACCAGGAAGTACATCCTGAACGAGTAGAACGCGGTGACGAACACCCCCGCCATCACGCAGAACAAGGCATAGCCTGCACCCGGGATGCTTGAGGCATGGACGGCCTCGATAATCGAGTCCTTGGAATAGAACCCGGCAAAGAACGGAAAACCAATTAGCGCCAGCGATCCGAGCAGAGACGTCATCCAAGTGATCGGCATGTACTTCCACAGACCGCCCATGTTGCGCATATCTTGATCATGGTGCATACCAATGATCACAGAACCGGCACCGAGGAAAAGCAAGGCCTTGAAGAAAGCATGCGTCATCAGGTGAAACACCGCTGCCGAATATGCAGAAACACCCAGGGCGACAGTCATGTAACCGAGCTGCGACAGGGTCGAATACGCAACGACGCGCTTGATATCGTTCTGAACAATGCCCAGGAAACCCATGAACAGCGCCGTAGTGGCCCCGATCACCAGAACAAACGACAGGGCAGTATCCGAGAGCTCGAATAGCGGTGACATGCGCGCGACCATGAAGATGCCCGCCGTCACCATTGTCGCGGCGTGAATCAGCGCGGAAATCGGCGTCGGACCTTCCATCGAGTCCGGCAACCAGACATGAAGCGGAACTTGCGCCGACTTGCCCATTGCACCGATAAACAGGCAAATGCAGATCGCCGTGATCAACGGCCAGCCCGTCACAGCCATCTCCTGCGCCGCAAGTGCGCCGCCTTGCGCGAACACCTCGGAATAGTTGAGGCTTCCGGTATAGGCCGCGATCAAACCGATACCAAGCAAGAAACCGAAGTCACCAACCCGGTTGACCAGGAAAGCCTTCAGGTTTGCATAAATCGCGGTCGGACGTTCATACCAGAAACCGATCAGGAGATATGAAACGAGACCAACCGCCTCCCAGCCGAAAAACAGCTGCAGGAAGTTGTTGGACATCACCAGCATCAGCATCGAGAAGGTAAACAGCGAGATATAGCTGAAAAACCGCTGATAACCGGGATCCTCGTGCATATAACCGATCGTGTAAATGTGCACCATCAGGGACACAAACGTCACGACCAGCATCATCATCACCGTCAAAGGATCGATCAGGAAGCCGACCTCGAAGGTTAGGTTGCCGCTCGTCATCCATGTATATAAGGTACCGTTGAAACTATTTCCGGCCTGCACATCCTGATAGATCACCACGGACGCTGCGAACGCGATTGCCACGCCAAGAATGGTGACGATGTGCGCGCCGGCACGACCAATCGTCCTGCCGAACAGTCCAGCAAGAATGGCCCCCGCCAGCGGCGCCAGCGGTACCAGGAGATAGAGTTTTTGCATATCCGTCATCGAGACGCTTCCTTAACCCTTGAGGCTGTCCAGATCATCAACGTGAATCGTCCGCAGATTGCGGAAGAGCACCACCAAAATCGCGAGACCAATCGCCGATTCTGCTGCTGCCACGGTGAGGATGAAGAAAACAAAAATCTGTCCGGCCAGATCGCCCAGATAGTGCGAAAACGCCACGAAATTGAGATTGACGGCGAGCAGCATCAACTCAATCGCCATCAGCAGCACGATAAGGTTTTTCCGATTCAGGAAAATCCCGACCACGCTGATCGCGAACAGGATCGCGCCCAGAATGAGGTAGTGGGAAAGCGAAAGCATCTATGACTCCCTGAGTGCACCGATCCGCAAGGGACCGGCACAGTTCTTATTCTTTCTCGGCGGGCATCGAAACGAGTTCGACACGATCGCCACGCTTGACCGAAACCTGCTCGGACGGGTTCAGATAACGAACACCCTTGCGCTTACGTAGTGTCAACGTCACCGCAACGACCATCGCAACCAGCAGCAGAAGTGAGGCAAGTTCAAACGGATATACGTAATCCGTGTAAAGCAACCGCCCCAATTCTCGAGTATTGCTGTAACCCGCCTGAACCGCCGGAGGTTCGGGCATTGCCTCCAGCCCGAAGTACCGCCCACCCAAGACAAGAGTCATTTCGACAACAAGCAGGACACCAATCAGTGCGCCGACGGGGAGGTAACTCCAGAATCCTTCGCGCAGCCGATCAATGTTGATATCCAGCATCATGACCACGAAAAGGAACAGCACCATGACTGCCCCCACGTAGACCATGACCAAAACAATCGCCAGGAACTCCGCGGCAAGCAATAGCCAGATCCCGCCCGCAGTGAAGAAGGACAGCACCAAGAACAATGCTGCATGCACCGGATTGCGTGCAGTAATAACTCTCAACGCGGCGAACACCATGATCGCGGAGAGAATGTAGAAAACGAAGGTCTTGAAATCCATGCTCTTATCTGTGGCGCCCGAAGGCGTCCTCCCTTAGCGATACTTGGAGTCGGCTTCCCGGTCGGCGGAAATCTGCGCTTCGTAACGGTCCCCCACCGCCAGCAGCATCTGCTTGGTGTAATGGAGATCGCCACGTTGTTCGCCGTGATATTCGAGAACGCGCGTTTCGACAATCGCATCCACCGGACATGCCTCCTCGCAAAAGCCGCAGAAGATGCACTTCGTCAGATCAATATCGTAGCGAGTCGTACGGCGTGATCCATCATCGCGCTGATCCGACTCGATGGTAATCGCCATTGCAGGGCAGATAGCTTCACACAACTTGCATGCAATACATCGCTCTTCCCCATTCGGGTAACGACGCAACGCGTGCAGGCCACGGAATCGCGGGCTCTGAGGAGTCTTCTCCTCGGGAAACTGCACCGTGATCTTGCGTGCAAAAAAGTGACGCCCGGTCAGCGCCATGCCCTTTATCAGTTCCTTGAGGAACAGGCTACCGATGTAATCCTTGGCACCCATCTTCAGCCTCTCACTTCCAGATCGACAGCGGCGACATCATCCACACCGCCACCACAATCACCCATACGAGGGTGATGGGAATAAACACCTTCCAGCCCAACCGCATGATGTGGTCGTACCGGAAACGCGGGAAAGTTGCACGCGCCCAAAGGAACAGGAACAGAATGAACGCGGTCTTCAGCGCCAGCCAGTGGAACCCATCCGGAATCCCCCCAACCGGCGATAGCCAACCGCCGAGGAACAGCACGGATGTCATTGTGGAAACAAGGAACATGTTCGCGTATTCAGCGAGGAAGAACAGCGCGAACGTCATCCCGGAATACTCGACCATGTGACCGGCGACCACTTCCGACTCGCCTTCCACAACGTCGAACGGCGCACGATTGGTCTCGGCAATGCCCGAAATCAGGAACACCACAAACATCGGAAAGAGTGGCACCCAGTTCCACGAGAAAACCGACAGTCCCATCTCATGGAATCGGCCTTCACCCTGCGAATTGACGATGTCCGTCAGATTCAAGCTCGCCGAAATCATGAGCACGCAGATCAGAGCGAAGCCCATCGCCACTTCGTATGAAACCATTTGTGCGGCTGCACGCATCGATCCCAGGAACGGATACTTCGAGTTCGACGCCCAACCGGCAATGATCACCCCATATACTTCCATCGACGTGATCGCCAACAGGAACAGCAGTCCTGCATTGACGTTGGCGAGAACCATTCCGTCGTCGAACGGCACCACCGCCCATGCGGCCAGCGAAGGCGCTATCGCGAGAATTGGACCAAGGATGAACAATCCCTTGCTCGCCCCCGACGGAACGATGATTTCCTTAAACAGGAGCTTCATGCCGTCGGCAATCGGCTGCAAAAGTCCCATCGGGCCTACACGGTTGGGGCCAATACGGACCTGCATGTAACCAATGACTTTGCGCTCTGCCAAGGTCAAATAGGCCACACCGATCATCAAGGGCGCGATGATTGCGACGATCTTAGCCAGCGTCCAAACCGCCGGCCAGACTGGGCCGAAAAACTGTGCCACGGGTTCCAGCATAGCTTCCATCAGACACGCTCCACGCTGATTTGGCCGCACATTGCACCGAGCACGGCTGTTGCAGGATGTGCTGCGGCAACGCGAACGCAATTTGCCGCAACCGTGTCGTCCGCGACGATTTCGAGCTCTGCCGCCGCTGCACCCTGCTTCAGGCGCACGCGCGCTCCCGACGGGACGCCCAACGCTGCCAGTGTCACACTACTGGCCCGAACAGCAGGAGCCCTTGCATCACGAGTCTTCTGCAGGGACGCCGCGCGCCTAACCAGCGGATCTCCTGCATAGATCGGCACGTCGCTCACGCGCTCAAGAGCGTCGGTGTGCTGAACACTATAGGCGAACGCCATCCCGGCGATACATGCGGAAAGGCGCGGAGCAATCTCTGCGCCAAGAACCTCTGCCGCCACCGCTTCCGAATCGTTTTGATCAAATCCATCGAAGTCGAGAAGGTTACCCAGCACTCGCAGCACCTTCCAACCAGGACGCGTTTCACCCAGAGGACGAGCCACGGCGTTGAAATTTTGCGCTCGTCCCTCACAATTCACGAACGTGCCGGAGGTCTCTGTGAATGGAGCGATCGGTAGCAGCACATCCGCCGACGCAAGCAAGGCCGGTGATTTGAATGCCGACAACGCGACAACCAACGGCGCACTGCTCAGCACAGCCTGCGCTGCGATAGGATCAGCAAAATCCAGATCCGGTTCAGCATTCAGCAGCAGATAGGCCTTCCGCGGCTGCTCCAGCATTTGGCGTGCGTTAAGACCGCCGACGATCGGCAGCGCCTTGGCGAGATAGCCGCCAACGCTGTTCGCCGACTCGCCGATGACACCGAAGGTACCATCGGTCAACCGTGCGATTTCCTGCGCCAATAGTTGGATCTCGGTGGCCGCCTCATACTGGACGGCGAAGTTGCCCA
This sequence comes from Aromatoleum diolicum, assembly GCF_012910955.1. Classification (GTDB taxonomy): domain Bacteria; phylum Pseudomonadota; class Gammaproteobacteria; order Burkholderiales; family Rhodocyclaceae; genus Aromatoleum; species Aromatoleum diolicum. Next base: position 13,235 of record NZ_WTVQ01000011.1, read on the forward strand.
ACCACACGGCAACCTTCTTGCCGCTTGCCAGGCTCTGCGCAATCGCGCGGGCCTCGTCCGAAACTGTCGATGGCACAGCCATCGCTAGATGCTCCGAGACCTGGACACCCTTCTCGGCAGCCAAGGCCGATACCACCTGCAACAGCATCGGAACGATCGCAGAGGGCGCGACCAACGCCCGGTTCTTCACAGGCAAAAGCCATTCTTCGGCAACCGCGTTAATCGCGCTGACATGGAGCCCACGTTTTGCCGCCTGACGAACGCGTTGCGCGAGAAGCGGTGCATCCTTGCGCAGGAAACTGCCGATCACAAGCAGTCGATTCAATGCCGACACTTCTGCAATGGGCATACCCAGCCACGGCGCTCCTTGCCGGAAACTATCGGCACGAAAATCGCTTTGCCTCAGCCGGAAGTCGACGTTATCCGAACCAATGGCTCGCGTCAGCTTCTGAAGCAGGTGCAGTTCTTCAACGGTTGAGTGTCCTGACGCGAAGGCACCAATTGCAGCGGGACCGTTTTCCTTGGCCGCCTTGCGCAGCCCATTCGCAGCAAATTCAAGTGCCGACTGCCAATCAACCTGTTTCCACGCGCCATCCTGCTTGAGCATCGGCACGGTGAGTCGATCGTCGCTATTGAGGCCTTCATACGAGAAGCGATCCTTGTCGGACAGCCAGCACTCGTTGATTTCGTCATTCTCCATCGGAAGGACACGCTTCACCACATCGTGCTTAACCTGGACGATCAGGTTCGCGCCCAGCGAGTCATGCGGACTGATCGACTTGCGCCGTGACATCTCCCAGGTGCGCGCTGAAAACCGGAATGGCTTCGAGGTCAAGGCACCAACCGGGCACAGGTCGATGATGTTACCGGACAGCTCCGAATCAACCGTTTTTTCAACGAAAGGCATGATCTGCGCATGCTCGCCGCGGAAAGCCTGTCCAAGCTCCATTTCCCCAGCGATCTCAGTCGTAAAACGCACACAACGGGTACAGTTGATGCACCGCGTCATATCAGTAGACACCAGCGGACCGAGATTCTTGTTGAGAACGACCCGCTTTTCTTCTTCATAGCGGGACTGGCTACCGCCATACCCAACCGCAAGGTCCTGCAACTGGCATTCTCCGCCCTGATCACAGATCGGGCAGTCGAGCGGGTGATTGACCAGCAGAAACTCCATCACGCCTTTCTGGGCTTTGATGGCCTGCTCGGAACGAGTCCACACCTTCATGCCGTTTGTCACCGGCGTGGCGCAAGCCGGAAGCGGCTTCGGCGCTTTCTCGACCTGCACCAGGCACATGCGGCAACTGGCAGCAATCGAGAGTTTTTTGTGATAACAGAAGTGCGGGATGAAAGCACCGATCTTGGTGGCAGCATCCATGATGGTGCTGCCATCCTCGACCGTTACCTGCTTGCCGTCGATTTCGATCTCTAGCATCACGGTCTCACGTAAATTTGACTGCCTTGGTACTGAACCTCAGGCGGCACCAGACATTTCTTGTTTTCGATGTGGTACTGAAACTCGGAACCGAAGTGCTTAATGAAACTTTGCACCGGCATCGACGCGGCATCACCCAGCGCGCAAATGGTGCGCCCCATGATGTTGCCGGTCACCGAGTTGAGCAGATCAAGATCATCAGGCCGTCCGAGACCGTGCTCGATGCGATGAACGACCCGATACAGCCAGCCGGTTCCTTCACGACACGGTGTGCATTGTCCGCATGATTCCTCAAAATAGAAATACGACAGCCTCTCAAGTGCCTTCACCATGCAAGTCGTTTCATCCATGACGATCACCGCACCTGAGCCAAGCATAGAACCTGCTTTGGAGATGGAGTCATAGTCCATCGTGCAGTCCATCATCACACCCCCCGGCAGCACCGGCGCCGACGAACCACCCGGAATCACCGCCTTGAGTTTGCGCCCGCCGCGCATGCCACCCGCCATTTCCAACAATTCGGCAAATGGCATACCCATCGGAACCTCGAAATTCCCAGGGCGATTCACGTGACCCGACACGGAGAACAGCTTGGTACCGCCGTTATTGGGCTTCCCAAGATTCAGGAATCCTTCACCCCCCATGTTGATGATGAACGGGACCGACGCAAACGTTTCGGTGTTGTTGATCGTTGTCGGCTTGCCATAAAGACCGTAGCTCGCAGGGAAAGGCGGCTTAAAGCGCGGCTGACCCTTCTTCCCCTCGATCGACTCGAGCAGCGCGGTCTCTTCACCACAGATATAGGCACCGTAACCGTGATGTGCGAACAGATCGAACGAAAAATCGGACCCCAGAATGTTCTGGCCGAGAAGGCCGCCAGCACGGGCCTCTTCGAGCGCATCTTCAAATCGCTGGTATACGTCGAAAATTTCGCCGTGAATGTAGTTGTAACCCCGCTCACAGCCCATCGCATAGGCGGCAATTGTCATACCCTCGATAACGGCATGAGGGTTGTAACGCAGAATATCGCGATCCTTGAATGTACCCGGCTCGCCCTCATCAGAGTTGCATGCCAGATACTTGGCACCAGGAAACGACCGCGGCATGAAGCTCCATTTCAGCCCAGTAGGAAACCCCGCGCCTCCGCGACCGCGGAGCGACGACGCCTTCAATTCCGCAATGATCGTTTCTGGCGGAATTTTTTCCGCGATGATCTTTTTGAGCGCGGAATACCCACCTCGCGCGACGTAGTCGTGCAACCCCCAAGTACGGTCGCCGTCAAGTCCGGCGAGAATCAGTCCGCTTGCGCTCATTTGCTTTCAAGCTCCGCCAGCATCTGGTCGATTTTTTCCTTGGTCATCCAGCTGCACATCCGATGATTGTTCACCAGCATCACCGGCGCATCACCGCAAGCCCCCATGCATTCGCCTTCCTTGAGGGTGAACATTCCGTCCGGCGTAGTCTCGTTAAAACCGATACCAAGCTTTTCCTTGAGGTATTCACCGGCATGAACACCGCCCGAAAGCGCACAAGGCAAATTCGTACAGACGGTAATCTTGTGTCGCCCAATCGGCTCGAGGTCGTACATGTTGTAGAAGCTCGCGACCTCGTATGCCGCAATTGCAGGCATTCCAAGATAACCAGCAACGAACTCGATAACTTCCTTCGGCAACCACCCCTTCTCGACCTGCGCGATACGCAGCGCCGACATAACCGCCGACTGCTTCTGATCGTGGGGATACTTGGCGATCTCGCGATCAATCTGTTGTAGCGATTCGTGACTCAGCATTTCGTACTCGTCTTCCCGGTTTGCCTGCCGCCGTATGTTATCCGGATAGTTCAGCGGTCAATTTCGCCAAACACGATATCCATCGTACCGATGATCGCAACCACGTCCGCGATCATGTGCCCGCGCGCGATTTCGTCCATGGCCGCAAGATGCGCAAAACCGGGCGCCCTGAGCTTGAGACGATACGGCTTGTTGGCGCCGTCAGACACGGCGTACACGCCGAACTCGCCTTTGGGATGCTCGACCGCAGCGTAAACTTCGCCGCTCGGCACGTGCATCCCTTCGGTAAAGAGTTTGAAATGATGAATCAACTCTTCCATATTCGCTTTCATCCGCTCACGAGGTGGCGGTGCCACCTTGTGATTATCGGCGATGACCGGGCCTGGATTCTTGCGTAGCCAATCAATACACTGCTTGACGATGCGATTGGACTGGCGCATTTCCTCCATTCGGCACAAATAACGATCGTAACAATCGCCGTTCTTGCCGATAGGAATATCGAAATCGACTCGGTCATAAACTTCGTATGGCTGTTTCTTGCGCAAATCCCATGCAATCCCAGACCCGCGCAACATGGGCCCGGTGAATCCCCATGCTTTTGCCTGCTCCGGTGTGACCACGCCAATGCCGACGGTACGCTGCTTCCAGATTCTATTATCGGTCAGCAGCGTTTCGTAATCATCGCAGTAGCCCATAAAGCGGTTCGTGAAGTCTTCGAGAAAATCCAGCAAGGAACCCTGCCGGTTTTCATTCAACTGACGTACCGTATTGGCATTCTTGAACTTGTTAACCTCGTACTGCGGCATCCGGTCGGGAAGATCACGATAAACACCGCCCGGACGGTAGTACGCAGCATGCATCCGCGCGCCCGACACTGCCTCATAGGCATCCATCAGATCTTCACGCTCGCGGAAGGTGTATAACACCATCGTCATCGCGCCGATATCGAGCGCGTGAGTACCGATCCCGAGCAAATGGTTCAGTATCCGCGTAATTTCATCGAACATTACGCGGATGTACTGGGCACGCAGAGGAACCTCGAGACCTAGAAGGCGCTCGATCGCCATGCAATAGGCATGCTCGTTACACATCATCGAAACGTAGTCGAGTCGATCCATGTACGGCACGGATTGTACCCACGTGCGCGTTTCGGCGAGCTTCTCGGTGCCTCGATGGAGCAGACCAATATGCGGGTCCGCACGCTCGACCACTTCGCCATCAAGCTCCAGCACGAGACGAAGCACGCCATGCGCGGACGGATGCTGCGGCCCAAAGTTAATAGTGTAGTTACGAATCTCAGCCATGGCCGACATCCCCGTAATTCTCTTCGCGCACGATGCGCGGTGTATTTTCCCGCGGCTCAATGGTCACCGGCTGATACACAACCCTGCCCTGCTCGGCGTCGTAGCGCATTTCAACATAACCGGAGATCGGGAAATCCTTGCGGAACGGGTGCCCGACAAATCCATAATCGGTCAAAATACGCCGCAAATCCGGATGTCCGGCAAACATGATTCCGTATAGATCAAACGCTTCACGCTCATACCAGTTGGCACTAGGCCAAACACCAACGAGCGACTCAAGGACAGGAAAGCCGTCATCTTCCGCAAATGCGCGCAAGCGCAGCCGCCAGTTCTTGGATACGGAAAGAAGATGAACGGCGACCGCAAATCGCGCACCGACCCATACTCGATTCCCATATGCAGAGTAATCAAGCCCAGAAAGGTCGATCAACTCCTCGAAACACAAATCCCCATGATCGCGCAATTCCTGGGCAACCCCAAGATAATCCTCTGCCGCAACTTCGATGGTCACTTCGCCGCGATCGAGCACAATTGATCGCAACCTATCCCCCAAAACCGTTTGAAGGGATTGACTCAAAAGTTCGAGTTTCGCACTCATAAATGAACCACCCATTACCGCGCTATGGTGTTCGTGCGCTTGATCTTGTTTTGCAGCTGAATAATGCCGTACAGCAATGCTTCGGCCGTCGGAGGACAACCAGGCACATAGACATCAACCGGGACAATTCGGTCACAACCCCTGACAACAGAATAGGAGTAGTGATAGTAACCACCACCGTTAGCACACGACCCCATTGAGATAACCCAGCGCGGCTCTGCCATCTGATCATAAACTTTGCGCAAAGCCGGAGCCATCTTATTGCAGAGCGTACCCGCCACAATCATCAAATCAGACTGCCGGGGGCTTGGCCGGAACACAACACCAAACCGGTCCAAGTCGTAGCGTGAACAGCCAGCATGGATCATTTCAACAGCACAACAAGCCAAACCGAAAGTCATCGGCCACAACGACCCTGTGCGCGTCCAGTTAATTACCGCATCAAGCGATGTAGTAACAAACCCTTCACGAAAGACGCCCTCAATACTCATGCATCACTCCCAGTCGAGCGCACCGTTCTTCCACTCGACGACATAGCCGATAACCAGAACGGCAATAAAAACCATTACCGAACCGAATACGAACCACGCAGCATCACCAGCCGCGATGAATTCCTGGAACACTGTCGCCCACGGAAACAAAAAGGCGATTTCAAGATCAAAGAGAATGAAAAGGATCGCGATGAGGTAGTAGCGCACATCAAACTTCATGCGCGCGTCTTCAAACGGCTCAAAACCACACTCATAAGGAGACTGCTTCTCAGTCCCCGGGCGATAAGGCGCGAGAACACGCCCTAGAATGACAGGCACAAGGCCAAAACCGAGACCTACCAGGATGAACATCAGGACAGGAAAGTAGTTTTCCAGCATTGCGTAACACCCCGTTTCAATAGCAGATTGTTTTATTGTTTTTAGAATCGCACAGCATGAAAACGCCCGCATTCGCGGGCGATTCAAAATTACTGGTGCCGACGGTGAGACTCGAACTCACACGGCTTTCGCCACCACCCCCTCAAGATGGCGTGTCTACCAATTTCACCACGTCGGCACGCTTGTTACAGCCAAAAAATTATACGACTTTTTCTGCAGCGCGCAAAGTCCAAATTGAACTATTTTGGAATCGACTGAGCCTTCGAATCCTGAGCATCAACTGAAGACCCGTCACCAGACACAGGCGCAGACGCAGGCGTGGTAACGGCATTTTCCATGACACTAGCAGGTCGTTCCGACACACCGCTCGCGAGATAGCTGAGTCCAAGACTGGTCGAGAAAAACACAGCCGCAAGCACCCCAGTTGTACGACTAAGGAAGTTCGCAGAACCCGACGCACCAAACACGCTGCCGGACGCCCCACTTCCAAAGGCGGCACCTGCATCGGCACCCTTGCCGTGTTGCATCAACACCAAGCCGATAACACCGAGACCGACCAGAACATGAATCGTCAGAACGACGGAGAAAATATAGTTGCTCATCTTGAACCCTTGATTAATTCTCAGCCATCTACGAAGCAGCAACCGCCGCCTCGCAAATTTCCAGAAACTGGGGAGCTTCCAGTGACGCCCCCCCGATCAGACCACCATCGGCATCAGGCAAACCGAATAGCGCCTGTGCGCTATCGGCCTTCACGCTACCACCATACAGAATCCTGACGTCACCCGCATCACGGACTCGACCGGCCAACCAGGCCCGAACGAAGGACAATACCGCTTGAACCTGTTCGACTGATGCCGCCCTGCCAGTACCAATAGCCCATACCGGCTCATAAGCCACTGCGATCCGCCCGATCGAATCGGCATCAAGAACCTCAGCAAGCGCATCGAGCTGTCGCTGCAAGACGTTCTCGGTCTCACCGGCCTCGCGTTCGGCCAAGGTTTCGCCGATACAGACGAGAGGGATCAACCCCGCCCGCAGTGCCGCCAAAGCCTTGCGCGCGACCAGCGAATCGGACTCCCCCTGCAGCGCGCGGCGCTCCGAGTGCCCCACAATGACGTAACGTACGGAAAAATCAGCAAGCATTGCGCCGCTGACTTCGCCGGTATGCGCCCCATGATCAAACTCGCTAAGGGTTTGCGCCCCCAAGCCTAGAGACGTTCCGCCGAGGAGCGATTCGGCCTGCGCCAGGTAAGGGAATGGAACACAAATAGCACACTCAACGCCCACAGGCAGACCCTGCAGAACCTCGCGCAGCAGGATCTGATTGCGCTCCCGGTCGCCGTTCATTTTCCAGTTACCGACGACAAGCTTGCGTTTCATGCACAGGGCCTCTGCGAAAGTTTTCGATTTTATAGCGTGCAAGGCTCGTACGCAAAGAAATGAGGCAGGCGCCGTCCTCGGGGGAGCTCACACCCAGCGACGCGCATAGCTTAATACATCAATTCCACATTTCGAAAACTGTAAAACTATAGCCGCAAAAAGAAGGGGCAGAAAATCTGCCCCACGCGCTTGGGCTAGCCGAAACGCCCGGTGATGTAGTCTTCCGTTTCCTTTCGTGTCGGGTTAACGAAGATCTGACTAGTCTCGCCAAACTCCATAAGCTCACCAAGATACATGTAAGCCGTATAGTCCGAAACCCTCGCCGCCTGCTGCATGTTGTGGGTCACGATGAGAATCGTCACTTTGTCGCGCAATTCATGAATCAAGTCTTCGATACTCGCCGTCGCAATCGGATCGAGCGCCGATGTCGGTTCATCGAAAAGCAGGACCTCGGGATTGGTGGCAAGGCATCGTGCAATACACAGACGTTGCTGCTGACCACCGGACAAAGCCGTCGCCGGATCGTGCAGACGATGCTCCACCTCTGACCACAGTGCCGCCCCCTGGAGAGCCTCCTTGACACGATCGTCAAGAACGGAGCGATTCCCTTCACCACGTATCCGCAAACCATAGGCGACGTTTTCATAGATCGACTTCGGGAACGGGTTAGGCTTCTGGAACACCATCCCGATGCGCATTCGCACCTCGATAGGATCGACACCCGGGCTCAGCAGGTTGGTGTTGTCCGGGTGTAGACGAATTGCGCCCTCGTAGCGATTGCCGGGATAGAGGTCGTGCATGCGGTTGAACGCCCGCAATAGGGTCGACTTGCCACAACCGGACGGTCCAATCAGCGCCGTCACCCGCTTTTCGTGCACGGGCAGGGAGATTGATTTCAATGCCTTGAAATCACCATAGTAGAAGCTGAAGTCCTCTACCGCCGCCTTGACGGGAGCCGTTTCGACGCGCGCCACGACACCGTGTGAGCGCAGACTCCTGAATCCAGCCGTGTTACTCAAGGCCTGCGGCGTCGCTTGATCCTCGCGTTGATCGCTCATTCGCATTGTGGTGCTGCTTACCATTTGATGTCCTTGCGCACGTGATAACGAATCCAGATGGCAGTCGCGTTCATGGCCAATGTCATCAGAACCAAGATAAAGCCAGCCGCCGCGGCATTCTGCTGAAAAGCCTCCTCGGGTCTGGAAGTCCAGTTGAACATCTGGATCGGCATTACAGTGAAGCCCGATTTGAGCCACTCGAAACTCAGCCACGGAAACTCCGGACCGACAGGCGACGCGGGTAAGAAAGCAATGAAGGTCAATGCGCCAATCGTAATAATCGGGGCGGTTTCCCCGATAGCTCTCGACATGCCGATGATGACGCCGGTCAGGATGCCCGGGAGCGAATACGGCACGATGTGATCGCGCGTCACCTGCCAGCGCGTCGCTCCAAGACCGTAGGCCGCCTCACGTATGTGAAGTGGAATGGAGCGAATTGCCTCACGCGTCGCGACGATGACCACCGGCAGGATCAGCAGTCCTAGGGTAAGCCCCGCGGAGAGGATGCTCTGTCCGAAACCAAAGCCATAAACAAAGACACCCAGCGCGAGGAGGCCGTAAACGATGGAGGGCACTCCCGCCAGATTTGTTACGTTAATCTCAATAATGTCCGTGACCAGATTCTTGGACGCATATTCCTCGAGATAGATACCCGCAGCGACGCCCAGCGGCACGGCGGAAAGCGCCGTCACAAGCATGACCAGTAGCGAACCTACCCAAGCGGAAAGGATACCTGCCTGCGCCGCACGTCGCGACGGGAAATTAGTGAAAAACTCGGGAGTCAAGCGCTCCCAACCCGTGTAGGCCATCTGCACAAATAGTGCGAGAAAGGTCAACACGCCAAGCAGCAACGCGAGGAAACCCGCGATTGCGAAGATGAGATCCCACCGTTTGTTGCGCTGAATGATCTTCCGGATGACCGGGATATCGGCGGAGTTCATTGGCCGTCCTCTCAATAAGCTTCGCGGTAGCGACGCCGCAAGACGTGCCCGACAAGGTTAAGCGACAACGTCATAAGCATGAGACTCAGGCCCGCGGCAAAAATCGACTGATAGCCAATGGAGCCGTGCGGCAAGTCTCCGAGAGCAACCTGGACGATGTAGGCCGAAATCGTCTGAGCCGACTCAAGCGGATTCAGCGTGAAGTTGGGCTGCATGCCTGCAGCGACAGCAACGATCATCGTCTCGCCGACGGCACGCGATATCCCAAGAATATAGGCTGACAAAATACCCGATAGCGCGGCGGGCATCACCACACGCAATGCAGTCTGAAGCTTGGTGCCTCCCATCGCATACGAACCTTCGCGCATGTTCATGGGTACGGCCCGCATGGCATCCTCAGCCAGCGAACTGACATAAGGAATGATTGCGATGCCCATGACGATGCCGGCGCCCAGCATGTTGAACCCTGACAGACCCGGAATCAGAAGTTGCAGCATCGGGATGACCACAGTGAGCGCAAAGTAGCCGTAAACAATAGTGGGTATGCCGCCGAGCAGCTCAAGGAAGGGTTTGACGATTTCGCGCACGGCCGGCCTGGCAAATTCCGACAGATAGATGGCAATCGTCGTCCCCAGTGGGATAGCCACGATAAGGGCCACCAAGGACGTCGTAAGGGTTCCTGCCAGTAACGGGAGAATGCCGTAGTGCGGATCGGCGAACAGCGGCGTCCACATCGTGTCCGTCAGGAACGACCAAAGGGGCACAGTCTCAAAGAAATGATAGGACTCGCTAACGAGCACCCAGATGATGCCAACCGTGGTCAGCACAGAGACACTCGCCGCACCGAAGAGCAGCATCTCGATGAAGCGCTCCTTGAAGTGACGCAGTGCTTTCTTCGCTAGCCTGTCACTAACAACGAGCGGTGGCAACGATGCCGCTGACGCAGAGCTCGGGGTATTCATTTCTCGCATTCGTCGCCCAGGGAACTAAAAAACCGGCGCACGGGCTGTGACCCGTGCACCGCGGAGTTATAGCTTTGCTTCGCGCGCCAAGAGCGACTCGATGGTGACGCCAATCTCGGCCTCGCCACCAAACACCGTTCCGAGCTTCTTCTTGCTGACATGTTCAAGCGCGGTCTCGTAGGCCTTTGCCGGCAGGGGTACGTACTTGACTTCAGTGGCGAGCTTGCTGGCATTCTTCATGTAGTAGGTGACGAAATCACGTACTTCCTGCTTCTCCAGCGATTTCTCGCTGACGTAGATGAAGATCGGGCGCGACAGCGGATTGTAGGAACCATCGAGCACCGCCGCCGGGGCCGGCTGAACGGCCGTTCCTTGCTTATTCACGATCGACACGGCTTTCAGCTTGCCCTGGTTCTCGGCATAGTATGCGTAGCCAAAATAACCGATCGCATTCACATCACGCGAAACGCCCTGAACCAGCACGTTGTCGTCTTCGGACGCAGTGTAATCGCCACGCGACGACTTCGCCTTGCCGACAACCGCCTCCGTAAAGTAATCGAAAGTTCCCGAATCGGAGCCGGCCCCGAAGAGCTTCAGCGGCGCATCGGGGAACGACGCGTCGACCTGCTTCCAGCTAGTGATCTTGCCTTGCGCATCAGGCTCCCACATCTTCTTTAGCTGCTCGACGGTAAGTTGCTTGATGAAGGCATTTTTCGGATTGATGACGACAGTCAGTGCGTCGAAGGCGACCGGCAACTCGACGTATTTGATGCCGGCCTGCGCGCAGGCCTCCATTTCCTTCTTCAGGATCGGGCGCGATGCATCGGCAACATCAATCTCGCCACGACAGAATTTCTTGAATCCGCCGCCAGTACCGGAGATGCCGACGGTTACCTGGACGGCACCCTTCATCGATTTCTGGAAATCTTCGGCAACGGCCTCGGTAACCGGAAACACGGTACTCGAACCATCCACTTTGACCACAGACGCGGCTTGTGCGGCGTGCGCACCCAAGGCGAGAAGAGCAGCCGCAACGACTGTCTGCGTGAAACTGGACATATTGAATCTCCTAGCGAATGAACGTTACCGATTCCGAAATGAGGCGACCTTGTTCTTACAGCCAAGACCCGATGCTGATGCGAGAAGGATCACACCGACATCGGATCCCGGACGCTTTCGAACTCAAGAACTTTAGATCACACACATTTCAGGAATGTGACAATTCACAAAGCTAGATTACCGAACGGCTCCGACGGCACCTTCAATCCTCTCTGCAATACCGCGCGCGAGACGCTCCACCTCGACACCGTCCTGCCCCTCCACCATCACGCGCAACAATGGCTCCGTGCCCGAGGGGCGCAGCAATACACGCCCCCGGCTACCGAGACACACCTCAGCTTCCTTGCGGGCGGATTCTATCCCCTCATGCGAGCGCCAGTCGAAATCCGCAGGCAGTCGCACATTGATGAGTCTCTGCGGATAAAAGTCGAGATCGGAACAGGCCTGCGCAAGGGTCCCAGCCCCCTGCTTCAGCGCGGCAAGCACCTGCAGTGCTGAAACGATGCCATCACCCGTCGTATGCTTATCCAAACAGATGATATGTCCGGAATTCTCGCCGCCGAGCTTCCAGCCACGCTCGTATAGCATTTCAAGCACATAACGGTCTCCAACCTGAGCCCGTGCAAACGGCACGCCGAGGCGGCCAATTGCGTGCTCGAAGCCCAAGTTGCTCATCAACGTGCCGACCACGCCGTCGAGGCAGCCCTTTGCCTTGCGCGCCGCAGCGATGACGTAAAGCAACTTGTCGCCATCGTAGATCGCGCCGGCGCCGTCGACCATCATGACGCGGTCGCCGTCGCCGTCCAGCGCAATCCCCATATCCGCTTCATTGGCAAGCACGGCATCCCGCAGGGATTCCGGAGACGTTGCGCCGCAGCGGTCATTGATATTCAGCCCATTCGGCTCAACCCCGACGGCAACGACTTCCGCCCCCAGTTCGTGAAAGACGTTGGGGGCAATGTGGTAAGCAGCTCCATTCGCACAATCGAGTGCGATCTTCAGTCCGCGCAGATCGAGCTCATTGGGAAAAGTGCTCTTGCAGAATTCAACATAACGACCTGCGGCGTCCCCTATGCGGCGCGCCTTGCCCAGATTTGCCGATTCCGCGCACCCCATCGGCTGATCGACACGGGCCTCGATTTCCTCTTCGACCGCATCCGGCAGCTTCGTGCCATGAGCCGAGAAAAATTTTATTCCGTTATCATAGTAAGGATTGTGCGACGCCGAAATAACGACGCCCGCCTGGAGTCGCAAGGCTCTCGTCAGATAGGCGACGGCAGGCGTAGGAACCGGGCCCGCCAGCATGACATCGACACCGGCCGCCGCAAATCCCGCCTCAAGTGCCGCCTCAAGCATGTAACCGGAAATCCGCGTGTCCTTTCCGATCAGGATTGCTGGGCGCTCGCCGCGCGGCAATTGTTCGCGTGCAACCAGCGTAACGCCGGCCGCGAACCCCAGACGCATGACGAAATCGGGGGTAATAGTGGAGTCCCCAACCCTGCCCCGCACACCGTCGGTGCCAAAATACTTGCGAGCCATTTCGCTTCCCGTTAATTCGAAAAGACTTAATTATCGCATCAACGCGGTGCCATGCTGCACGGATCGAATCAGTTTGCGCGAAACTCCACCGCCTCCCAGACAGCAAGTGCGTCGCGCGTTTGTGCCACATCATGCACGCGCACAATCCTGGCGCCGCGCTGAACCGCGATCAGCGCGGCTGCTACACTAGCCGCCTGACGCTCACTCGCCGACCGGCCTGTAATCGCCCCGAGCATTGACTTCCGCGACACGCCGATGAGCACCGGCAGGCCCGTTGCAGCAAAGCGATCCATCGCACGCATCAGGTCCAGGTTATGCTCGAGCGTTTTGCCAAAGCCAAATCCAGGATCGAGCACGATACGCTCGGCATCGACACCGCATCCCGTGATTCGGCGCACCTGATCGCTGAGAAAACGGAGCACATCGGACACCACGTCAAGGTATTGCGGATCAGACTGCATACTGCGAGGTTCTCCCTGCATGTGCATTACACACAGCGCAGCATCGGATCCAAGCACCGCATCGACCGCGCCGGGCGCGCGAAAGGCGTTGATGTCATTGATCAGGCTTGCTCCGGCAGCCAATGCAGCGCGCATCACGCTTGGTTTCACCGTATCAACGGACACGGGCACCGGCCAACTGGCAAGACGTTCAATCAGCGGAATCACCCGATCAAGTTCTTCTTGTTCCGACACCGACTCCGACCCTGGACGGGTCGATTCGCCTCCGACATCGAGCAGGTGAGCCCCGTCGGCGACGGCCTGTTCTGCCCGGCGAAGGGCTGCATCAACGTCGTGCCCCAAGCCGTCGCCCGAAAAGGAATCGGGTGTCACATTAATGATCGCCATGATGCGGGGTCGATCAAGCTCTACACGGAACCGACCGCATTTCAAAACCTGCATAGGGAGCTCCCAAAAATGAATCGGGCCGACTTTAGTCGGCCCGATTAGAAACGTCATTCTGTTGATTGGTCAGGCCACCGGCGCGGCCGCAGTCGGTGCCGCACCGGGGGCATCGTCATCGCGCGAACGCCGCGGCGGTTGCGATGTCGGCTTGGGCGCTCGGGGCGGACGGCCAGCCATGATGTCATTGAGCTGATCGGCATCAAGGGTTTCCCACTCCAGCAGAGCGTGCGTCATCGCTTCGATCTTGTCACTGTTTTCCTCGATCAACCGGCGCGCCAGCGCATATTGTTGGTCAATGATGCGGCGAATCTCGGCATCGACCTTCTGCATCGTCGCTTCGGATACATTCCGATGCGTGGTGACTTGGCGGCCGAGGAAAATCTCCCCTTCCTCCTCCCCATATACCATAGGACCAAGATTATCGGACATGCCCCACTGGGTCACCATACGGCGCGCCAGATCGGTTGCCCGCTGGAAGTCGTTCGAAGCACCGGTAGTCATCTGCTTCATGAAGATCTCTTCACAGATACGCCCACCGAACAACACCGCGATGGTTTGCAGCAGGCGATCACGATCCTGGCTATAACGGTCGGTCTCCGGTAGCTGCATCGTCACACCCAAGGCACGGCCGCGCGGAATGATCGTGACCTTGTGCACCGGGTCGGTCTTGTCCAGTAGCTTCGCAACCACCGCATGGCCCGACTCATGGTAAGCGGTATTACGGCGCTCTTCTTCGGGCATGACCATGGAACGGCGCTCGGAGCCCATCATGATTTTGTCCTTGGCACGCTCAAAGTCCTCCATGTCGACCAGGCGCTTGCTGCCGCGAGCGGCAAACAACGCAGCCTCATTGACGAGGTTGGCGAGATCGGCACCCGAGAAGCCCGGAGTACCTCGTGCGAGGACAACCGGCTCCACATCGGGGGCGATCGGCACCTTGCGCATATGGACCTTGAGGATCTGCTCACGGCCGCGGATATCCGGCAAAGGCACAACGACCTGGCGGTCGAAGCGGCCGGGACGCAACAGGGCAGGATCGAGCACGTCCGGACGGTTCGTCGCGGCAATCACGATCACGCCGGTCGTGCCCTCGAAGCCGTCCATTTCGACCAGCAGCTGATTGAGTGTCTGCTCACGCTCGTCGTTACCGCCGCCCATGCCGGCGCCGCGCTGACGGCCGACGGCATCGATTTCATCAATGAAGATGATGCAAGGGGCATGCTTCTTCGCCTGCTCGAACATGTCGCGGACGCGCGCTGCACCGACACCGACAAACATCTCGACGAAATCCGAACCGGAAATGGAAAAGAACGGCACCTTGGCTTCGCCCGCGATGGCCTTCGCAAGCAGCGTCTTACCCGTTCCCGGCGATCCAACCATCAGCACGCCCTTAGGGATATGACCACCGAGCTTTTGAAACTTGGACGGATCACGCAAGAAGTCCACCAGTTCGGAAACTTCCTCCTTGGCTTCGTCGCAGCCCGCAACATCGGCGAAGGACAACGAGTTCGCCGACTCGTCAAGCATCCGCGCCTTCGATTTGCCGAACGAGAATGCGCCACCACGGCCGCCGCCCTGCATCTGGCGCATGAAGAAGACCCACACACCAATCAGCAACAGCATCGGGAACCAGGATACGAAGATGCTCATCAGGAAAGACTGCTCTTCTTCCGGCTTGGCCGCGTTGACGGCAACACCCGCGCGCATCAGATCGGACACCATCCAGATGTCTTGCACGCCCGGGGTGTAAACCGTGATCTGTCGCCCCTCCTGGGTGGTCGCGCGCACCAGCCGTCCATCGACCGTCGCCTTGGCAATACGCCCCGCCTTTGCCTCTTCGAGGAACTGCGAGTACTCCATCGTATTGGTCGAGACCTGCCGCGAATTGAACTGGTTGAACACCGTCATCAGCACTACGCCGATAACCATCCAGATCGCGAGATTCTTGAAGAGATTATTCAACTTCGTTCCTTATAAGCCCGACTGGGCGGCAAAACATTGACCCATTCTAGTTGTGAACGTTCCGTTGCGTAAACCAATCGCGACCATCGGCGAAAGCAATCACGTCTGCGGCAGGTGTCAAAGCCCTGCGCGCGCTCCGCCGTCAGTCGGCCTTGCGGCCGAGCCCCAGCAAGTAAACTTCGGCGCTGCGGTCGCGTGAGGCCTTCGGCTTGCGCACTTGCAAGGACGCGAAGTGGCGCAGAATCTCGCTGCGGAACTCCATGAAGCCCGCCCCCTGAAACATTTTGATAAGAAAGCTACCCCCGGGCTTGAGGTGTCGCATGGCGAAATCGAGCGCCAGCTCGCCGAGATATATCGACCGCGCTTGGTCGGTGGTCTCGATCCCCGACATGTTAGGAGCCATGTCGGAAAGCACGATATCCACCGCGAGCCCCCCCAGACGAGTCTCAAGGTCGCCAAGCACCGAGTCATCCTGGAAATCGCCCTGAATAAATTGGACGCCCGGCAACGGCTCAACGGGGAGCAAATCCAATGCAAACACGCGACCACCGCTTCCCGCCCGTCGAACCGCAACCTGGGTCCACGACCCGGGGGCCGCGCCGAGATCGACGACGACCATGCCCGAGCGTATCAGATGGTCGCGATCATCAATCGCCATGAGCTTGTACGCTGCACGCGAACGATAGCCTTCGCTCTTGGCGCGCTGGACGTAAGGGTCGTTTACGTGCTCCTGCATCCATGCCTTGCTAGTCTTGGTCCGCTTCATGGGAGTAGAATCCATGCCCCTGAAAGATTTGAGAAAAAAATGATCGAGCTGACCCCCACACACCGGCGTGAGCTGCGCGCCACGGCACACCATCTGAATCCGGTTGTGAGCATTGCCGGAAACGGCCTGACGCCGGCGGTGCTGGGCGAGATCGAACGTTCGCTGCAAGCCCACGAGCTCATCAAGATCAAGATCCACGGCGCAGAACGTGAAGTTCGCGACGAGTTGATGAAAGCCGTCTGCGACGCACTTGACGCATCGCCAGTGCAGCATATTGGCACCATTCTGGTCGTGTGGCGTCAGCGCCGCGAAGAGGAAACGAAAGCTGCTTCGGCGAAGAATACCGCACCGGCGAATGTCCCCAAGGCCGCGAACGCCAAGTCGGCTCGCGCGTTTGCAGCAGCAGCCCGTCGCACTGCACTCATCAAGGCGTCGTCGGACAAAAGGCGACTTGCCGCAAAACGCGCAAAGACCTATACACGCAAGTCAGGTCCCGCTGGCGGCAAATAATCCAGCCGCGCGCAACAGACGCACGCGCAATGATCGCGTGCAGCGGCGGGCCGCAGGACACCAGGTCCTCGGCCCGCACCAGATTCACACGTAGCGCACCTCAATGATTTCGTACTCGCGGACACCACCCGGAGCCTGAACTTCGGCGATATCCCCGGCGTATTTGCCGATCAAGGCCCGTGCGATCGGCGAGCTGATGGAAATCTTGTGTTCCTTGATGTCCGCCTCGTCATCGCCGACGATTTGATACGTCACGGACTGCCCGGAATCCATATCCTCCAGCTGCACGGTCGCGCCAAACACGCAGCGACCGTCTGCATCCAGCAGCCGCGGATCGATGATCTGCGCATTCGATATCTTGCCTTCGAGCTCCTTGATACGCCCCTCGACGAAGCCTTGACGTTCCTTGGCGGCATCGTACTCGGCATTCTCCGATAGGTCGCCATGGGAACGCGCTTCGGCGATGGCCGCAATCACGCTGGGTCGTTCAACCGTTTTAAGCTTGTGCAATTCCATGCGGAGTTGCTCCGCTCCGGTCACGGTAAGTGGGGTCTTATTCATGATTGCTTGTTCAGTTCCGCGTGCAGGGACTGCAGGCCGTAAACTTCGAGCCCTTCGAGATGACGCATTCCCATACAGGCAGCGCGGGCGCCCTCGATCGTCGTAAACACAGTGAGCTTGGCAGCGAGCGCGCTGGTGCGAATGGAACGCGAGTCGACAATCGCCTGACGCTTCTCTTCGACGGTATTGATGACGATGCTGAGTTCGTTGTTCTTGATCATGTCCACAATGTGCGGACGGCCTTCATTGACCTTGTTCACAACACCGACGGGAATACCGGCTGCCTCGATGGCGGACGCCGTACCACGCGTCGCCACAAGGCCGAAACCCAGTGAGTGCAGTTCGCGTGCGACTTCGACTGCGACCGCCCGATCCGAAGGCTTTACGCTTATAAAGGCTGTCCCCGACTGGGGCAGGCGCACACCCGCAGCGAGCTGGGACTTGACGAAGGCCTCGGCAAAACTCCGGCCCACCCCCATTACTTCGCCGGTGGACTTCATTTCCGGCCCGAGAATGGTGTCAACGCCGGGGAATTTGACGAACGGGAAAACCGCCTCTTTGACTGAATAATACGGCGGCACGATTTCGCCGGTGACGCCCTGGCTCGCGAGACTCTGTCCAGCCATGCAGCGTGCCGCGACTTTCGCCAGTTGCAAGCCGCAGGCTTTGGAGACGAAGGGCACGGTACGCGAGGCTCGCGGGTTCACTTCGAGGACATATACGGTCGCCTCGTCACCCTCACCCTGGATCGCAAACTGCACATTCATCAGCCCACATACATTCAGAGCGCGCGCCATCGCCTCGGTCTGGCGACGCAGTTCGTCCTGTAACTTCGCCGACAGCGTGTACGGTGGCAGGGAGCACGCCGAGTCACCCGAATGCACGCCTGCCTGTTCGATGTGCTCCATGATGCCGCCAATGATGACCTGCTGGCCGTCCGACAGCGCATCAACGTCGACTTCGGTCGCATCATTCAGGAAACGGTCAAGCAATACCGGCGATTCGTTTGAGACCTTGACCGCCTCGCGCATGTAGCGCTCGAGGTCCTTCTGTTCATGCACGATTTCCATGGCGCGGCCGCCAAGCACGTAGCTCGGGCGCACGACCAGCGGGTAACCGATCTCGGCGGCGAGGCGCACCGCGGCTTCGGGTGTACGCGCCGTACGGTTGGGCGGTTGCTTGAGACCGAGATCCATCAGCAGTTTCTGGAAGCGCTCGCGGTCTTCGGCCGCGTCGATCATGTCAGGGCTCGTGCCAATGATCGGCACGCCGTTCTCTTCGAGTGCCTGCGCACGCTTCAGCGGGGTCTGGCCACCGAACTGGACAATCACGCCTACCGGTTTCTCGATATGCACGATTTCGAGGATGTCTTCGAGCGTAATCGGTTCGAAATAGAGACGATCGGAGGTGTCGTAATCGGTCGAGACGGTTTCCGGATTGCAGTTGACCATGATGGTCTCGTAACCGTCCTCTCGCAGAGCAAGAGCGGCATGTACGCAGCAATAGTCGAACTCAATGCCCTGCCCGATCCGGTTCGGTCCGCCGCCGAGGACCATGATTTTCTTCTTGTCCGTCGGACGCGCTTCACACTCGTCCTCGTAGGAGGAATACATATAGGCGGTCGACGTCGAGAACTCGGCCGCGCAGGTATCAACGCGCTTGAATACCGGACGCACACCCTGGGCGTGGCGATGCAGGCGCACCGCGGTCTCATCCACGCCAAGCAGTTTGGCAAGACGGCGATCGGAAAACCCCTTGCGCTTGAGTTCGCGCATTTCAGCCGCCTGCATTGCCTTCAGCGAACGGCCGGTAAGCGCCTTCTCGGTCAGCACGATGTCCTCGATCTGAGCGAGGAACCAGGGATCGATCTTGGTCAGGTTGAACACCTGATCCTGCGTATAGCCCTCGCGGAAAGCTTGCCCGACGTACCAGATGCGTTGCGGACCAGGGCTCGCGAGTTCGTGCTCCAGATCCTCGCGATCAGCCTCGACCTCGTCCAGACCGTAGACCCCGACCTCAAGCCCGCGCAAGGCTTTCTGGAAGGATTCCTGGAATGTGCGGCCCATTGCCATCACCTCGCCGACGGACTTCATCTGCGTGGTGAGGCGGTCATTGGCCTGGGGGAATTTTTCAAACGCAAAGCGCGGAATCTTGGTGACGACGTAGTCGATTGAGGGCTCGAAAGACGCCGGCGTGGCTCCACCTGTGATGTCGTTCTTGAGTTCGTCAAGCGTGTAGCCGACAGCGAGCTTCGCTGCAACCTTGGCGATCGGGAACCCGGTGGCTTTGGACGCAAGTGCCGACGAACGTGATACGCGCGGATTCATTTCGATCACGATCATGCGCCCGTCCTCGGGGTTGATCGCGAACTGCACGTTCGAACCGCCGGTGTCGACGCCGATCTCGCGCAGCACCGCAATCGAGGCATTGCGCAGGATCTGGTATTCCTTGTCGGTGAGCGTCTGCGACGGCGCGACCGTGATCGAGTCACCGGTGTGCACGCCCATGGGATCGAGGTTCTCGATCGAGCAGACGATGATGCAGTTGTCCGCACGATCGCGCACAACTTCCATCTCGTATTCCTTCCAGCCGATCAGCGATTCTTCAATCAGCAGCTCGTTGGTCGGGCTTGCTTCGAGACCGCGCTTGCAGATCTCGTCGAACTCTTCCATGTTGTAGGCGATGCCCCCGCCGGTACCGCCCAGCGTGAAGGATGGGCGGATGATGACCGGGAAGCCGATGCCGCCCTGAACCTGCAAAGCCTCTTCCATGCTGTGGGCGATACCGGAACGGGCCGAACCCAGCCCGATCTTGGTCATCGCGTCCTTGAACTTGAGCCGGTCTTCAGCCTTGTCGATCGCGTCACGCGAAGCGCCGATCAGTTCGACACCGTACTTTTCGAGCACACCGTAACGTGCAAGATCGAGCGCACAATTAAGTGCGGTCTGTCCGCCCATTGTCGGCAGCAGTGCGTCCGGGCGTTCCTTTTCAATGATCCGCTCAACCACCTGCCAGGTGATCGGCTCGATGTAGGTGACGTCCGCCGTACCCGGATCGGTCATGATCGTGGCCGGATTGGAGTTCACGAGAACGACCTTGTAGCCTTCCTCGCGCAGTGCCTTGCAGGCCTGCGCGCCGGAATAGTCGAACTCGCACGCCTGGCCGATGATGATCGGGCCGGCGCCGATAATGAGAATGCTTTGAATGTCTGTGCGCTTAGGCATTGCCTAACCTCGGTCTTGCGTTGAAGAGCGGCAGCACGGGCTGCCGCTTGCGAATCATTTGCGCGCTTCGAGCAGTTTGATGAAGCGATCGAACAGGTAGGCCACGTCATGCGGGCCCGGGCTGGCTTCAGGATGCCCTTGAAAGCAAAACGCGGGCACGTCGGTGCGTTCCATCCCCTGAAGACTGCCGTCGAATAACGACACATGGGTCGGTCGAAGGTTTGCGGGAAGGGTATCGGCGTCCACCGCAAAACCATGATTCTGGCTGGTGATCAGCACCTGACCGGAATCGAGATCCTTGACCGGATGGTTTGCCCCGTGATGACCGAATTTCATCTTTACGGTCTTCGCGCCGGACGCGAGCGCCATCAACTGGTGGCCGAGACAGATGCCGAAGGTCGGAATGCCACGCGCAAGGAATTCGCGAATTGCGGCAATCGCGTAATCACACGGTTCGGGATCGCCCGGACCGTTGGACAGGAAGATTCCGTCAGGTTTGAACGCAAGCGCCTCCGCGGCGGATGTCTGCGCCGGCACGACGGTGAGGCGGCAACCGCGACTGGCGAGCATGCGCAGGATATTGCGCTTGACGCCAAAATCATAGGCGACGACGTGGAAACGCGCGTCCTGCGGGGTTTGATAACCGGCACCGAGGCTCCATTCACCTTCTGCCCACTCGACCGGGCTGTCGGCACTGACGACCTTTGCCAGATCCATGCCGGCAAGACCGGGAAATGCCCGCGCTTGTGCGATGGCGGCTTCGGCATTGAGCGTGGCACCTTCGCGCGCGGCAACGATGCAGCCGGCCTGTGCACCTTTCTCGCGCAGCAAGCGGGTGAGCTTCCGGGTATCTAAGCCGGCGATAGCGACCACGTTCTCCGCCTTCAGATAGGCATCGAGTGTCTGGTCCATGCGAAAGTTGGACGGCAGGATCGGCAGATCACGGATCACCAGTCCGGCAGCATGCACGCGGTCGGATTCGACGTCTTCGCGATTGACACCGGTGTTGCCGATATGAGGATAGGTCAGCGTTACGATCTGGCGGCAGTAGCTCGGGTCGGTAAGGATTTCCTGGTAACCGGACATCGAGGTGTTAAATACGACCTCACCAACCGTGCTGCCGGCCGCACCGATTCCCTTGCCGAAAAATACCGTCCCGTCGGCAAGTGCTAGTAGGGCGGGCGGGGAAGCAGTCACGACAAACTCCTGAGTTCAGCCGATAAGACAGGGAAGGCCAGTCGGCCGCCCTGTGCGTGAAAAAAACGGGATGAGCCGGTCGGCCAATCCCGCTATCAAAACCCGCTGATTGTATCGTTTGATGCCGTCCGAGGCAACGCTAGCCACAGACGCAGGACCAGTGGATCAACGCAGACCGAGCACGTCCTGCATGTCGAAAAGGCCATTGGCGTGGCCCGCGAGGAAGCGCCCGGCACGCACCGCACCGAGCGCGTAGGGCATGCGACTGCCCGACTTGTGAGTAATTTCAATGCGTTCGCCAATACCGGCGAAAAGCACAGTGTGATCCCCGACTACATCACCACCACGAATGGTCGAAAAACCGATCGTCTCAGCGTTGCGTTCGCCAGTGACGCCCTCGCGCCCATAGATCGCGCAGGTTTCGAGATTCCGCCCAAGCTCGCGTGCAACGACCTCCCCCATACGCAGGGCGGTCCCCGAGGGCGCGTCTACCTTGAAGCGATGATGGGCCTCGATGACTTCAACGTCGTAGCCCTCGTTGAGGATGCGCGCGGCCATTTCGAGCAGTTTGAACACGGCATTCACGCCAACCGCCATATTCGGCGCAAATACGACCGGAATCGTTCTGGCTGCTGTGAAGATCGCTTCCTTCTCGCCGGCGGTAAAGCCGGTCGTCCCGATCACCATCGACTTGCCGAGCTCGCGGGCGATGTCAAGGTGCACCAAGGTGCCTTCGGGCCGCGTGAAGTCGATTACACAATCGGCCGCGGCAATGGCCGCACGCGGATCGTCGGTGATCGCAACACCACAGGGAACACCGATCAATTCTCCCGCGTCGCGCCCGATGAAGGGCGTGCCCGGTCGGTCGAACGCAGCCGCAAGCGTCACTCCTTCATCCTGGAGGCTGGCTTCGATCAGCATCCGGCCCATTCGCCCGGATGCTCCGGCAATTGCAATACGCAGTGAGGTCATGCACAAATTCCTGTAACTGAACGCGTCAATCCTTGGCAGCGGGGGGTGTGATCTCGATCACGCGACTGCGCTCGGTCTGAGCCTCCGCGGCCTTGCCCTGAGCGTCGCCGGACTGGATATCCCCTTCGACGCGATCAAGCCGATCACCGTCGAAAAACACGCTTAGAACGCGTTGCTGCGCGTCACCGCGTCCGGGACGAAAAGTATAGACGTAGTCCCAGCGATCGGAGCGAAACACGTCAACCACCAGCGGGGTGCCGAGGGCAAAACGGACCTGCTCGCGCGTCATGCCTTTCTTCAGGCGGGCGACCATCTCTTGGTCAACGTAATTGCCCTGCCGCACATCGATACGGTGAGGATTTAGGCGATCAGTAAGAGTATTGAAGGAACAACCGGCCAGCAGGCCGATGACGGCGACGACCGCCGGAAGTGTCATTAAGCGCATGGATGGATTTCTTGGTCGTTGGCGCCGGACGGCGTATCGTTCTCAGGCGAAGCCAAAAAAATATATCATACGTAGCCAGCAGCCACGCGGTATCAGTGCGCAGCGACCCATCGGGGCGACAATGTCAGAGAACTCCCAGAACCTCAAAAATATAGGCCTCAAGGCCACCTACCCGCGTCTGAAGATCCTGGATCTTTTTCAGACTTCCGATCTTCGCCACCTTACAGCGGAAGACGTATACCGCCTGTTGATGGCCGAAGGCATGGACATCGGCTTGGCAACGGTCTATCGCGTCCTGACCCAGTTCGAGCAGGCGGGCCTGCTCGAACGGCATTACTTTGAGTCAGGCAAGGCGGTGTTCGAACTCAAGGAAAGCGGCCACCACGACCATCTGGTGTGCGTGCAGTGCGGCAAGGTGGAAGAATTTTTCGACGCGGAAATCGAACGGCGGCAAAACAAGATCGCCGAAGAGCGCGGCTTTGCGGTACGCGAGCATGCTTTGTATCTATACGCCGACTGCCTCAGGAAGGATTGCCCCAACCGTAAACTTGGCGAATAACGCGCGCAGCGCCCGCTGCGCTCAGGTCTGTGCCACGCGATCCGCGCCCAGCATTTCCGCAGCATGACGGCGCGTCGTTTCGGTAATATTCACGCCGCCCAGCATCCGGGCGATTTCCTCGACGCGCCCATCGCCATCAAGTGGGGTCACCGCACTGACGACCTCGCCGCCGCGCTGCGATTTCGCGATGTTCCATTGCCAGTCGGCACATGCCGCGACTTGCGGCAGGTGGGTGACGCACAGAACCTGTCGCTCCAGCCCCAGTCGATGCAGCAGCTTACCGACGATTTCCGCGACACCACCACCGATTCCGACATCAACCTCGTCGAAAATCAGCGTCGGTGTTGCCGAATCGCGGCTCGTCATGACCTGGATTGCCAAGCCGATGCGCGATAACTCGCCACCGGAAGCAACTTTCGCCAGCGGCCGCAGTGGCTGACTGGGGTTGGCAGCGACGCGGAATTCGATGCTTTCCAGTCCATGAACAGCGGGCGCGCAGGATTCGAGCGCAGCCGCGAATTGTCCTCCGGCCATCGCCAGCGTCTGCATGGCTTCGGTGATCTCACGTGACAGCGCGTCGGCAGCGGGACGGCGAACCGCTGACAAACGTTGTGCGGCAGCCTCGTAATCAGCACGGGCACCACTCTCCTGCTCGGCCAGACGCGCGGGGTCGGCGCGTGCCACGAGTTCATCGAGCTTGCTCGTCCATTCCTCAAGAAGGTCGGGCAAGGCCTCCGGCGCCAACCGGTGCTTGCGGGACATATCTGTGACCCGCTCGATGCGACGCTCGATTTCGCCAAGCCGCTGCGGGTCGAGATCCAGACGGTCGCGGTAACGACGCAAGGCGTGCAGTGCCTCGTCGGCCTGAATCGCTGCGCCGGAAAGCAGTTCGAGCACGTCAGTCAGCCCCGGATCGAGGTCAGCCATCGCACCAACCCGGACGTTGATGTGGCGCAACTGTGAGGTCACTGCGGCATCGCCCTCGCCAAGCACCACGAGGGCTTCGTCAGCCCCGTCCATCAGGCCCGCAGCGTGGGCAAGACGCGAATGTTCGGCATTGATTGCTGCCCATTCATCCGCATCAAACGAGAGGTCCTGAAGTTCACCGATCTGCCACACGAGCAGTTCGCGCTCGCGCTCCGAGGCTGCTGAGTCGTGCTCGGCAGCACGGCGTAATTCGGCGAGTTGCTGCCAGACACGGAACCGCGCAGCGACATCGGCAGCAAGGACGGTTGCCCCCGCATGGCAATCGAGCAGGGCACGCTGGGAATCCCCCCTGAGCAGGGCATGGTGGGCGTGCTGGCCATGAATGTCGGCCAGCCAGTCACCGGCATCGCGCAACTGCGCCTGCGTTACGGGCACCCCGTTGATCCAGGCGCGAGAACGCCCGCCCGCCTCGACGACTCGACGCAGAATCACCATGCCTTCGTCTGCCGGCAAGTCTTGCGTGGTCAGCCAGTCTGCCAATCCGCCCGAAGTCGGCAGTTCGAATTCCGCGGCAATATCAGCCTTGTCGCGCCCCGTGCGCACCGCGCCGGCATCGGCACGACCACCGAGTGCAAGCCCCAAGGCATCGAGCAAAATGGACTTGCCCGCACCGGTCTCGCCGGTCAGGGCACCGAAACCGGACTCAAATTCGAGTTCCAGGCGGTCAACAATGACGAAATCCCGAATGGTCAGGCGGCGTAGCATAAGCGTCGCGGAATACCGGAAAAAGAAGTGAAAATCAGGGCAAGCGCGGGGTTGCGCTCCAGTGGAGTTTTTCGCGAAGCATCGCAAAATAGCTATAGCCTTCCGGATGCAGTAGCCGTAGATCCTTGGGCGAACGCGTCACCCGCACGAGATCGCCTGCGCGTGCATCAAAGCGCGTCTGGCCATCGAAATGGACCCGCGCATCGTGCGGCGGTAGCAGCACGATCTCGATGCGGCAGGTATCCGGCAACGTCACAGGACGCGCCGTCAGCGCATGCGGACACAAGGGCACCAATGCGATTCCGCCGACGTTCGGGTGCAGGATCGGACCATTGGCCGATAAGGCGTAGGCAGTCGAGCCAGTCGGCGTCGTCAGGATCATGCCATCGGAGCGCTGGGTATAGACGTATTCGCCGTCGATCAAAAGGTCGAATTCGATCATGCGCCCGAGATCGCCTTTGTTCACGACAACATCGTTGAGCGCCAGGGTATGAAAGACCCGGTGACCGGCGCGCAGCACCTCGGCATCGATCATCGCACGCGATTCTTCGGTGTAACGCCCGTCGAGAATCTCGGACAGCTTGGCGAGTGCCTCGTTGCGTGAGATGTCGGTGAGAAAGCCGAGCCGTCCTTGATTGATCCCCACCAGCGGCACGGCATGTTCCGACAGGCGGCGCGCAGTGTTGAGCATCGTACCGTCGCCACCGAGCACCACCGCCAGATCAGCCTGGACGCCGATGTCGTCATACGTGGCGGTGGCAAACTCGCCAACCAGGCCGATGGAACTTGCCGTACCCTGTTCGATCCATACAGCAAGTCCACGTTCGCGGAGAAAACCCGCAATGGACAGCACCGCACCTGCAACATCCGGGCTCTGGTATTTGCCGATCAGGGCAACGGTATTAAAGCTCTGGGTCATGCCGCGGATTAAACCACAATCACCCAAGACCTTGGCAGACATGCCGGCACTTCCATAGAATCCCCGGAAAGAGCCCATAACCATCATGAAGCCGCTAGACCCTCGCGCCCAAATCCTGCTCAAGACCCTGATCGAACGTTACATCGTCGAAGGGCAGCCCGTTGGCTCGCGCGCGCTGTCGCGCTATTCGGGCCTGGAGTTGTCTCCGGCGACCGTGCGTAACGTGATGAGCGATCTCGAGGAAATGGGCTTCATCACCAGCCCGCATACCTCGGCCGGCCGGATCCCGACCGCGCTCGGCTACCGGTTCTTTGTCGACTCCTTGCTGACGGTGCAGCCGATGGAGCAGGCGCGGGTGCGCGAGCTCAAGGGTCACCTGCAACCCGACCAGCCACAGCGACTCATCAGTTCGGCCTCGCACCTGCTGTCGGAACTGACGCAGTTCGCGGGCGTCGTGGTGTCACCACGTCGCGAGACGTTGAAAATCCGCCAGATCGAGTTCATCAGCCTGTCGGAAAACCGCATCCTGCTGATCATCGTTACTACCGCCGGTGACGTGCAGAACCGCATCATCATCACCCGGCGCGCCTATTCGCCAAGTGAGCTGACCGAGGCGGCGAGCTACCTGACCGAGCACTTCGGCGGACTCGGTTTCGATGATATCCGCACCCACATCCAAGCCGAACTCAGGCAGTTGCGCAGTGACATGAGCGAGTTGATGACCGCTACAGTCGAAGCGGGTAACGCCGCCGCGCAGGAAGACGACACCAGCTACGTTCTGTCCGGCGAAACCAATCTGCTCGATGTCGAGGACCTGTCGTCGAACATGGCACGGCTGCGCGAGCTGTTCAAGCTGTTTGAGCAGAAAACCGGCCTGATTCAGCTGCTGGATCTTTCGAACCGAGCACAGGGCGTGCAGATTTTCATCGGCGACGAATCCGGGATCGCACAACTCGACGGCTGCAGCGTCGTGACGGCCGGCTACGAGGTCAACGGCAGGATTGTCGGGTCGGTGGGGGTCATCGGCCCTACTCGCATGGCTTATGATCGCGTAATTCCGATTGTCGACATCACCGCCCGTCTTTTGTCGCACGCTCTGTCGAACACGCACTGAGCGTTTCGACGTTCCCCAGAAAAAGGATCAGCATGGCCCGCTACTGGCCCGAACCCCCCTACACGCATGGCACAGCACCCCGCACCGGCGTACTGCTGGTCAACCTCGGCACCCCGGAGGCACCGACCGCCGCGGCGGTTCGCCCATACCTCAAGCAGTTTCTGTCGGACCCGCGGGTCGTAGAGATTCCCCGTCTTGCTTGGTGGCCGATCCTTAACGGCATCATCCTCAACACGCGGCCAAAGAAGTCTGCCGAGAAATACGCCAGCATCTGGATGGATGGCGGCTCGCCGCTGAAGGTACATACCGAGAAGCAGGCCAAGCTGCTTGCCGGTTATCTAGGCCATGGAGGCATTACCAACGTCCACGTCGAATGGGCGATGCGTTATGGCGCTCCAGCGGTTCCGGACGTCCTGAACCGCATGAAGGCAGCAGGCTGCTCGCAAATCCTGATCGTACCGCTGTATCCGCAGTACGCAGCGAGCACGACCGCGAGCGTGATGGACGAAGTCGCACACTGTCTGACGCGCTGGCGCAACCTGCCGGAAATCCGCTATGTGCGCAACTTTCACGACCATCCGGGCTACATCGCCGCACTGGCCCAGAGCGTACGTGATCACTGGATGAAGCACGGCGAGGGCGACAAGCTGGTGATGAGCTTTCACGGGGTGCCGCGGCGCTCGCTCGATCTTGGAGATCCGTACCACTGCGAATGCCAAACCACGGCTCGCCTGCTCGCCGCCGAACTGGACCTCCCCGCGGAGCGCTGGCAACTAACCTTCCAGTCCCGGTTCGGCAAAGCTGAATGGCTCAAGCCCTACACCCAGCCAACCCTGGAGGCGCTCGCACGTCAGGGCACTCAGCGAGTGGACGTACTTTGCCCGGGCTTCCCTTCCGACTGTCTCGAAACACTCGAGGAAATAGGGCTTGAATGCAAGCATGCATTCATCGAATCCGGAGGCAAGACCTTCCACTACATTCCTTGCCTCAATGAACGGGACGACTGGATAGCGGCGCTGACCGACATCGTGCGCGACCACTTGGGCAACTGGCTCACCTTGCCCGCACGTGATGCAGGCGAGCTTGCCATCGCAGCATTGCGCGCCCGCGCCGCAGGAGCCGAGCGCTGAGCATGGATCCACGACTCAATCTGGCGCTACGCTGGCTGCTCAATGCACTCGCCCTGATGCTCTTGCCCGAACTCATCAGCGACCTGCGCGTCGAGAGCTACACCGCCGCCTTGCTGACCGCACTGTTGCTTGGACTCATCAACGCGCTGATCCGCCCATTCCTGATCCTCATTACGCTGCCGATCACCTTGCTGACGCTGGGGCTGTTTACCCTCATCATCAACGCCCTGCTGTTCTGGGGCGTTGCCGGCCTGGTCAGTGGGGTGCATGTTCCCGATTTCTGGACAGCCTTCTGGAGCGCCCTCCTCTACAGCCTGCTGACGTGGCTGGTGAATATCGTCCTCGCGGACGGAAAGTAGACCTATCCGCACGACGATCAATTGTCGCAGGTAGCGAGTTCGGCCGGACGAACGTACGCTCCGGCGTGACCGTCACCCCCACCGCCAAATTTCGCCGCACCCTAAATTTTTGCGACGCCCGACCGTTAATACCTCTGGGCAGGTCGGCCACAAGGAACGGGCATGAGAGTCGCGGCGGCAAACATACAGTTACAGTCATCCCACCTCGCCTTCAGTCGCCATTCGGTGTCCGAACGGCTTAAGATGTGGAGCGGCGAGCGCAATCCGCCTGCGGAACGCTCCAATGGGATCGGCACGCAGGTGCGCGAACTCGCGCGCGCAGAAGTCGAACTGTCCAGGGAAGGTCTTGCGGCGCAGGAAGCAGAGGCCGCCGACAATGAAGCGGACGCCCTCGACTCCGATCCCCGGATGAAGCTTCTCAAGCACATCATCGAAGCCTTCACCGGCCGGCCGATTCGCACGCTGCATCTGGCGGACCTGAAGTCCGGATTTATTGCAGCGGAGCCGCCTGCACAGGCGCCACTGCATACCGGACGCGAAACGGCACCGCGGCGAGCCGGCTTCGGCGTCGAGTACGACTTCCACGCCAGCTATCAAGAATACGAACGCACGACTTTCCAGGCCGAAGGCGTGGTGAAGACCGCCGACGGCAAGGAGATCCGTTTTAGCCTGGATCTCAGCATGGAGCGCAGTTTCAGCGAATCCATGAGCATGCAGCTGCGGCTTGGCGATGCACGCATGACGGACCCGCTGGTGCTGGACTTCGCCGGACCAGCCGCGGCACTTTCCGACACACGCTTCAAGTTTGATCTCGATGCGGACGGACAAGCGGAGGAGATCCCCATGCTCGGCGGTGGACGCGGATATCTTGCCTTGGACCGCAACGACAACGGTCGCATCGACGACGGCAGCGAGCTCTTCGGCCCGACCAGCGGCGACGGCTTCGCCGAACTTGCAGCACTGGATGCCGACGGAAGCGGCTGGATCGACGAATCCGATCCGGCGTTCAAGCAACTGCGGGTCTGGGCTCCTGCTACCGAAGGCGATGGCAGCCTGCAGACGGCTACCGAAGCCGGCGTCGGGGCGCTTTATCTGGGGAATGTCGCCACGCCGTTCGACCTTCGCGGCGCGGCCAACGACGCGCTGGGTGTGACGCGTTCAAGCAGCATCTATCTGCGCGAGGACGGCAGCGCCGGAACAGTTAGCCAGATCGACTTAAGCGTATAGCGCGACGGCTGGTTAGACGAAATCGGCTCAGTCTTCGACCAACTGTAGATCGAGCCCGGTCGCAGTGTATGCGCCGACAACCGCAGGCTCACCGTTTCTGGCCAGTTCGCGCACCGCTGCGCCGAGTCGCTTGGCGGCAATGGTCGACAACATCGTACGGAAAAGCTCCCGCAATTCCTCGGTCGCCAGTGCAAGCGCCGCCGGATTAACCTCGACATAGGTGGTCGACTCGACCGCTACCACTGTCGTGAGATGCCGGTGGGCGATGCTGTCGAGCCATGCGAGCTCACCGAATAGCTCGGCGGGCCCGAGACGTTGCACGCGCCGTCCGTCGACCGAAATCTCCACCTCACCATCGATGACAATACCGAAACGCTGGTCGGCATCTCCTTCGCGGATAAGCGTCGTACCGCCTTCGACCACTCGCCAAGCGGAGATGCGGAGCACCTCCCACAATTCGATATCATCGAACTCGGTAAAAAAGGCGAGTTTTCGCAACAGAGAGAACCGGCGGGTATCCGGCGGCACATAGGTATCATCGACAAGTTGATACCGCACCGCCGACAAATCCTTGGCAAACTCTGCACCGTTCTTATAGCGGGAGTAGAGATCCTTTTCCAGCGCCTTGCGAATCACTGTATCCATCAACTCGGGCATTTCCGGGTTGAGTTGCGATACCCGTGGCGGATCCGCATTGATGATCTTGTAAATCAGTTGGGCCGGATTGCTCGCCCGGAACGGCAAGCGTCCGGTCAGCAGGTGGAATAGCACCACGCCCAGCGAATACAAGTCAGTCTTCTGGTTGAGCGGGTAGCCCTTGATCTGCTCGGGGCTCATATAGGCCGGCGACCCCACCCCCATGATGAAGGTAGAATCCGACTCCATCTTCTTGTTGACGTTCAGCGCCAGGCCAAAATCGGTGATTTTCACATTATCCTTGTCATCGACAAGGATATTGGCCGGTTTGATGTCACGATGGACGATCCCTTGCCGATACGCGTGATCCAGCGCCATACAGCACTTGAACACGATGCCGATGGCGCGATGGATCGGCAGCATTCGCTCAAAACTGCAGTAACGCTCAAGCGATTCGCCCGGAAAATACTCCATCACGACATACGCCTGCTCGGGCTCGATCACGGCATCGTAGATCCGGATAATGTGAGGATGATCGAGGCGGCTCGCCACCGCTTTTTCAGCCTTGAGCAACTTCAGCAGGCGGCGGTTCCACTTCGCTTCGTCTTTCGACTTGTCGCTGAAGCGGATCAGTTTCAGCGCCACCGGCTCCGGCCAGTCGACCGACTCTGCCAGATAGACGATGGCGGTCGCTCCGCGTCCAATCTCCTTGACGATGCGGTACTTGCCGATTGTTCGCGGTATCTCGCTCATGGCCGCTCCATACCTTCCCGCCTGCACGTTTCCGGAACGCTACGCTCAGCCAAATCGTGACATATGCAGCAGCGCGTCGGCAACATGATGATCTTTTTTGCCCCTGCCCCCTTGAAACCATTGCGACAGCCCCAACATTCGCCCCGTTAACGAACACAGGGAGTTTTGACCCATGCAGGAAAACAAGCCGTCTGCCGAGATCCACGACGAGTTGCTGCAAGGCCTCACCGCGGAAGGATCCGCTGCAACTCCGCAAGGCGAGCCAGTAGATGCGGTCGCCCCCGACACCATGCCGAGCATCGAGGAATCCCTACGCCAGGCTGAACTAAAGGCCGCCGAACACCACGACGCATGGTTGCGCGCGAAGGCGGATGCGGAAAACATTCGTCGGCGCGCCCAAGAAGACATCGCCAAGGCCTCCAAGTTTGCAGCGGAAAAGTTCGCGAATGCCATGCTTCCCGTCAAGGATAGTCTGGAAGCCGCACTGACAATCGAAAAGCAGACGCTCGAAAGTCTGCGCGAAGGCGTCGAACTCACGCTCAAACAACTCGCTGCGGCGTTTCAGACCGCCGGCGTGACAGAAGAAAACCCCGCCGGCAGCAAGTTCGACCCCAACCGGCACCAGGCAATCGGCATGGTGGAAGCCGAGGGCGAACCGAACACCATCGTGAACGTTCTGCAGAAAGGTTACCTGTTGCATGAACGCGTGCTGCGCCCAGCCATGGTCGTCGTCTCCAAGGCAAAAAGTGCCTGAGCGTCACGGCCGCCTCCTGGCTACTTGAAATCCAAGACGGCGACCCAACTTACTTGACAATGAAATCCGGTGAGGCGTGGTAAGGGCAGTGGCGCGCAGCGTCCGCCCCCTCGGCTTCACCCTCACTTTAAAGGAACTGAAATGGGCAAGATCATCGGCATCGACCTGGGAACGACCAACAGCTGCGTCTCCGTGATGGAGGGCGGCAAGCCCAAGGTCATCGAAAACTCCGAAGGTGCACGCACCACTCCGTCCGTGGTCGCCTATGCCGAAGACGGCGAAATTCTGACCGGCGCACCGGCCAAGCGCCAGGCCGTCACCAACGCCAGGAACACCCTCTTCGCAGTCAAGCGGCTGATCGGTCGCCGCTTCGAGGAGAAGGAAGTCCAGAAGGACATCGATCTGATGCCCTACACCATCTGCAAGGCCGACAACGGTGACGCATGGGTCGAAGTGCGCGGCAAGAAGGTCGCCCCGCCGCAGGTTTCGGCCGAAGTCCTGCGCAAGATGAAGAAAACCGCCGAAGACTATCTCGGGGAAGAAGTCACCGAGGCGGTCATTACCGTTCCGGCCTACTTCAACGACAGCCAGCGCCAGGCCACCAAGGACGCCGGCCGCATCGCCGGCCTCGAAGTGAAGCGCATCATCAACGAGCCGACCGCGGCGGCGCTCGCCTTCGGCATGGACAAGAAGCCGGGAGACTCCAAGATCGCCGTGTATGACCTCGGTGGCGGCACCTTCGACATCTCGATCATCGAGATCGCCGACATTGACGGCGAACACCAGTTCGAAGTGCTCGCGACCAACGGCGACACCTTCCTTGGCGGCGAGGACTTCGATCAGCGCCTGATCGACTACATCGTCACCGAGTTCAAGAAAGAGCAAGGCGTCGACCTCAAGAATGACGTGCTCGCACTGCAGCGCCTGAAGGAAGCCGCCGAAAAGGCAAAGATCGAGCTGTCGTCGAGCCAGCAGACTGAAGTCAATCTTCCTTACATCACCGCCGACGCCACCGGCCCGAAGCACCTCGCGGTCAAGATCACCCGCGCGAAGTTCGAGTCACTGGTCGAAGATCTCGTGCAGCGCACGATCGAGCCCTGCCGTGTCGCGCTCAAGGATGCAGGCATCAAGATGACCGACATTGATGACGTTATCCTGGTCGGCGGCCAGACTCGCATGCCCAAGGTGCAGGAGAAGGTCAAGGAGTTCTTCGGCAAGGAGCCGCGCAAGGACGTCAACCCGGACGAAGCCGTCGCTGTCGGCGCATCCATCCAGGGCGGCGTGCTGCAAGGTGAAGTCAAGGACGTGCTGCTACTTGACGTCACCCCCCTGTCGCTCGGCATCGAAACCCTGGGGGGCGTCATGACCAAGCTGATCCAGAAGAACACCACGATCCCGACCAAGGCAAGTCAGGTGTTCTCCACCGCCGACGACAACCAGAACGCGGTCACCATCCACGTTCTGCAGGGTGAGCGCGAGATGGCCGCCGGCAACAAGAGCCTCGGACAGTTCAACCTCTCGGACATCCCGCCGGCACCGCGCGGCATGCCGCAGATCGAAGTCACCTTCGACATCGACGCCAACGGCATCCTGCACGTATCGGCCAAGGACAAGGCGACCGGCAAAGAGAACAAGATCAAGATCCAGGCCAACTCCGGCCTCTCAGACGAGGAAATCCAGCGCATGGTGCAGGACGCCGCTGCGCACGCCGAAGAAGACAAGAAGGCCCACGAACTGGTCGACACCCGTAATCAGTGCGACGCACTGGTGCACTCGGTCAAGAAGTCGCTGACCGAGTACGGTGACAAGATCAGCGCCGACGAGAAGGCCAAGATCGAGAGCGCGATGAAGGATGCCGAAGAATCCCTGAAGAGCAACGATAAGACCACCATCGAAGCCAAGACGCAGGCACTGGCGATGGCCAGCCAGAAGCTCGGCGAACAGATGTACGCACAGGCGCAGGGCGCCGAAGCGGGCGCAGCCGACGCAGCAGCCGGTGGTGCCTCCTCGGGCGGTTCGAAGGCGGCCGATGCCGATGTGGTCGACGCCGAGTTTACCGAAGTCAAAGACAAGAAGTAATCGCTCGCCGGGCGGCGAGATGTCGGCCGAGCCATGCCGGTGCAGTTCAACCGGCCGGCTCGGCTTTTGCATGATCGGGAGACCTTCGCGGTCTCCCTAGCCTGAGCAAATCAAGATGGCAAAAAGGGACTACTACGACGTCCTGAGCGTCAACCGTGACGCCTCGGACGACGAAATCAAGAAAGCCTACCGCAAGCTGGCCATGAAACACCATCCGGACCGCAATCCGGATAACAAGGAGTCCGAAGAGAAATTCAAGGAAGCCAAGGAAGCTTACGAGGTTCTCTCCGATGCACAGAAACGCGGCGCCTATGACCGTTATGGTCACGCCGGAGTGGATCCGTCAGCCGGCCCTGGGCCCGGAGGACAGGGCTTCGACGGCTTCGCCGATGCATTTTCGGACATCTTCGGCGACATCTTTGGCGGCGCTGGGGGCGGTGGTCGCGGTCGCTCCAATGTCTACCGCGGCGCGGACCTGCGCTACAACCTCGAAATCTCGCTCGAAGAAGCGGCCCGCGGCGCGGACAAGACGATCCGCATCCCCACGGTCGAAGAATGCGACACCTGCCACGGCAGCGGTGCAAAGCCCGGCACCCAACCCAAACCCTGCCCAACCTGTGGCGGAGCCGGCCAGGTACGCATCCAACAGGGGTTTTTCTCGATCCAGCAGACCTGCCCAAAATGCCATGGCACGGGGCGTATCGTTCCCGATCCCTGCCGCGACTGCGGCGGTGCAGGCCGGGTAAAGCGGCAGAAGACTCTCGAAGTGAAGATTCCCGCGGGGATCGACGAAGGTATGCGGCTGCGCCACGCCGGCCACGGCGAACCAGGCGTCAACGGCGGCCCTCCAGGCGATCTCTACGTCGAGATCCACATTCGCGCGCATGCGGTATTCCAACGCGACCACGACGACCTGCACTGCGAAATGCCGGTCAGTTTCACAATCGCGGCACTCGGCGGGGAAATCGAAATCCCCACACTGGAAGGCATGGCACGACTCAAGATCCCGGCGGAAACCCAGAGCGGGCGCGTATTCCGGCTGCGCGGCAAGGGTATACGCAACGTCCGCTCGCAAGCACATGGCGATCTGATGTGCCACGTCCTTGTCGAGACTCCGGTGAATCTTACCGAACGTCAGAAGGAACTGCTGCGGGAGTTCGAGGAGGTATCAAGCAGCGACGCGGAACGTCACAATCCGAAGGCCAAATCCTGGATGGACAAGGTCAAGGACTTCTTCGGCGGCTGATCGCACCCGTAACGCGCCGGGACGACCCAAGCAGGGCGCTTCCGGCGCAGCACGGCACTAAGCCCGTCGCCAGATCGTTCCCTGCGGGGTATCTTCAAGCACCACGCCCTGCGCCAGCAACTCGGCGCGAATGCGATCGGCGTCCGGATAGTTCTTTGCCCTCTTCGCCTGTGCGCGTTGCTCGATCAGGGCTTCGATCACCGCCGCGTCGATATCGCCCGACTCGCCGCCCACGCCTCCTTGAAGAAATGCAGCGGGGTCTCGACCGAGCAGGCCGAGCACACCGCCCAATCCCTTGAGTTGCGCAGCCATCGCCGCCGAACAATTGCGATTGGCCTCATTCGCGAGTTCGAACAGCACTGCGACCGCCTCGGCGGTATTGAAGTCATCATCCATCGCAGCGCGGAAGCGCACCGCATGCGCTTCACTCCAATCCACCGGCACGTCTTCCGCGGCCACATTGCGCAGCGCCGTGTACATCCGCGTCAGCGACTGACGCGCGTCTTCGAGATGCGCATCGGAATAATTCAGAGGACTGCGGTAGTGCGCCCGCAGGATGAAAAAGCGCACCACTTCGGCGTCGTAGCGCTTGAGCACATCGCGGATGGTGAAGAAGTTACCCAACGATTTCGACATCTTCTCGTCGTCGACGCGCACGAAACCGTTGTGCATCCAGTAATTCACGAAGGTATGGCCATGCGCCCCCTCGGACTGGGCAATCTCGTTCTCGTGGTGCGGAAACTGAAGATCCTGACCTCCGCCATGAATGTCGAAGTGGTCCCCAAGGAGGTCGGAACTCATCGCCGAACACTCAATGTGCCAGCCCGGGCGCCCCACCCCCCAAGGCGAATCCCACTTCACCTCTTCCGGCTCACCCACTCGAGCATGCTTCCACAGCACGAAATCAAGCGGATCATGCTTCTCACCCGCAACTTCCACGCGCTCACCCGCGCGCAGTTCATCCACGGACTTGCCTGAAAGCTTCCCGTACCCCTCGAACTTCCGCACGGAATAGCACACATCGTGATTCTCGGCAACATAGGCAAGCCCTTTTTGATGCAGGCGATCGATCAACGATTGCATCTGGCCGACGTATTCGGTCGCACGCGGTTCGTAATCGGGCCGCATCACCCCAAGTGCGTCGGCATCCTCGTGCATGGCGGCGACAAACCGATCAGTCAGCGCCCTGATCGACTCGCCGTTCTCGCCAGCCCGACGGATGATTTTGTCATCAATATCGGTAATGTTTCGAACATATATCAGATGGAAACCACTGACTCGCAGCCACCGCGCCACCACATCGAACACCACCATCACTCTGGCATGACCAAGATGGCAGTAGTCATAAACAGTCATTCCGCATACATACATGCGAACCTTTCCAGGCACTATCGGAACAAAGGTTTCCTTCTTGCGTGTCAGGGTGTTGTGAATATGAAGCATGGCATCTTCCGCAAGGTCGCTGGCTCGGGCGCCGCGTCCAAACAGCGATCGCAGAGCATGGCCGAACCACAAAAAAAGGCGGTCCCCTTTCGGTCCGCCCCCGCCGCATCACGCCGGCACCGGATTGTGATGCGGTCTTGGTTATTTGGTAGAATGTCGCGTTAATCCGCGTGGATTAACGGATAAACCGAGCGATTCTAGCACAATGAAGATGCGTCCAAATTCCGCACTGGCCATGATGGCCCTCATCCTTGGCCTAGGCTCCAGCCAGCTGCTCCACGCTGCCGACACAACCGCTCAGGTTCAAACACTGGTGAATCAAGGGCAGCATTCGCAGGCCCTGGCGATGGCTGACCGGCTGCTCGCGTCTAATGCGCGCGACCCGCAGGCGCGCTTCCTCAAAGGCATCGCCCTGACCGAACTGAACCGCCTCGACGAAGCCGTTGCGGTATTTCAGAAGCTCACCGGGGATTTTCCCGAGCTACCGGAACCCTACAACAATCTCGCCGTACTCTACGCCCAGCAGCGCCAATACGAAAAGGCGCGCGCTGCACTTGAGATGGCGATTCGGACCCATCCCAGCTACGCTACGGCACACGAAAATCTCGGCGACGTTTATGCTCGACTCGCCAGCCAGGCCTACGACAAGGCACTGCAGCTCGACTCCGCCAACGCCGCCGCACAATCCAAACTTGCGCTGATCCGTGAAATGATGTCGGGGACGAATCAAGGCAGCGCAAAAACACGTATCGCCACCGCGGCCGCGGCGCCAGCCCCCGCGACACCCACACCCACACAACCAGCAACCGCTCCCAATACTCCGGTCGCTAGCACCCCGGCTGCTGAAAGCGCTAAGGCCGCAGTTCCCGCAACCGCCCCCACGGCGACACCTGCGCCTACAACCCCGGCGGCAGCGACGACTCAAACACGCGCCCCGGTCACGGCAACAGCCGCAGCGGCACCAGCAACAGCCGCAGCAGCAGATGCGGCACAGAGTGCGGAGCGCGAAGCATTGCAAATGGTCGACGAATGGGCCAAGGCTTGGTCGCGCAAAGACGTCAAGTCGTATTTGTCGTACTACGACAAGGACTTCCGAGCACCGGGAGGTGTTTCACGCAAGACTTGGGAGCAGGAACGGGAACAGCGCGTCGGCAAGCCGGGCAAGATTGCAATTGATATTGAGAAGCCCACTGCGAAGATCGACGGCGATGTTGCCACAGTGCGATTCCGCCAGCACTATGACTCTCCTGGATTCAACTCGAGCACCGCCAAGACGCTGGAACTCGTCAAGCGAAATGGCGCCTGGCGCATTCGCCAGGAGCGCGTTGGAGGATGATCGCGATGATCGCCGGACGAAGGCTGCTCGTTCGTCTGTTGCTAGCGCTCTGGGCCGTTACCCTGCCCGCGGCGGTATCGGCCGCTTCGGCCCAGCGCGGGATTTCCGACGCCGGCCCGGACGCGTCGCTCGAGTATGTCTTTGGTGAAATCGAAGCCAATCGCCTTGATTCTGCGCTTGAGCGCACCGAAACCCTGCTACGTGCCTATCCGAATTTTAGACTGGCCCATCTCATCAAAGGCGACCTGCTGCTCGCGCGCGCAAAGCCCATCGCCACCTTCGGCAACGCCTCAGGCGGCAGCGAGCGCATACGTGAGTTGCGTGATGAAGCCATAGCACGCCTACGCGCCTATCGCGAACGCCCCGCCGCCGCCAACTACATCCCGCGCTATCTGCTGCAGATGGGACCCGAACAGCGCTACGCCGTAGTCGTCGACACCAAGCGTGCCCGCCTGTATGTGTATGCGAACGACGCAGGCAAACCACGTTTCGTCGCGGACTACTACATCAGTCACGGCAAGGCTGGCACCGACAAGAAGGTCGAAGGCGACAACAAGACGCCACTTGGCGTCTATCAGATCACCTCGTTCATCGAACAGGCGAAACTGCCTGATCTCTACGGCAGCGGAGCCTTTCCGATCAACTACCCAAATGAGTGGGACCGTCGTCTCGGCCGCACTGGCCATGGCATCTGGCTGCACGGCACCCCCAGCGACACCTATGCACGCGCCCCCCTGTCATCCGAGGGGTGCGTCACCCTGGCCAACCAGGACTTCCTGCAACTTTCGAATTTTGTTGAGCCCGGTCTCACGCCCGTCATCATCAGCAACGAAATCGAGTGGCTTTCACTCGACGACTGGCAAGCGGAACGCAAGGGCTTGCAGGAAGCCATCGAGCGCTGGCGTCGCGACTGGGAAAGCGTTGATGTTGACCGCTATCTTGCGCATTACTCGAAGGACTTCCGTAGCGACCATCAGGATTACAGCGACTGGGTCGCGCAAAAGCGCCGCGTCGCCACCAATCGCCAATGGATCAAGGTCGGACTGGACAAGCTGAGCATGCTTCGCAACCCCGGCCGTGACGACATGGTGGTCGTCACCTTCGAGCAGAACTATCGCAGCGATGGCATGTCGGATCGCATCCGCAAGCGTCAGTACTGGCTCAAGGAAGGTGGCCGCTGGAAAATCGTTTACGAAGGCAAGGCCTGAGCCGCTCTCCCCCTTTTCCCATCGCACAGGAAGCTCAAACCATGAAGCGTTTCTTGCTCTCCCTTTTTCTATTTGGCTGGATTGCCAGCGCCCTCGCTGCAAATCCCGTCCTTGAAATGCGCACCAGTCACGGCACGATCGAAATGGAACTGTTTGCCGACAAGGCACCGAAATCGGTGGAGAACTTCATCGAATACGTCAAGAGTGGGCATTACACCGGCACCATTTTTCACCGCGTCATCGACGGCTTCATGATTCAGGGGGGCGGCTTCGATGCCGGCCTGAACCAGAAACCCACCCGCGCCCCGATCGAGAACGAAGCCAAGAACGGCTTGCGCAATGAAGCGGGCACCCTCGCGATGGCCCGCACCGCCGACCCTCACTCCGCAAGCGCGCAATTCTTCATCAACCTCGTTGATAACCGCTTCCTCGACTACCCTTCACGCGACGGCTGGGGTTACGCGGTTTTCGGAAAGGTCACGAAGGGCTTGGACGTGGTCCAAAAGATCGGCCGCACCCCCACCCGCACCCTCAAGGGTTACCAGAACGTGCCGGATCAGCCCGTCACCATCGAATCGGTTCGCGTCATCGACGCGGAGAAAGCCGGCCAACCCAAGCAATGAGTCTCAAGGAGCCTCCCATGGCAGTCAAGCTACATACCAATCACGGCACAATCACACTGGAACTCGATTCGGAAAAGGCTCCGGAAACGGTCAAGAACTTTCTCGACTACGTCACCTCCGGCCACTACGACAACACGATTTTCCATCGTGTCATCAAGGGTTTCATGATCCAGGGCGGCGGCTTTGAACCGGGAATGAAGCAAAAGACGACTCGCGAGCCGATCAAGAATGAAGCCGACAACGGTCTGAAGAACGTAACCGGCACGATTGCCATGGCCCGCACGCAGGCGCCGCATTCGGCAACCGCCCAATTCTTCATCAACGTTACTGACAACGACTTTCTCGATTTCCGGTCCCCCGATATGCAGGGCTGGGGTTACTGCGTCTTCGGTCGGGTCAGCGAAGGCATGGACGTCGTGAACGCCATTCGCTCCGTCCGCACCGGATCGAGCGGTTTTCATCAGGACGTTCCCGTCGAGGACGTCGTGATCGAACGGGCCGAGATCATCTAAAGGCGTTTCGGGCCGCCCCCGTTACGCGCTCACACGATGTCGGCCCTGTTCATCTCCGATCTGCACCTGTCCGAGGATACGCCGGAAAATACTCAGGCATTTCTTGCTTTCCTCGACGGTCCCGCGCGCGCGGCGGAGATGCTCTATATTCTTGGCGACCTATTCGAATATTGGGCCGGTGACGACGATGCCGAAACGCCGTTGAACGCAATGGTGTGCGAATCGCTGGCGGCCCTATCTGCAAGCGGCGTGACCATCGCCTTCTTACCTGGCAATCGCGACTTCTTGCTTGGCGAGGCCTTCGCCGCCGCCGCCGGCATGCGCATTCTGGCCGATCCGACGCTGATCGATCTCGACGGACGTCCGGTATTGCTGAGTCATGGCGACATCCTATGCACCGATGATCAGGCCTACCAGACCTACCGCCGCCAGGTCCGCGATCCAGCCTGGCAGACAGCCTTCCTGAATCGCCCACTTGGTGAACGCAAACACCTCATCGAAAGCCTGCGTCGTCGCAGCGAATCGGCGAAGCTGGAAAAATCCATGGAAATCATGGATGTAAACGATAGTGCGGTGGAAGCACTTTTACGCGGTAACGCATATCCGACCCTGATTCACGGCCACACTCACCGCCCGGCGCGCCACGCGCACCGGGTTGATGAGCACACATGTGCGCGTTGGGTACTATCCGACTGGCACGGTGAAGCGACCTACCTGCAGTGGAATGGCAGGGAATTTAGCGCACGTATTGGTCACAAACCAGTCGCAAAACGCACCTAGGCCGGAAGCCCCTCCCGGCTGCGCGCATTCTAGGCGCTCAATCCGCGGGCGAGGTCGGCACGCAAGTCTTCCAAGGACTCAAGACCGACCGCCACCCGCAGCAAGCCTTCACTAATGCCGGCCGCCTCCCGCGCTTCGGCGCTGATCCGACCGTGCGTCGTCGAAGCGGGATGGGTGATGGTAGTCTTGGTATCGCCAAGGTTGGCCGTGATCGAGATCATCCGCGTCCCGTCGACGACCTGCCACGCCCTTTCCCGTCCACCTGCCACTTCGAAACTGAAGATCGCGCCACCGCTTTTTTGCTGGCGCTTGGCCAGCGCGTGCTGCGGATGAGATGCGAGGCCGGGGTAATGCACGCGCACAACCCCTGGCTGTCTCTCGAGCCAGCCCGCCAGCTCCAACGCACTCGCAGATTGCGCTTCCATTCTGATGCGCAGGGTCTCAAGCCCCTTGAGAATCACCCAGGCATTGAAGGGGGAAATGCTTGGTCCTGCCGTCCGCAGAAATTTCAGAACCTCGTCCACGACAGGTTTCGCACCAGCGACGGCGCCGCCGAGGACCCTGCCCTGACCGTCGAGATACTTCGTCGCCGAGTGAACCACCACATCGGCACCCAACTCGAGCGGACGTTGTAAGGCCGGCGTGCAGAAGCAGTTATCCACCGCCAGGATCGCGCCGGCGGCGTGAGCAATCTCGGCCACGGCCGCAATATCGATGACTTCCGTTAGCGGATTCGACGGAGTTTCAACAAAAAACAGTCGTGTACGCGGCCGAACCGCAGCACGGTAGGCCGCGAGATCCGTGGCTGGCACGAAGCTGGTCTCAACACCGAACTTCGCCAGAATGGTGCCGAATAGCTGCTGCGTCGCCCCGAAGAGCCCCGTCGACGCGACGATATGGTCGCCGGCTTGCAGCGTTGCCATCGCCAGCGAAAGAATGGCGGACATCCCGGAGGCAGTGGCCACGCAGGCTTCGGCCCCTTCAAGGGCCGCCAGACGCTGCTGCATCGCCGTAACAGTCGGATTCGAAAATCTTGCATAAACGTTGCCTTCCTCCTCACCCGAAAAGCGCGCCGCCGCTTGGGCCGCGCTTTCGAATACGAAGCTGGAAGTCAGGTAGAGGGCTTCGCTATGCTCGTTGAATTGGCTGCGCGCGATACCCGCACGCACTGCAAGTGTGTCAAATTCGTAAGGAGTCATGAGTACCGCGTCAGTTGTCGTGGCTGGCCACCAGATTCAGGTCGAGTTGCCCGTCCTCCCCTTCCTCCCCCGAGGACTTGGCCTCGCCACGCTGGTTCTCGACCCCGTTAAGATACTCTGCAGTGATGTCCCCGGTGATGTAACAGCCATCAAAACAGGAAGTCTCAAAGAAGCTAATTGCGGGATTGACTGCTCGCACCGCCGCCTTGAGGTCAGCAAGGTCCTGGTAAATCAGCCCGTCGGCACCGATCTCGCGGCAGATTTCCGCTTCATCGCGTCCGGCCGCAATCAGCTCACCACGCGTAGGCATGTCAATCCCGTACACGTTGGCAAAGCGCACCGGCGGCGCCGCCGAGGCCAAATACACCTTTATGGCACCGGCTTCGCGCGCCATCGACACGATCTCGCGACTGGTGGTGCCTCGCACAATCGAATCATCGACCAACAACACCTTCTTGCCTCGAAATTCCTGCGGGATCGTATTCAGCTTCTGGCGCACCGACTTACGCCGGATTGCCTGCCCCGGCATGATGAAGGTCCGGCCGATATAG
This sequence comes from Aromatoleum diolicum, assembly GCF_012910955.1. Classification (GTDB taxonomy): domain Bacteria; phylum Pseudomonadota; class Gammaproteobacteria; order Burkholderiales; family Rhodocyclaceae; genus Aromatoleum; species Aromatoleum diolicum. Next base: position 56,834 of record NZ_WTVQ01000011.1, read on the forward strand.
CGATTCTTGACAAACCCCTCCCGATACGGAAGGTTCAGTTTGTGTGCCATCTCCATCGCCGACGGGCGGCTGGAATCCGGGATCGGAATCACGACATCAATGTCGGCATGCGGAATCACCCGCTTCAGCTTGTCGGCCAAGAACTCGCCCATCTTGACGCGTGACTCGTACACCGACACCCCGTCGATGATCGAATCCGGGCGCGCAAGGTACACGAATTCGAACATACACGGCGCCTCGACCGTTTTCTCCGCGCACTGTCGGCTATGGAAATTGCCCTTGGTATCGATCAGGATCGCTTCACCCGGCGCGACGTCGCGCAAGGTACGGAAACCCAGCACGTCCATCGCGACGGACTCGGACGCTACCAGCCACTCATGCCCCGCCTCGACATCGTTGCGACCGATCACCAACGGACGGATTCCAAAGGGGTCGCGAAATGCCAACAGGCCGTAGCCGGCAATCATCACGACCACGGCGTAGGCACCGCGACACCGGCGATGCACGCCTGCAACGGCACGGAACACTGCGTCCTCGTCGAGCTTGAAGCCCTTGGCTGCGGCCTGCAACTCGTGCGCCAGCACATTGAGCAGCACCTCGGAATCGGAATTGGTATTGATATGGCGCAGATCGGAGAGGAACATCTCGCGCTTTAGCTCTTCCGAGTTCGTCAGGTTACCGTTATGCGCCAGCAGCAGACCAAACGGTGAGTTGACGTAGAAGGGCTGCGCCTCGGCCGGATTGCACGCCGACCCCGCAGTGGGGTAGCGGACGTGACCAATCCCCCAGTTACCTACGAGATTTCGCATGTTGCGGGTGCGGAACACGTCGCGCACCAAACCCGGCCCCTTGTGCATCAAGAACCGTCCCCCCTCGAACGTAGCGATGCCCGCTGCGTCCTGCCCCCGGTGCTGTAACACCTGGAGACCGTCGTAGAGCAACTGATTGACCGGGGAGGTCGCAACAACCCCTAAAATTCCGCACATGGAATAAGCACCTATTTGAAACGAATCCTGGCAGCCACCGCGTCGGGCAGCCACGGTTTGGCGGCGATCACCGCCGTCTCCATCGGAGGCGCGAACGTCGCATTCGCCCACCAAGGCTCACGCGCCACACCGATCAACCCCCCGAGCAACACTACAACAAACGCAATCACCAGACCACGCGCGAGACCGAAAAACGCGCCGAACAACCTGTCGGCGGCGCCCAACCCCACTGCTTTGAGCAATTCCCGCAGCAAGAAACGCAGCAAGGCGGCGAGCATCAGCACCACCATAAAGATCAGCGCAAACCCCGCAACCTGTCGCCACGCAGGCTCGACGATCAGACCGGACAACAGGCCCGCTGCATCTGCCGAAAACCGCCACGCCGCAAACAAGGCAAGAACCCACGCGAGCAGCGCAATGACTTCGCTGACGAGCCCCCGCCACAAGCCGATCGCCGCAGAAAGGGTCAACACCGCGAGGAAAATATAGTCGAATACCGTCATTGACCACACGGAAGACGTCTCATCGCGCCATCACCGAGCCGTTCATCCCGCTTGCACGCACCCGCTGCGCCACCTTTTCAGCATCTTCACGGCCACGGAACGGGCCTACACGCACTCGCGTCACAGCGCCCACTTTTTCAGTGTAGGCGGTAAAACCGCGCTTTTTCAGATCGGCGGCAATGGATGCGGCCTTGCCGATATCGGAAAAGGCCCCGACCTGAACGACAAAAGATTCACTGGCCGGGACCGCTGACTGGGCCACCGCCTTCCCCTCCAGAATTGCCTGGGCTCGTGCAGCATCCTTACCCGCGCCTACTACAGGTAAAGGCGGCACTACTGCCTTGCCCACGGGTTCAGGAGATTTCTCGGAGGGCTTTTGCATGGAAGATGTCACTGCCGCCGACGCCGCAGTTCGAGACGATGCGGGTCCGTCAGCGGCAGGGGCCGTCGCGGGCCGGACAGGCGCTTCCGGCGGCACGGGGCCGGGAGACTGTTCCTCCGGCGGGGGCGCGAGCTGCGGCTCGGGACTCTGCGTAGGCCGGCTAGCGATCGGCCGTGCAAGCGCACTGTCGGCTTCGCGATCGGGAATCGTGACCTGAATATCCTGCGCGGGCGAACCCGGCTCTTGGTCCATCACCATCGGTAGAACAATTGCAGCGATCAGGGCCAGGGCGGCCGCCCCGACCAATCGGCGCCGCGAACGCTTCTTGAGTTCGACGTTGTCGCTATCGGTCACGCGAAACCTCAATGACGAGCGGCACGGACGGCATCCAGCACATCCGCGACAGTCAGGAATGAACCAAAGACGACAATTCTATCACCCTCACCTGCTGATTCTTGCGCAACCGAAAAAGCCTCGGCAGGCCGCTTGAAACATTGCACATCGCCGCGCACGCCAACCGAGCGAAGGCGATCCGCCAAAGCCTCCGCAGTCAAGCCACGCGGTCCGGGCAGTCCAGTCAGCAACCAGTGATCGACACGCTCCTGGATCAGGCGCACTACGCCCTCGACGTCCTTGTCGGAGAGCATCCCTAGCACGGCCCAAGTCTCCGGGAAAAAGCCCATATTCGACAGGTTCTCCGAAAGCACTCCGGCGGCCTGCGGATTGTGCGCCACGTCGAGTACCACCGACGGCTTGCCCGCCAGGACCTGGAAGCGGCCCGGCAGTTCCACCAGCATAAGTCCCTGACGCACTGCCTGCATCGAAACGGGAATGCGGTCGCGTAGCTTTTCGAGGGCCATCAGCGCAGCGGAGGCATTCAACAGCTGGTTGGCACCGCGTAGCGCCGGATACGCCAGCCCTCCACGACGCACGCCACCCCTGCTCCACCACACCCATTGGGTACGGTCGCCGGAAAATCCGAAATCTTGCCCAACGAGACACAGATCCGCACCGATCTCGCGTGCATGTGCAACGAGCGACACCGGTGCCAGCGGATCGGAGCAGATTGCGGGGCGGCCGGCGCGGAAAATTCCGGCTTTCTCAAACCCGATCTGTTCCCTCGTTTCGCCAAGATAGTCCATGTGATCCATCGCCACACCAGTGACGACGGCACAGTCCGGCTCGATTGCATTGACGGCATCAAGGCGTCCACCAAGGCCGACTTCGAGAATGATGACGTCGAGCGGTTCGCGGCTGAAGGCGTACCACGCCGCCAACGTACCGTGCTCAAAATAGGTCAGTGGTATTTCATCGCGCACACGCTCTACGGCGGCAAACCCCTCCACCAGCGCGGCATCCTCGAGCTCACGCCCATCAATGCGTACACGCTCGTTGAAGCGCAGCAGATGGGGGGATGTATAGCAGCCGACACGATAGCCTGCAGCCAGCAAAATGGCTTCCAGCATCGCACAGGTCGAGCCCTTGCCGTTGGTGCCACCCACTGTAATCACCACAGCGTCGCAGCGCACTGCAAGCGCATCGCGCACATGCGCAACACGTTCCAGGCCGAGCTGGATCTGCGCACTGTGCCTGCCTTCGAGCAGCTCAAGCCAACCGTTCAGGGAATCCGGATATCGCATGTATTGCAACTGGGATCAAACGCCAATGGCTGGCTGACGAGTCAGCAAGGTGAGAATTTCTGCGACCTTGGCGCGCATTTCCCGACGATCCACGATCATGTCGATGGCGCCCTTCTCAAGCAGGAACTCGGAACGCTGAAAGCCTTCCGGTAGCGTTTCGCGAACCGTTTGCTCGATCACCCGAGGTCCGGCAAAGCCGATCAATGCACCGGGCTCGGCAATCACGACATCGCCCATGAAGGCGAAGCTCGCCGACACGCCGCCCATCGTCGGATCGGTCAGAATGGTCAGGAATGGCAGCTTACGCTGCGCCAGCTGAGTGATCGCAGCCGTGGTTTTGGCCATCTGCATCAGCGAGAACAGACCTTCCTGCATCCGCGCTCCGCCCGTCGCGGTGATGCAGATGAAAGGCAGTCGCTGTTCGAGTGCCGCCTTGGCGCCGCGCACGAAACGCTCGCCGACGACCGAGCCCATCGACCCCCCCAGGAATTCGAACTCGAAGCACGCCACGACCACCGGAACGGTAAGGACAGATCCCTGCATGACCACCATCGCATCGGCCTCGCCGGTATCTTCATTGGCGGCGGACAAGCGTTCGGTGTAGCGCCGTGAATCCTTGAATTTCAGCGGATCGACTGGCATCACCTCGCTTCCGATCTCGAACCGCCCCTCGGCATCAAGCAGCAGGTCGAGTCGCGCACGGGCCCGCAGCCGCTGATGATGGCCACACTTCGGGCATACGCTCTGATTGCTTTCGAGATCCGAGCGGTAAAGCACCGCTTCACAGGCCGAGCATTTGCTCCACAAACCTTCGGGAATGGATTTGCGTGCTGCCGATTCCGCGCGTTTGATCTTCGGCGGCAACAGTTTCTGAAGCCAGCTCATCGCGGCGCTCCTTCAATCTGGTCGAGCGCAGTGCGAATGTTCCGCAGGAAAGCTTTGACGTTGGCCACGGCCTGCTCGCGCGGACTGTTCTCGAGTTCTTCGATGATGCGGCTACCGATCACCACGGCATCGGCGACCTCGCCGATTCGACGGGCCGATTCGGCATCACGGATGCCGAACCCGACGCCTACCGGCATGCCGACACGGGCACGAATTTGCGGCAGACGCGCCGCAACGTCGTTGAAATCAAGCGCACCGGATCCCGTCACACCCTTCAACGAAACGTAGTAGATGTAGCCGCTTCCAATTTTCGCGACATCGTCGAAGCGCTGCTCGGTCGATGTAGGCGCAAGCAGGAAGATCGGATCGATTCCTGCCGCCTTGGCTACCGCGGCGAACGCCTCACATTCGGCCGGCGGGTAATCGACCACCAACACGCCATCTACGCCTGCGTCGCTTGCTGCCGCGACAAAGCGGTCGGGACCCATCGCTTCGATCGGATTCGCGTAGCCCATCAGCACGACCGGCGTATCGCCGTCCTCGGCACGGAACGTGCGAACCAAATCGAGCACTTTACGCAGGCTCATACCCTTAGCCAGAGCCCGCCCGGAAGCACGCTGAATCGTCGGGCCGTCAGCCATCGGATCCGAGAACGGAACACCAAGCTCGATGATGTTCGCACCGCTCTCGACCAGCGCATGCATCAATGGCACCGTGAGTTCGGGATCGGGATCGCCTGCGGTAATGAAGGGGATCAGCGCTCGCCGCCCGGAGGCCTGCAGACGCTGAAAAACAGACTGGATTCTGGACATATTCACTATCGGGAAATGTGGGTCGCAAATCGACCCACCATAGTCAGAACTGGATGCCGGACTTCTCGGCAACGGTATGCATGTCCTTGTCGCCGCGCCCGGACAGATTGACCAACAGGATCTTGTCCTTCGGCAGGTTCGGAGCGAGCTTCGCCGCATAAGCCAGCGCGTGGGACGATTCAAGAGCAGGAATGATGCCTTCCAGGTGGCACAGGTCATGAAAGGCCTTCAGCGCCTCCTGGTCGGTCACGCCGACATACTCGGCACGCGCACTGTCCTTGAGCCAGGCATGTTCGGGACCGACGCCGGGGTAGTCGAGACCGGCGGATATCGAATGTGTTTCGATGATCTGCCCATCTTCGTCTTGCAGCAGATAAGTGCGATTGCCGTGAAGCACGCCGGGTGTTCCAGCCGTAAGACTGGCCGCGTGCCGCCCGGTATCCATCCCCTCACCGGCCGCTTCGACACCGACCAGCCGGACTCCGGGCACATCGATATAGGGGTGAAAGATGCCCATCGCGTTTGAGCCGCCCCCGACGCAGGCAATCACGTAATCAGGCTGCCGTCCGGTCATCTCAGGCATCTGCACGAGACATTCATTGCCAATCACCGCCTGAAAGTCGCGCACCATCATTGGATAGGGATGCGGCCCTGCCACGGTTCCAATGATGTAAAAAGTGTTGTGGATGTTGGTGACCCAGTCGCGCATCGCCTCGTTCAAGGCGTCCTTCAAAGTCTTCGAGCCTGACTCGACCGGCACCACCGTGGCGCCGAGCAACTTCATGCGGTAGACGTTTGCAGCCTGACGCCTGATGTCCTCCGACCCCATGTAGACGACACACTCCATCCCATAGCGCGCCGCGACCGTAGCGCTCGCCACACCGTGCTGACCAGCCCCCGTTTCGGCGATGATCCGCGGCTTGCCCATGTAACGCGCCACCAGCGCCTGGCCGATGCAGTTATTTACCTTATGCGCGCCCGTGTGGTTCAGATCCTCACGCTTCAGATAGATCTGTGCGCCGCCCAACAGGTCTGACCAACGCCGAGCGTGGTATATCGGGCTTGGACGTCCAACGTAATGCTTGAGTTCGTACTCGAACTCGGCCATGAATGCCGGATTATTGCGACATGCGTCATAGGCCGCATTCAACTCGTCGAGCGCCGGAATCAGTGTCTCGGCAACGAACACCCCGCCATAAGGGCCAAAGTGACCGCTCGAGTCGGGAAACTTATAAGGCTTGTCAGCCATCTGCATGTCGAACTCCAGCGATGAATGCAGCGATCAGCGCCGCATCCTTGATGCCCTTGCCCGACTCCACGCCACTGGACACATCCACCGCCCATGGCCTCACGCGGCGCACCGCCTCGCCCACATTATCGGGATCGAGGCCACCGGAAAGGATCAGCGGTCTGCCCAAACCAGCGGGAATCAGGGACCAATCGAATACCTTGCCACCTCCGCCGAACCCATCTACGAAGGCATCCAGCAGAAGGCCCGCGGCCAACGGGTGACAAGCCGAGAATTCTACCAGATCGACTCCGGGTCGCACCCGGGCCGCCTTGATCCACGGACGTCCGTAACGAGCGCATTCCCCCTCGGTCTCATCACCATGAAACTGCAGGAGTTGCAGTGGGACCCGCGCCAGCGCCTCATTGACGAACCCAGCTTCCGGGTTCACGAACAGGCCCACCACGGTCACAAAAGGAGGAATCAGTGAGGCGAGTTGTGCCGCGCGCTCGAACGAAACAAAACGCGGACTGGGCGGATAGAATACCAGCCCGATCGCATCGGCTCCGGCTTCGACCGCTGCGCGCACATCGTCGGCACGGGTCAGGCCACAGATCTTGATTCGGGTTCTGGACACTCAGACGAAAGGAATACGCGGGACCGCGATAATACGCCCTTCCCCCGGCAGCGGCCAGTGCGGGGCGTATTCGACGCCACACAGATACAGGCCATCAGCCGGAAACGTGAGTCCCGCCTGACTACGATCACGTGCCGCCAGAATCTCTGCCATCCACGCCGGGGGATAACGCCCCTTCCCGACGTACACGAGCGCACCGACTAGATTGCGTACCATGTGGTGAAGAAACGCGTTCGCCCAGAAATCAAAAATAAGATACTCGCCCGCACGGTGGACGCGCGCCTCATGCATCAGTTTGACGGGCGATTTTGCCTGGCAACCCGCCGCGCGAAACGCTGAAAAATCGTGCCAGCCTTCGAGGCAGCGCGCAGCTTCAATCATTGCCGCCTCGTCGAGCGGGGGATGGAACCATCCCACCCGCCCCGCCAACAGCGCGGGCCTGACAGGGGCGTTGTGCATGATGTAGCGATAGCGGCGCGACACGGCGCAGAAGCGGGCATGAAAATCCTCGCCGACGTCCACTGCCCAGCGCACCGCCACGTGCGAGCAGAGTTGATTATTCACACCCCGAACCCAGCCGTACAAGGGGCGGACAGACGGCGTATCGAAGTGCACCACCTGTGCCGTTGCATGCACTCCCGAATCAGTACGGCCCGCACAGTGCAACCTGACCGAGTGACCGGCAATGGTAGCCAACGCAGCCTCAAGATGATCCTGTACTGTCCTGCCATGCGCCTGGCTCTGCCAGCCCTGGAAAGCATCGCCCGCATACTCGATGCCCAGCGCGATTCTCATCGCCAGACTCCCAGCCACATCATTCCGCCAGCGGCCAGTAGTACCAGCAGCGCAATCTCGCGCCCAGCGAGGCATTCCCGCCCGATGACGACCGGCTCAGCAAAATCACCATCGAGATCGATATCATCATCCAGCCAGCCCTGCCATCCCCCGCGAGGCACCGTTTCGACGTAGCGCAACACCAGCATCAAACGCACCGCGAGCCGCTCCGTCGGCAAGCCGAAGCGTTCAAAGGGTTGCAGCAACGCATACAGGCCACTCACCAGCCGGTTCACAGACAGGCGTTCCAGCAACAACGCTACGCACAACACGACGGCGAGCAGTCGCCCCGCATGTTCTGCAGCCAGCATCACCCCCTCACGGCTTGGGCTAACCGACTGAAAAGCAGTCCACAGAGCATCGCCCGGCGTAAACCCAGCGAACAAGACGAGAATGGCGAGCACCAAGAACCGGACCCGTCGAAGGAGGCGAAGGCTGCGCAATGGCGCGAACCACCATGCGCCGAAAGCGCAGCCGACAAGTGTGGCGAAAAGCCACAGTGGTGAAAGAAATTGCACAACTGCAACCCCTGTCATCCACAACAAAATCAACATTCCTGAGTGCATAAAAAGGACAGGCCGCCCGGCGTGCCAGGCGGCCTTCAGAGGATGACCCTAGAACTGTATGCAAACCATCAACCGAGCCGCTCCTTCAGCCTGGACGCGGCTTCGCGCTGATCCGCAGAGCCTTCGCGCAATACTTCTTCGATCAATTCGCGGGCTCCCTCGGCATCTCCCATTTCCTCATATGCGCGCGCCAGTTCGAGCTTGGTATTGACCTCTTCCAATACATCGGAGTTGATCGCAATATTGCCGGCAGCCATTTCCGGCTCGGAAAGCTCCAACACATCGACTGCCGAAGCCTCACCAGACCCTGATGTGAGGGGCGGGAGCTCCGTTTCGGGCGTATCAAGATTCAGATCGATGCTGGACAAGTCCATCGGCGTCGGAGCAAGTGGGGCAGAAGCCGGCTCCCCGGTATCTTCGAGGTTAAAATCGAAATCGAGCAAGCTACTGTCGAACGATGTCTTCTCGAGGTCGCCTCCATCTGCATCTTCCGCAACAGGCGCTCCCTCCGTGCCCACAACCGTCGCATTTAGGTCAGCCTCGGAAAGCGCACTCCCTACCGCCGACGCATCGATTGCAGGAGCAAGATCAAATTCGAGCGCTTGCTCCGCGGACGCGAAATCAAACCCCTGCCCCACGACGGTGGCCTCCATTGGGTCCGCGACGCGGGGCGGCGAGATGGCTTCCTCTGCCGCCGATTGCCCCGTGAGTTCCCCGATATCCAAGCCCAGATCCAGCTCCGACTCAGACGAGCCTCCCGCGGGCACGCTGATACCCGGCAGCGTTACCCCGGCAGCCGGCGGGGCAACGTCACCGAGGTCCAGACCGGCATCGAGATCGAAATCCAGTGCATCCGAATCCACTTCCGGTAGCGCCTCGATCTCGACATCGACTGTGGGTGCCGCATCGTCAAGCCCTGCCACTGACTCGAGTTGTGGTGAAGTCGGCGATGGAGCCCCCGCTTCCGTGTTAAAGGACGTGACGAAATCAAGCCCCGACAGGGTCTCACCCGAAGCTTGCCGGGCCGACTCAGCATAGCCAATTGCTGTTGCTGCCGCAGCAACGCCAACCGCAGCAGCGGCCCCTTGAGGCTGCAGGGTGTCCGACGCACTTCCACGCCCCATCGCGGCGGAAGCCCGGTAGAGAGGATTATCCGGATCTATCCGGCGCCCCATCTCAGCTGCCTTTTCCCAATCCTGACCTTCGCCGCCCGTGCGCGAATAAAGATCCGTCGCGGTGGTTTCGAATGCCTTGAGATTCTTGCGCTGTGCGTAAATTTCAAGGAGCTTGAGATAGATCGCGGTGCGCGTCGAATCGTTTTTCAGCGCATCGAGAAGTATTTCCTCGGCTTGGGCATCACGACCATAGGCCATGTACACATCTGCCTCGGCAACCGGATCCACCCCCTCGTCGGTGTCGATAGCCGACAGGCCCGACTGACTGAAATCGGTATGAAGAACGCTGCTCTCACCCGTATTGACGCTCTGCCCACCAGTCGCGCCGAATACAGAATTGGTTTCAGGGGGAAATTCACTCGCCCTGTCATTCACCCCACGCATCCCCTGAGCATGATTGCGCCGTTGGCGAACCTTGAGCCCCGCATAGGCAAGAAGCAGAGCAAGGATTCCGCCACCGCCGGCCAGCATCATGGGATCATCAAGCAGGGATTGCACGAAGCTCGGTTCAGCAGCAGGTGGTGATGTCCTCGTGGGCGGCGTCGGCGCAGGCTTCGCAGGTTCAACGCTCGGCATTTCCTGGACAGGGACCGCGGGAGCTGGGCCTGCAGGCTGTGCTGGCGCGGATGCATCGGACGGCGTCGCAGGCGCCTCCGCAGGCGCGGGCGCCGCAGCCGCCTGAGCCGCCGTCCCGGCGGCTGCCTGCTGCTGTAACTGGGCGAGATTCTGGTTTCGCAGCGCAAGCAACTGTTGCATCTGTTGAATGCTCGCTTCCAGTGCCGCGAGACGGCTGTTGGCTTCCTCGAGAGCCTTGTCGCGCGCAACCAGTTCTTCCTCAAGGGCTTGCAGGCGCGCCAAGCGTGTGCTGTCCGAGTTCCGGCTTTCGGCCGATTCAGTCGGCGCACCCGAAACCCTTACCTGATCGCCACTTCCGGTACGCGCCGGCTCACTGACCTTCGGCACGATCGCGCCGGCATCGCTACGGGATGGAGTCTGATCGGCCGCGGCCGGGCGTGACGCCACCGTACCGGCGAGCTTTCTACGATACGCGTTAAAGTCCGCTGACTGTGCCTGCACTTCGCGCCGCGCTTGAACCGGATCGATGGCGCGCACTGCAATTTCGTCGGGCACGGCGACAATTGCACCCGCGCGCAGCCTATTGATATTTTGCCCGTCGAAAGCCGTCGGATTCTCGCGAAACAGCGCAATCAGCATCTGATCCAGACTAGCCCCTTCGGGTCGGTTTGCCTCGGCGATGCGACGCAGGGTGTCACCCTTCTGTATTTCGTAACGGTCAGTTCCTGACGATCCCGCAGGCGCCGCTCTTCGAGTCGGTGCCGCTACTGAGGCGGCAGACGGGGAAGATACTGGCGCGGCACTGCGGCTCACGGTCGGTGCGGGAGCGCCGACCGGTACCGGGTCAAGCAGGAATGTGTATTCGCGCAGAAGGCGCCCAGCTGCCCAGTTAAGCTCGATCAGCAAGTCGACAAAGGGTTCGTTGAACGGACGTTCACTAGCGATCTTCACCACTGAGCGGCTGCCACGACGCTCAACAGAGAACCGCAGTGCGGTCATCGCCGACGTATATTGAAGGCTGGCCTGCTTGAACGCCTCGGGGGGCGCGACTCGCGCCGACAACGACTGCAGCTCCTCGCTGCTCGCATTGAGTTCGACCTCAGCCCGGAGCGGCTGCCCGATGCCACTGAAAACATGGATCGAACCGAGTCCGGCGGCGTGGCTACCGAGAGGGAGCATGGCGATCGCGGTAGCAATCAGGGAGGCCTTGATCGATGTTTTCATAGCTGTCATATCATCCGCACCCTAGCGTGGGCACCAAACTACGTGGACCATGGACGTCGCGGAGCGCGCCGAGCATCCGTTATGCCCCGGCAATCTAGCATTTTGTTTAAATTCGCGCAGCAATTCTTTAATTGCCAAAGCATTTTTCTGGCGAACACCCCGCCAGATAAGCGGGGACCGAATGCGCGATTGTGCTGCGGTAAAGCCAGGGGTAGCGTATCTACCTATCATCCCCTGACTTCCCGCGCTCAGCGATCGAGCAGAATACGCAGCATCCGGCGCAACGGCTCGGCGGCACCCCACAACAGCTGGTCGCCGACGGTGAAGGCGCCAAGGTACTCAGGCCCCATCGCCATCTTGTGTAGACGCCCGACAGGAACGGTCAGCGTGCCCGTCACGGCCGTGGGAGTCAGCTCGCGCTCGCTGATCTCGCGCTGGTTCGGCACAACCTTCACCCAGTCATTTGCCTTGGCGATGATATCGCTGACCTCATCGAGCGGCACGTCCTTGCGCAGCTTGATCGTCAGACCCTGCGAATGGCAACGCATCGCGCCGATGCGCACGCACAGTCCGTCGATGGGAATGCTTCCCGCGCTGCGGAATGCCGGCCGCCCGAGAATCTTGTTGCATTCGGCGCCGCCCTTCCACTCCTCCTTGGACTGTCCGTTATCCACAGGAATATCGATCCAAGGAATCAGGCTACCGGCCAGCGGCACGCCACGGAAATTCTTTACCGGGAAGTCAGCCGAACGCATGGCCTCGGCAACCTTGCGATCGATATCGAGAATCGCCGACGCCGGATCCGCAAGTTCTGCCTTGACGGTATCGTGGAGCACGCCCATCTGACTGAGTAATTCGCGCATGTTCTGCGCGCCCGCGCCCGACGCCGCCTGGTAGGTCATCGCCGATACCCACTCGACGAGGTCCTGCTTGAACAAGCCCCCCAGCCCCATCAGCATCAGCGATACGGTGCAATTGCCGCCAATCCAGTCGCGCCCACCCTTGACGAGCGCATCCTTGATGACGTTCATGTTCACCGGATCAAGGACGATGACCGCGTTGTTTTCCATGCGCAGCGCGCTGGCCGCATCGATCCAGTGCCCCGTCCACCCCGCCGCCCGCAACTGCGGATAGACGGCCTTGGTGTAATCACCCCCCTGGCACGTGATAACGATGTCCATCTGCCTGATCATGTCGACGTTCGAGGCGTCCTGCAGTGGCAGCGAAGCTTCCTTGCCTCCGAAAACCGGCGCCTTGCCACCGGCCGCGGAGGTCGAGAAGTACACCGGCTCGATATGGGCAAAATCGCCCTCTTCCACCATGCGTTGCATCAACACGGAGCCAACCATGCCACGCCAACCGACCAGACCTACCTTGTTCATTTGCTTCACCTCGAATTGCCAGAAATCTCAGAGCGCAGCCAACACGGCATCGCCCATTTGCTTGGTTCCCACCTTCGTCGCACCCGGCTCGAAAATATCACCGGTGCGGTAGCCTTGCGCGAGCACCTTCTTTACCGCGTCCTCGATGCGCGACGCCGCGTCCTCGCGATTGAACGTATAGCGCAACATCATCGCCGCAGACAGGATGGTCGCGAGCGGATTCGCTACGCCCTTGCCCGCGATGTCGGGCGCTGAACCGTGCGAGGGCTCGTAAAGCCCCTTGTTGTTCGCATCCAGCGACGCCGACGGCAGCATGCCGATCGAGCCCGTGAGCATTGAGGCTTCGTCCGAGAGGATGTCACCGAACATATTGCCCGTCACCATCACGTCAAACTGCTTGGGGGCGCGCACGAGCTGCATGGCAGCGTTGTCGACGAGCATGTGACTAAGCTCGACGTCCGGGTATTCCGGGGCAAGCTCGGTCATCACATCGCGCCACAGCTGGGTGGTTTCAAGAACGTTCATTTTGTCGACGGAACACAGACGCTTGTTGCGCTTGCGTGCGGCCTCAAACGCGACACGGCCGATACGGCGTATCTCCGACTCGGTGTAGTGCATCGTATTGAAGCCGTAACGCTCGCCGTTACGGTTTTCGATGCCGCGCGGCTGACCGAAATAGATGTCGCCAGTGAGTTCACGCACGATCAGGATGTCCAGACCGGCAACGATCTCCGGCTTCAGCGTCGACGCATTAGCGAGTTCGGGATACAGGATCGCCGGACGCAGATTTGCAAACAGGCCTAGGTCCTTGCGAATACCGAGCAAGCCGCGCTCCGGACGTTGCTCGCGCGGCAGACTGTCCCACTTCGGGCCACCGACAGCTCCCAGCAGCACGGCGTCGGCTGCGCGGGCAAGCTTGCGAGTCGCTTCCGGATACGGATCGCCGCTCGCATCGACGGCGGCACCACCCAGCAATGCCTCTTCGAGTTCAAACTTCAGGTCCAGCGCCTGAAGAACGCGGACAGCCTCGGCCATGATTTCCGGACCGATTCCATCGCCCGGCAGAACGCAAATTTTCATCAACAACGTCTCCTGGGGTGCCCGAGCGAAACCACTCAAGCGAAGTAATAGGGGTGGTCGGCTTGGCGCTTCTGTTCGAAGGCACGAATTTTCTCGGCGTGGCGCAGCGTCAGGCCGATATCGTCCCATCCGTTGAGCAGGCACTCCTTGCGGAACGAATCGACTTCGAACGGGATTACCTTACCATCCGGTCGGGTGATGGTTTGCGCGGCAAGATCGACCGTCAGCCGATACGCCTCGGTCGCCCCGCACTGGCGAAACAGCTCGTCAACTTCCTGCTGCGCCAGCACGATTGGCAACAGCCCGTTCTTGAAACAGTTATTGAAGAAGATGTCGGCGAAGCTCGAACCGATCAGCACGCGGAAACCAAAATCCTCCAGCGCCCACGGCGCATGCTCGCGCGAACTTCCGCAACCGAAGTTGTCGCGCGTCAACAGGATCTGAGCCCCCTGATAGCGCGGCTGATTGAGGACGAAATCCGGGTTTTTCGGCCGGTTGGCGCAATCCTGGCCCGGTTCGCCGTGGTCCAGATAGCGCCACTCGTCAAACAGGTTGGGACCGAAGCCGCTGCGCTTGATCGACTTCAGGAATTGCTTCGGAATAATTGCGTCAGTATCGACATTCGCCCGGTCGAGCGGCGCGACCCGCCCATCAAGTACGGAAAATGGATTCATTCTTTCACTACCCCTCGGATGGCTCCGCCATTCCTATCAATATCTTCTCTCGGTGCCCGCGCCAAAACTGAGAGCGGACAACAGTCAGATCAGTTCGCGCACATCCACGAAGTGTCCCGTGACGGCAGCCGCCGCCGCCATCGCCGGGCTTACAAGATGCGTACGCCCACCCGCACCTTGGCGCCCCTCGAAGTTGCGGTTCGATGTCGACGCACAATGTTCGCCCGGCTCCAGCCGATCGGCATTCATCGCCAGACACATCGAGCACCCTGGCTCGCGCCATTCAAAGCCGGCGGCGAGAAAGATTTCGTGCAAGCCTTCAGCTTCGGCCTGACGCTTGACCAGTCCCGAGCCGGGAACCACGAGCACACGCTTGATGCTGGGCGCCTTCGTTCTGCCCTTCACCACCACAGCTGCTTCACGCAAATCCTCGATGCGGGAATTGGTACAGGATCCGATAAAGACCTGATCCACCGGAATCTCGCTGATCGGCGTGTTGGGTGCCAATCCCATGTACTTGAGCGCACGTTCGATGCCTTCGCGCTTGACCGGATCGCTCACTGCTGCAGGATCGGGCACACGCCCCGAGACCATCTCCACCATTTCCGGGGAGGTTCCCCAGGTGACCTGCGGCTGGATATCGACCGCATTCAGCTCGACGACCTTGTCGAAACGTGCGCCGTCGTCAGACTTCAGCGTCTGCCAGTATTGCACCGCTCGGTTCCATACGTCGCCTTTCGGGGCGAAGGGCTTGTCGCGCAGATAATCGATAGTGCGGTCATCTACGGATACGAGGCCGGCCCGCGCACCCGCCTCGATCGCCATATTGCACAGCGTCATGCGCCCTTCCATGGAGAGGGCACGGATCGTGCTGCCGCCGAACTCGATCGCATAGCCCGTGCCACCGGCCGTACCGATGCGGCCAATCACAGCCAGTGCAATGTCCTTCGCGGATATGCATCGCCCGAGCGCACCATCGACTCGGACGAGCATGGTTTTCGACTTCTTCTGCAACAGACACTGCGTGGCGAGCACGTGCTCGACTTCGGAGGTCCCGATACCATGCGCGAGACAGGCGAACGCCCCGTGCGTCGAGGTGTGCGAATCGCCACACACGACGGTCATACCAGGCAGGGTCACACCGTTCTCGGGCCCAATCACATGAATGATGCCCTGACGCGCGTCCTTGAACGGGAAATACGCCAGCGCCCCCACTTCGCGGATGTTCGTATCCAGCGTTTCAACCTGTTGACGTGATACCGGGTCGAGGATCCCCTGTTCCCAGTGATCGGTCGGCGTGTTGTGATCCGCAGTTGCGACAATTGAACTGACCCGCCACGGCTTACGACCAGCGAGCTTCAGCCCCTCGAAGGCCTGCGGACTCGTCACCTCATGCACAAGGTGACGGTCGATGTAAATGAGCGCAGTGCCGTCGGCTTCCTGATGCACGACGTGACTGGACCACAGCTTTTCGTACAGCGTCTGGGTTTCCATCCAATAGATTCCGCGGAAAGAAAAGGTTTTGATTATTTCACACGCTTCGCCGACTGAATAGCGTGCGCCAACCGGGCTTTGCCAACGGGAATCAACGCCGCGCCTGTTCGAACAGCGGCATCACCCGTTCAGCGTACTCGCCCAGATCCTTGCGGCGACTGTCGTGCGCCGGATGGGTCGACAGCCACTGCGGTGGCCCGCCCGCTGAACGCCCGGCCATCTTGTCCCAAAGGCGCACCGCGGCTCGCGGATCGTAACCCGCCCGCGCAGCCAGTTCGACACCAATACGGTCTGCTTCGGTTTCATGCAGGCGCGAATTCGGAAGCTCGAAAGTCACTTTCCCAACCATGCTCATCAGATCCTGACCCAGTTCGCCGATCCCCAGCAGCGCGCCGGCTACGGACGCCCCCATGCTGGTCACCATCGCTTTCGAAACCTGTTCGCGCGAATGCTCGCGTAGCGCGTGGGCAATCTCGTGCCCCATTACCGCCGCAATCTCGTCGTCGGTGAGCCGCAACTGATCAATCAAGCCGGAATAGATCGCCATCTTGCCACCTGCCATACACCACGCATTGAGCTCGTCCGAACTGATCACATTGACCTCCCACTGCCACCGGCTTGCATCCTTGCGAAATGCTACTGATTGTGGGATCAGCCGGTTCGAGATCGCACGCACTCGGAAAAGCTGGGCGGCGTCACGATTGAGGGCACCCTTTTTGCGAGCCTCGGACAACACCTGCTGATATTGTTGGCCGGACGCCTGCTCAATCTCCTGTGAGGACACCATCATCATCTGGCTGCGATCCACACCCACCTCACCACCGCCAGTCGTCTGCACCGTCTGGCAAGCAGAAACGGCACTCAAGGCCACGACACCAAGAAGCAGCTTCGCGAATCGACGTTTCATGAGTCTTCTCCTGCAATCGTCACCTCGTGGCCAGGACGCCAGGCACGCAACAACCAGATCAGTCCAACCAAGGCAAATCCAGACCCAAGAGTATAGGTCCACGCGGGCCCGATGGACTCCCAGGTGAAACCGCTAAGCAAACCACCCAGCATGCCTCCGGCACCGAACGAAATGCTTCCGTAGAGCGCCTGTCCCCTGGACTGAAGCTTGCCCCTGAACCATTGGTTGATGGCTGCGATGGCCGCCGCATGGTAGGCACCGAAGGTCGCACCATGCAGCAACTGCGCAAACGACAACAGAGCCAATGATTCGACCCCCCAGCCAATCACGACGAAACGCAACACCGCACATGCGAAAGCGACCACCAGTATGCCGCGCATCGAATACCGCCGCAGAAGACGCGGCATGAACATGAACACAACGATTTCGGCAACGACCCCGAGAGCCCACATCCAGCCAACTACCGACTTGCCATAACCGTGATCGACCAGATAAATCGAATAGAAGACATATAGCGCACCATGTGCAGCCGACATGAAGAAACACGCCCCGAGCAACGCACGCACCTCCGGGCGACGCAAGATCTCTCGCAAACTTGCGCTTTCCCGGTGAGCAACAGGTCGCGCGGCCTCGGGCAAAGTCAACGCACACAGCACGATCCCGCCGAGCAACAGAGCGGTCATCCAGAGCACGGAGTCGAGCGGCAGATAATCCAGCACGTATCCGACACCGAGGACGGCGGCGATAAAACCTACCGAGCCCCAGACACGAATGCTGCCGTAACGACTCGCCTCGGTCGCCAGATGCGCAAAGGTCAGGCTCTCGACAAGCGGCAGGGCGGCGCTCCAGAAGAACGCCATCAGCGCCATCGCGAGGAACAGCCCATTGAAACGCGTGGTTATGAAGAACACCGCGAAGCCCGCGAGACTCGCCCACGCAGAAAGCCGAATGATCGTCAGACGTCGCCCGAAGTGCTCGGCAAGCCAGCCCCAAATATTCGGAGCCAGAACTCGCATCACCTGCATCAGCGACATCAGAATCGCAATGTCCGTCGCCGACAAGGAAATCGACTGCAAGTAAAGCGTGAAATACGGCGAAAAGGCGCCGACGAACGCAAAATAGAAGAAGTAATAGGCTGACAACCGCCAATAGGGGAGCACTACCACGCCTAATATCGGATCAATGCTGCACGGCGAACCACCACTGGGGCACACACGCGCTCTGACTCCTTGTTCGCGAGCAATCCGCTCAAGCCCCCGGAGCGGGCACCCGCTGCACGCCGTCAGGCGCGAGTCGGGCAATCCTCGGCGTTGCGGTAGTCACTTCAGCACACTGAGCGCGGTGACGCAGCGCGTAGTCCATCAGCACGATGGCCAACATTGCCTCGGCAACCGGCGTAGCCCGGATACCGACGCAAGGATCGTGACGCCCATGCGTATTCACGATCACTGCCTCGCCCTGCTTGTCGATCGATCGACGATCCAGGCGGATGCTGGACGTTGGTTTGATCGCGATGCTAACCAGGACATCCTGACCGCTGGAAATACCGCCGAGCACGCCCCCTGCGTTATTGGAGAGGTAACCCTCCGGCGTGATCTCGTCCGAATGCTCGGTGCCACGCTGCGCAACGCTCGCGAAGCCGGCACCGATCTCCACGCCCTTCACGGCATTGATGCTCATCATCGCGTAGGCGATATCGGCATCGAGGCGATCGTATACAGGTTCTCCCCAGCCTACCGGCACGCCGCTGGCGACGACATCGATGCGTGCACCGACGGAATCGCCAGACTTGCGCAACTCATCCATATACGCCTCGAGCTCGGAAACGAGCTTCGCATTTGGCGCAAAGAAGGGGTTGCAGCCGACCTCGTCCCAACTCTCGAACGGAATCTCGATGGGGCCGAGCTGGGACATGAAGCCGCGCACAACCACGCCATGGCGCTCATTCAGCCACTTGCGCGCGATGGCCCCGGCAGCGACACGCACCGCGGTCTCGCGCGCGGAAGAACGGCCTCCGCCACGATGATCACGGATGCCATATTTCTGCCAGTAGGCGTAATCCGCATGTCCCGGCCGGAAGGTCTCGGCGATGTTGCCGTAGTCGCGCGAGCGCTGGTCCTGATTACGGATCAGGAGCGCAATGGGCGTACCGGTCGTTAGGCCCTCGAACACGCCAGACAGAATCTCGACCTCATCCGGCTCGCGGCGCTGTGTCACATGACGCGAGGTACCGGGTTTGCGCCGGTCGAGTTCGGCCTGAATCTCTTCCACCGAAATAGCCAACCCCGGAGGACAGCCGTCCACAACACAACCGATTGCAGCACCGTGGGACTCGCCGAAGGAAGTGACACAAAAAAGCTTGCCAAGGGTATTACCGGACATCGGAATCTCGACTGAAAACGGGGGGCGGAGAAGGCCGGCGAGTTTAGCACAGCGGTCGGACGCCCCCACCGCCCCCTCTCGGCCACAGATCAGTGGAAGAATCTTTCCAGCCGATCAAACACTTCGTGTTCCGCGCCATGCCGACGGACCGACAGCACATCGACCAGCTTTTCAACCTGCAGCACCATCTGCTCCAATCGCTGGTCGTCGAATACCAGCAGCCAGATGCGGCTCTTGCTCGTGTCCGACATCGGCATACACAAGATGCCCTCGACGTTAAACGCACGGCGGGCAAATAGATTGCAGATGTGGCTCATCACCCCGGGGTGATTATTCACCTCCAGCTCCAGTACCACTTTCGCGAAACCAGACTGCTGCAGGGGTTCGGCAACCTGTTCGATCATGTTCAGCCTCCGATCATTTCGGTATTGGCCGCGCCCGGCGGCACCATGGGGAAAACGAACTCCTCGCGATTGATCGATACATGGATCAGACATGGGCCGGGAGTCTGCAGGGCCTGCGCTAGCGTCGCACGCGGATTGGCGGCGGCATCCAGGTCGACCGCCGCAATACCGAAGCCCTCGGCAATCTTCAGGAAATCCGGCTCGCCGCGGTACTTCGACGCAAACACCCGCTTCCCGTAAAACAGGCTCTGTTGCTGGTACACAAGCCCCAGTGAATTGTTGTTCATCAACACGATCTTGACGTTCAGCCCCTCCTCAGCGAGTGTAGCCAACTCCTGGATATTCATCTTGAAACTGCCATCGCCGGTGAAGCACACCACAGTGCGGTCTGGCGCCGCAAGTGCCGCCCCAAGCGCCACCGGAACACCGAAACCCATCGTTCCCAGCCCGCCCGAGGTCAGCCACTGGCGCGGGCGACGAAACGGAAAGGCCTGGGCGACCCACATCTGGTGCTGGCCCACATCGCTCGTAATAACCGCCTCATCATCCAGCGCCGCTGCCACCGCATGAACCAGGCCGTAATGCGTGCGCGGGTCATCGCGACCCGGCATCTGCATCGGAAACCGGCTCTTCAGGCTTTCCACATGCGACAACCAGCGCTTGCGCAACTTCACCTTGACGCGCGGCAGCAGCGCCTCCAATACCGCGGCGACATCACCGTTGATTGCCACATGCGCCGCCTTGATCTTGTGCAACTCGGAAGGATCGATGTCGATATGTATGATCTTCGCCTTCGGACAGAACTGCACCGCCTTGCCAATCGCGCGATCATCGAATCGCGCCCCCACGCAAATCAGCAGATCCGATTCCTCGAGCACGAAATTGGTGTATCGAGCGCCATGCATGCCTAGCATTCCGATCGACAATGGATGATCGATCGGCATCGCACCAAGGGCCATCAGCGTCATCGTTGTCGGCAGGCCCGCCTGCTCTGCGAGGGCAACCGCCTGCTGCGCAGCGCCGGAATGGACCACACCGCCACCAAGGTACAACGCCGGCCGCTCCGCGGCATCGATCATCCGTGCCGCCTCCTCGATCGCCGCCATATCCAGTGCAGGCGCAGCCGCCGACACAGCCGGCTCAGGAAAATCCTCGAAGCAGACCATCTGGTTCTGCACGTCTTTAGGCACATCCACCAGCACTGGCCCGGGACGACCGGATATCGCAATGTGGAACGCCTGCGGAATCACCTCCAGCAATTCGATCGCCGAACGTACAAGGAAATTGTGCTTGGTGATCGGCACGGTCATGCCGTAGATATCGACCTCCTGGAAGGCGTCGGTACCGATCATGGACAATGGCACCTGCCCGGTAATTGCCACCATCGGAATCGAATCCAGCCGCGCATCAGCGATAGCCGTCACAAGATTTGTCGCGCCAGGACCACTCGATGCGAAACACACCTCTGGTCGCCCCGACACCCGCGCCATGCCCTGCGCCATGAAGCCCGCACCCTGCTCATGACGCGCGAGCACGTGCCGAATCGAC
Organism: Aromatoleum diolicum; assembly: GCF_012910955.1. GTDB lineage: Bacteria > Pseudomonadota > Gammaproteobacteria > Burkholderiales > Rhodocyclaceae > Aromatoleum > Aromatoleum diolicum. The sequence goes on from NZ_WTVQ01000011.1 coordinate 78,153, forward strand.
TCGCTGCCCGACAGCGCATCATACAGGGGCAGGATCGCCCCCCCGGGAATCCCGGCGATGGTACGAATACCCTGCCGTTCAAGCAGGCGCACGATCAATTCGGCGCCAGTCATCTGCATCATGTTCTGCTCCTTCGGTTCGAAGTCGGGCATCAAAACCGGCGGCGCAAAAACAAAACCCCCGCCGGGCTTGCGCGCCGGCGGGGGTTGGATTCAGTTACCTGCCTGTTTTGTCCTTGCCCTTAAGACGCGCGACTGCCTACGCTTACTACTACGCGTACCGGCTGTACTACGACGAGAGCGAGAACCGGATGCTTCATGTCATCACAAGCAAAATTCAACGTTTTCATTTTAATCACGATTCAAGAGAAAACACAAGCCTGCTATGCGAGCTCAGGCCTGACCATCCCGCAGCAGGCGTCGCAGGATCTTGCCAACATTGGTCTTCGGCAGCTCCTCACGAAACTCGACAAGATGTGGCACCTTGTACGCCGTCAAACTTGCACGGCAGTGAGCGATCAGGTCGTCCTTCGTTAATGACGGATCCTTGCGCACCACAAACACCTTCACCGCCTCGCCGGTGCGTTCGTCGGGAACACCGACCGCCGCCACTTCCAACACACCCGGATGGCTCGCAATGACATCCTCGACTTCATTGGGAAAGACATTGAAGCCGGATACCAGGATCATGTCCTTCTTGCGATCGACAATTCGCACAAAGCCTTTATCGTCGATCGTTGCGACGTCGCCGGTGCGCAGGAATCGATCCGTGGTAAAGGCATTGACCGTTTCTTCCGGTCTTTGCCAGTATTCGCGCATCACCTGCGGGCCACGTACACACAACTCACCCGCCTGCCCCAGGGGCACTTCGGTGCCATCGTCCCCACGAATGCTGATCTCCGTCGACGAGATCGGCAAACCAATCGAGTGATTGAACTGCGACAGGTCAAGGGGATTGATCGTCACCGCAGGCGACGTTTCGGTCAGACCATACGCCTCAATGAGCGGCCGACCGGTCACACGCCGCCACTTTTCAGCGACTACCTGCTGAACGGCCATGCCGCCGCCCAGAGCGATATGCAGCTGCGAAAAATCCAGCTTGGCAAAATCCGGATTATTGAGCAGCGCGTTGAAGAGCGTATTAACGCCCGTGATGGCCGTAAATTTGTACTTCGCCAGTTCCTTCACGAACCCGGGTATGTCGCGCGGGTTTGTGATCAGCACGTTAGTCGCGCCAATCTTGAAAAACGTCAGGCAATTCGCAGTTAGCGAAAAGATGTGGTATAGCGGCAAAGCCGTAATGATGACCTCTTCGCCCTCATGCAGAAATGGTTTTATCCACGCATGCGCTTGCTGCAGGTTGGCAACGATGTTGCCATGAGTCAGTACTGCCCCCTTGGCCACGCCCGTCGTACCGCCGGTGTATTGCAGGTACGCAATGTCGTCATGGCCGACATCGACGGGCTCAAATGCGTGTCGAGCCCCCGTTGCCAGCGCATCACAAAATCGCACATGCCCTGCAATATTCCATGGCGGCACCATCTTCTTGATCCGCCGCACCACAAAATTAACGATCAGACTCTTCGGAAACCCCAGCATCTCCCCGAGGCTTGTCACGACCACATTGCGCACCTTTACTTGCGGCAGTACCTGGGCCAGCGTGCACGCAAAATTCTCGACAATGACAATGGTGTCGGCGCCCGAATCCTTCAATTGATGCTCAAGCTCGCGCGCCGTATACAACGGATTGACGTTGACGACCGTATACCCCGCACGCAGCGCGCCAAACATGGCAATCGGGTACTGCAGCATGTTGGGCATCATCAGTGCGACGCGCGCACCTCGCGGGAGTTTCAGCGCCCCTTGCAGGTAGCCGGCAAACTGTGCGGACAAACGATCCAGCTCCGTATAGGTGATCGTCTTGCCCATGTTGATATAGGCCACGCGGTCACCGAACAGCCGCACCCCTTTGGCAAACAGGTCACCCAGCGAGGCGAACTCGTTGACGTCGATTTCCGCAGGAATTCCCGGGGGATAGCTCTTGAGCCAGATTTTTTCCACAGTGTCTCCTCCAACAGTTGGAAATTGCACCGGATGTTCAACTTCCGGCAAGGCCCTCCCGAGGCACGAACGGCGGTGCGCAAGCGCCGCCGTCTTCCAAACTGCACGTCTCCGGCCATAGCACGAAGACTGTTCTTGTGGTTTTCCGCGACGGCCCAGGCCGCCTCGGAACTTGCTGGACCGACGCGCCGTGCGCGCCTTCCTTCCTATTCTTGGCCCGGCTCTTGCGGCCAGTTTCGGATGTAATTCTTTAACATGCGGTTCTCGAAGCTCTGCTCCTCAAGCACCGCCTTTGCAACGTCATGAAACGACACGACGCCGAGGAGGGTGTGCCCATCCATGACTGGCAGATAGCGCTGGCGGTGATCGACCATCAGGCGACGAAGTTCGTCCATCTCCATATTCGGAGAGGCCACCATCGGACCCGACAGCATCGTTTCTTCGACTGTCATCCGTCCCCACTCGGCGCCCCCCTTGTGAACCGAGCGCAGAACCTCACGGAAAGTCAGCATGCCGACCATTTGCCCATGCGAAAAAACCACGAGCGAACCGACATCCTGCTCGGTCATGATATCGACTGCCTCGGCCAAGCTTTTGTTGGGTGCAATGGTGTAGAGCACCTTGCCCTTGATCGCAAGAATCTCGCTCACCAGCATGTCAGCCCCTTTACCATGTTCATATCAATTAACCATGCGCCATGTTAGCGTATCGACCATATCACAAAAAGCCGAGCCGCCGCTTGATGCGAAACCAATATCGAGCCATCGCATCGGTATCAATGCCCGGCGCCGCTCGCCCCCGTCATTTCTTCAACTCGCCCAGCTTGTCCTTGCGTTTCGCCCACTCGTCAGCATCCAGCAAAGCATCCTTGCGCTCGACAATCGGTTTCCACTGTGCCGCCAATTCGGCATTCAGCGCAATGAAATGGCGCTGCCCCTCGGGCACGTCGTCCTCGGCGTAGATCGCTTCGACGGGACACTCAGCCACGCACAGAGTGCAGTCGATACACTCGGCGGGATCGATAACCAAGAAATTCTCCCCCTCACGAAAGCAATCCACCGGACACACGTCAACACAGTCGGTGTACTTGCAGCGAATACACGATTCGGTCACAACGTAAGTCATTTTCTCAACTCCAGTTAGCCCGGCCAAGGGCGCACAATCGGGGTGCGCCCGCCTTTCCGACAATATAGCCGAGACCCTCCCCGTTTTGTCACATGAACGGACAAACCCGTACGCCCAGCCAATACGGCGCAGGAGAATATCTTGACGTGCGCGGCAGCTTGGCATAACTTTTCGGAAACGTTCAGAAGCGGCGGAACCTATCCGCCCTTTCCCAGAGGGCCAGACCGGCCCGACTCCCAATCCGAACAAGCAGCACGACCCTTGATGCGAGGAACCATGAGCGAGCATATCCATTACGTCACCGACGGCAACTTTGAGTCTGAGGTACTGCAGGCGCAAACTCCCGTGCTGGTCGATTACTGGGCCGAATGGTGCGGTCCGTGCAAGATGATTGCCCCTATCCTTGACGACGTCGCGAAAGAGTACGCGGGCAAGCTCAAAGTCGCCAAGCTCAACATCGACGAGAACCAGGAAACCCCTGCCAAGTTCGGCATCCGAGGCATCCCGACCCTTATGCTTTTCAAGGGCGGCAACGTCGAAGCAACCAAGGTTGGTGCGCTCTCGAAGTCGCAACTCACTGCATTCATTGACAGCAATCTCTGACCGGGGCTAAAGTCCCGTTTCAAATTGCGCGGCGCCCCCCGCTTTCAAAGCCGGCCTTCCGGCGCCGCCGCAACATCTTCCGCAGCCACTCCGCTTTTTCCCTCCATTGGTTTCATCCACCTGCGCCCTGTCGCGCCCTCTCGCCATGCAATTATCGGAGCTCAAGTCTCTCCACGTCAGCCAGCTGCTGGAAATGGCCATCGAAAACGAAATCGATGGCGCCAACCGCTTGCGCAAGCAGGAACTGGTCTTCGCCCTGCTTAAGAACCGGGCCAAAAAGGGTGAGCCGATCTATGGTGATGGCGCACTCGAAGTCCTGCCCGACGGCTTCGGCTTCCTGCGCTCGCCCGATATCTCCTACCTGGCGGGAACTGACGACATCTACGTCTCACCGTCACAGATTCGACGCTTCAACCTGCACACAGGCGACACCATCGAGGGTGAAATCCGCACTCCGAAGGACGGCGAACGCTATTTCGCGTTGGTGAAACTCGACAAGATCAACGGCCAGGCGCCCGAAGCCTGCAAACACAAGATTCTGTTCGAGAACCTCACTCCGCTGCACCCGAATGAGTGCTTGAAACTTGAGCGTGACATCCGTGGCGAGGAAAACATCACCAGCCGGATCATCGACATGATCGCGCCGATCGGCAAAGGACAGCGCGGACTGCTGGTGGCGCCGCCGAAAAGCGGCAAGACGGTCATGCTCCAGCACATTGCGCATGCAATCTCGGCAAACCATCCGGACGTCGTCCTCATCGTCCTGCTGATCGACGAACGCCCCGAAGAAGTGACCGAAATGCAGCGCTCGGTCAAGGGTGAGGTGGTGGCCTCTACTTTTGACGAACCAGCCTCGCGCCACGTGCAGGTCGCAGAGATGGTAATCGAGAAGGCCAAGAGGCTCACTGAACACAAGAAGGATGTCGTAATCCTGCTCGATTCGCTTACCCGCCTCGCGCGAGCCTACAATACCGTGGTCCCGGCTTCCGGCAAGGTGCTCACCGGCGGCGTGGACGCAAATGCGCTACAGAAGCCCAAGCGTTTCTTCGGCGCAGCGCGCAATATTGAAGAAGGAGGTTCGCTGACCATCATTGCGACAGCGCTGATCGACACCGGCAGCCGTATGGACGAGGTGATCTATGAGGAATTCAAGGGCACGGGCAACATGGAACTGCACCTCGACCGCCGCATGGCCGAGAAGCGCGTCTACCCGGCCATTAACGTCAATCGCTCGGGCACCCGGCGCGAAGAACTGCTGATGAAGCCGGACGTACTGCAGAAGGTGTGGGTGCTGCGCAAGCTCCTGTACGGCATGGATGACATTGATGCGATGGAATTCCTCATGGACAAGGTCAAGGCGACCAAGAGCAACGCGGAGTTCTTTGACGCTATGCGACGCGGTTGAACCGCATAACGTATCAAGAAAAACGCCACCCCTAGGGTGGCGTTTTTTGTTCCGGGGAATAGACGACATCCTTCAAGTTAGTCGCACCTTATTGATAGTCGAAGAAACCCTTACCGCTCTTACGCCCAAGATAGCCGGCTTCGACCATCTCCACGAGCAGCGGCGCTGGCCGATACTTCGGATCCTTGAACCCCTCGAACAGGACCTGCATCACCGCGAGCTCGACGTCGAGGCCGATCATGTCGCACAGCGCAAGCGGCCCAATAGGATGATTGCATCCGAGTTTCATCGCCTCGTCGATCTCTGCGGCGCTGGCCAACCCCTCACCAAGCGCGAAGATCGCTTCATTGATCATCGGACACAGCATGCGGTTCACGACAAAACCTGGACTGTTGCGTACCTGCACGGGCGTCTTGCCGACCGCCTTCGACACCGCCTCAACCGCGGCGTAGGTCGCATCCGAGGTCTGCAGCCCCCGAATGAGTTCAACGAGCGCCATCATGGGCACCGGGTTGAAAAAATGCATCCCGATAACCTTGTCCGCGCGCTTCGTGGACGCCGCAAGTTTGGTGATCGAAATCGACGATGTGTTGCTGGCAATCACGGCGTCGGCCTTGAGCACTGCGTCAAGTTGAGCAAAAATTTTCAATTTGAGCTCAAGATTTTCGGTTGCGGCCTCGATCACCAAATCGCAATTGGATAGCTTAGATACATCAGTCGTCGTGGTAACGCGTGCAAGCGCCTCGACCTTCTGCGCCGCGGTCATTTTTTCCTTCTTGATCAGACGGTCGAGGCTAGCCGTGAGGGCGGCGATACCTCGCTGCACTGCAGTCTCGGCCACGTCCATCATGACTACGTCAAATCCTGCCACCGCAAACGCCTGAGTGATGCCATTGCCCATCGTCCCGGCGCCAACAATCCCGATCTTCTTGAGACTCATCGCTATCCTCCCTCCTGTCGTGAATGAACACCCCGGTTGTCGCCGAATGCAACTCCATACCGAGGCGTATGGAATGCACTATATCGCAGTTTTGCATCGCGACGCCAGCAGCACAAAACACGACAAGGCAAAACAGTGGAACTCCAGTCGCGAAAGCGTTCGGAACCCTTCAACGACATGGGCGCGACGATCGAAGGAAATATGGACGAAAAAAATGGGAGCCTCACGGCTCCCATTTTTATTTTTTGGCGGAGTGGACGGGGCTCGAACCCGCGACCCCCGGCGTGACAGGCCGGTATTCTAACCAACTGAACTACCACTCCGCACTAACCTGCTACCGGTCTTGCCGACCGGAACACGAATCGTCTTTATGACGCCTCGCTACATCCTGGCGTCCCCACGGGGATTCGAACCCCGGTTATCGCCGTGAAAGGGCGGTGTCCTAGGCCTCTAGACGATGGGGACAACGTCTCACTTCTTCGGTTGGTGGAGGTAAGCGGGATCGAACCGCTGACCTCTTGCATGCCATGCAAGCGCTCTCCCAGCTGAGCTATACCCCCGACAGAGCTATGCATTTTAGCTTCTTACACTACCGACTGCAAGCACTTTCAACCACAACTACATCGTTACAGCATGCAGACAAGGATCTGCAATATTCTTGGCGGAGTGGACGGGGCTCGAACCCGCGACCCCCGGCGTGACAGGCCGGTATTCTAACCAACTGAACTACCACTCCGCACTAACCTGCTACCGGTCTTGCCGACCGGAACACGAATCGTCTTTATGACGCCTCGCTACATCCTGGCGTCCCCACGGGGATTCGAACCCCGGTTATCGCCGTGAAAGGGCGGTGTCCTAGGCCTCTAGACGATGGGGACCGCGTTTCTTTCGACTGGTGGAGGTAAGCGGGATCGAACCGCTGACCTCTTGCATGCCATGCAAGCGCTCTCCCAGCTGAGCTATACCCCCGACGGCGAAAGAGCGCGCATTATAGGGTGACACTTTCACACTGTAAACCCCGGATTCGCGATTTATCGCAATTCAGATTACTTTTCCCGGATTCATCAAGCCGCGCGGGTCGAAAGCCCCCTTCACCGCTCGCATCAGATCCATTTCAACATCAGACTTGTAGCGCATGCTCTCGACGCGCTTGAGCTGTCCGAGGCCATGCTCAGCCGAGATCGAGCCACCCAGCTCGGCAGTCAGATCATGCACGATGCGATTGACCTCGGCGGTACGGGCAATGAAGTCGGCGTTGTCCAGCGCGTTGGGCTTGGACAGATTGTAGTGAAGATTGCCGTCCCCAATGTGGCCGAAAGCGACGATTCGGACGTCCGGCCACATCATGGTCAACGCGGCGCGGGCACGTGTCAGGAATTCGGGAACGCGACTGACCGGAACCGAAATGTCGTGCTTGATGCTGAGCCCTTCGATTTTTTGCGCCTCGGAGATATTCTCACGCAGCCCCCACAAGGATTCGGCTTGGGCAACGCTGGTAGCGATTGCCGCATCGAGCACAACCCCTGACTCAAGCGCCGCGCCGATTGCGCCTTCAAGTGCGCTATCGAGGGCATCAGGATCACGCGTATCGGTCAATTCGAGCAGGACCATCCAGTCGTGAGCGCCCGCCAGCGGTGCGCGCGCACCGGGAATGTGATGCAGCACGAGTTCCAGCCCCGAGCGGGCGACCATCTCAAAGGCGCTGACGCGATCGCCACAGCTATCACGCAAGAGGCCGAGCAGGGCGACGGCGGCGTCCGGGCTGGGCACCGCAATCCAGGCGGTTGCGCGCGCACGGGGTTGAGGGAACAGCTTGAGCACGGCGGCCGTGACGACGCCGAGGGTGCCTTCCGCGCCAATGAAGAGTTGCTTCAGGTCGTAGCCGGTATTGTCCTTGCGCAGGGCGCGCAGCCCGTCCCACACCTGCCCATCGGGCAAGACCACCTCTAGCCCGAGGACCAATTCCCGCATGTTGCCATAACGCAGCACCTGAACCCCTCCGGCGTTGGTGGATACGTTGCCGCCGATCAGACAACTCCCTTCGGACGCCAGCGCCAAGGGGAACAGGCGATTCTCCGCCGCTGCCGCGTCCTGGACAGACGCAAGCGTACAACCAGCTTCGGCAATCAACGCATTGTTCGTAGCATCCACGGTCCGGATGCGATTCAGTCGCGACAAGTTAATAACGACCGAGCGCCCCTCGCTCAACGGCGTGGCGCCACCGCACAGCCCCGTATTGCCTCCTTGAGGCACCATTGCCACACCTGCGTCGGCGCAGGCGCGCACTACGGCTGCGACCTGCTGCGTATCCGCCGGCTTAACAACTGCAAGCGCCCTGCCGGTATATCGCGCGCGCCAGTCCGTCAGATACGGCGCCATCGACAACGAATCAATGAGTGTATGATGCGCGCCCACCGCTGCGCGCAAGACGTCGATCAAATCGCTCATACGGGTACTCTCTGATCAGCGGTGACTGAGGGCGTATCGCAGCGCTGGCAACATTGCTGCGACCGCCGCCTCGCCTTCCACAATCGCTTCGCGGGCACGATGAAAGTCCATCGTACCGAGATGCGCGACGCGTGGCGAAATCTGCACGTCGGCCGGTTCGCCGGCGAGACGGCTGCGCGCGATGCGCACCTGCATGATGTTGATACTGGAAGTTAACACCGTCATCAAAGACGGTAAATCCTCATCGACAGCCGCTTGCTGGCCATTGCGCCCTCCCCCGTTCGCTCCGTTGGCAAACAATCCCAGACGCGCGAATAGTCGCTCAGTCCAGCCATTGCTGCTCTCCTCGTCATCTCCGGGTGACGGCCTCCAGGATTTCCCAACCACGTCGGAACCGAGGTCGACAGCGATCACGATTTCGGCCCCCATCGCGCGGCAAAGCGACACGGGCACGGGATTGACCAAGCCGCCATCGACCAGCAAGCGTCCATTCCTCAATACCGGCGTGAGCAACCCTGGAAGCGCTATAGAGGCACGAACAGCCCTTGCGACACTACCTTCGCGCAGCCAAATCTCGCGTCCCGTCTGCAGTTCGGTCGCCACGCAGGCAAAGCGACGGTCGAGTTGTGAAAAATCGCGATCGACGAAATTGCGCTCGAAAAACTGGATGAGTTTTTGCCCCTTGATCAACCCGCCACGCAGGCTGACATCAAGAAGCGAGACGACGTCCTGCCACTTCAGCGACTCGGCCCATTCGGTAAGCTTCGCGAGGTCGCCTGATGCAAGGGCCGCGCCGACGAAAGCTCCAATCGAGCAACCGCAGACTATCTGAGGCTCGATGCCTTCCCGAGCAAGCCCACGCAGCACGCCCAAGTGAGCCCACCCCCGTGCGGCACCGCTTCCCAGCGCCAGTCCGATTACCGGGCCATCCGTGTTGCGCTGCATGGGCGTCGGTTCGAACATGGCCGGAGCGCGGGGATATTCAGGCTATAGGTTCGGCGTAGAGATCGTGTACGTCGCAGTCGGTAATCCGCACCTGTGCGAACTCACCAGGCACGAGCCCGCCCCCGTTCGGGATGATCACCAGACCATCGACCTCCGGCGCATCGCTGCCCGATCGGGCAATTGCGCCTTCCTCGTCGACATCATCAACGAGGACGGTGATTTCCCGGCCAATCCAGCGCTCCAGGCGCTGTGTCGAGATATCTTCCTGGAACTCCATCAGACGCATGCGCCGTTCCTCTCGCACCTCGTCCGGCACCGGATCGGCCAGTTGGTTGGCATCCGCGCCTTCGACCGGTGAATACGCAAAGGCGCCGACGCGGTCGAGTTGAGCCTCGTCAAGGAAGTTCAGCAGCATCTCGAAATCTTCATCCGTCTCGCCAGGGAAGCCGGTAATGAAGGTAGAGCGGATCGTCAGATCGGGACAGATGCTGCGCCAGGCGCGGATACGCTCAAGGACGTTTTCAGCATTGGCTGGACGCTTCATCGCCTTGAGAATGCGCGGACTGGCGTGCTGGAAGGGCACATCGAGATATGGCAGGATCTTGCCTTCTGCCATCAGCGGAATCAGGTCATCGACGCTCGGGTAAGGGTAGACGTAATGCATTCGCACCCAGACTCCCAAATCGCCCAAGGCCTTGGCGAGATCGATCAGCTTGGTCTTGAGCGGCCGTCCGTTCCAGAAACCGGTGCGGTACTTGGTGTCGACGCCGTATGCGCTGGTGTCCTGCGAGATCACCAGCAGCTCCTTCACACCAGAATCGACGAGCGCCTCCGCTTCACGCATGACCTCGTGAATCGGCCGCGAGACCAGATCGCCGCGCATCGACGGAATGATGCAGAAAGCGCAACGATGATTGCAGCCTTCGGAAATTTTGAGGTAGGCGTAATGATTCGGCGTCAGACGGATACCCTGCGGCGGCACGAGGTCGGTAAACGGGTCGTGCGGTTTCGGCAGGTGCAGGTGAACGGCTTTCATCACGGCATCAGTGGCGTGCGGACCGGTCACCGCGAGCACCTGCGGATGTGCGGCCAGCACGACATCGTCCTTGGCGCCGAGACAGCCGGTGACGATGACCTTGCCATTCTCTGTCAACGCCTCACCGATTGCATCAAGCGACTCTTCAACGGCAGCGTCGATGAAGCCGCAGGTATTCACGACGACCAGATCGGCATCGTCGTAACTACCTGAAATTTCATACCCTTCGGCACGCAGGCGCGTGAGGATGTGTTCGGAATCAACCGTGGCCTTGGGGCACCCGAGAGATACGAAACCGACGCGCGGCACGCTCTGGATTTTCTGTTGGGTCATGCTCTCTGCTGGAACCTTGCGAACCGGACTATTCCGGTTACCGCATGCGTATTATTTGTGGGTAGCGCGACTCGTCTTGGTGGTCGCGGCAGCGGGATCGGCCTTGTCATCCTTGTCCGCGGCCGAAGGTGCGGGTGCGGGCGCAGCCGCTGCGGCATGATCATCCTTGCCGGCGGGTGTGTAATTCGGGAACGGGAAACCGGTAAAAATATTCCGCGTCTGACTTTCGATCTGCTCTTGCATCTGCGAAAACATTTTCTTGCTCTGATCGACGTAGGTACCCATTACGCTCTGCAGCGCGGGCCCCTGAAAGTTCAGGAATTGGGCCCAGAGATCCTGGCTGATCGGACTGTTCTCACCGTAGATCGCCTGTGCCTGTTCCTGCAACTTCGCCTGCATCTCGGTGAAGGCCTTGATGTTGTTTTCGAGGTACTTGCCCATCATGCCCTGCGTGGCATTGCCGTAAAAACGGATCATGTGCGCAAGAAGATCGCTGGTGAACATCGGTGCGCCGCCGGCCTCTTCTTCGAGGATGATCTGTAGCAGGATACTGCGGGTGAGATCCTCGCCCGTCTTGGCGTCGACGACCTGGAAGTCTTCGCGGGCAAGTACCAGTTCCTTCACATCCGCCAACGTGATGTACGAACTGGTCCGGGTGTCGTAAAGACGACGATTGGGATATTTTTTGATTAGACGTGCCTGATCAGCCATCTCTACTTCTCCTCGGCGGCGGTGAATTCCGCTCTCCATGTGGGCAAAATTATACCGCGCTGCGGAAAGAAAAACCCCGCCAATCGGCGGGGTCTGGCAGCCATCCGCGGGCGCGGATACTGCATTAGCACATATGAAGGCCGCCATTGATGTTGATCGTCGCACCGGTTACGTAACCCGCGAGATCGGAAGCCAGGTAAGAGCACAGGGCGCCGATTTCTTCCGGCTTGCCCAGACGCTTCATCGGTACGGTGTCGATGATGCCTTGGCGGATGTCTTCGCGAATCGCCATGACCATTTCGGTCCCGATATAACCCGGCGCAATGGCGTTGACAGTGACACCCTTGTTCGCCAGCTCCGCTGCCAGTGCCTTCGTGAATCCGAGCACCCCCGCCTTGGCGGTCGAGTAGTTGGCTTGACCGGCCTGCCCCTTGACGCCATTGACCGACGAGATATTGATGATACGACCCCAGCCACGCTCAGCCATTTTCGGCGAGATGTGGTGAGTGACGTTGAACAGGCTGTTGAGATTGGTGTTGATCACCGCATCCCACTGCGCCTTTTCCATCTTGGGGAAGAACTTGTCGCGGGTGATGCCGGCGTTGTTCACGAGGATCTCGATCGGACCGATATCGGCTTCGACCTTGGCCACCATCGCTTTACAGGACTCGTAATCAGACACGTCGCCTTCAGCTGCAACGAAGTCGAAGCCGAGGTTTTTCTGTTGGGCCAACCATTCGTCCTTCTGCGGGAAGCCGGGAAGGCAGTTTGCGACGACCTTCATGCCATCCTTGGCCAGGGACTGGCAAATTGCGGAGCCCAAACCGCCCATGGCGCCGGTAACGAGAGCGACTTTCTGAGTCATATTGCAATCCTCTTGCGGTAGTTTGGTGATGGGGAACCCTGAGCGCTCGCATCGAAGCCAGCCGCCCCGCTCCCGAATACGTAAACGATGCGGCCCTACAATTACCGCAAAGCGGGTAGATTATAGGCACATTTACGATCATTTGCTGCACCGCAATATCACAAATAAAAAACGGCGCGTTCCGGGCAGGAAACACGCCGTTTTCGCGAGCGACGCCCGCGGATCAGAACATGTGCTGGCCGCCGTTGATCGAGATATTGGCGCCGGTGACGAACGCAGCCTCCTCGGATGAGAGATAGGCAACGAGACCCGCGATTTCTTCCGGCTTACCCAGACGCGCCACGGGAATTTGCGGAAGGATCTTCGATTCCAGAATCTCCTGCGGAATCGCCATGACCATCTTGGTGCCGATGTAGCCGGGCGAGATGGTGTTGACGGTCACCCCGGAACGCGCCACTTCGAGCGCCAGGGCCTTGGTGAAACCGTGCATGCCGGCCTTGGCGGCAGAGTAGTTGGTCTGGCCGAAAGCCCCCTTCTGACCATTGACGGAGGAGACGTTGATCACGCGCCCCCATTTACGTTCCAGCATGCCGTCCATGACCTGTTTGGTCATATTAAACACGCTGTCGAGGTTGGTGCTGACGACCGCATCCCAATCGGCCTTGGTCATTTTCTTGAAGGTCATGTCGCGCGTAATTCCGGCGTTATTCACCAGCACGTCCACGGGCCCCACTTCCTTGGTAACGGTCTCGACACATGTCTTGCATGAATCGAAATCCGCTACGTCGCAGGGATAGGCTTTGAAGCCGTAGCCCATGTTGTTCATGGTCTGCAGCCATTCGCCAGCCTTGGCGTTGCCCGGGGAATGCGTCGTCACGACCCGATAGCCCAACGCGGCGAGCTTGATGCAGATCGCCTCTCCCAGACCACCCATGCCACCGGTCACTAGTGCAACTCTTGCCATATGATTTCCTCCTCTCCCGTAACTCGTCTCTCGAAGGGGTTCCAGCGCAATCCGGCAGCGCCCCCCGTACCCGCTGCCACTGGATGATTCTTATTCTTGCGAGCTAACCAACAGCCTCAGGCTCGTTCCTTGACATAACGCCCCGGGGCCGGCTCGATGGGTGCGTACTTCGCGTTGCCCATGCGACCGCGTGCAGCGACCTGCTTGCCACCGCGTAGTTTGAGCCATTCGATCCAGTGCAGCCACCAGCTGCCCTTTTGCTCGGAGGCTCCGTCGAGCCATTCATCAGGATCGGCCGCGTCCGATGCGTTCACCCAGAAGCTGCGGCGATTCTTCGATGCCGGATTGATCGCCCCGGCGATATGGCCACTAGCGCCCAGCACGAAGGTCGTTTCGCCACCCAGCAGACCACGCGACAGATACGCGCCTTTCCACGGCACGATGTGGTCCTCGCGCGCGGCAAGCAGGTAGGCGGGCGCATCGATCTTGCCGAGGTCGACCTTCGCCCCCAGCATCTTGAGCTTGCCCGGCACCCGCAGGTTGTTTTCCAGATACATGTTGCGCAAGTACCAGGTAAGGAAGGGGCCAGGGAGGTTGGTGCTGTCGGAATTCCAGTACAGCAGATCGAATGCCTGCGGTTTGTTTCCCTTCAAGTAGTTGCCCACCACGTATTGCCAAACCAGATCGTTGGCGCGCAGCGCGGAGAATACGTTTGCAAGCTCCTGGCCGGGCAACAGCCCGCCTTTACCGATGGCCGCTTCGCGTGCCGTCACGCTGGCTTCGTCAACCAGGCAGCCGAGTTCGCCCGAATCGGCGAAATCGAGCAAGGTGGTCATCAAGGTGAGACTTTCCACGGGATCCTCGCCACGCGCGCGCGCAACGCCAAGTGCCGAGGAGAGGATCGTACCGCCGACGCAGAAACCCAGCACGTTCGGTTTTTTGACTTTGGTTACTGCACGCACGACGTCGAGCGCGGTGAGTGGACCTTTTTCCAAATAATCGTCCCATGTGAACGTCGCCTCTTCGGCCTTGACGTTTTTCCATGACACGAGGAACACCGTGAAACCCTGCTCCACAACGAAGCGCACCAGAGAATTCTCCGGTTGCAGGTCCATGATGTAGAACTTGTTGATGCTCGGCGGAATGATCAACAGCGGCGTCTGCGCAACCTTGTCGGTCAGCGGCGCATATTGGATGAGCTGGATCAGTTCGTTCTCATAGATCACCGCGCCCGGCGTCAGTGCCAGGTTTCGCCCGACCTCGAAGGCTGCATCGTCGGTCATCGAGATGCGCCCCTTCTCGAGATCGGCAATGAGGTTCTTTACCCCCCTGGTAATGCTTTCGCCCTTCGTTTCCAGCGCTGCCTTGATGAACTCCGGATTGGTCGCAGCAAAATTCGACGGTGCAAGTGCATCGACATATTGCCGCGTCAGGAACTGCACGCGTGACTTCGCGCGACCATCGGCCATTGGCAGCACATCGGAAACCTGCTTCAGGAAATCGGCATTCAGCAGATAGGACTGGCGGACATAGTCGAACACCGGGCTCTCGGCCCATTCCGGCGATGAAAACCGACGGTCGCCCGGCTCCGGCTTGGCTACCGGCTCGCCCTGATCTCCCGGTTTGCGCTGCAGCATCGAAGTCCATAGGGTCATATGGCGCTCGGCGAGTTGCTGCTGCAAGCGGGTGAATGCCTCGGTTTCCGGCAGTGGCAGGCTTGGTGCAGCGGCGCCGCTGCTGTCTTGTATTGCCGCATGCTGGCGCACGATGCTCTGGAAGAAATTCTGCGCCATCGCCTGGCCGAACTGGAGCATCCCCTGCATCGCAGCTGTCGCTTGCTTGTCGTCGGATTCGGACATCAGCCCCTCCTGAGGCGCTGGTTCGGGAGCGCGCAAAGCGCACCCCGTCGTTCATGTTGATTTGTCGGCTGTCGTCGCCGTTGGCCAAGCGCACCGGCCCCGCATCCATGCGGGTAGAATCGGCGCCCATGTACATTATCGCAATCGCGTGGTTATACGTAGCCCTGCTCGCCGCCCTTGCCGACACCACGGTGGTGGGCGGCGTGCTCACCTTCGTGTTCTGGGGCCTGGCGCCGCTGGCACTTTTCCTGTGGCTGATCGGCACCCCGGCGCGCCGGCGCGGCGCCGCACGGCGCGGCGATGAAGACACAGGTACGAAAGATAGAGCCGATTCGGACCGCGATCAATAGTTGAACGCAGGCTACGCTCACGCGGACAGCCACACCAGCGACGCGAGACGGCCGGTGACACCATCGCGCCGGTAGGAAAAATAGCGCAGCGGATCAGCATAGGTGCATACATCGCCGCCGAATACGCGCTCCACTCCCGCCGAGCGCAAGCGCAGACGTGCAAGCAGGAAAAGGTCCGCAAACCACTTGCCGGGCTTGTCGCCCGGCATGAACGCGCGAGCAGCAACCGGATCTGCAGTAACGAATACCTGCCGGACATCGTCCCCCACTTCGAACGCTCGCGGGCCGATTGCCGGCCCAAGCCACGCGAGGATTCGCTCGGGCACCACTCCCATGCGAACGACCGTCGCATCGAGCACACCTGCTGCGAGGCCACGCCAACCCGCATGCGCGGCGGCGACAACCGTTCCGGCATCATCGCAGAACAATACCGGCAGACAATCCGCCGTCATGACCACACAGACCGCGCCGGGGCGCGTCGCGACTGCCGCGTCTGCCCGGATCACGCCACCGCCATCACCGGCGGCCGATGCGTCAGCGACATTGATGCCATGAACCTGATCCAGCCAAAGCGGCTCGGCCGGCAGGCAGGCGCGGAGCACGGCACGGTTCTGTGCCACGGCCTGTGGTGAGTCGCCAACGTGAGTTCCAAGATTCATGCTCGCATAAGGCCCTACACTGACGCCGCCGTGACGGGTCGTGGCGAGCGCCCTCACTCGCACGGGCGCGGGCCAGTCCGGTTCGATCCAGTCTGGACTCACCGCACGCGCTCCGTCCGCACACCATCGAGCAGGCGCACGAAATCCTCGGGCAGCGGGGCTTCCCAGGACATTGCCTCGCCAGTCGAAGGATGGACGAGACCGAGCCGGAATGCGTGTAACGCCTGCCGCGGAAACGCATCCAACATGGCATTACCGCTGCGACGCAGGCCATATGTGGCATCGCCGACGAGCGGGTGCCCGATGCTGGCCATGTGCACGCGGATCTGATGAGTCCGACCGGTCTCAAGCTGGCACTCGACGAGAGTCGTGCGGGCAAATTGTTCCTTGACGAGGTAGCGCGTGACGGCGGCGCGCCCCGACTGCACAACGGCCATTTTTGTCCGCTGCGACGGATGGCGGCCCACAGGCGCATCGACGGCGCCGGGACCGCTGATCAAACCATGCACGAACGCGAGGTAATGCCGCTTTACGGTGCGCGCCTGCAGTTGGCGCACAAGGTCGGTTTGCGCCTCAAGCGTCTTCGCCACTACGAGCAGGCCGCTGGTGTCCTTGTCGAGGCGATGAACAATACCCGCTCGCGGCACGCCAGCCAGGTGGGGTGCGTGATGCAACAACGCATTCAACAATGTACCGCTCCAATTGCCGCTGCCAGGATGCACCACGAGACCGACGGGTTTGTCGATCACGAGGACGTCCGCGTCCTCGTAGACCACTGCCAGTGGAATATCCTCAGGCGCTTCGGCGATTTCCTCGGGGGGTGGCGCAGCATCCACTTCAAGGGACTCTCCACCCCACACCTTGAATTTGGCATCATGCTGGCCACCATCGAGACTAACCCGTCCCGCCTTCAGCCAGTTTTGCAGCCGGCTGCGCGAATGCGAGGGAAAGAGACGAGCAAGCGCTTGATCCAGGCGCAATCCGGCGCAGTCCGCCGGAATCGTCAGTTGGTGGTGCAAAGCAGCCCCTTCCTGTGGGCTATAATCGTCCGGTTCATTCACGCGAGTTTTTTTCGATGGCCAGGTTCACCCTTAGAAGTTTAGCGGTTATCGGTGCATTGCTGCTCGGCGGTTGCGGCCTGCTGCCTGAACAGATCGACGAAACTGCAGGCTGGAATGCGCAGCGGCTGTATTCGGAAGCCAAGAACTATATGGCAGAGGGATCCTACGAGCAGGCGATCAAGCTCTTCGAAAAGCTTGAAGCCCGCTATCCGTACGGACCCCATGCGCAGCAGGCGCAAATTGAGGTTGCGTATGCGCATTACAAGTCGAACGAAGCGCCACTGGCCATCGCGGCAGCCGACCGGTTTATCAAACTTCACCCCAACCATCCGAACGCGGACTATGTCTATTACCTGAAGGGTCTGGCGACTTTCAATGAAGACCTGGGCCTACTGGCAGGATTGTCGAATCAGGATCTCTCGGAACGTGACCCGAAAGGGGCGCAAGAGTCTTTCGACACTTTCGGTCAACTGGTAAGCCGCTTTCCGACCAGCCGATATGCGGACGATGCGCGTCAGCGCATGCAGTATCTTGTGAACTCGCTGGCCGCGCATGAAGTACACGTCGCCCGCTATTATTATCGGCGCGGCGCGTATGTTGCGGCGATCAACCGCGCCCAGGCTGCACTCAAGACCTACCCGAACGCCCCGGCGACCGAAGAGGCGCTGTTCATGCTGGTCAAGAGTTATGACACCCTGGGGATGACAGACCTACGCGACGACGCCGACCGCGTCATGCGGAAAAATTTCCCAAATAGCGTGTATCTGGGCGGCGGCCCGAAGGATACGCGCCCCTGGTGGCAACTCTGGTAAACCGGATCATGCCGGGCGTGCGCAACGCCCGGCCGGGTACAAGCCCCTCACGCGAACTCAGCGGCGGCCATAGGTATCCTCAAAGCGCACTATGTCATCCTCGCCAAGATAGCTGCCAGACTGCACTTCGATCATTTCCAGCGTCATTTTCCCCGGGTTCTCGAGTCGATGAGTGACGCCCAGTGGAATGTAGGTTGACTGGTTCTCCGTCAGCAAGAAAGTCTCGTCGCCACGGGTAACCTTGGCAGTTCCGCGCACGACGATCCAGTGTTCGGCACGGTGATGGTGCATCTGCAGACTGAGTGCCGCGCCTGGTTTGACCTCGATGTGCTTGACCTGAAAGCGCCCGCCATTGTCGATGGAGTCGTAACATCCCCACGGGCGGTGGATCTTACGGTGCGCCAACGCCTGTGTGCGATTTTCCGCCTTGAGCCGTGCAACGATCTTCTTCACGTCCTGCGTGTGTTCCTTGTTAGCCACCATTACGGCATCCGCGGTTTCGACCACCACAAGGCTGTCAACGCCAAGACACACCACCATGCGACTGGTGGCATGCACGAGACTGTCGGTCGTAGCCTCGAACAGCACATCGCCGCGCCCCGCGTTGCCCGCATCATCCTTTTCCGCCAGCGCCCACAGCGCATCCCACGCACCAACGTCGGACCACCCCACCGACATCGGCACGACCTGCGGAGCGATCCCGAGCTCCGGCGCGGCAGCGAGTTTTTCCATCACGGCATAGTCAATCGAGTCCGACGGACAGGCTTCGAAAGCTTCGCGCCCCACGCGCACAAAATCGGCATCGCGCGCTGCGGCATCGATACCGGCTTCACAGGCGGTGAGCATCGCCGGATTAAAGTGGGCAATCGCCTTCAGCCAGATGGCGGCCCGCACCATGAAGAGACCGCTGTTCCACAGGTAGGCACCGCTGGCGACATATTCGGTGGCAGTCTGTGCGTCGGGTTTCTCGACGAAAGCCGCTACTTGATGCACACCGGGAGCAGCCTCCGCGCCAACACGGATATAGCCGTAGCCGGTTTCGGCACGTTCCGGCACGATGCCAAAAGCAACCATCGCGCCCGCTTTTGCCGCATCAAGGCCGGTGGCGACCGCGCGATGGAACGCCTCACGGTCACGGATGACGTGGTCTGCGGGCATTACGAGCAACACCCCGTCCGTGTTCTCCCGGTTCACGGTCAGGGCGGCCAGCGTCAGGGCCGGCGCGGTGTTGCGCCCCACCGGCTCAAGCAAGATGTGCTGCGTCGCGCAGCCGATCGCACGCATCTGCTCGGCAGTGATGAAGCGGTATTCTTCGTTGCACACGACAATGGGCTCGCGCGCAACCGGAAGACTGCCGGAAAACCCGGCCAGGCGCATTGCGGTCTGCTGCAGCATCGTGTCGTTTCCGATCAGTGCGATCAGCTGTTTGGGATATTGCTCACGAGAGAGCGGCCAGAGTCGGGTTCCGGACCCGCCGGAAAGGATTACAGGATGAAGGTACATACTGGATTACCGCCGAAATTCAGAAAATGTGTGCCCGCAAATACCAAGGAATCGGGATCCCTGAACTACATAACTCAAGGATACGACAAAAATCCGCCCTCTCATCGGGACCGGATGGGCGAATCCGGGCAAACACGAAACCATCCCGCGAGGAAGGCCCGATACCTCAGGAAAAGCGCAACGCTGCCTCAAGTCCGCAACAGGAACAACAATCCGGTCAAACGTCAGCACCGGAATGGAGCACCGAGGACGCCGAACCTTCGATACAAGCTTTGTAACACTGCGCACTCGTATGCCAGAAACGCAAAAAGGCCAGTCTTTCGACTGGCCTTTTTTCTTGAATCTTTGGCGCGCCCGGAGAGATTCGAACTCCCTACCCCTTGGTTCGTAGCCAAGTACTCTATCCAGATGAGCTACGGGCGCTTTGTGAAGAAGCGGGATTTTAGCAGATCCCGATCTTACGTCAACTACTTGTTTCGACTACTTGGCGGAGAGGGTGGGATTCGAACCCACGGTAGGCTCGCACCTACGCCTGATTTCGAGTCAGGTACATTCGACCACTCTGCCACCTCTCCGAGTCCCGCCCGGCCTAGCCTTGCGGGAGGCCGAATTATACGCAGAAGATTTTTTTGGAACAACACCAAACCAAAAAAAATTTATCTGTCGCGCGATCGCCCGAATCAGGTATTTATCCGGGGTGCAGCCGGTAGAAATTCCTCGTATGCGCGAACCGCCTCGGCAGCGTACATCAAGGACGGGCCGCCCCCCATATAGGTGCAGATTGCCAGAGTCTCCATCAGCTGTTCGCGCGTCACGCCACGGCGGATCAGGGCCTTCACGTGAAAACCGATACAGGCATCGCAGCGCGATGCAACGCCGATGGCCAGGGCGATGAGTTCCTTGTTCAGGGCCGTGACAGCCCCTTCCTTCAATGCCCCCTTGGCCATCAGGTTGAAGCCCTGCATTGTCTCGGGCGTTTCCGTACGCAGCGCTTCCAGCGCCTTCGACACATCTCGGGTAATCTGAGTGAAGGGATTTTTCTGACATGGCACCCCTAAATTTAAGCTTTTACTGATATATCAGCGTCTCGCCCGCTTCGAAACAACATTACGGGCGTGTCGGCAAAGACCCAGAAAGTCAAACAGCATTGCCAGAGCGGCGAAACTCACGCAGAATCATGCGGTTGTAAATGACGGAGCCGCTCCTTGCGTGCATTCCTACTTGTCATCCTGCTGATTACCCTTGGGGGCTGCAAACGCCCGGAAACACAGCGCATCGCAGACTTTCGCAGCATGGGCGAGCTGCGCGTAGCGACGCGCCCGGACGCAATTTCCTACCGTAGCGACGCCGCGGGGATCACGTCCGGATTCGAGCACGATCTGCTGCTTAAACTCGGCGAACGTCTCGGCATGCCGGTCCGCTTCATCGTGTTTCCGGACGCAACACGCGCGCTCGACGCCGTCATCCAGGGAAAGGCACACCTCGCGGCTGCCGGCCTAGGCCGCAACGAACGCCTGCCACTGGCCTGGTCCGCCCCGCTACGCGACGTTGACTACGTGCTGGTGGCGCGCACCGACACACCAGTAATTGCGGACGAAGGTGACCTGGCCGGACGAACAGTCAGCGCCCGACGCGGGTCTCTTGCTGCCGAAACACTGGCCCACATGCGCAAGCGCGTACCGCGGCTCAATGTGCATTTCCCCACGAACGCGGGTGATCAGCATCTTCTTGAACAGGCCGCGCAGGGAAATCTTGATCTCGTGGCAACTGACCGCGTCCATTTCGCATTCGCTGCGCAGACGTCGCCAGCTCTTTCCATCGCTTACGACCTGCCCGTCCGATCCGCGATTGCGTGGGCGCTGCCTCCTGATCGGGACAACGAGCTATCGAGAGAGGTGGACGCCTTCCTTGTCGAGGCCAAGGCAAACGATCTTCTCTCTCGCCTTGCCGATCGCTACTTCGGTCATATCCGGCGCCTCAACGACACCGACGTGACAAGCTTTCTGGCGCGCGTCCAAGCGCGTCTGCCGCGATACCGCAAGCATTTTCAAGAAGCGCAGGCCGATACGGGTGTCGACTGGCGCTTTTTGGCAGCCTTGGCCTACCAGGAGTCACACTGGGATCCGCTTGCGACATCCTGGTCGGGGGTTCGCGGGATCATGATGCTGACTTCGGAGACCGCCGATCGCCTCGGTGTCAGCGACCGGCTCGAGGCGCGCGAAAGCATCCTCGGTGGCGCGCGCTACTTCTCGATGCTGAGGGAGCAGCTACCGGCCGACATTCCCGAACCGGATCGATCATGGATGGCTGCTGCCGCCTACAATCTCGGGATGGGCCATATGAAGGGTGCGCGCAGCATCGCACTGCGTCTTGGCAAGGACAACACCAGCTGGTGGGACATGAAAACCGTGCTCCCGCTGATGTCGAAGCCCGAATACGCGGCCCGGCTGAAAGCGGGCGCGGCACGCGGCGGAGAAGCGGTGATCATGGCCGAGAACATCCGCAATTACCATGACATTCTCTTGCGCCTTGAGCCCCCCTACGCACCGACGCTGCAGCTGCCCCGACTGAAACTGGGGGCAACGGCAACGACAGGTTCAGACGGTTACTAGCCCCGCGGCTCGAGCACTTCGAGACCGCCCATATAAGGCACCAGCGCCTTCGGCACCAGAACCGAGCCGTCGCCCTGCTGATAGTTCTCCAGAACGGCGACAAGGGTGCGGCCAACCGCCAGACCGGAGCCATTCAGGGTGTGGACCAGTTCATTCTTGCCCTGCGCGTTCTTGAACCGGGTCTGCATGCGGCGCGCCTGAAAAGCGTCAAAGCAGGAACACGAGGATATCTCGCGGTACGTTTTCTGCGCCGGCAACCACACCTCGAGGTCATAAGTCTTCGCGGCGGAGAAGCCCATGTCGCCGGCACACAGGACGATCTTGCGATATGGCAGGTCCAACCTGCGCAGGATCATTTCCGCGTGGCCGGTAAGCTCCTCGAGAGCAGCCCAGGAATTGTCCGGGTGCTCGATGCGCACCAACTCGACCTTGTCGAACTGATGCTGACGGATCATGCCGCGCGTGTCCCGCCCATAGCTCCCCGCCTCCGAACGGAAGCACGGGGTGTGACTGACAAACTTGAGCGGCAGGGCATCCGCGGACAGGAGCTCCCCGCGCACAAGGTTGGTAACCGGCACTTCCGCCGTCGGAATGAGGTAGAAACGCCCGTCGTCCTTCGGCACCGAAAACAGGTCGGCTTCAAACTTGGGCAACTGCCCGGTACCAAACATGCTTTCTGCATTGACAAGATACGGGACATAGACCTCGGTGTAGCCGTGTTCGCGCGTGTGTACGTCCAGCATGAGTTGCGCGAGCGCGCGGTGCAGGCGGGCAATTTCGCCGCGCATCACCGCGAAGCGCGACCCGGAGATTTTCACCGCGGTTTCGAAATCCAGCCCCCCCAGAGCGCTGCCGACATCAACGTGGTCGCTCACCTCGAAGTCGAACTCCCGTGGCGTTCCCCAGCGCGAGATCTCCACGTTGCCGGACTCATCGCGGCCCGCGGGCACGCTTTCGTGTGGCAAGTTGGGCAAGCCAGCGACGAATGCATCGATACGGCCCAGCAAGACGCCTAGCGCCTGCTCGTTGGCCCTCAACTCGTCACCGATACCTCCCACTTCGGCCATCACCGTCGACGCATCCTCACCTTTGCCCTTGAGCATGCCGATCTGCTTCGAGAGCGCATTACGTCGGGCCTGCAGTTCCTGGGTGCGGGTCTGCAGGTTCTTGCGTTCGCCCTCCAGTGCCTGGAAGACAACGGGGTCAAAACTCGCACCCCGCGCGCCTAGCGCGGCGGTGACGACATCAATCTGATTACGCAGCAGTTGGATATCAAGCATGGCTGTTCCGGAAGTCTTTCAATTCAATAGGTAGGCGACGGTTGTTGCGACGGCATCGAAGATTCCGGCGCCAACCCCTTCTGATTCATGGAATTTTATTGCAAAACCGAGCGATTACCGCAGCGCACAATTATATTAATAAAATCAATCGTTTATTGACATTTCGCAATCAAAGTTTTCTTGCATTCGGCACGATCTGGCTTAGAGTTAACAGGCCATACCAACGCCGCATCAGACGGCGCTCGTGACATTAGAGGAGATACGCATGTTGTCTATCAGAGACTGCCTTGATTATTGCGATTTGACCGATGACGAAGTAGCACTCATTGCCGAGCATGAAGGCATACCCGATGTGGCCGCCGCGCAGATTGTCTGCGGCATGGTCCAGACACCCGAAGGGGTGCTCGTGCTGACCGGTTACATGCAGGACTTGATCGAGAGAGCCACCCAGCGCGGTGACTTCGACCGGGCCGAGCGCGCGAAAAACGTTTGCGCACGCTTCATGGCTGACCATCCGCTGCCCCACTGAGGGCTGCCCCGTATCACAAATCCGGGGCGGGCCGCCGGGCCGCCGCCTCGTCCAGTTCACGCAGGTGGTCGAGCTTGGCGGCTATGCGCCCCTCGAGTCCATACGGTGTCGGGCGATACCAACCCTGCCGCGGCACGCCATCCGGCAAATAGCTTTCGCCTGCAGCGTAGGCTTCCGGCTCGTCGTGGGCGTAGCGATATGTCTTGCCGTAGCCAAGCTCCTTCATGAGCCGGGTTGGGGCGTTGCGCAGGTGCAGCGGTACCGGACGTGAGGCATCGCTGGCAACGTATTTTCGCGCGGCGCTATAAGCGTTGTAGACAGCATTCGATTTTGCGGCACACGCGAGAAAGATCGTCGCCTGTGCGAGCGCCAATTCGCCTTCCGGGGATCCGAGCCGCTCATAGGCACTACACGCGTTGAGCGTGATTTCAAGCGCCCGAGGGTCGGCCAGACCGATATCCTCAACCGCCATACGTACAAGTCGCCGCCCCAGGTACAGTGCGTCCGCGCCGCCATCCAGCATCCGGCACAGCCAGTAGAGCGCCGCGTCCGGATTTGAGCCGCGCACTGATTTATGAAGGGCCGAAATTTGATCGTAGAACGCCTCGCCGCCCTTGTCGAAGCGGCGCAGCTTGCTTGACAACGCCTCGTCAACAAACTCCGGAGTTACCGGATTGACGCCCGTCGTTTCTGCGGCGACTTGCACCTGCTCGATCAGGTTCATCAGCCGGCGCGCATCGCCATCGGCAAAGCCAACCATGCGCTCACGAGCGGTCTCGGCAAATGCAAGTCCGGGACAGGCAAGCGCGCGGGCGCGCTCGAACAGACCGTTCATCGCCTCGTTCTCGAGCGGTTCGAGTACATATACCGCAGCACGCGACAGCAGCGCGGAATTGACCTCGAACGATGGATTCTCGGTCGTAGCGCCGATGAAAGTCACCAGCCCCTGCTCGACGAACGGCAGGAAGGCGTCCTGCTGGGCCTTGTTGAAACGGTGCACTTCATCGACAAACAGGATCGTGTGCCGGCCGCGCGCCTTGGCCGCCTGCGCCTGACTGATTGCCTCGCGAATATCCTTGACGCCGGAAAACACCGCCGACAGCGCGACGAATTCTGCATCGAAGGCCTGCGCCATGAGTCGCGCCAACGTCGTCTTGCCAACGCCTGGCGGCCCCCACAGGATCATCGAATGCAGCTTGCCGGATTCGAAAGCCAGCCGCAGTGGCTTGCCGGACCCGAGCAGATGGGGCTGCCCGGCGAGTTCGTCGAGCCGCGTCGGCCTCATCCTCTCCGCCAACGGTATATGCGGCGGTTCAATGGAGTCGAAAAGGTCAGCCATCCCGGAAAGCTGTGTCTCAGTCGCCGATGACGTCGGCGCCGGGTGGCGGCGAGAAGCGGAACAGGGCCGGATCGGGCCGCACGTTGGCAACCAACGAGCGAAACTCGATCAGAGTAGTCTGACCGAAATTATCCTTCAGTTCCATGCGCTTCAGCAGCCCGCCTGAAAGCCCCATGCGCATCGACTCGAAGCTGCTATCAGCCTTCTTGGGTTTCGCAAGCACCCATTCCAAACCATCACTCACCCCTGCTTCGGCAAGATCGAAATTGCGATCGAGCACGTCGTCGCCGGCAAGAATGGCCGCCGGCGTGCTGCCCAACGCATCGCCAAGACGCTTGACCGTAACTTGGTTGAGATCGCGATCCCAAGACCACAACTTCTCGCCATCGCTTACCAGCAGCTGCGCGTACGGCTTGTCGTAGGTCCAGCGGAATTTGCCCGGACGCGCGAATACGAAACTGCCGCTGGCGTGCTGCGGCTTGCGCCCGGAGGCTGCAGAAACCGTTTGATCGAATTCTCCCTGCGCACTCCGCGCCCCCTCAACGAACTGGTGTAGTTGCGCAATGCCGCCCGCCGCCGAAGCGGTCAGTGAGACGCATGACAGCGCGGCAACGAGGCCTACTCGTGCAGCCACCCAACGCACATTGCCGGACGATTTCATTCGCTTTCCTTCGCGGGCACAATCACCTCGCGGTTGCCGTTGGAGCCCATCGCAGAAACGAGACCCGCGCGCTCCATCTGCTCGATCAATCTCGCTGCACGGTTGTAACCAATGCGCAGGTGACGCTGCACCAGCGAGATCGATGGGCGTCGAGTCTTGATAACCACTTCGACCGCTTGGTCGTACAAAGGATCGGCTTCGCCCTCACCCTCGCCGCCCCCACCACCAAGCGCGGCCTCCAGCTCTTCCTCGGGCGCGGACAGAATGCCTTCGATGTAGTCCGGCGGACCACTGCGTTTGAGGTGCTCTACCACCTTGTGCACTTCGTCATCAGCGACGAAGGCACCATGCACGCGCACCGGCAAGCCCGTGCCCGGTGCGAGATAGAGCATGTCGCCCATACCCAGCAGGGCTTCGGCGCCCATTTGATCGAGAATCGTGCGCGAATCGATCTTGCTCGACACCTGAAACGCAATCCGCGTCGGCACGTTGGCCTTGATGAGCCCCGTAATGACGTCGACCGACGGACGCTGGGTGGCGAGGATCAGGTGGATGCCGGCAGCGCGCGCCTTCTGCGCGAGGCGTGCTATCAACTCCTCGACCTTCTTGCCGACCACCATCATCATGTCTGCAAGCTCGTCCACCACCACCACGATGTGCGGCAGCGTTTCGAGCGGCTCGGGGTTGTCCGGATTGATGGCGAATGGGTTCTTCAGCGGCTTCTCGGCTTTCTCCGCCTCGGTCACCGCCTTGTTGAAGCCAGCCAGGTTACGCACCCCCACGGCTGCCATCAGCTTGTAGCGCTTGTCCATCTCCACCACGCACCAGTTGAGGGCGTTGGCTGCGTGCTTCATGTCGGTGACGACCGGCGCGAGCAGATGCGGGATGCCCTCGTAGATCGAGAGTTCCAGCATCTTCGGGTCCACCATGATGAGGCGAACCTTCTCCGGCCCGGCCTTGTAGAGCAGCGACAGAATCATCGCGTTGATCCCGACCGACTTGCCCGAACCGGTGGTACCGGCCACCAGCAGATGAGGCATCTTCGCGAGATCCGCGACCACCGGCTGACCGCCGATGTCCTTGCCGAGCGCGACCGTCAGGGCCGAATGCATGTCATGATAGGCTTTCGAGCCGAGGATCTCCGACAGGCGAACAGTCTGGCGCTTGGCGTTGGGCAACTCGAGAGCCATGCAAGACTTGCCCGGTACCGTCTCGACGACGCGGATCGACACCAGCGACAAGGCGCGCGCCAGATCCTTGGCAAGGTTCACGACCTGACTACCCTTCACACCGGTAGCCGGTTCGATTTCATAGCGTGTCACCACCGGGCCCGGATACGCAGCCAGCACCTTGACCTCGACTCCGAAGTCGGCAAGCCTGTTTTCAATCAGGCGCGACGTGAATTCGAGTGTCTCTGCCGAGGGCGGCTCGACGTCACCCGACGGCAGGTCAAGCAGACTGAGAGGTGGAATGGCCCCGACCGGCAGGTCGGAGAACAGCGGCTGCTGGCGCTCCTGCAGACGCTCCTTTTCCACTCGCTCGGATTTCTGCACCTCGACCACCGCAGGCTCGATGCGTAACTGCGGCGGTGGGGCCGCTTCGGTCTTGCGTCGCTTGGTTTCGACCACCGCTTCACGCTTCTGCGCCACCTGCTGTCCGACCTTGCGATCCTGCCAGCCAAACCACGCACGCTGCGTCGCCAACCACGCGTGCTCAAGCGACAGCCCGACCCGTTCAATCACCGAAAACCATGAAATCCCGGAGAACAGGCTCAAGCCCGAAGCGAGGAGCGCCAGCAACAGCAGCGTGCCGCCGGTAAAGCCGAGATAGCGCTGCACCGCCATCCCCAGTTCGACCCCCAACAGGCCACCGGGCGCGAGAGGAATGCTGGCGCCATGGGAATAGAAACGCAGGGATTCAAGCGCACTGCTCGCCAGTAGCACCACGAAGAATCCGCACAACACGATGAAGAAGGAACGCTTGTCGAGTCGCAGATCGTGGCGCAGGCGACGGAATCCCCATATCAGCCCGTAGCCCAGAAAGACCACCCACCACCAGGCAGACAAGCCGAAGAGATAAAAGAGCAGATCAGCCAGCCAGGCACCGAAACGGCCACCGGGATTGCTGACACGCGCCACCTCGGCCGCATGCGACCAACCGGGATCGGATTTGCTGTAACCGAGCAGCACCAGACCGACATAGAGTGACATCACGCCGAGAATTAGCCAGCGTGCTTCCTGAAGAAGGAGGGAGATCTTTTCCGGCAGGGGCTGGGAACGGGGGGACTGGCGGGACGACATCGGAGCGGAAACCAAAGCCCTGGAAAAATCAACAGTCCGCAATTATATGCGATCGGCCCGTCAGGCCGCTGCCGCTGTTGCGAAGCGAAACAGAGCAACCGGGACCAGGCTCAGAGTTCATTAAGGCGATCGCGCAGGACGATGCCGCGATCGGTTTCCTCAATCAGGCCTTGCGTGCTCAGATCCTTCATCACACGACTGACCATTTCGCGCGAGGCGCCGATCATCTTCGCAATGTCCTGCTTGGTGATCTTGCGCACCACCACTGCGTCGCCATTCACGTCTTCGGACATTTCGAGCAGCAGCCGCGCAACTCGGCCATATACGTCCATCAGGGCGAGACTCTCGATCTTGCGATCGGCATTGCGCAGACGGTCGGCGAGATTGCACATGATGCGCCACGCGACCTCGAAATTGTCCTGCATGATGCGGCGAAAATCGTGCTTGGCGATCATTACGAGATCCGCAGGCGTCACCGCCACGACCGATGCCGAGCGTGGCTGCTCGCCAAAGATGCCCATCTCGCCGAAGAGCTCTCCCTGACCAAGGATGCTCAGAATCACCTCGCGCCCATCCTCATCGCTGACCACGACCTTCAGGCTGCCGGTCAGCACGAAATAGACGAAATCGCTGCGATCACCTGCATGCAGCACGCTCTGCCCACGCGGAATGCGACGCATCACGGCGGCATGGGCAACCGTCGCGAGCGTGTCATCCGACAAGCCGTGAAAGAGCGGAAACGTCCTCAGTGCGGCGGTCGAAACGGCGGTAGCCTGCGTCATGAAAACTCCGGAACAGCACGATCAAGAAAAACCAGAAAAGCTGGCGTGCGACGAAGCACAATTTCACGAAGTATAAACGATTCCCGCTCGCCGCCACTCCGGGCCACACGAGGCCCACCGATCGAATTCCCCGTCGCAATTGCTTTGCGCTATCGGCGCCATTGGATCGGTGCGCAATGCCCCTCGGCTATAATCGCCGCATTGCCAACCAGAAAGAAGACATCGCCATGACCACCAAGCACGCACGTCTGCTCATCCTCGGTTCCGGCCCGGCCGGCTATACGGCCGCCGTCTACGCGGCCCGCGCCAACCTGAATCCGGTGTTGATCACCGGCCTCGCGCAGGGCGGGCAACTGATGACCACGACCGAGGTGGACAACTGGCCGGCTGACGCCGACGGCGTGATGGGTCCGGAACTGATGACACGCTTCCAGAAGCACGCGGAACGCTTCAATACGGAGATGATCTTCGACCACATCCACACCGTGAAGCTGGCCGAAAAGCCGTACCGCCTGGTCGGCGATGCCGGCGAATACACCTGCGACGCCTTGATCATCGCAACCGGCGCCACCGCAAAATACCTCGGGCTGCCGTCGGAGGAGAAATTCTCCGGACGCGGGGTGTCGGCGTGCGCCACCTGCGACGGCTTCTTCTACAAGAACCAGGACGTCGCCGTCGTCGGCGGCGGCAACACGGCGGTCGAGGAAGCGCTGTATCTCGCCAACATCGCTAAGAAGGTGACCGTGGTCCATCGCCGCGAGAAGTTCCGCGCCGAAAAGATCCTCATCGACAAGATGATGGAGAAGGTTGCCGCGGGCAAGATCGAGCTGGCACTCAATTCGACCCTCGACGAGGTGCTCGGCGACAACACCGGCGTGACCGGCATGCGCGTCAAGGATATGAATACCGGCACGACGCGCGATGTGGCGCTGCAAGGCGTGTTCATCGCGATTGGCCACAAGCCCAATACCGACATCTTCGAAGGGCAACTGGAAATGGAAGGCGGCTATATCGTCACAAAGGGTGGCCGCGAGGGAGATGCCACGTCCACCAGCGTACAGGGCGTTTTTGCGGCTGGCGACGTGCAGGATCACATCTATCGCCAAGCGGTCACCTCGGCCGGCACGGGCTGCATGGCTGCGCTGGACGCCGAGCGCTATCTCGACGCCCTTGGCAACTGAGTCCTGTGATGGCCCGTCCGCCCCGTCCTGCGTCAGCCAGACCGGCAGATCGGAGCGGGCCGTCACGCAGCACGCTTGAGGAGCTTGCCACTCTGCGTGGCAAACTCCGCCAAGACAGGGGCGGCAGCAGAACAACCGGATCGACGCCTCCCGGCAAGACAGCGCCCGAACCCGATACCTCGGCACTGACTGGTGCAGACACTAGAGATAGCGATCTGCTGCGTGTCGCATTGCGCGACGTAAAACCGCTGAACCACGCGAACCAGCGCGCTGAAATCGATACACCCAAGCCTCCTCCCGTACCGCGCCCACGAACCACGACCGAGGTAGAGGACGATGCGCCCGTCGCGCAGCGTCGTAGACAGGCCCCCACCGATGGCCGGGAGCTTTTCCACTTCGCGATGGGGGACGTTACACCAATCCCGTCCGCGAACCGCGCTGAAATTGGCGTCGATCGCGGCCTTGCACGGCGACGCAGGGCGGGCAATTTAAAGGAAGCGGAACAGGGGGCGATGAACACCATTCCACTGCTTCCTCTCGAACCTGAAAAGCTTGATCCGGCCGAGCTCTTCCGCTATGCCGTGCGTGGCTCTCAACCCGTCAATACGCGCAATCGCGCCGAGCTCAGCCCACCGGCTCCGATGCCGCAGCCACTCAAGCACTTTGAAGACGAACACGCGGCACTGCGCGAATCGCTCGATGCACCGATGAGTCTGGAAGACAGGCTCGAAATGGGCGACGAGGCAGCTTTCCTGCGCCCAGGTCTGCCACGCCGTGTGCTAACAGACTTGCGCCGCGGACGCTGGGTGCTGCAAGGGCAACTTGACCTGCATGGGCTCAATCGTGACGAGGCGCGCGGCGAACTGTCGCGCTTTCTGACTGCAAGTCTGCAGCAAGGCCGCCGCTGCGTGCGGGTGATCCATGGCAAGGGACTGGGCTCGCCGGGCAAGGAGTCGATCCTGAAACAACTCTCGCGCGGCTGGCTCGCGCAGCGCGAAGAGATCCTCGCCTTCTGCCAGGCCGGCCCGCACGACGGAGGGTCGGGTGCCCTACTGGTGCTCCTCAGGGCAGGAAATCCCGCCCGTGGCTGACTGGCGGCCCGGTCAAGCGAGACAACTGTCCGGTTACGATGCACGCAGGGCGGCATTCGCCGCCCCCCCTGCGATCAGATCGCCGCCTCGTTGGTCTCGCCGGTGCGAATGCGGACAACTTGTTCGACCGGCATGACAAATATCTTACCGTCACCGATTTTGCCCGTATGCGCAGCCTTGATGATCGCCTCGACGGCTTGCTCAACCAGGTCGTCCCCGATGACGATCTCGACCTTGATCTTCGGCAGGAAATCGACCACGTACTCGGCACCGCGGTACAGCTCGGTATGGCCTTTCTGGCGGCCAAAGCCTTTCACTTCCGACACGGTCAGGCCGGCGATACCGACTTCAGACAATGCCTCGCGCACTTCGTCGAGCTTGAATGGCTTGATGATGGCTTCGATTTTCTTCATGTCGATCTCCTCAATGTTCGACTAGTGCCCTGTCAGTATTCATCCTGATAGCGCGATGTTATCGGATAACGCCAGTCCCTGCCGAAACCACGCTTGGTCACCCGAATACCGACCGGCGATTGTCGCCGCTTGTATTCGTTGCGCTTGAGCATGGCGACGGTCCGCCGCACCTCGGCCTCCGGGTATCCGCGGGCGATTATTTCGCGCGGCGACTCGTCACCCTCCATATAGGCCTCGATGATCGCATCCAGTACTTCATAGGGCGGCAGAGAGTCCTGGTCGGTCTGGTCGGGCTTGAGCTCGGCCGACGGCGGACGCGTAATGATGTTTTCCGGGATCACCGGACTCACCGTGTTGCGCCAGCGGGACAAGCGGAATACAAATGTCTTGTAGAGATCCTTGAGTACCGCGAATCCGCCCGCCATGTCGCCGTAAAGCGTTGCATAGCCGGTCGCCATCTCACTCTTGTTGCCCGTCGTGAGCACTATTGCGCCGGTCTTGTTCGACAACGCCATCAGGATCATGCCGCGGATACGGCTCTGAAGGTTCTCCTCGGTCGTGTCGGCGGGCAGCCCCTTGAACTGGTCGGCCAGCAGGTCGCCGAACGTTCTCATCGCCGGCTCGATCGGAATTTCGTCGTAGCGCACCCCGAGGTTCGCCACCAGCGCACGGGAATCATCGAGACTCATCTGGGCCGTATAGGGCGACTGCATCATCACCGCGCGTACTCGCTCTGGCCCCAAGGCATCAACGGCGACGCACAAGGTCAGCGCCGAGTCGATACCGCCAGACAGCCCGATGATCGCCCCGGGAAAGCCATTCTTCCCCAGATAATCGCGCACCCCCGTCTTGAGCGCCTCATACACTTCCGCTTCGATCGGACGCGGTGGTGCCACGTCACCCGACACCCAGCTTCCGCTGCGCAGGTAGACAAGGTCGACACGTTCCTCGAAAGACGGCGCCTGATAGGCAAGTTTGCCGTTAGCGTCGAGCGCAAACGACGCACCATCGAAGACCAGTTCGTCCTGCCCGCCAACCATGTTGCAGTAAAGCACTGGCAGACCGGTATCGGCAACGCGGTCGCGCAGCACCTCGTAGCGCCGCTGCAACTTGTTCATGTGATACGGCGAAGCATTCAGTCCCAGTAACACTTCGGCGCCTTCGGCGCGTGCCAGTTCCGCCGGTCCCGCCTCCCAGAGGTCGGCACAGATGTTTACGCCGAGCTTCACCCCCTTCAACTCGAACACGCACGCGGCAAGGCCACGGTCGAAATAGCGTTCCTCATCGAACACTTCGTAGTTCGGCAGCAAGTGCTTATGGTACGTAGCAACAACCTGGCCATCGCGGATCACTGAGGCCGCGTTATAGCGCCATTCGTGACGCTCCTCGGGATGCCCCAGCACCAGGGTGATATCGCGCGTCTGCGCAGCAATGCGTGCCACTTCGTGCGCGCAGGCGCGATAGAAATCCGGGCGCAACAGCAGATCTTCGGGGGGGTAACCCGATAGAGCCAGCTCGGGTGTCAACAACAGGTCAGCCCCCAAGCTGCGAGCTTGTTCGAGTGCGCGGATGATCCGGTCGGCGTTAGCCGTCAGGTCGCCGACGGTGACATTCAGCTGGGCAACCGCAATGGAGAGGGATTGGTCGTTCGGTTTCATGGGCGCAACTATACCGCTTCGGCTCGGCGCACGCGCGAGTCGGACCCCACCGACGCGCAACGCCTAATGCACGAGCAACTCCGAAACCTTCTCTTACGTTTGATCGCTGAACCGCGGCACAGCGCTCGTCGGCGCGCAGACCTACAATTGAATCATCATCAACAGCCGCCAGGTTTCACCATGATCATCCGCCTCGCCCTGGTCACATCCCTGGTTGGCCTCGCGGCGTGCTCGTCCGCACCGCCTCTCGCCCCCAGTGCCAGCCCCGGGCTAATTGACACACCCCCAAGCACGGAACAACAGCAACTGGAATTCAAGCTCGCGAGTGGCACCTATCGTTGCGACATGGGCCAGCGGGTCGAGGTACAGCGTGCTCCCGGCGACAATCAACTCATCCAGATCGGCTGGACAGGCAAACGCTACCAACTGACGCGCAACCCCTCCCATTCAGGCCTGCCTCGCTTCGAGGACAGCCGAAGCGGACTGGTCTGGATCGATCTACCGTGGAAGAGCATTCTGCTCGACGGACAGACGAACAGACCGCTCGCCAGCGAGTGCAAGCTCAGCTGATTCGCGCCAACACCCACCAGTGCGCGTTGCCACACATAAAAATGGCCCGCATGGAGCGGGCCATTTTTCAAGCTCCAGAGCGCAGCGCTTACTTGGCGGCGTTCTTGAGACCGTTCAGGATTTCGTTCTTCGCATCTTCGACGGAGCCCCAGCCCAGCACCTTCACCCACTTGCCCGGCTCCAGATCCTTGTAGTGCTCGAAGAAGTGCACGGTCTGCTTCATCAGCAGTTCCGGCAGGTCATCGGTAGTCTGCACCTTGTCGTACAGCGGGGTCAGCTTGGAAACGGGGACTGCGACAACCTTCGCGTCCTGACCGGCCTCGTCTTCCATCTTGAGGACGCCGACCGGACGGCAGCGAATCACCACTCCGGGCAGCAGCGGGAACGGTGTGACCACCAGCACGTCGACGGGGTCACCGTCGCCGGCGATGGTATGCGGAACGTAGCCGTAGTTGATCGGATAACGCATCGAGGTGCCCATGAAGCGGTCGACGAAAACCGCGCCGCTATCCTTATCCACCTCGAATTTAATCGGATCGGCCTGCGCCGGAATCTCGATGATGACGTTGATGTCGTTCGGCACGTCTTTGCCGGCCTTGACCTGATCGAAACCCATACCTTCCTCCCGTGAAAATTGTGCGCCGAATTATATGTGGAAATGGGGGCTTCTCGTTGTGTGCTTCGAACAATGCACTATCGATCTCCCACTGCCTCATGGGGGCATCTGTGCTGAAAACCCTGCCAGGCGAAGTTTGAACCCGTAACCACACAGTCGCGTCAGCCGACAGATCCGGTTCGCGGGCTATATAATCGCGCCCCTTGACGGCGATACCTCCCGCTGGATCGGATGAAAATACTAGCTTCACTACGCTCGATGCACGCAAGCAGCGCTCCCCGCACGCTGCCCGCAATTCATTGGGGCTGGCTGCTAGTGGTCACCGGGGTGCACGCGGCCGGACTTTTCGCACTCTCGGGACTGGCCGGCGTTTCCGACACAGACCACCGCCCAGCCGATACGCCGGTGATCAGCGTTCAACTTTTGCCGCCAGACATTTCGATGCCCACCATCATCACTCCGGCACCAACGCTTCCGACTGCCGAGCCGACTCTTCAGCCAAAGCCTCGCGGCAAGGCAATTCCGGCCTCGCCTCCCGCTGCGGGGCAAGGCCCGGCTACAAGCACGCAAGGCGAGATGGCGCACAAACCACCCCCAGCAGCCGGCACAACACCGTCACTCGTGAGCCCCGCGCCGATACCTAGCAAAGAGCCCCCCACGGTCGAAGGAATGCAGGCGACAACCCCATCCAGCAATCGGCCAGCCCAGCCGCCGGTTTCCGGCAACCATACTACCGCAGCCGCCCAGGCCGGGTCCGATGGAGCGCCCCCCCTCCTCGCTGCACGTTTCGATCCCGCCTACCTGCAAAACCCGGCGCCGGCCTACCCTAAAGTTTCCCGCCGGCGGGGCGAAGAGGGCAAGGTCATGCTGCGCGTGAGAGTACTCGGCGACGGTCGCGCCGATACCGTGGAAATCGCCGAAAGCAGCGGCCATCCGCGCCTTGACGAAGCAGCGCGAGAAACAGTGCGCGGCTGGCGATTCGTTCCGGCACGTACGGGCGACACTTCTATCGACAGCTGGCTGCGTGTTCCGATTGTCTTCCGACTCGAAAACTGACCGCGAGTATCTTTTCTCCATCAATCAGAGCGGACAGGTGAACCCCGCATCTTCCACCGCTGTGCGCATCGCATCGACGGACACCTGCGTCGGGTCATAGCGCACCACGGCCTGTGCCCCTTCGAGGGACACCTGAGCATCCTCAACGCCCGGCAATCCCTTGAGCACTGTCGTCACATTGCGCACGCAACCGCCACAGCTCATATCTTCAACCTTGATCGTCGCTTCCGCCATTTTCCGCACCTCCTGAAAAACTCACCGCCCCGGTCGCCAACGCCGCAATAACAGCGAATTGGTGACCACCGAAACCGAACTCATGGCCATCGCCGCCCCCGCGAGCACCGGGTTGAGAAACCCGAAAGCGGCCAGCGGAATGCCCAGTACGTTGTAAATGAAGGCAAAGAACAGGTTTTGCCTGATCTTCGACAGCGTTGCGCGCGACAGATCGATCGCATCGGCAACGCCATGCAGGCTGTTCCTCACCAATGTAATGTCGGCCGCCTCCATCGCCACGTCGGCGCCAACACCGATCGCGAAGGACACGTCGGCCGCCGCCAGCGCTGGCGCATCGTTGATGCCGTCACCCGCCATACCGACCCGCACACCGTCTCGGGACAAGGACTTCACGACGGCGGCCTTCTCGCCCGGCATTACGCCGGCACGCCAGTCGTCGATGCCAGTCTGCGCAGCGATCGCTGCCGCAGTCGCTGCATGATCGCCCGTCAACATCACCACCCGCAGACCACGCGCCTTCAGGCGTGCCACCGCAGCGGCCGAATCGGCACGTACCCGGTCGGCAACGCCAATCAGGCCGGCAAACTGCCCATTCACGGCCACGGCCACGAGCGTCTTGCCGGCCGCCGCCAAATTTTCGCATGCAGCCAAAGGCAGATCGACACCATGCTCCTGCAGAAAATCGGGGGTACCCAACACAACGCTCCGCCCATCGACCCGGCCCGACACGCCCTTGCCCGCTACTGCAACCGTTCCCTCCGCGGCGGCAACCGCTATCGCCTGAGCTCGCGCCTCCGCCACAATAGCCGCGGCAATCGGGTGCCCGCTGGTCTGCTCCAGAGCCGCCGCGATCGCAAGTAGTTGCTCCCGACTCCAGCCTTCGGAGGGCACCACATCGCTCACCGCCGGAGTCCCCTCGGTCAGCGTGCCGGTCTTGTCCACAGCCAGTACGCGAATCTTCTCCGCCAGTTCGAGCGCCTCGGCATTCTTCACCAGCATGCCCGCTCGCGCCCCCTGCCCGGTCCCGACCATGATTGCCGTCGGCGTCGCCAGCCCCAATGCACATGGACAGGCGATCACCAGCACCGCCACCGCACTAGTAAGGGCCTGCGCGAAATCACCCGCAAGCAACCACCACGCCAGGAAGGTAACGGCCGCAAGCACGACCACCACCGGTACAAACACCGCCGCGATACGATCCGCGAGCCGCTGCACCGGCGCCTTGGAGCCCTGCGCCTGCTCGACCATGCGGATGATCCCCGCGAGCATCGTGTGAGCGCCTACGCCAGTCGCACGGCAGCGCAACGTGCCTTGGCCGTTGAGGGTTGCCGCGAAGACTTGGTCGCCAGGATGCTTGTCGACCGGCATGCTCTCGCCAGTCAACATCGCCTCATTGAGCGCCGACTCGCCGGACGCCACCTCGCCATCCACCGGCACCGCATCGCCAGCGCGCACGACAAAGAGATCGCCCGGCCGCAGGGTCTCGACCGACACCACGACCAATGCACCGTCACGCTCGACGTAGGCCAGCTTCGGTTGCAGACGCAGCAAGGCATCCAGCGCCGCCGTCGTGCGCGCCTTGGCCCGCGCCTCAAGCAACTTGCCCAATAGGATCAGTGTGATGATCGTTGCCGACGCCTCGAAATACACATGCAGATCATGCCGGCCGAGCAGTGTAACGATCGTGCTATACACCCATGCCATCGTTGTTCCGAGTACCACCAACACATCCATGTTGGCCCCTCCACCATGCAACGACGACCACGCACCACGGTAAAAACGGGCGCCGACCCAGAACTGGACCGGGGTCGCAAGCAGCAACTGCAACCAGCGCGGCACCACATCGTGGCCGATTTCGCCCCCCCATCCGTCACCGAGCATCAATGGCATTTGCGCCAGCAAAGGCAGAGTCAGCACCGCGGAGATCCAGAACCGTCGCAGTTCAACCCGCCACGCGGCCGCCTGGCGCAAGCGCTCCTGTTCCCGGGTCGCGATGCCCGTCTCGATACCCTCGAAGCCCGCTCGCCGGACCGCCTGCTTCAAGTCTTCCGGCAACACCAGCCCCGGCTGATAGCGCAACCTCGCGCGCTCGGTCGCGAAGTTTACGGTCGCATCGACCCCGGGCAGACGATTCAACACTTTTTCCAGGCGCGCCGCACATGCCGCGCAGGTCATACCCGAAATCGCCAGCTCCAGCGTCGCCGGCGGGACGTCAAAGCCGGCCTTGCGGATGGCGGCCACCACCTGCGCGGGGCTGCTATCGGCTGCGGTGAAACTCACCCGCGCTTTCTCGGCGGCGAGATTCACGCTGGCGCTGACGCCTGGCAGACGGTTCAGAACCTTTTCGATACGCGCAGCGCATGCCGCGCAGGTCATGCCCGCTACCGGCAGATCAAGGGGGGCGCGATTCACTGTCGTTTCCTGTGTACTCATTTTCAGCTCCAGTCCTGCATCCTGTCGGGTGCCCCGTTCATCGACCCATTCTGAACAGGGGTTGCCGAACTCAGCTCTTGATGGCAGTCTAGACCCCGTACCAACGTACGGAGTCAACCCCCGCATGAACGAGATCACCATCGGAACCCTGGCGCGGTCGGCGGGCGTCGGCGTGGAAACGGTGCGCTACTATCAGCGCCGCGGCCTGCTCCCGCCGCCCACCGGGCGCAAAGGCGCATTCCGCGTCTACGGTGATGCCGAGCTCGCGCGTCTGCGCTTCATCCGCCGCGCACAGACACTGGGATTCAGCCTGGACGAAATCTCCGATCTGCTGGCACTGGACGAGGAAAGCGATCGCGAAAGTGCGCGCGCATTCGCGAATGCGAAAATTGCGGACGTCGAATCACGCATTCGGCAGCTTGAAGAAATGCGCAATGCCCTGCAGAGCTTGGTGCATTGCTGCGAATATACTGAAGCACCAGCGCCCTGCCCGATTCTCAATGCTCTGACGGACGAGAACAGTCCACCACCCAGCAGTGCAGTACAGACATCAACGGCGCGAAAGGCTTGAGTATCGGACTCGCCAGCCGGTTACACTTCACACACCACGCCACGCCACAGCATGCCGCCAAGGGTTGGCGCGTGGTACAGCCCGAACACACCGAAGCCCAGCACCAACATGCCAGCGATGACACGCACGCTGCGGTTGCGGGTGATCTCGCGAAAGCGCTTGAACAGCATGCCGGCGAGCATCAGGTTGGGCAGGGTACCGAGTCCGAATGCCAGCATCAGCCCTGCGCCGCGCGCTGCAGACCCCGTGACAAGCGCCGTCGTCAGAACGCTGTAGACCAAACCGCAGGGCAAAAATCCCCACAGCAGACCGAGAGGCAGTGCCTGTCCGACGGAGCGTGCCGGAATGAATCGCGCGGTAAACGGCTGGATTCGCTGCCATAACCGCAGCCCGACCAGTTCGACCGGAGCCAACAAACGGGTAAAACCGGTCAGATACAACCCCAGCGCGACCAGCATCAAGTTGGCAAGGACGTACAAGCTCAGCTGAATCGGCAGAATATCGGAGAACAACATGCCAACCGTACCCAGCGCCCCCAGCAAACCGCCCAGCACGGCGTAGGTCCCAATGCGCCCCAAGTTGTAAGCGAGATGGACGGGCCACTGGCGGCGCGCCTGGCCTGGCATATTGACGGTCAGCGCACCAACGATCCCACCACACATGCTGACGCAGTGGGTTCCGCCCAACAGGCCGATCAGGAAAGCTGCGATGTAACCGGTTTCAGGCATGCGGTTTCAGAAAAAGTGCGCCGGAAATGAACGACGGGCGCACGACAGGCATGAAGTGGTGCGGGCGTCGAAAAACGCCCGCACTCTAACACCTTCATCCCGACAACGCAGCAGCCCCGCAAGAGCGAGGCGCTGTGATCAGATCACCTTGGAATAGCGAGCGCGCTCCCGGTCGGAACGCAGGTAGCGGTCGAAGACCATTGCGATGCCGCGCACCAGCAGGCGTCCCGGGGGCAGCACACTGATCCACTTGTCGCTCACCTTGATCAGTCCTGCCTCTTCCATCGCGCGCAGATCCTCAAGTTCGTCGGCGAAGTACTCGTCGAACTTGATCAGGTGTGCGATCTCGATGGATTCGATGGAAAGCTCGAAATGGCACATCAGCGCCTGGATGATCGAGCGGCGCAGCAGGTCATCCGCGGTGAGTTCGATGCCGCGCAGCACCGGCAGCTCGTCGCGATCCAGCCTGTCGTAGTACTCGTCGAGCGTCTTTACATTCTGCGCGTACACCGGACCGATCTTGCCGATGGCCGAAACGCCAAAGGCCAGCAGGTCGCACTCGGCCTGCGTCGAATAGCCCTGGAAATTCCGATGCAGCCTCCCCTGGCGCTGCGCGATCGTGAGCTCGTCGTCCGGCTTGGCAAAGTGGTCCATGCCGATGTAGACGTAACCCGCCTCGGTGAGCCGGCGAATCGCCAGCTGCAGAATCTGCAGCTTGGTGTCCGACGTCGGCATGTCGTTGATCGCGATGCGCCGCTGCGGCTTGAACAGGCCCGGCAGGTGAGCATAGCTGTACAAGGAAATACGGTCGGGCGACAGCTCGAGCACCTGCTCCAGCGTGCGGTTGAAGCTGATCACGTTCTGGCGCGGCAAGCCATAGATCAGATCCATGCTGATCGACTTGAAGCCGGTCGCGCGCGCCGAATCGATCACCAGCTTCGTCTCTTCGAAGCTCTGGATGCGGTTCACCGCGGACTGTACGTCCTCATTGAAATCCTGCACGCCGACGCTCATCCGGTTGAAACCGAGGTCCGCGAGCAGCTTCACGGTGTCGAAATCCACCTTGCGCGGGTCGACCTCAATCGAATATTCGCCATTTGGAACCAGTGTGAAGCGCCTGCGCACCGAATCCATCAACTGCCGCATCTCATCATGCGACAGGAAAGTCGGCGTTCCGCCTCCTAGATGCAGCTGCGTGACCTGCCGACTGCCGCCCAGCGCCGCGGCCTGCATCTCTATCTCTTTATCAAGATATTTCAGATACTTGGCTGAACGCGCATGATCCTTCGTAATGATCTTGTTGCATGCGCAGTAATAGCAGATCGTGTTACAGAAGGGGATGTGGAAGTATAATGAAAGCGGTTTGCTTACCCCGCCGACTGCACGCTGGGCCAACCAGTCACGCAGCGCGCGTGCATCGAACGCTTCGACGAAGCGGTCGGCCGTCGGATAGGAGGTGTAACGCGGCCCGTTGATGTCGAAGCGACGGATCAACTGCTGGTCAAAGACAAGATCTTTCTGGCTGGTCATGGTTGTATCGCTTGAGTGCATTCCGTACGATCTCAAAAAGCAGCACTTTTGTGGTTGACGTGGATCAACGGTGTATACCGAAGATCTTACGTCACGTCTCTGAAGAGGAAACCAGATTATCGTGCAAATGAAGGTGACGGTGCCGATTACGGTTGCCGGTCTCAAGGTGGCGTGCTCGCAGTGCAATCTGGTCGAGCTCTGCCTGCCCTACGGGATGTCGGAAAACGAGATCGACCGTCTCGACGAACTCGTTGGTGCGCGCCGCAAGATCAAGCGGCAGCAGCATCTGTATCGCGCTGGTGAACCTTTCGAGGCCATCTACGCGATCCGGGCCGGTTCGTTCAAAACGGACGTGCTGCTGGAAGACGGACGCGAGCAGGTGACTGGATTCCAGATGACAGGCGAAATGCTTGGACTCGATGGCATCAGCACCGAACTGCACTCGTGCAACGCTACCGCGCTGGAAGACAGCGAGGTGTGCGTGATCGCATATAACAAGCTCGAAGAGCTGTCGCGTGTAGTCGAAGGTCTGCAACTCCAGTTTCACAAGGTGATGAGCCGCGAGATCGTGCGTGACCATGGCGTAATGACCCTGCTCGGCTCGATGCGCGCCGAAGAGCGGCTCGCGGCATTCCTGCTGAACATGTCGCAGCGCTTCACCGCGCGCGGCTTTTCAGCGGCCGAATTTCATCTGCGCATGACGCGCGAGGAAATCGGCTCCTACCTCGGACTCAAGCTCGAAACCGTATCGCGCGCGTTCTCCAAGTTTCAGGATGAAGGCCTGATCGCTGTCCAGCAAAAACACATCCGAATTCTGGACATCGTCGGACTGAAAAAGCTAATCCAGCACCCCTCGACACGCGGCTGAAGCCGCTCGCGGGTGCGCCAGCCGAATGCTCTTACACGCGCCGGCGGGCAGTCATGGTTGCGGACATCGCAGCGACGTCCTGGGCGGTCAGCAGTTTGCGCGCGAACGGCAGCAACTCCCCCTCTTCCCGCGCGATATGCTGGCGATAGCGCTCAGCAAAGTGCGTCACGTCGGCCACCGGCAGATCGACGAGTTCACCGCGTGAAATCGGATCCAGCCTTGCACGCATTGCCACCCAAGCCGCGAACATGTCCTGATGGTCTGCCAGGATCCAGTCAATCAGGCCGCTGAGCTCCTCGCGTCGCGCGGCGTCAACCCGTGCGAGCAAGACAGGGAACAAGTCGTTTTCCTCATCCAGGTGGTGATTCAATGCCGCGAGATCGAAATAACGCATCACATTGAACGCAGCCTGCTGCGCCTGGTGATCGGCACCATGCCCCGGCAGCCAGGCGGCTAGGCGCGCCAGCGTCGCAAGTTGCGCCTGCAGGCGTTCATGACAGGCCTCAAGCATCTCGAGCGGCGTCTCGAGTCCGGGAGAGACGGGAATCAGCGAGTCGGCCATCAGAGCACTCCAGTCAGGGCAAAGTAACCAGCCGGATTCTTGCTCAGGGCGACCGACACAATCCAGGAAAACGTGGTGATCGCTGCTACCAACGAAAACACCCGGATGCGCATCGTGCGCCCCCAGCGCAGCGCAAGGGCGCCCAGCAGGATATAGACAACCAAGCCGACGACCTTGGCCGTAACCCATGGAGCAACGAACGGATACTGCCCGCTGAGGGTCGCCAGGGTGATCGCACTGCCGAGAAACACGGTGTCAATTACATGCGGCAGCGTGCGCGTGACCCGATGATCGAGCCAGTGACTTCGGCGCATCATCCATACGCCCTGCAGGACGAAGCCACAACCGCTCAGGATTGCACAGAGGATGTGCAGGTGCTTGATCGCGAGATACATCGATCACCCTGGTCGACCATCACTGCGCGGACGCCAGTAGATCGGCAGGTAGCGCGACGCCCAGGCCCCGAACACCCCGAGCCATCCGAGCACCGCCACCAGCATCAACACGCCTGACCATTCGAGCGGGACCAGTTCAGCGGCAATGCGCAGCATGACCACGCCTTCCAACCCCAGGAACAGTCCCCAGGTCAGGCGATCGGCCGCCAGCTTGCGCCCCGAATGACCGAGCGTCACGCGCGACACCATCCCCA
This sequence comes from Aromatoleum diolicum, assembly GCF_012910955.1. GTDB lineage: Bacteria > Pseudomonadota > Gammaproteobacteria > Burkholderiales > Rhodocyclaceae > Aromatoleum > Aromatoleum diolicum. Next base: position 121,495 of record NZ_WTVQ01000011.1, read on the forward strand.
TCAGGACTGAACCGAAAAACCCCACGCCAAGCGCATGCAGGGGTGCCATGCCGAGTATGTGATATCCGAACAGCTCGGCCAGCCCCTGCACCGCAAACAGCGACAGTGCGATGCCGAGCCACAGAAACCCGATATGCAGCATTCCAAGAAGCGGCACGCGCAGTGCCGGGACCAATCGCCAACGCCAGGACAGCCATAAGGCAGCCCCTGCCGCCGGCGCATCGACGACCCAGGCAAGCGCGCTCAGATTGGCCATCGTCAGTAAGCCGTGGACTGCACTCCCCCCCACCACCATCCCAAGGACCCAGGTCGGGCGCACCATTTGGTAGGCCGGGATGACGCTACTGGAAAAAAAGGGGACCATGCGATGGCAGACGCTGAAAAATACCGGAAGCAGACACCACCACACGGCCGCATCAATGGCGATGCGCGCCCAGTCGGTATCGCCACCGACGGCAAACGCGAGCCACGCGACGAGCGCAAACGCACCGGCAATCATCGCATAGCACACCACTCGCGCATGCAAGGCCTCGAGTTCGCCGTGGTGCGCCACTTGCCAAAGGATGCGCACCACGCCCAGCCAAGCGCACAGCACCAGTAATAGGCCGGGGACCACCAATCCGCCGACCAGCATGCCTGCCACCGCAAGCCCCCATCCAGCGACAAGCAAGCGCCACGGCCACAGCCAACGTGCCTGTCGAATATCGTCGTAACCCTGCCAGCGCGGCATTGCCGTCAACAGAAAGCCAAACATGAAGAGAGGAAACACAGCGCTTGTAACCAGCAGCGCGTGCATTCGTCCCGGCGGTAGCGTCCAAGTCACCGGAGGTGCCAGCCCGACACGACTAGCTAGTTCGAGCCCCCACATCGCGAAAGTGAGCAGCAACACGACGCCGCCGGACAGGAACATCGACCGATGGGGTGCAGCAAACAGGACGAGTTGAGTTTGCGACAGTGCTGAGTGACTCTGCATGGCCCCTTGGTCCTTGATTCTGTATTACGAGCGGCGTGCCCCGAAGGGGGCGCGCAAGCCTTCATCTGGCGCTTGGCAAGGTAGAATGCTGACGTTTTCTGCCGGAGCAAGAGATGCCCACCCGCCCTGTCGACATT
>NZ_WTVQ01000120.1 GCF_012910955.1 Aromatoleum diolicum
CCGAGGCCGAGCGCTTCGCCGCGCAGGGCGCGGAGAATCCCTTCCTCGACGTGTGGTTCGCCGACGAGCAGAGCGGCTTCGTCGTGGGCGCCTTCAACCTGATCCTGCGCACCACCGACGGCGGCAAGAACTGGGAGCCGTGGCTCGACCGCACCGCGAACCCGCAGGCGCTGCATCTGTATGCGATCCGCCCGGCCGGCGGCGACGTGTATGTCACCGGCGAGCAGGGTCTGGTGCTGCGCCTCGATGCGGGGGCGGGGCGCTTGCGTGCGCTGGAGACGCCCTACCGGGGGAGCTATTTTGGGGTGACGGGAACGGGCAACGCCGTCATCGTCTTCGGCCTGCGCGGCAACGCTTTCCGTAGCGCCGACGGCGGGGCCACCTGGCACAAGATCGACACCGGCGTGCAGGAAGGCCTCACGGCCGGCGTGCCGCTCGGCGCCGGCGGCGTGCTGCTCGCCAGCCAGGCCGGGCGGCTGCTCGTCAGCACCGACGGCGGCGAGCACTTCGCGCCGCTCAAGCTCGAGCGGGCCACGCCCGCCGCGGCGGTGCAGCCCCTCGGTACGGATGCGGTGGTCGTCGCGGGTGCCCGCGGCGTGCGCGTCCAGATGC
>NZ_WTVQ01000121.1 GCF_012910955.1 Aromatoleum diolicum
AGAGGAACACCGCCGCCAGGAAGGCTTCCTCGCCATGCACCAGGGTGCCGACGTTGAACACCCAGCCCGGCAGGAAGCTCGCCGTGACATGCGGGAAGGCCAGCATCAGGCCGCTCCAGCCGATGATATTCACACCCCAGAACACCGCCCAGTAGTCGAACTTCTCGAAGTAGGTCCAGCGGTCGAACTGCGGCCGCGGGCCCTTGCCGAAGAACCACTTGAACATGCCCACGCAGTCGGCAAGGTCCTTCCAGTTCGGAATCAGCGAATCCGGACCGAACCAGCGGAACTTGCGGTCGCGCAACAGGCGCGACATCACGTAGACGAAGTGAATGAAGAAGATGCCGACGAACAGCGCCGCCGCGACACGGTGGATGAGGCCGAGGATCTTCGGACCGCCCAGCGCCGCAGCCACCTTCGGTGCCCAGCTACTGTCGGCGAAGAGCGCGGCGGTCCCGGTCAGCACCAGCGTCATCGTCACGAGCGCGAAGGCCAGGTGCGCAATGCGCCAGCCCCACGGGAAGCGCCGGAAGTGCTTCTCCGGAACAATGCCCATCG
>NZ_WTVQ01000122.1 GCF_012910955.1 Aromatoleum diolicum
CCTGCTCGACGCTTTGCTCGACGCTTTGCTCGAATTTGGCGCGGATGTTGTCCTCGAGCGTGCGCGACAGCGCCCGGTAGTCGATCGGCGCGCCCGTGGCGGGATCCTTGTCGAGCAGCGGCACGAAGATCATGCTCGACTTGAAGTCGTTGCCGACGAAGCGCCCGACGATGCCCGAGCGCGCGATGTTGAGCTTCAGCTGCTCGGTCGCCCGCGGCGAGCCGTCGTAGGAGTCCGGCATCACCGGCCCGCCCTGGAAGCCCTCCTCGGTGACCTCGGTCCAGCGCACCGACGGGGCCCACAGCGACTTCACCCACGCGCGGTCGACCCCGGGGGTGAGGATCAGCTCGTCGTTGATCTTCTTCAGCGTCTCCTGGTAGGCGGGGTCGAAGATGTCACCGTCGGGGGTGGCAACCACCACGCGCAGCACGTTGCCCAGGCCACGCAGCTCATTGCGATTGTCCAGATAGTTCTGGATGTAGGGCTGGCTCTGCGGCAGCATGCTTTCGAAACTGGCATTCAGATGCAGTTTCGCGGCGG
>NZ_WTVQ01000123.1 GCF_012910955.1 Aromatoleum diolicum
GGCGGCAACGGCAACGACACCCTCGACGGCGGCAGCGGCAACGACTACCTCGACGGCGGCTACGGCGCCGACACCTACGTCCTCAACCGCGGCACCGGACAGGACCGCATCAGTGAATACGACGGCCAGAGCGCCATCGACACCATCACCTTCGGCGCCGACATCACCCCCGCCGACGTGAGCCTGGTGCGCACCGGCAACAACAACGGCAGCCTCAAGGTCGTCCTCAACGGCACCGACGACAGCCTCACCGTCCTCAACTGGTTCGAGAACCCCGTCTACCGCGTCGAACAGATCGTCTTCGCCGACGGCACCGTCTGGGATACCTCCGTCCTCGCCGCCGCACCCTGGGAAGTCCTCACCGACCCCATCGTCGGCACCGACTACAGCGAGAGCATCAGCGGACGCAACGGCGGCGACGAGGTCATCGAGGCCCGTGCCGGCAACGACTACCTCTACGGCCTCGACGGCAATGACGTGCTGCGCGGCGAAGCCGGCACCGACAGCCTCTA
>NZ_WTVQ01000124.1 GCF_012910955.1 Aromatoleum diolicum
CCCTTGAATCCCGTTCCTGAACTCGCCCCCAACCTGAAGCAGCTCCGGCTCTCCGGCATCCTCGATTCGCTGGAAGCGAGAAACCGCGAGGCGATCTCTTCGAAACTGGCCTATACGGAGTTTCTGTCGCTGTTGATTCACGACGAGGTGGCGCGTCGCGAGCAGAAGAAGTTTGCGCTTCGCATGCGCCGCGCCGCGTTCCGCTCCGGCAAGTCGCTCGATGGTTTCGATTTCTCGCGCTTGCCGAACGTCAATCAGGCGCTGATCCACGATCTGGCGACTGGCCGCTATCTGGGCGAGAAGGCGCCGGTGCTGATCGTCGGGCCATGCGGCACCGGCAAGAGCCAGGTATCTATAGCGATACGGGGTTGATGCCGAGGGGCAAGTCGATAAGGGTTCAGATTTGCAAGGCGCCTTGACGAAGTGATCGCGGATCAGCCCTGTATCTTCTTGGCAGTGGGCTGATGCCGA
>NZ_WTVQ01000125.1 GCF_012910955.1 Aromatoleum diolicum
TTGATACGCTTGGTCAGCTTTTTACGCTTGGTTTCGGAGTTGGTTTCGTTCAGCTCTTCACGCAGCTGTTCGCACTCTTGCTCCAGATCCATGCTCTTCAGCAGAGCCTGGATTGCTTCCGCCCCCATCTTCGCGTCGAATTCGTCACCGAACTCTTCCAGCGCGTCCAGATACTGCTCTTCAGTCAGGATCTGCTGACGTTCCAGGTTGGTCATACCGCCTTCGATAACCACATAGAATTCAAAGTACAGTACGCGTTCGATATCGCGCAGCGGCATATCGAGCAGCAGACCGATACGGGACGGCAGCGATTTCAGGAACCAGATGTGCGCAGTCGGGGAAGCCAGTTCGATGTGGCCCATACGCTCACGGCGTACTTTAGTCTGGGTCACTTCAACGCCGCACTTCTCACAGATGACGCCACGGTGTTTCAGGCGCTTGTACTTACCGCACAGGCACTCGTAATCT
>NZ_WTVQ01000126.1 GCF_012910955.1 Aromatoleum diolicum
GTGTATGACCATTGTGGTACAGCCACAAGATAAGCTGGAAGCCGATTTTACCCGACTAGCGAAGAATGCCGTAGGGGAGAACACCGAGTCTGGCCGTGTTCGCCAGGATGTCAAAACCGTCAAAGAGTATCTGGGTAACCGGCATAAGCTGTACCGTGCTGGGCTGACGTTTTTGCTGCGCGCTGATGATGTGGAAACGCTCAATCATAAATGCGTAGAGCTGACGACGGTGTTGCTAGGTGCTGGCTTGCAGCCAGTGCGGCCGGAGTATGACGTTGCACCACTGAACACCTATTTGCGGGCATTACCTATGTGTTTTAACCCGGAGACGGATAAGAAACACTGGTATACACGGCTAACGTGGGTACAGCATCTGGCAGGGTTATTGCCTGTAACGGGCCGAGAAACCGGTACGGGTAATCCCGGGATCAGCTTTTTCAATCGCGGGGGCGACGTATTT
>NZ_WTVQ01000127.1 GCF_012910955.1 Aromatoleum diolicum
TATGGGAGGTTATAACTTAGTTGTTGCAATGGTTAATGCGTTATTAGATTCATTGGAAATTACGGTTCCAGTAGCATTACATTTAGATCATGGTCAATCAGTAGAAAGTTGTAAAAAGGCAATTGATGCTGGATTTTCTTCAGTAATGTATGATGGTAGTCATCATCCGTTTGCTGAAAATGTGATAAATACAAAAGAAGTGGTAGCTTATGCCAAACCAAATGCCGTTTCAGTTGAAGCTGAAATTGGAACAATTGGTGGTGAAGAAGACGGTGTTGTTGGTACTGGTGAAATCGGTGATCCAAAAGAAGCGTCTGAAATGGTTGCAACAGGGATTGATTTCTTAGCAGCAGGAATTGGAAATATTCATGGACCCTATCCAACAGGATGGCCAGGATTAAATTTTCAAGCATTAGAAGATATTCAAACCGCTGCTAAAATTGGAATGGTTTTACAT
>NZ_WTVQ01000128.1 GCF_012910955.1 Aromatoleum diolicum
GGCTATATCCACTCGACAACGTGAAGGAAACCTCTCATATGATGTCGCCGTAGATAACCATTTGGGCGGACGATTGCTCATATCGAAACGCTGGAAAGATCACGACTCACTAAGTGCCTATCTCAAAACAACCGACATTATAGAATTTATCAACCGCTGGCAGGAACGAATGAAGGGGAAAGTCCTAAAGTATGGCGCCTTTACTGAAAGGGATTTGATGGAAGAGTAAGCATAAATTTGTTTACGACTAAGCCAACCCTTGTTATTGCGGTCCAGCACAATGATCGTCCGCTTCACGCTCAATGCTGCCCGTCAACGCCTGTCTACTTAAAAAACAGGCCTAACGTGGGATATTTTCCGTTTTCCAAGCAGATCTCTTAAACTACACCGCACAGGTCGTAACATATGGGCAATGACCACAAACGGCGATAATTC
>NZ_WTVQ01000129.1 GCF_012910955.1 Aromatoleum diolicum
GAGTGGCTGGAGCCAGAGTTCGGAATCCGTGATGGTCACTACTACCTGACGGAACCGCAGGCGCAGGCGATTCTGGATCTGCGTTTGCAGAAACTGACCGGCATGGAGCACGAAAAGCTGCTTGATGAATATAAAGAGCTGCTGGCGGAGATCGCCGAGCTGCTTTATATCCTCAATAGCCCTGAGCGCCTGATGGAAGTCATCCGCGAAGAGCTGGAAGCGATCAAAACGCAATACAGCGACGAGCGCCGCACGGAAATCACGGCGAACACCGCTGACATCAACATCGAAGATCTGATCAACCAGGAAGATGTTGTCGTTACGCTGTCTCATCAGGGTTACGTGAAGTATCAGCCGCTGAGCGACTATGAAGCCCAGCGTCGCGGTGGTCGTGGCAAGTCTGCTGCACGTATTAAAGAAGAAGACTTTAT
>NZ_WTVQ01000012.1 GCF_012910955.1 Aromatoleum diolicum
GCCGTGCTCCGCCTTCACGGCCGCGGTCAGCGAGCACTCACTCGAGGTGCAAGGTTATTTGCCGGAGCGATTCGGACTCGCGCGCCTCAAGGAGGTATTGAATGCAATCCCCGGCGTAACGCGTTTGACGACCGACGTGCAGCAGGTGAGCGACGACAAATGCAGTGTGATCGAGTCGTTCGCGCCCTACTGGAGCAGGAACCGGCAAGCCGGACGGGCCACCTCGATCCGAATGCGCGCCACCAATGCGGAGCTGACGGAAGGCGACTCCTTGATCGCCGACATCACGACGCCCGGCTACGAGTCCTACGTCCATGTCGATTATCACGTTCTGGACGGCAGCGTCGTCCATCTCGTACCGAGCCGGCGATCGCGGGCCAACCAGGCACCGCCCAACCACACGGCCACCATCGGCACCCTCGCCGGCTGGACGATTTCGAAGCCCTTCGGCTCGGAGTTGATCGTGCTGCTCACCACGCCCGTACCGCTGTTCGACAAACTGCGTCCGGAATCCGAATCCAGATCGGACTATCTACGCGCGGTAGAACTGCGGCTGCGCGAAATCTCGGCCAAGTACGGACAGGATCGCATCGCCGCGGATTTCGTCCAGATCACCACCCACGCGCGCGAACGGTGACGCGCTGCGGCGCTATTTCACGTCGCGTGCGACGCGAAATCCATTCTGGGAATGGCGGACGCTCGCGTCGTACTTGAAGCGGGTCGAAGACAGCATGTAGTCCACGCCGTCACGCCATGATCCGCCGCGGATCACGCGCACGCGGCAGTTCGCTTCGTCCCAGGAACGGCCGTCCTCCGGCGCCCCCTTGAAGGAGTTGTGCCAGCAGTCGCTGACCCATTCCCACACGCTTCCGTTCATGTCGTACAGCCCGTAAGGGTTGGCGGCAAAGGAGCCGACGCTGACGGGTCCGTCCGCAGTCCAGGGTTCGCCGCAGGCCTTGCAATTCGCATGGCCGGTGCGCATCTGGCCGCCCCACCAGTATCGCGTCGAGGTGCCGCCCCGCACCGCATACTCCCACTCCGCTTCCGTCGGCAGCCGATAGGATTTGCCGCTGGTCTTGCTCAGCCACTGGACATATTGCCGGGCGTCGTCCCAGCTCAGGTCGCGCACCGGGGCATTCTTCACGGCGTTCGCATCACCGCTCAAACGCGGGCACCCGCCGCCGTCCACACAGGCGGCCCACTGTTCGTTCGTCACCTCGTACTTGCCGATCGCGAAGGGCTGGGCGATCGATACCCGGTGCGCCGGCCTTTCCGTCGGATCATCGGTGTTGCTTCCCATCACGAACTCGCCTCGCGGCAGTCCGATCACGACCGGACAAGCGGGACAATCCTTGATCTCCGTGAGGGCGGCGACGGCGCTCGCGGCTACCGCCGGCGCCGGCGGGGCCGGCGGGGCCGATGGTGCGGCGCGCGCCCGCTCCGGCGCTGCAGGGGCAACAGGCGCCGGGCGCGCCCGTTCCGGAGCCGGTGGGGCGGCGGCAGGCGCCGGACGCGCCCGTTCCGGCGCCGGTGCTGCAGCAGGGGCCGGACGCGGTGCCGGCACCTCGACCTTCGGTGCCGCCGCGCGCAAGCGCTCGATGCGCGCCCGTGCCAGGGCAGCGAATCGCCCGTTCGGGTAGGCCTTCAGGTACGCCTCGTAATCGCTGGCGTGCTCGCTGTCCTTGACGGAGTCCCAGAACGTGAGCTCGTATTGCTCGGCGCTATCCTTGGGAAGGATCCCGCCCTGGACCTGTGCGCTCGCGCACACCCCCAACATCCCTATGATGAGCAGATTTCGCCACATGTCCGTACCCCGTTTGCTTTGCAGTTGAACTGGCAGCATCCGTCGGAAACGCAACTCTCCGGCGCCGCAGGGGCGATCCATCAGCCCCTCCGGGAAGCCGCACGGAGTAAGACATGGCCGAAACTGACAAGATTCGCTTGCTGTTTTGGTCGTCGAAGTCGCGCCATATCTCAGTTCATTATATGTATCTTTCTGCCAAGTTCCGTCCTAATCTGAACTCGTGATTAGCTCGGGCGGACCGGCCCGTTCATGGGGCCGTGCGACGCATGCGTCAGACATTTATCGCGGAGGATGCGCAAAATGTTGAGGAAAATCACTCTTGCCGCACTCGCAACTGCGGCCCTGACAATTGCGCCGGCGTTGGCAGCAGGGACGCCCTCGCCATCGAATGCCGAGGCCTACATTCTCTGGCCGCCGGATGGTGCGGTCATCGTCGGCGGCAAGCTATGGGTACGGATGGGCCTGCGCAATATGGGTGTTGCCCCGAAAGGCGTGGAAATGCCCAATGTCGGTCACCATCACCTCCTCGTCGACACCGAACTATCGACCGACGGGCAGATTCCGTCCGACAGAAATCACCTCCATTTCGGTGCAGGTGAGACCGAGGCACGCATCGAGCTTCCGCCAGGCAAGCACACCCTGCAACTGCTCCTGGGCGATCATGACCACAAGCCGCATGACCCCCCTGTGCATTCAAGGAAGATCACGATCACGGTCCCCTGAGCAGCCGGGTTGCCCACACGTCCGAGGTTTCGGTTTCATCGTCATGCAGGCAAAAAAACTGGGAGCGAATCCATGTACAAGTCATTCGTTGCCGCCGTCGCGGTCTTGCTCTTAACGGACTGCGCACTCGCCGGCAGTACCCCCGCCCCGGCAAATGCTTATCTATACATCGGCTGGCCCGTCGATGGCCAGGTCATGCCGGCCGGAAAACCGTTTCGGGTGTGGTTCGGACTACGCAACATGGGCGTCGCGCCGAAGGGCGTCAACTTCCCCAATACCGGCCACCATCATCTGCTGATCGATACGGATTTGCCCTCGGCGGACGCGGAAATTCCTTCCGACAGAAATCACCTGCATTTCGGAGCAGGTGAAACGGAAGCCATGGTGGAGTTGGCTCCGGGCAAGCACACCTTGCAGTTGTTGATGGGCGACGACAAGCACATTCCCCACAACCCGCCGATTCATTCCAAGAAGATTTCGATCACCGTCAGGTGACGGTCAGGGGGATCGCACGTTCCCCCGCACAACGGCATCGGCGATACCGACGTCGGACTGGAGCTGCCGAGCGGACAGTGCGCGCGCGGCCGGCAAGGCGCCGACGGCGCCAGCGCGTCTTGCATGATCCCGCAAGCCCAATCCCGCAGCATGAGCGCATGCGTAAATGCAATTCGCATTAATTCATTTACAATCCGTGACGGCAACATCCCGTCCCTGATCCCTTGAATGAATGCGAAAAAAATGAATCCCAGACACCCATGCGCCTGCCATCACGACCAGGCCAATACCCTTCCCACGTCCCGCCGCAACTTCCTGCAACGCGCCACCCTCGCCACCGGCGTCGCCCTGCTTGGCACCGTCGCCCATAGCGGTAAAGCCAGCGCCGGCGGCCATACCGACATCCTGCTGCTGACCTGCATGGATTTCCGCCTGATGGACAGCGTCGAGCACTACATGGCCGCCCGTGGCCTCACCCACAAGTACGACCACGTCGTGCTCGCGGGTGCGTCGCTCGGCGCCGTCACCGACAAGTACCCGGCATGGAACCGCACCTTCTGGGATCACCTCGGCGTCGCCATCCAGCTCCATGACATCCATAAGGTTGTTGTCATGGATCATCGCGACTGCGGCGCCTACAAGGCCATCCTCGGGGAAGACCTGGCGAACGACCCCGTCCGCGAGCAAGAGATCCATCGCGACCACCTCGACCGATTGGCGCTTGCGATCAAGACCCGGCACCCCGGTCTGGAAGTCGAGACCCTCCTGATGGCCCTCGACGGCTCGGTCGAAACCCTCGGCACTTTCGCATAAGCCCGGCGGGGACGCCGTCCGGGGCGAATCGCAAGCTTCCGCTTACCCCGGACGGCCCAGACGCGCCCGAAGTTCGTCCACCTCTTCGAGCAGGTCCGCCATCAGCGCCGCCAGTTCGGGTACCGCATCGAAGTCGCGCTCGAGCTGCCGCATGCGTCGCGCGCGTGACAGCATCGTGCCGGAAAAACGCCAGATGCCGGCGACGCTCTCGACATGCGGGAAAAGCCCCTCGTCGATGTGTCGCACCAGCCAGTCCGGCTCGACCTTGCAGGCCGCTGCGACCTGTTCGAGCGTGAGCCAGCTCTCTTCCATCAGGCTGCCGATCAGGATCTCTTCGTCGCGCATGGCTCATCTTCTCCCGTTACGAGGGGAATCGACGGCTCTGGGGTCGAACGCCAGCTCCCGCGCCATCGTTTCGTAGAATTGACGCGCCTCCGGGCTGTCGGCGGGCGGCAGCACGACCTCGATGGTAAGCAGTACGTCGCCTGCCGGCGTACCCGGAATCCCCTTGCCGCGCACGCGCAGCTGCCTGCCGCTCTGCGTGCCCTCCGGGATGCGTACCTTGATGCTGCCATCGGGCAGATCCACCGCCACGACCGCCCCCAGGGCCGCCTCCCACGGTGCCACCAGCAACGTCAGATGCAGGTCGCGTCCGTCCGGACGAAAACGCGCATGCGGGCGGAAATGCACCTCCAGCAGCAGATCGCCCGCCGGCGCGCCGCCTGCGCCCGGCGCTCCCTGCCCGGCGAGGCGGATCACCTGGCCTTCATGCACACCGCGCGGGATCTTCACATTGAGCGTGCGCGTCGCCAGCTGGACATGACCCTGCTCGTCCACCTGCGGCGCTCGCAGCGAGATCTGCCGCGTGGCGCCGCTGAACGCGTCGTCGAGATCGAGCAGTACTTTTGCGTGATGATCTTCGCCGCGTGCGCGAAATTGCCCACGGTGTGCGCGGAACCCCCCCGGCGCGGCGCCCATGCGGCCAAACAGCTCGGCGAAGAAATCGCTGTAGTCGGCTGCTTCGTGCGGCGAGGCGCCGTCACCGGAAAACTCGAAGCCCGCATCCCAGTCCGGCGGCGGACGGAATTCCTGGCCCGGGCGGTAGCCCCGCCCCAGCTGATCATACGCGGCGCGCTTCTCCGGGTCCGACAGCACCGTATAGGCTTCGTTGATTTCCGTCATCCGCCGCTCTGCGTCCGGCTCCTTCGAGACGTCCGGGTGATATTTCCGCGCAAGCTTGCGGAATGTCTTCTTGATGTTCTCCGCGGTCTCGTCGCGGGCGACGCCGAGGATCTGATAGTAGTCCCTGAATTCCATCTGTACTCCCTCCGGGGGCCTGCACCTAGCCAAGCTTCGTGCGCAGATAGTCGAGCAGGTCGCCGAGCGTCACGAGGCGGCCGTAATCCGCTTCGGGGATGCTCACGTTCAGCTGCTCGCTGATCCCGATCAAGAAGTTGAGCCAGTCCATCGAATCCAGATCGACCTGCTGGCGTAACGGGTGGTCGTCGCGGAGCTCCGCTTCCTCGATCTCGGGGGCGATGCTTCCGAGGATCGCGATCACCTTCCCGCGCAGATCCGGATTTGCTGCCGTCTTTTCCATTGCCACTCCCTTTTAGAGATCCTGCGGCTGCTGCAGCCGCGCGCGCAGTTCGGCGAGGAACAGCGCGCCGCGATGCCCATCGGAGACCCGGTGATCGGCCGCAAGACTCGCGACAACCGTCGGCATCACGCACAGCGCATCATCTTCGACCCACGGCCGCAGCGCGACGCGGCCGAAACCGACGAGCGCGACCTGCGGCGGATAGATCACGCCGACGACCGACTCGACGCCCTGTTCGCCGAGATTGGTCACGGTGATCGTCGGATCGCTCATCTCGGAACTGCGCAGCGAGCCGGCGCGCGTGCGTTTGACGAGATCGGTCAGCTCGCGCATCAGCTGGTCGAGCGGTTTCTTGTCGACCTCGTGCAACGCCGGCGCAATCAACCCGCCCTGCCGCAACGAAATCGCGACACCGAGGTGCGCCGCCGCAGCGGGCTCGAAACGGCCGTCACGGAAGAAGCCGTGCAGATCGGGGTATTTCGTCAGCGCAAGCGCCACCGCCTTCAACTGCAGCACTGCCATCAGCAGCCGCTCGGTGATCGGCCGCCCTGCGTTGATCCCGGCGAGCCATTGCTGCGCGCGCGCCATCGGAATCGTTTCGAGCAGGTAGTAATGCGGGATCTCGCGTTTCGAGCGGCTCATCGCCGCGGCAATCGCGCGCCGCATCTCGGTCTGCTTGTCGGCGTCCACGGCCTTCGCCGGAACCTGCGCGGGCGCTTTCGACCCTGCCGGTGTCGCGACTGCAGCGTCGACGTCGGCGAGCGTCAGCGCTCCGCCCGGGCCGCTGCCCTTGAGCCGTGCAACATCGACACCCAGCGCCTCGGCACGCTTGCGCGCGGCGGGCGAAATGCGCTGGCGCCCCGCCACCGGCGCCCTGGCCGTCGGTGCAGCGCCCGGCTTCTCGCCGGGCTCCAGCAGCGTCGCGAGCACCGTGCCCACCGGAATCGTCTCACCCGGCGCGATCAGCAGCTCGTGCACCGTGCCGTCCTGCCAGATCTCGACATCGACCGCGGCCTTGGAGGTATCGACGATCGCGACGACCTGGCCCTTGCGCACCGCGTCGCCGGGTTTGACCTTCCATTCGAGGAGCTTGCCCTCGTCCATGTCGGCGCCCAGCGAGGGCAGTTTGAATTCAAACATTCAGCACCTCTTTGACCGCGGCGACGATCTTCGCCACCTGCGGCAGCGCGGCATCCTCCATGTGCTTCGCGTACGGAATCGGCACTTCCTCGCTGCATACGCGCAGCGGCGGCGCATCGAGGTCAAAGAAGCATTGCTCGACGATGCGCGCCATCACTTCCGCCGCGAGGCTGCCGCTGCGCCAGCCCTCGTCGACGATCACGGCGCGATGGGTGCGGCGCACCGACTCGGCGATCGTGCGGGTGTCCAGCGGGCGCAGCACGCGCAGGTCCACAACCTCGACGTCGATGCTCTCGCGCGCGAGCGCCACCGCCGCGTCGAGCGCCTTCGGCAGGCTGCCGCCGTATGCGAACAGGCTCAGCCGGCTGCCCGGGCGGCGGATCGCGGCGCGTTCAATGTCGCAATGCCAATCGTCGAGGAGTTCGTCTTCCGTGTTGTAGAGCTGCGCATGCTCGAAGATCACCACCGGGTCGGGGTCGGCCAGCGCCGCACCGAGCATGCCGCGCGCATCGGCGACGGTCGCGGGTGCCAACACGCGGATGCCGGGGATGTGCGCGAACCAGTTCTCCAAGCTGTGAGAATGCTGGGCCCCGAGCTGGCGACCGGCGCCGGTGGCCATGCGGATCACGAGCGGCACCGAGAACTGCCCGCCCGACATGTGGCGCAGCAGGGCGGCACTATTGACGATCTGGTCGAGCGCCAGCAGGCTGAAATTGACCGTCATGATCTCGACGATCGGGCGCATGCCGCCGAGCGCCGCGCCGATGCCGGCACCGACGAAACCGAGTTCGGACAAGGGCGTGTCGCGGATGCGCTCGGGGCCGAACTCCTCGTAGAAGCCTTTCGACACCGCGTCGGTGCCGCCGTAGCGGCCGACGTCCTCGCCCATCAGGAACACCCGCGGGTCAGCGGCGAGCGCCTCGCGCAACGCCTGCCTGATCGCCTCGCGATAGCTGATCCTCATGCTGTCGCTCCCCGTGTGGTGACGTCCTTGAGCAGATCTCCGACCGGCTCCCACGCGGCGGCCTCGGCAAACGCGACCGCGGCGGCGACTTCCGAGTCGGCCGCCGCATCGAGTTCGAGGAAGCCCTCCTCGGTCAGCTCACCCGCAGCCTTCAGCTGCGCCGAGAAACTGTGGATCGGCCCGCGCTTCTTCCACTCCTCGACCTCGGCCTTGTCGCGGTAGAGTTCCGGGTCGAACATCGAGTGCGCGCGGAAGCGGTAGGTCTGCAACTCGACGAAGAACGGCCCGGCGCCGTTGCGCACCTGCTGTGCGGCCCGGCACGTCGCCTCATGCACCGCCACCACATCCATGCCATCGACCTTCAGCGTCGGCACCTTGTAGCTCGCCACTTTCTCGCACAGGTCGGTCTGCGACTCCGAACGCGCGAGCGCGGTACCCATCGCGTACAGGTTGTTCTCGCACAGGAACAGCACCGGCAGACGCCACAGTGCGGCGAGGTTCATGCCCTCATGAAAGGCGCCTTCGGCCATCGCCCCTTCGCCGAAGAAGCAGGCCGTCACACGACGAATGTCCTGCATCCGGTCGGCCAACGCGAGCCCCACCGCCAACGGCAGCCCGCCGCCGACGATCGCATTGCCACCATAGAAGCGCCGCGCCGCATCGAAGAGATGCATCGAACCGCCGCGCCCGCGCGAACAGCCCGCGGCCTTGCCGAACATCTCGGCCATGATCGCGTCCATCGGCACGCCGCGCAGTAGCGCGTGGCCGTGCTCGCGGTAGGTCGCGACGACGTTGTCGGTCGCGTCGAGCGCATGCATCGCGCCGCTTGCACAGGCTTCCTCGCCGATATAGAGGTGCAGGAAGCCGCGGATCTTGCCGGTGCCATACAGTTCGGCGCATTTTTCCTCCATGCGGCGGATGCGCAGCATATCGGCGAGCAGGCGTAGCGCGAACGGCTGCTCGCCCGCGGCAGCCTTGGCCTTGCGCTTCGCGTTCATGCTCCAGCCTCCAGCGTCGACGTATCGCCTTCGGGCAGCCCCAGTTCGCGCGCCTTCAGCAACCGGCGCATGATCTTGCCACTGCGCGTGCGCGGCAGCGTCGCGACGAAGTCGATCTCCTTCGGCGCGACCGCGGCGCCGAGCTTCTTGCGCGCGTGGCCGAGCAACTCCATGCGCAGCGCATCACCGGGTTCGAAGCCCTTCTTCAGCGACACGAAAGCCTTCACGATTTCGCCGACCATCGCGTCGGGCTTGCCGATGACGCCGGCTTCCGCGACCGCCGGGTGCTCCATCAGCGCGCTCTCGACCTCGAACGGCCCGATCAGGTGGCCCGCCGACTTGATCACGTCGTCGCTGCGCCCGACGAACCAGAAGTAGCCGTCGGCGTCGCGCCGCGCGAGGTCGCCGGTCAGATACCACACGCCGGAGAAGCACTTGCGATAGCGCTCCTCGTTGTTCAGGTAGCCGTGCAGCATCGACGGCCAGCCACGCATCAGTGCGAGCTCGCCTTCGACGTCCGGCTCGTGCACCACCTCGACCAGACCGTCTGCACCCTGGCGCACGATCGCCGCTTCGACGCCCGGCAGCGGCTTGCCCATCGAGCCGGGCTTGATGTCGAGCGCCGGCAGGTTCGCGATCATGATGCCGCCGGTCTCGGTCTGCCACCAGTTATCGTGGATGGGCAGGCCCAGCACCTCCTTGCCCCACCACACCGCCTCCGGATTCAGCGGTTCGCCGACGCTGGCGATGAAGCGCAGCTGCGGGAATGCGAAACGCCTCGCAAGTTCGGCGCCCGCCTTCATCAGCATACGGATCGCCGTCGGCGCGGTGTACCAGACGGTCACCCCCTGCTCCTGCAGGATGCGGTACCAGCGTTCGGCATCGAAATCGCCCTCGTCGACGATCGAAGTGACCCCATGCAACAGCGGCGCGATGATGCCGTAGGACGTGCCCGTGACCCAGCCCGGATCGGCAGTGCACCAGAAGACGTCGTGCGGATGCAGGTCGAGCGCGTAGCGCCCGGTCGCCCAGTGCGTCGTCACCGCACCATGCACGTGCATCGCGCCTTTCGGCGCGCCAGTCGTGCCGCTGGTGAAGTGCAGCAGCGCGAGCTCGTCGGGCCGCGTCGCGACGGTCGCGAAATCGTCCGCGGCGGCTGCCATCAGCTTCCCGAGATCGTGCGTACCGGGCACGTCCGTGGGCTGGCCGTCCTCGCCGACTAGCAGCACGTGGCGCAGCGTCGGCAACTGCTCGCGGATCTTCGCCACTTTGCGCTGGTACAGCAGCCCGCTCGTCACCAGCACCGCCCCTTGGCCGAGATTCAGCCGTGTGGCGATCGGCTCCGGGCCGAACGCGGAAAACAATGGCGACACCGCGCAGCCCATGCGCAGGCTACCGAGCACCGCGACGTACAGCTCCGGAATGCGCCCGGTCAGCACGAACACGCGCTCGCCGCGCGCGACCCCGAGCGACTGCAGCGCATTGGCGAAGCGCGCGGTGAGTGCCGCGAGCTCGCCGTAACTCACGTCGCGAACGATTCGCTGGCCGAGGAAGCGGAAGGCAAGGTGCTCGCGCAATGGCCCGCCTGCGTGGCGCACCACCGCCTCATGCGCGATGTTCAGCGCCCCGCCCGGCAGGCCGGAAAGCGCCTCCCGCGCCGCCTCCCACGAGAAGCTGCGACAGGTATCCGCATAGTCGGCGAGGTTCGGCGCGACGCGCAGGTCGGCGGCGGTCTTGTGGATGATTGCGGGACGCTGCATGAATCACTCCTTGGCTATCGACCGACGACGCTCACCCCGACGACACTCACCCCTTTACGCACACCAGCGGTTTCAACCGCGCCACCTTCACCGCCAGCCCGGCCTGCTCGGCAGCCTCGACGACCGCGCCGACATCCTTGTACGCGAGCGGCGCCTCCTCTGCGACACCGCGGAAGCTCGGGCTGCGGATCAGAATGCCGCGCGCCGCAAGTTCATCGACAACATTGCGTCCGTGCCAGCGCCGCAGCGCCTCGTGGCGACTCATCGCCCGCCCTGCGCCGTGACACGCGGATCCGAACGCGCGCTCCTCGGTACCCGCCGCGCCGGCCAGGATCCATGACGCGGTGCCCATGCTGCCACCGATCAGTACCGGCTGACCCGCCTCGCGGAATTCGCGCGGCAGCTCGGCATGACCGGGGCCAAAGGCCCGCGTCGCGCCCTTGCGGTGCACGAACAGGCGCCGCCGCTCCTCACCGACACGGTGCATTTCCTCCTTGCAGGTGTTGTGCGACACGTCGTACAGCAGCGGCAGGCGCACGCGCGGGAACACGTCGGCGAAGGCTGCGCGCGCGAGATGCGTGAGGATCTGCCGATTCGCCAGCGCGCAATTGATGCCCGCCCGCATCGCGCCGAGGTAGCGCTGGCCGAGCTTCGACTTCAGCGGCGCACAGGCGAGTTCGCGGTCCGGCAACGCGATGCCTGCGGGTGCTGCGATCACCATCTCGCGCAGGTAGTCGGTACCGATCTGGTGCCCCAGGCCCCGCGAACCGCAGTGGATGCTGACCACCACGTCGCCGACCGCGAGGCCGTAGGCCTGCGCGATCGCCGTGTCGAACACCGCTTCGACGACCTGCACTTCAAGATAATGGTTGCCCGAACCCAGCGTGCCCATTTCGTCACGCTGACGCTTCTTCGCCATGTCGGATACCGCAGACGGGTCCGCGCCGGCGACACAACCGGACTCCTCGATCCGTGCGAGGTCGGCCTCGCTGCCATACCCCTCCTTGACCGCCCAGCGCGCGCCGCCGTGCAGCATCGCGTCCAGCCCCGCGGCCGACAGGCGCAAGGCGCCGGTGCTGCCGATACCGGCAGGGATGCGCGCATACAGCACGTCCGCGAGTCGCGCCTTCGCGGCCTCGACATCGGCGAGCTTGAGCCCGGTATGCAAGGTGCGCACGCCGCAGGAAATGTCGAAGCCCACACCCCCCGCCGACACGACGCCACCCTCGTCGGCATCGAAGGCCGCCACGCCGCCGATCGGAAAGCCGTAGCCCCAGTGTGCGTCCGGCATCGCATAGGACGCCCCGACGATACCGGGCAGGCTCGCGACGTTCGCCACCTGCTCGGCGACTTTTTCGTCCATCGCCTCGATCAGGTCGCGCGACGCATAGATCACGCCCGGCACGCGCATGCGCCCCGTCGCGGGCATCACCCACTCGAAGGGGCCGCGTTGCCGGAATTTCGCGAGTTCCATCGTCGATCTCCTGCGGGCTTCAGCGCCTCGGTTCAGTGTCTCAACTCGCGCAATTGCCCTTACAACCTGCACCGGGCCGCCGACGAACCCGCTCTTTGTGCGGCACATCGCTCACCCCGGCGCACTCACTATTTCAGCATAGTCAAAACCGCGCGGCATGGCTCAGACATCTACCACACATTGTGCAAGCCACTGTCCATCGGCCTGCAGACCGACCTTGAGTTCGCAGTAAGAGACGCCTTTCACTTCCGCCGCAGGCTGGTGGCGGCCGACGTCCACCGGCTCGCCCCACACCGTCGCCAGCAGGCGGGAGTCGTCGCCCGCCACGTCGATGAGCACGTCGAAGCGCGAGAACAGCATCCGCCGCGTCGCCATCTCAAACACCAGCGCATTGAGCCAGTCGACCAGCAGCAACTCCACATCGGGTGCAGTGGACGCGATCGCGACCGCCTCGCGCGGCGCCACCGCGGCAGGATCGCAGATCGCCGCCGTCAGCGCCGTCGCCGCGCCCGCGAAAGCCTCGGCGAGCGTCGCGCCAGTCCCGCGCACGCCGATGTCAGCCTCGTGAGCGAAGGTCTCCCATGCCATGTCCCCTCCCCTGCACCGCCGACATACAACGACGAGCTACCGGCACACACTAACGATTCCGCACCCCGAGCCGCCACAGCGAAGTCACCTCCGCGGCCCGCGCCGCATGTAGCGGGTCACTGTCGTCCGACGCGCGCGGATGTTTCGGCCGCACGCCGGAGCGACCGATCACCACCAGCCCCGCCGCATCGATGAGTGCCAACAACTCCTCGCGCGAACGCAGTCCCAGGTGCTCGGCGAGATCGGACAGGATCAGCCAGCCCTCGCCGCGCGGCGTCAGGTGTGCCGCCAGGCCCGCGAGAAAACCGCGCAACATCTGGCTGTCCGGGTCATACACCGCGTATTCGATGGGCGAACTCGGCCGTGCCGGCACCCACGGCGGATTGCACACCACCAGCGGCGCCCGTCCTTCCGGGAACATGTCCGCCTCGATGACCTCCACCCGCTTGGTGAATCCGAGCCGGGCGATGTTCTCGCGTGCACAGGCCAGCGCCCGCGGATCCTGATCCGTCGCCACGATCCGCTTCACACCCCGCCGCGCCAGCACGGCCGCGAGCACGCCAGTACCCGTGCCCACATCGAAAGCCAGATCCTCCGCCCCCACCGGCAGCGCCGCCTCCGCAACCAGTTCGACGTATTCCCCGCGCACCGGCGAGAACACGCCGTAATGCGGGTGAATGCGCGCAACCAGCGGCTGAATCTCGACGCCTTTCTTGCGCCACTCGTGCGCCCCGATCAACCCGAGCAACTCGCGCAGCGACGCCACGAAAGGCTCGCCCGCCGCTGGCCCATATGCCTCCGTGCAAGCCTGAAGCACATCCGGCGCGCGCCGCAACGGGATACCGTAATTGCCGTCGAACGGCAGCAACAGCATCCCCAGTGTCCGCGCGCGCTGCGCCTGTGCCTGGCGATGCAGATGGAAGGCCTCGGTCGGCGACGCCACCGGCTTGCCGCCCTTTGCCGTCCCCCCCTTGCCCGGCTTGCGATCGATGCGCCGCACCAGCGCCTGCAGCAGCTGGCGCGCGTTCTGGAAATCGCCCCGCCACAGCAGTCCGGTCCCCTCGCACGCCAGTCGGTAGGCCGCATCGGCACTCATCGTGTCGTCCGCCACCACCACCCGCTTCGGCGGTCGTGCCCCGCTCTCCGAGCGCCAGCGCGCCGAGCGCTCCTCGCCGTCCTCGGTCCACGCAATCGTCTGTTCTTCCAAGAATTCTCTCCAGATCCTTTTCACGCGCCCCGGCACGCAAACGTCGGCATCGCCCCCGGCCCACGGTGGGCCATTCACGGGCGCTGACGAGCACGACGTCCTTGCCTGCTGCACGCGTACACCGGTGCACGGCATGCCGTCGACGCAAAAAAAACATCCTGGCACTTGGCCAGGGTGCGACTTGAACCAAGTCAATTCAGCAACAAGGGAACAATTCCCAGCATCTAATACGCGAAAAAGACCATTCGCACCATAGCCGGCAGGCACGGGCGGAAAGGAATTTGATCGATCCCCCTGCCGGTCATCACGTCGCCGCACGGGAGCAAGGTGATCTGCGTCACGCGAATCTCCAGTGGCCGGACTACGCCATCTGGCAAACACCTTCGTCATGACCAGCGAACTGTGCGATGTCGTCCCCGGTTCGATCCCGGGTGACGCAAGCGAACTCGTGCCCGTCACCAATGCAGCCTGGCGATAGCGCTAAGCCTGATGCACGCGGCCGGCTTCAAGCATAGCGTGATCCTGCTCAACCCGCGCGGCGCTCCTTCCTCTCATTACCTGACGATACCGGTCACATGCGACGCATGCGTGTTAGGGTTCAGCAACACTATAGGACGGAGAGCGCTGGGATGACTCTGAACACGGCGTCGCACTCGTCGACCACGGATCGTGGGGCACGCGTCGCATTAATCTATGCGCTGGTCGCCGAACGCTTGTCGACTTACTACGAACATGATCAGTGGCTGACCGAAGCCCAAGGGGCCAGCCTTTGCGCCGACTGGTTATCCAGGTCGAAACGCAGCCTGCCGCTTGCCGACAGAAAGCATCTGTCCGCCTTGAGCGATCAATTGGCCAGGCAAATTGCAGAGTCACTCTCCCGGGAAGCGGGTCTCTACACCGCCCACGAGATGATGGAGTCACTGGATCCGAACCATGATTCAGACATCGGCCGATCGCTCATGGTGGAATGCCAGCGTTTTCTGGACAGCGACGTGGCGGCCGACGCGTCTACAAAGCAAACCTGCAGCGTCTCGCCCATGAGACAGGCCTGATTCCCTTCATCCCCGCCGAGCAAGCAGAACGCCAGACTAAGGCAGGGTCTTGACGGTACGCCTTGCCTCTCGCTGACACAGCCTGACACAACAAAAAACCCGCAAAGCCTTGAGCTGTGCGGGTTTCTGGTACTACGTGACACGTGGTGAACCTTGTTTCTGGTGGGTGCTGACGGGGTCGAACCGCCGACATTCGCCTTGTAAGGGCGACGCTCTACCAACTGAGCTAAGCACCCGCACCGTACCGGACACCAAACATCTATCCGGTAAAGCCAGCTAGTTTACCGCATCTTTCAAAGCTTTACCAGGCCGAAATTTCGGAACTTTGGCGGATTTGATTTTGATGCTCTTGCCGGTGCGGGGATTGCGGCCGGTGCGGGCGGCGCGTTCACCTACGTGGAAGGTGCCAAATCCAACCAGGGTGACGGAATCGTCTTGCTGCAGCGCGTCCTTGACCGCCGCAATCGCTGCGTCGAGCGCCCTGCCGGCGGCCGATTTGGAGATCTCGGCCCTGGCGGCAATTTGGTCGATCAATTCGGATTTATTCACTTAAGTCCCCTCTTGGATATTAGTGCGATAGCCCGAAAATGCGCAAACCCTTTGCCGGTGGGGCACTCAGGCCAATTCCAGGTGCGTTGCGAGATGCACGGACTTTATAGCGCGCTGTATTCCAGAGTGTCAAGACGCGCTGCAGCGATTCCCGTCTGGCTGCAGCGCGTCTTGACGCGGGTTTCGGGGAAAACCCTTAGTGCGCCCTCACCGTCTTGGTGGATGAACCGTCATCACCCGATTCCGTCGCCGGCGCATCCCCGGCGGCAGGTTCGGGCAAAGGTTGCGGCCGACGCTCAAGAGCATGCTCAAGCACCTGGTCGATCCATCTGACCGGGATCAATTCGAGCGCGTTCTTGATGTTTTCCGGAATTTCGACAAGATCCTTGACGTTCTCCTCCGGAATCAGGGCAACCCCGATGCCGCCGCGAACCGCCGCGAGTAACTTTTCTTTCAGACCGCCGATCGGCAGAACTTCGCCGCGCAGCGTGATTTCACCCGTCATCGCAACATCACAGCGCACCGGGATCCCTGTCAGCACAGACACCAGGGCGGTACTCATGGCGGTACCAGCCGACGGCCCATCCTTCGGAATCGCCCCTTCGGGCAGATGGATGTGAATATCGCTCTTCTGGTAGAAATCCTCCGGAATTCCGAGCGAGCGGGCACGCTTGCGCACAACCGAAAGCGCCGCCTGGATGGACTCCTGCATCACCTCGCCAAGTTTGCCGGTGGTCATGATCTTGCCCTTGCCCGGCAGCACAACCGCCTCGACCGTGAGCAGTTCTCCACCAACCTCGGTCCATGCCAGACCGGTCACCTGCCCAACCTGGTTTTCCTTCTCGGCCATGCCGAAGGAGTACTTGCGCACACCGAGGTACTTGTCGAGGCTCTTCGCATTCACGACAATCTTGCTCGTGCGCTTGCGCAAAACCAGCGACTTCACAACTTTACGGCAGATCTTGGAGATCTCGCGCTCCATGCTGCGCACACCCGCCTCGCGAGTGTAGTAGCGGCATACATCGCGCAACGCCTCTTCGGTCACGGAAAGCTCATCGCGCTTGAGGCCGTTGTTCTTCATCTGCTTCGGCAGCAGGTAGCGCAACGCAATATTGACCTTTTCGTCTTCCGTGTAACCGGACAGGCGGATGACCTCCATCCGGTCGAGCAACGCGGCCGGGATGTTGAGGGTATTCGCTGTGGCAACGAACATTACATCGGACAGGTCGAAGTCGACCTCGATGTAGTGATCCTGGAAGGTATGGTTCTGCTCCGGATCGAGCACTTCTAGCAAGGCCGAACTCGGATCGCCGCGGAAGTCCATGCCCAGCTTGTCCACCTCGTCGAGCAGAAACAAGGGGTTCTTGACCCCGACCTTGTTCATGTTCTGCAAGATCTTGCCCGGCATCGAACCGATGTACGTCCGACGATGGCCACGAATTTCGGCTTCGTCGCGCACGCCACCCAGCGCCATGCGCACGAACTTGCGGTTCGTCGCCTTGGCAATCGATTGGCCGAGCGAGGTCTTGCCTACCCCCGGAGGGCCGACCAGGCACAGGATCGGCGCCTTGACCTTCTCGACTCGCTGCTGGACTGCGAGGTACTCAAGGATGCGTTCCTTGACCCGCTCCAGTCCGTAGTGATCCTTGTCGAGAATTTTCTCGGCCTCGACGAGGTCCTTGCTGACGCGCGATTTCTTCTTCCACGGCAGGCCAATGAGCGTGTCGATGTAATTGCGCACCACCGTGGCTTCGGCCGACATCGGCGACATCAGGCGCAGTTTTTTGAACTCTGCCTGGGCCTTTGCCAGCGCCTCCTTGGGCATGCCCGAGGCCTTGATTTTCTTGTCCATCTCCTCAAGATCGGCACCTTCTTCGCCTTCCCCGAGTTCCTTCTGGATCGCCTTGACCTGTTCGTTGAGGTAGTACTCGCGCTGGCTCTTTTCCATCTGGCGCTTGACGCGGCCACGGATGCGCTTTTCGACCTGCAGGATGTCGAGCTCGGTTTCGAGCTGGGACAGCAGACGTTCAAAACGCGCGCCGGTGTCCGACATCTCGAGCACTTCCTGTTTCTGCTCGAGCTTCAGCGGCAAGTGCGCGGCGATGGTGTCGGCGAGGCGGCCGGGATCCTCGATTCCAGCCAACGAGGCGAGAATTTCCGGCGGAATCTTCTTGTTAAGCTTCACGTACTGGTCGAACTGGGCGATGATCGCCCGCCGCATGGCTTCCAGCTCGTTGTTGTCGGTTTCCGGGACGGGCACCGGCGTGACCTTGGCAACGAAAACGCTGCGCAGATCTTCGACCGAATCGACGCGCGCGCGCTGCACGCCTTCGACCAGGACCTTGATCGTGCCATCGGGCAGCTTGAGCATCTGAAGGATATTGGCGATGCAGCCGATTTCGTACAGATCGTCGGCCGAGGGCTCATCCTTGGCAGCCGATTTCTGCGCCACCAGCAGGATACCCTTGCCCGCCTCCATGGCGTTTTCGAGTGCCTTGATGGACTTGGGGCGACCCACGAAGAGCGGAATCACCATATGCGGGAACACCACCACATCGCGGAGTGGCAGAAGGGGGAGTTCCATTTGCTCGTCGGGGAGGTCAAGCGGGCTTGACATGATTATTTTTACCTCGAAAGGACTGGTCGAGCCCACATGGGGACTCGACCAAAGAAAATCAAGCGGCGCGTGAATCCGGTTTCAGTTCGAACCCGAAACCTTCTGCTGATCGGCGTAAATGAGCAGCGGTTGAGCGCCCTCTTCGATGGTACCTTCGTCGACCACCACCTTTTCCACCCCTTTCATGGTGGGCAGGTCGTACATGATGTCGAGCAGCGCGGCTTCGAGAATCGACCGCAGGCCGCGCGCACCCGTCTTGCGACGAATCGCCTTGCGCGCCACCGAATGCAGAGCCGCCGGGCGTATCTCGAGCTC
Organism: Aromatoleum diolicum; assembly: GCF_012910955.1. Classification (GTDB taxonomy): domain Bacteria; phylum Pseudomonadota; class Gammaproteobacteria; order Burkholderiales; family Rhodocyclaceae; genus Aromatoleum; species Aromatoleum diolicum. The sequence continues at coordinate 18,100 of NZ_WTVQ01000012.1, forward strand.
AACCCCTTCCATCGAGAACAGCTTCTGATACTGCTTGACCAGCGCGTTCTTGGGCTCGACCAGAATCTGGATCAGCGCAGCCTCATCGAGTTCCTGCAGGGTCGCCACGACAGGCAGGCGACCGACAAACTCGGGGATCAGGCCGAACTTGACAAGATCTTCCGGCTCGACCTGACGGAAGGATTCGGATACGTCCTTACCCTGCCGGCTCTTGATCTCGGCCCCAAAACCGATACCGATCTTCTCCGTGCGATTGCGGATCACCTTTTCCAGGCCATCAAAAGCGCCACCGCAGATGAAGAGGATATTCGTGGTATCTACCTGAATGAAGTCCTGGTTCGGGTGCTTGCGCCCACCCTGCGGCGGAATCGACGCAACCGTACCTTCGATTAGCTTCAAGAGCGCCTGCTGCACACCTTCGCCGGAGACGTCGCGGGTGATCGAGGGATTGTCGGACTTCCGCGAAATCTTGTCGATCTCGTCGATATAAACAATGCCGTGCTGTGCCTTGTCGACGTCGTAGTCGCACTTCTGCAGCAGTTTCTGGATGATGTTCTCGACGTCCTCGCCGACATAGCCGGCCTCGGTCAGCGTCGTGGCATCCGCCATCACAAAAGGCACATTGAGCAAACGCGCAAGCGTCTGCGCCAGCAGCGTCTTGCCGGATCCGGTCGGGCCGATCAGAAGGATGTTGCTCTTCGAGAGTTCTACATCATCCTTGCGGCCGGAAATGTGGCGCAGGCGCTTGTAATGGTTGTACACCGCGACCGATAGATTGCGCTTGGCCTGGGTCTGACCGATTACGTACTGGTTGAGGATCTCGCAGATCTCTTGCGGCGTGGGCAGACTGTTACCGGCGCCTTCCGTTTCGACGGCTTGCGAGATCTCGTCACGGATGATGTCGTTGCACAGTTCGATGCACTCGTCGCAGATAAAGACCGACGGACCCGCAATGAGTTTGCGAACCTCATGCTGGCTCTTTCCGCAAAACGAGCAGTACAGCAGCTTCTCGCTACCCGCCTTTTTTTCCGTCATGGTCTTCCTCTCGTAAATCAGGCTTCGGCCCGGGTCGTCAGCACCTTGTCGACGATGCCATATTCGACTGCATCCTTGGCCGACATGAAATTATCCCGATCCGTATCCTTCTCGATCCGCTCGACTGGCTGTCCGGTGTGCTTGGACAGCATCTCGTTGAGCCGCGAGCGAATGCTGAGAATCTCGCGGGCATGGATCTCGATGTCGGACGCCTGCCCCTGGAACCCGCCCAAGGGCTGATGGATCATGACACGCGAGTTGGGCAGGCAGAAGCGCTTGCCCTTCGCGCCGGCTGCGAGCAGGAAGGAACCCATGCTCGCAGCCTGTCCGATACATAGCGTGCTGACATCGGGCTTGATGAACTGCATCGTATCGTAGATGGCCATCCCGGCGGACACCGACCCCCCGGGGGAGTTGATGTAGAAGAAGATGTCCTTGTCCGGGTTTTCGGACTCAAGGAACAGCAACTGAGCGACGATCAGATTGGCCGTAACGTCGTTCACCGGTCCGACCAAGAACACTACCCGCTCTTTCAGAAGGCGCGAATAGATATCGTAGGCACGTTCGCCCCGACCGCTCTGTTCAACCACCATCGGAACCAGGCCGAGGCCGACCGGATCCCAGCTATTGCTTGATTGTGGCGCCATGTTGCTCATCACTTGGCCCTTTGCGGCGTCAGGCCGCGTTACCCATCAGTTCGTCAAAAGACACCGCGTTATCGGTGGTCTCGGCTTGGGAAACGACCCATGCAACCACATTGTCCTCGATCACGACAGCTTCGGCCTGTGCCAGGCGATCCGGTTGGGCGTAGTACCAGCGTACCAGTTCCGACGGATCTTCGTAGCTCTGCGCCATCTCTTCGACCAGGGCGCGAACCTGCTCTGGTTTGGCGTAGAGTTCCTTGGCCTTCACGAGTTCAGCCATGATGAGGCCGAGCTTGACACGGCGCACTGCCTGATCGGCAAACCATGCGGCCTCGACGGGTATGTCCTTTGTCTTCATGCCGCGCATTTCGAGATCGCGCTTGGCATTTTCGGCAAGCTGGCGGGACTCGGTTTCGACCAGGGCCTTCGGCACTTCGATCGGGTTGGCGGCCAGCAGCGCCTCCATGACCTGCTCCTTGACCTTGGCCTGGATGCGACGCTTCACTTCGCGTTCGAGGTTGGCACGAACCTCGTCACGCAGCTTTGCGACATCACCATCGGCCACTCCCAGCGCACGCGCCAGATCGCCGTCCACGGCAGGCAGCACCGGCGCCTCGACACGCTTCACGGTCACTTCGAACTGCACGGCTTGCCCGGCGAGATTACGGGCATGGTAGTCCTCAGGAAAAGTCATGTCGAAGGTCTTGCTGTCGCCGGCGGACAGACCGCTCACGGCAGACTCGAAGTCCTTCAGCATCGAACCGGCACCGAGCACGAACGGGAAGTCCTGCGCCTGACCACCTTCGAACAGCTCGCCATCCTTGCGACCGGCAAAATCGATCACGACACGGTCGCCATCCGCCACCGCGCGCTCGGCAACTTCGAAAGTGGTGCGCTGCTTACGCAACACTTCGATGGTCTTGTCCACTTCGGCGTCACCGACGGCCAGCACCGGACGCTCAATTTTCTGGCCGGACAGCTCACCCAGCGAGACCTGCGGGTAGACTTCGAAGACTGCGCTGAATTCGAGCGCCCCGTCGCCTGCCGCCTCCTTCGGTTCAATGCGCGGATAACCAGCAACACGCAGATTCTGTTCGCGCACCGTGTCGCCAAAGGCCTTCTCGACCGCGGCGCCGATGGCCTCGGAGCGAGCCTGCGACTCGTAGGTTTGAGCGACGATCTTCATCGGCACTTTGCCAGGCCGGAAACCCGGCATCTTCACGGTACGCGCCATGCGCTTGAGGCGTGCCTCGACCTCCTTGTCGATCTCGGCCATGGGCACGGACATGTCGATGCGGCGCTCCAGCGCGCCCAGCGTTTCCTGGTTGGTCTGCATTAAGTTAACAATCCCTGACAAGTCAAAATTTGCCACACGGCCGGAGAATGAGGCATCCACGCGATACCCCGACACTCAATGGACTCATGCAGCACGGACACGTAAATTTTAATTCTAACACAGCCCCGGGGCCTTCCTTCCAGCCTCATTCCCGACGCAAAATGGACCCTGAGAGCTTGCCCATGGGATGATAAACACGCGGAACTTGCAGCCGGATGCGCCCCTCTGACGGGTGTTGGCAAACGGCTCGACCATCACAGGAGACATCCAGATGAGTATCTTCAATGCCTACCAGGCTCGTTTCGAAGCGGCCCGCGAAGAGGAGATGTCGATCCAGGAATACCTCGAGCTGTGCAAATCCGACCGCTCGGCTTACGCCACCGCCGCAGAGCGTATGCTTATGGCGATCGGCGAACCGGGTTTGGTCGATACGCGCGTGGATCCACGCCTGTCGCGCATTTTCTCCAACAAGGTGCTCAAGCTCTATCCGGCTTTCCGCGACTTTTACGGCATGGAAGAGGTCATCGAGCACATCGTCTCCTACTTCCGCCACGCAGCACAGGGACTGGAAGAGAAGAAGCAGATTCTCTACCTGCTCGGCCCGGTAGGCGGCGGCAAGTCCTCGCTGGCGGAGAAGCTCAAGTCGCTGATGCAGAATGTGCCGTTCTATGCGATCAAGGGCTCACCGGTACATGAGTCGCCACTGGGGCTGTTTGACCTGACAGAGGACGGACGCCTTCTGGAGGATGATTTCGGCATTCCGCGCCGTTATCTCAACACCATCATGAGTCCGTGGGCAGTGAAGCGCCTGCATGAATTCAACGGCGACATCACGCGCTTCCGCGTCGTCAAGCTGCGGCCATCGGTACTCAAGCAGATCGCGGTGGCCAAGACCGAACCGGGGGACGAGAACAACCAGGACATCTCCTCTCTGGTCGGCAAGATCGACATTCGCAAGCTCGAGCAGTATTCGCAGGACGACCCGGACGCCTACAGTTACTCGGGTGGCCTGTGCCTGGCCAACCGCGGCTTGCTCGAATTTGTCGAGATGTTCAAGGCGCCGATCAAGGTGCTGCACCCCTTGCTGACCGCGACCCAGGAAGGTAACTACAAGGGTACCGAAGGCTTCGGTGCGATTCCGTTCGACGGCATCGTGATGGCCCACTCGAACGAGTCCGAGTGGGTGGCGTTCAAGAACAATCGCAACAACGAGGCTTTCCTGGACCGCATCTACACGGTCAAGGTTCCGTATTGCCTGCGGGTATCGGACGAGATCCACATTTACGAGAAACTGCTCTTCGAGAGCTCGCTGTCGGCCGCCCCGTGCGCACCGGACACGCTGCGCATGATGTCGCAGTTCGCGATTCTGTCGCGACTGAAGGAGCCCGAGAATTCCAGCATCTACTCCAAGATGCGGGTGTATGACGGTGAAAACCTCAAGGACACCGACCCGAAGGCGAAGAGTTTCCAGGAGTATCGCGACTACGCCGGGGTTGACGAGGGGATGACCGGACTGTCGACGCGCTTCGCGTTCAAGGTGCTGTCGAAGGTGTTCAACTTCGACCACCGCGAGGTTGCGGCAAACCCGGTACACCTTATGTACGTACTCGAGCAGCAGATCGAGCAGGAGCAGTATCAGCCGGAAACCGAGGCCCGCTACCTGGGCTTCATCAAGGAGTTTCTGGCGCCCCGCTACGCCGAGTTCATCGGCAAGGAGATCCAGACGGCTTACCTCGAAAGCTATTCGGAATACGGGCAGAACATCTTCGACCGCTACGTGACCTACGCCGACTTCTGGATCCAGGATCAGGAATTCCGTGACCCAAATACTGGCGAGATCCTTGACCGCTCTGCACTTAATGACGAACTGGAGAAGATCGAGAAGCCGGCCGGCATCAGCAATCCGAAGGACTTCCGCAACGAGGTCGTGAATTTCGTGCTGCGCGCACGGGCCAAACACGATGGCAAGAATCCGAGCTGGACGAGCTACGAGAAGCTGCGCGGCGTGATCGAGAAGAAGATGTTCTCGAATACCGAGGAACTGCTGCCGGTGATCAGCTTCAACGCCAAGGCAAGCGCCGACGACCAGAAGAAACACCAGGACTTCGTCAACCGCATGATCGAGAAAGGTTACACGGAGAAGCAGGTGCGTCTGCTGTGCGAATGGTATTTGCGCGTTCGCAAATCGTCGTGAAATAAGCGCCATCCAGCCTGTCGGCTCGGATGGCGCGGTGCAGCCTTGCCGGAGAGCGTAATGACCCGCATCATCGATCGGCGGTTCGACAGCAAGAAGAAGAGTGCGGTGAACCGCCAGCGTTTCATGCGGCGTTTCAAGCAGCAGATCCGTCGGGCAGTGAACGACGCGATCCAAGATCGCTCGATTCGCGATCTCGACAACGGCGAGCAGATTTCGATTCCGTCCAAGGATCTGAGCGAACCGCAGTTCCAGCATGGGCGCGGCGGAATCTGGGAGCAGGTATTTTCCGGCAACGACCAGTTTTCCAGCGGCGACTTGATCAACCGCCCTCCATCCGGCGGGGGCGGAGGTCGAGGTCAGGGCAAGGCGGGCAACGACGGTGAAGGCGAGGACGATTTCGTCTTTCACCTCTCGCGCGAGGAATTTCTCGACATTTTCTTCGACGACCTTGCCCTGCCCAACCTGATCCGTACACAACTCGCACGCGTGACGGATTACAAGACGCAACGCGCAGGCTTCACTGCGGACGGCTCTCCGGCCAACATCAATATAGTCCGTTCGATGCGCGGCGCACTTGGGCGTCGTCTGGCGCTTGGTTCACCGTTCTCGGCGCGCTTGCGGGAACTGCAGAAGGAACTCGATAAGGTCGTCGAGGCCGACGGCGAGGACTGTGACGAGTCTTTGCAGCTCAGAGAGGAAATCGCTCGCCTGCGCGCAAAGATCGAGGCAATTCCGTTCATCGACAGCTTCGACCTGCGCTACAACAACCGCATCAAGGTGCCGAAGCCGACGACTCAGGCGGTGATGTTCTGCGTCATGGACGTGTCGGGCTCGATGGATGAAGAGAAGAAGGCGACCGCAAAGCGCTTCTTCATGCTGCTGTACCTGTTCCTCAACCGCACATACGAGCACATCGACGTGGTGTTCATCCGCCACCACACGGTAGCCAAGGAAGTCGACGAGGAGGAGTTCTTCCACTCGCGCGAATCAGGCGGCACGGTAGTGTCGAGCGCGCTGAAGCTGATGCACGAGATCATCGCCGAGCGTTACGCGCGCGGATCATGGAACGTGTATGGCGCGCAGGCCTCGGACGGTGACAATTGGGACAACGATTCGCCGATCTGTCGCGAGTTGCTGGGATCGCAAGTCCTGCCTTACTGCCAGTACTTCGCCTACATCGAAATCACACCGGGCGAACCGCAAAATCTTTGGCGGGAGTACGAAAAGCTGTCGGGCGGGCACAAGAATTTCGCCATGCAGAGAATCGAGGAGCCGGCTGACATCTACCCGGTGTTTCGCGAACTGTTCAAGAAGACCCTCGTATGAAGCGCGCCACGGCAACGAAAACCAAGCAATCCAAACATCTGCCCGCCACCTCGGAGTGGAGCTTTGAGGCTATCGACGCCTATCACCGTGAGATCGCGCGAGTCGCCGCGGAATTTGGCCTGGATGTGTATCCACCGCAGATCGAGCTGATTACCGCCGAACAGATGATGGACGCCTACGCTTCGGTGGGAATGCCCGTCAATTATCACCACTGGTCCTTCGGCAAGCATTTTTTGTCCACGGAAAAGAGTTACCGACGTGGCCAGATGGGACTTGCATACGAAATCGTCATCAATTCGAACCCCTGCATTGCGTATCTGATGGAGGAAAACACGCTGACGATGCAGGCGCTGGTGATCGCGCATGCGGCTTACGGGCACAACAGCTTCTTCAAGGGCAATTACCTGTTCCGCACGTGGACCAATGCGGACGCCATCGTCGATTACCTGATCTTTGCGCGGCACTACATTGCAGAATGCGAGGAGCGTCACGGCGAAGAGGAGGTCGAGCTGCTGCTTGATTCCTGCCACGCACTGATGAATCTGGGAGTTGACCGCTACAAGCGGCCGCCCAAACTGTCGCTGGCGAAAGAGAAACTGCGCCAGAGCGAGCGCACGGAATATCTGCAGAGCCAGGTCAACGAATTGTGGCGCACGCTGCCCATACACGACACCAAACCGGGCAAGGCGCCGGCGCAGCGTTTTCCACCCGAACCCGAGGAAAATCTGCTTTATTTCGTCGAGAAACATGCGCCACTGCTTGAACCATGGCAACGCGAAATCGTGCGCATCGTGCGTAAGGTCGCGCAGTATTTCTTTCCGCAACGCCAGACTCAGGTGATGAACGAGGGCTGGGCATGCTTCTGGCATTACACCCTGCTCAATCATCTATACGACGAGGGCTTGCTTGCCGACAGTTTCATGCTGGAATTCCTGCAGTCCCACACGAACGTGGTGTACCAACCTGCTTATAGCGACCGCTGGTACAACGGCGTCAACCCGTACGCGCTGGGTTTCGCGATGTGGCAGGACATCAAGCGCATCTGCGAGAACCCGACCGCCGAAGACCGTGCATGGTTCCCCGACATCGCCGGCAGCAACTGGCGCGAGACTTTCGATTTCGCGATGCGCAATTTCAAGGACGAGAGCTTCGTCGCGCAGTATCTATCCCCCAAAGTGATACGCGATTTTCGCATGTTCGCGATTCTCGACGACGAGCACGAAGCGAAGCTGAAAGTTTCGGCGATTCACGACGATACCGGCTATCGCCGCGTCCGCGAGATCATGTCGGACCAGTACAACCTGGGAAGCCGCGAACCCAATATCCAAGTATGGAACGTCGACCTGCGTGGCGACCGGTCGCTGACGTTACGCCATCAGCAATATCGGCAACGCCCCTTGGGCGGAAACGTAGACGAAGTCATGAAGCACATGGCTCGCCTGTGGGGATTTACCGTCCGCCTCGAAACCCAGCACGAGGACGGGAGCGTCGAGCTCGTCCAGGAAACGCGCCTCGAGAAACGCCGCGGCCAAGCGGAGAATTGAAACGGCGGCCCCCGCCTCAGCGCACGCGTGAGCGCGGGGGTACCCATGGCAATGACAAATCGTTCAACGATCATCAAAAGCCCAGCACCTGCGCGTAAAATCCGGTGATTATGCGATCGTCGGAGTCATGATGTTTCCACAAGCCCAGCCGATTTACCCGGTCTCGGGGATTCGCACTATCGAAGCGCGGGTTGGGGCCCAGGCGCAACCGACCCTGATGGAGCGCGCAGGACGTGCCTCAGCCGAAGAAGCCGTCCGTCTGACGCAGGATCGCGCAGGACAGGTGCTGATTGCCTGCGGACCCGGCAACAACGGCGGAGATGGCTTTGTGATGGCGCGGCGACTGCTTCAGGCGGGCCGTCCCGTGACGGTTGCGTTCGCCGACGATCCCGCCAAGCTCCCGCCAGATGCCGCTGCAGCCCTGGCGGCATGGCGCGCCGCTGGTGGTGAAACAGTGTCCGATTTTCCCGCTGCCCCGGCCAATGGCTGGGCGCTGGTGGTCGACGCTCTGTTCGGCATCGGCCTGCGCCGCCCGGTAAGTGGACGCTACGCGACCTGGATTGACGCGCTGAATGCACAACCGGCACCCCGCCTCGCAATCGATATCCCGAGCGGGCTGGATGCTGACACGGGTCGCGTGCTCGGCACGGTGTTTCACGCTACTGCGACACTGACCTTCCTTGCGCTCAAACCGGGTCTGCTGACACTCGACGGCCCCGACATTGCCGGCGTGGTGCACCTTCATCGCCTCGACATTGACCCCGCCGCGTGGCTCGCGCCAATGGGAATGCAAATCCAGCCGGGACTCGTACGCCAGTTGATGAAATCGCGGCTGCAAAACACCCATAAGGGTTGTTACGGTGACGTCGGCATCGTTGGCGGTGCCCGCGGCATGACCGGGGCTGCACTACTCGCGGGACGGGCTGCGCTGAAACTGGGCACTGGACGAGTGCTGATCGGGCTCGTTGACGATGCCGGACCCGCGGTCGACTTCAACCAGGCGGAACTCATGCTGCAGCGACCTGAGGACGTTCTGGAACAGGCCAATGTGCTCGCCCTCGGCCCGGGCCTCGGACGTAGCACGGCGGCAGCCGCGCTCGTGGAACAAGCCGCCCGCAGCAACAAGCCGATCATTCTCGATGCCGACGCGCTCAATCTTGTTGCGGCCTCCGAAGTGCTCAAGTCTCTGATTGCAGCACGCGAAGCACCGACACTCATGACACCGCACCCGGGCGAAGCGGGCCGACTGCTCGGAACCGATACCGCCAACGTCCAAGCCGATCGCGTCGCAAGCACCCTGAAGATTGCAGGCTCTTACCAAGCACTCGTCGTGCTCAAGGGCAGTGGCAGCGTAGTGACATACCCGGACGGCCGCTGGCTGATCAACAGCACCGGACACCCGGGCATGGCGAGTGCCGGCATGGGTGACGTACTCACCGGCCTTATCGCTAGCCTCGTTGCACAGGGGTGGCCAGCGGAATCGGCCTTGCTCGCTGCGGTACATCTGCACGGTGCCGCGGCCGACCGTCTCGCGCGCGAAGGGATTGGCCCCATAGGGCTAACTGCCAGCGAAGTTGCTGAAGCCTCGCGAGGGGTATTCAACGGTTGGATCGTGCAAGCGGGCAAAGGGCGGTGAAATTCCATCCGCATGCTAAATGGCAGCGTACTTGGCGCCCGATGTCATGTTCCTGTCGAACCGGAAACTCCGAGGCTGTTAGAATCCGCACATCTCCAGTTGTAACAAACTCATGCCGCAAATCAGCGTCGATCGCCTCAGGCCCGGGATATTCGTCTCGCTCTCATCCCTCGGATGGATCGGGCACCCGTTCCTGCTGAACCGCTTTTGTCTTTCCAGCATGCAGCAGATTCAGGCGCTGCGCGAGATGGGCATTACGCAGGTTGAATGGGATCCGGCGCGCAGCACCGCAGAACCTCTGCCCGAAAGGACTCCAGGCGCCAGCACCCCGCAGGACGAAGATTTCGGCGCTGCCGCACTCGCGGGCATGCAGGACGAAAAACGCGTGCGACTGGAGCGTGTAAGACAGCAGCGCGACGGTCTGGCGCGACGCGAGCGCCTCTTCGAACAGCAAGCGGTTGCTGCGGGGGATATTTTCCGTTCACTGCTGGCGCGACCGCAGGATGCACAACGCCAGGCATCAGCGTTGGTAGGCGGGCTGGTGGAAAATCTGCTCGGCAGCGACAGCATGGTGATTCACCTGGTGAATCAGAAAAGTCGCGAGGGCGGCCTGGCATTTCACGCCCTCAACGTGATGGCCCTGTCGCTGATGCTGGGCAAATCCCTGGGACTCTCGGAAGAGGAAATGCGCCACTTGGGCCTCGGCGCCCTGCTCCACGACGTCGGCAAGCAGGACATCCCACCGCGCATCCTGCGCAGCGCCAAACGCACGGCACCAGAGGAGGAGTTCTATCGCGCTCACGTCGGCTACGGCATCAAGGCCATCAGCGGCATGCGCGAGCTCCCCGTTCCGGTGCGCAACGTCATCGCCTGCCACCACGAATACTTTGACGGCAGCGGTTTTCCCAATCGGCTGAGCGGTGAGAAGATCCCGCGACTGGCACGCATCGCGGCAATTGCCAACCGATACGACAATCTGTGCAATCCGTTCGACTTGCGTGAAGCGAAGGCTCCGGCCGAGGCACTGCGACACATTTTCCGCACGGAGAGCGCGCGCTATGACAATCAAATGATCCAGCTATTCATCAAGACGCTTGGGGTTTATCCACCGGGCACCTTCGTTGCGCTCTCGAACGGCGGAGTGGGCATGGTCGTGGAAACCAACCCGACCGACCTGCTACATCCGCTGGTCATGCTCCACGACCCGGACATCCCGCGCTCGGAAGCCCTGCTGATCGATCTTCGCGACGCCGACCTGAAAGTCGAGGCGGCTTTGAGTCCCGCCAAGCTACCGGTCGAAACCGTCGAATACCTCGCCCCCCGCGGTCGACTGGACTATTTCGTCGAGGGCAGCGAGGGCTGATGTCGCGCAAGTGTCATACCATGCACCGCGGCGCCGCGGACTGAAGACTCACACGCGCGTTACGTCTTTTCCGCCCGCGTCAGCGCCGGAAACCTGAACACACCGGTTGCAAGCCCGGTACCGCAAAGAATCACCGCGCAACCTGCGAGCATGTTTCCGGTGACCTGCTCACTGAGAAAAACTGCCCCCCACAGCATGCCGAATACCGGAATCAGGAACGTCACGGCGATCGCTCGCGCCGGTCCGATATGGGCAATCAGGCGGAAATACATCACGTAAGCGACACTGGTACACCCGACCGCGAGCAAGACGACTGCCAGCCACGCGTCAGCACCCGGATTCACATCCGGCCACAGCCACACCGCGAACGGCGCAAGCAGCACCGCAGCGTAGAACTGGCTACCAGCGGCAATTGCCATCGGGTCAACGCCAGTCAAATAGCGTTTTGTGAAATTCGCCGCGACACCGTAATTAAGCGTAGCAGCCAGGCAGGCGGCTACGGCCCAGCCGGAACCCCCTGCACGGAACGATGCCTTCCCCCAGACGAGGATAATAACCCCCAGCACGCCCACCAGCAGACCGACCAGCGTCCCCGGCGATAAGCGGTGCTTCAGCCATACCCAACCCACCCATGCCGCAAACAACGGTGCAGTGGCATTGACAATCGACGCGAAACCCGCGGTCACCGACAGTGCAGCCCACGCGTAGAGCACGAATGGCAAGGCGGAGTTGGTAATACCGACGAACACCAGCGCCGCAGCGTGCTGACGCAGCTGGCCGAGTTTGCCACGCCATGCGAGCAACGGTAGCAAGACCGCCGCAGCGAGTCCCACGCGCAATTCGATCAGCGGTACGGGTCCGAACAGTGGCGCAGCAATACGCATGAACAGAAAGGATCCGCCCCACAATGCGGCGAGGAGCAGCAACTCCAGAAAATCACGCGGTCTCACATATATGTCCAAAAAAATGAATACCAACCCGCCAGAGCCCGGACACCCTGCGAGAGTGCACCGGCGGATGACGGAACCGCTAAAATCACGGTTTCATCATACCGACACGCCGCCATGAACCTGTCACAGCAACTCCGCATCGAGATCCAGCGCAATGTTGCCGCGTCGCTTGCCGAGGACGTCGGCACCGGCGACCTGACGGCAAGGCTGATTCCGGTCGAAACCGATGCGCGCGGCCGCGTCATCACTCGCGAAGATGCCATCGTATGCGGCACCGCCTGGTTCGACGCTGCCTTCGCCGCGTTGAGTCCTGCCGCAGCCGTTATCTGGCATGTGCGCGACGGCAAACGTGTTGAGGCCGGTCAGGTGCTGTGCGACGTTGTCGCCGGTGCACGCGTGCTGCTCACCGCCGAGCGGACCGCGCTGAATTTCCTGCAACTGCTGTCCGGCACCGCCACGATCACGCGACGTTTCGTCGACGCCGTCGCCGGCACCGGAGCAAAGATCGTCGACACCCGCAAGACCCTGCCGGGCCTGCGTCTGGCGCAAAAATACGCGGTTGCCGTCGGCGGCGGCACCAACCACCGCATCGGCCTCTATGACGGCATCCTCATCAAGGAAAACCACATCATCGCCGCCGGCAGCATCGCGAAAGTGATGGAGCAGGCCAAGCAGATCGCCCCGTCGAACGTCTTCATTGAAGTCGAGGTCGAGACGCTACAACAACTCGAAGAAGCGCTCGCAGCCGGAGCGAAGATGATCCTGCTCGACAACATGAGTCTCGAGACCATGTACGAGGCGGTGAAAATTACCGCCGGCCGGGCCGAACTTGAAGCCTCAGGCGGAGTGAACCTGGAAAAAGTCCGCGCCATCGCGGAAACCGGCGTCAACCGTATCTCCATCGGCGGCCTCACCAAGGACGTGCGGGCACTGGATCTGTCGCTGCGACACATCGAGGAATAGGCAGGCATACCGCGGGCATCGCATCGGATCGGTGATGCCCGCGCGCCTGCCTCCTGGCGCTTCAGGCCGGCTTGCGTGCAACCAGGCCGATCAGGGCGGACTGCCCCTTGTGCCCCGCGCCTTCGTCAAGGACGTTTTCGTATTCGTGCAACTCGACGATCTCCAGATCGTCGAAAGCCTCGCGCAGGAGCTCCGGTGTATAAAGGTTCTCCACTGCTGACGGGCCGCCAGTGCGAAAGTCAAGCTGCTTCGGCGTGTAGCCCTGCAACAGCAAATAGCCGCCCGGCGTGAGCGCGCGCTTCATTCCCGAAAATATCGCCTTCCGTTCGGCCGGACTGGCGAACTGGATGAAGACGCCGACGACGAAGTCGAATGCCGCTGCCGGATAGTCCCAGCCCACGGCATCGGCAAGTACGAAATCAACTTCGACATGCCGCCCGGCAGCGAGCTTGCGCGCCTTCTCCAACGCAACCGGCGAAATTTCCGTCGCGGTCACACGCAGTCCCTGCTCCGCAAGCCATACCGAGTTGCGCCCCTCGCCATCGGCGACCGACAGCGCGCTCGCGCCGGCTGACAACAGGGCGGCATGACTTGCAAGAAAACCGTTCGGCTGCGTACCGAAAACGTAGTTTTCGCCTGCATCCCGATAGCGCGCCGACCAGAAGGCCTCGTGCTCCATGAGTCTTACGCTCCCACCCGTTCGACGATGAAGTGCTTGATCGCAGCCACATCCGGCGCCATCACTTCAACCCGCTGCGGCAGCTGTTCAATGCCTTCAAGTTCGGCAGGGCGCTCGGGTTCGCGCCCGAGGGCTTCGCGGATGGTTTCGGCGAATTTCACCGGCAGCGCAGTCTCAAGAACCACGAGCGGCACACCTGCCGGAACGCAGGCGGCGCAGTCCCACGCGACCTTGACACCATCGGCAGTGTGAGTGTCGATCATCGTGCCGTACAGTTCAAACACTTGGCGGATTGTCGCCAGACGATCGGCGTGCGAACTGCTTCCGGAAATGAAGCCGAAATTGCCGATGCGGGCAAAACCCTCCGACGCAGAGAGATCGAAGGGGCCACCGGCATCCACCGACTTCCACAGTTCGACGACCTTATGTGGGTCGCGACCGACGAGATCGAAGACGAAACGTTCGAAATTCGACGCCTTCGAGATATCCATCGACGGACTGGACGTGACAAGCGTTTCGGCGGCCTTGCGCGGACGATACATGCCGGTGCGGAAGAATTCGTCCAGCACGTCGTTCTCGTTCGTCGCCAGGATCAGCTTCGCAATCGGCAGCCCCATCTGGCGCGCGATGTGGCCGGCACAGATGTTGCCGAAGTTGCCCGAGGGCACGCAGAAGGCGACCTGTTGATCGTTGGACTGCGTTGCCGCGAAATAGCCTTTGAAGTAATAGACGATTTGCGCCGCGACGCGCGCCCAGTTGATCGAATTGACCGCGCCGATCTTGTACCGCGCCTTGAATGCCGCATCATTGGACACCGCCTTCACAATGTCCTGGGCGTCGTCGAACATGCCGCTGACGGCAATGTTGTAGATGTTGTCGTCCTGCAGCGAATACATCTGCGCGCGCTGGAATGCGCTCATCTTGCCGTGCGGCGACAGCATGAAGACGCGCACCCCGTGCTTGCCACGCATCGCGTACTCGGCCGCCGAACCGGTGTCGCCGGACGTGGCGCCGAGGATGTTGATCTGCTCGCCACGCTTGTCGAGCACGTACTCGAACAGGTTGCCCAGCAGCTGCATCGCCATGTCCTTGAACGCGAGCGTCGGGCCATTGGACAGCTCCAGCAGACCGAACTTGCCCTGCTCCAGCCAATGCACCGGCGTAATGTCGGCCGGGTCGTCTCCGGGACGCGCGAAGCAATACACGTCCGCGGTATAGGTCTTGTCGCAGATTGCCTTCAGGTCGTTTGCCGGGATGTCGGTGATGAACTTCGACAGGATTGCGAACGCCAGCTCCGCATACGACAGCCCACGCCACGCGTCGAGTTCGGCACGCGAAACTTGCGGATAGGTTTCGGGAAGATACAGCCCGCCATCGGGCGCGAGACCACCGAGCAGGATGTCGCAAAACTCGGGGCGTGCGGCATGGCCGCGGGTGGAGAGATACTTCACGAGAGATCCTTCAGGTATGCGGGGAGCGATTACGCCCCCGAATCAGACGCGGACGGAAACCGGCCAGGCACCGGCATCCGCCCTCCCTTCGCGGGAGTCTTACTGCAAGCTTTCCATACGCAAACGCGTGATCTTGCCCTGCACCACCGGCAAGGCCTCGATCTTGGTGATCGCCGCGTTGGCATTCTTTTCGATCGTCAGGTGCGTCAACATGATGATGTCGGTCTGCGAGGCGCCCTCGGGGGCTTCCTTCTGGATCATCGCTTCGATCGATATGCCGCTGTCGGCAAGAATGCGGGTGATGTCGGCCAGCACACCCGGCTTGTCGTCCACACGCATGCGCAGGTAATACGAGGTGTGCACCTCCTCGATCGGCAGCACCTTGAGATCACGCACCTGCTCGGGCTGGAATGCGAGATGCGGCACACGATGTTCGGGGTCGGCGGTGTGCAGGCGAGTGACATCGACCAGGTCCGCAATGACCGCGGAAGCCGTCGGTTCGGCACCGGCACCCTTGCCGTAGTAGAGCGTCGCTCCCACGGCGTCGCCGTGCACGACGACGGCGTTCATCGCGCCCTCGACGTTGGCAATCAGACGCTTGGCGGGGATCAGGGTCGGATGCACGCGCAGTTCGATACCTTCGGGACGCATCCGCGAGATCCCCAGCAGCTTGATGCGGTAGCCGAGTTGCTCCGCGTAGGCGATGTCGACGCTATCCAGTGCGGTGATGCCCTCGATGTGCGCCGCCTCGAACTGCATCGGTACGCCGAACGCAATCGCGCTCATGATCGTCACCTTGTGTGCAGCATCGATACCTTCGATGTCGAAGGTCGGGTCGGCTTCCGCATAGCCGAGCGCCTGCGCTTCCTTCAGCACCTCGGCGAAGGGCAGGCCCTTGTCGCGCATCTCGGACAGGATGAAATTGGTCGTGCCGTTGATGATGCCCGCAAGCCACTGGATGCGGTTTGCGCTGAGGCCTTCGCGCAGTGCCTTGATGATCGGAATGCCGCCGGCGACCGCCGCCTCGAACGCGACCATCACGCCCTTCTTCTGCGCGGCAGCGAAGATCTCGTTGCCATGCACTGCGAGCAGCGCCTTGTTGGCGGTGACGACGTGCTTGCCGTTCTCGATCGCCTTGAGCACCAGTTCCTTCGCAATCCCGTAGCCGCCGATCAGCTCGACGACGATGTCGATTTCAGGATCGGCGACCACCGCGAACGCATCGTCGGTCAGCTTGACGCCCTCACCCGCCACCTTGCGTGCAAGTTCAAGGTTCTTGTCGGCCACTGCGGTAATGCGGATCGGGCGACCGGCGCGACGGGTAATTTCCTCCTCGTTGCGTTTGAGAACGGTGAAAGTACCGCCGCCGACGGTACCGATGCCCAGCAGGCCAACATTGATCGGTTTCATAAAAGCTCGTTGAGTGGTTTGTGCAAGTAAGTGAAACGGGGTGCTTCAGGTGCCGTGGCGCTTGCGGTAATGCTCGAGGAAGCGCGCGATCCGCGCGATTGCGTCGCGCAGGTCGTCCTCGTGTGGCAGGAACACGAGGCGGAAATGATCGGGATGCGGCCAGTTGAAGCCGGTGCCCTGTACCAGCAGTACGCGCTCCTCTTCGAGCAGCTCGGCGATGAAGGCCTGGTCATCCTCGATCGGATAAAATTTCGGG
The DNA here is from genome assembly GCF_012910955.1 of Aromatoleum diolicum. Lineage (GTDB taxonomy): Bacteria > Pseudomonadota > Gammaproteobacteria > Burkholderiales > Rhodocyclaceae > Aromatoleum > Aromatoleum diolicum. Next base: position 34,890 of record NZ_WTVQ01000012.1, read on the forward strand.
TCGAGCCGCGGGAACATGTACAGGGTCGCCTTGGGCTTGACGCAGCTCACACCCGGAATCGCGGTGATGAGTTCATAGGCGAGATCGCGCTGCCGGCGCATGCGGCCTCCTTCCGCGACGAGGTCGTCGATGCTCTGATAACCACCCAGTGCCGTCTGGATCGCGTACTGACCGGGCACGTTGGCGCACAGGCGCATCGAGGCGAGCATGTTGAGCCCCTCTATGTAATCCTGCGCATGGCGCTTGTCGCCGCACACCACCATCCAACCGGCACGGTAGCCACAGGAACGGTAATTTTTCGACAGGCCATTGAAAACGATCGTCAACACGTCTTCCGACAAGGATGCGAGTGAGGTGTGTGTCACGTCGTCATACAAAACCTTGTCATACACCTCATCCGCATACAGGATCAGACCGTGTTCGCGGGCGATATCGACGATGCCGCGCAGGATTTCGTCCGGATACAGTGCACCGGTCGGGTTGTTGGGGTTGATGACCACGATCGCGCGCGTGTTCGGCGTGATCCGCGCACGCATGTCCTCGAGGTCGGGCAGCCAGCCCTTGGCTTCGTCACACAGGTAATGCACCGGACGGCCACCGGACAGACTTACTCCCGCCGTCCACAACGGATAGTCCGGCGCCGGCACCAGCACCTCGTCGCCCGCGTTCAACAGCGCGTTCATTGCCATCACGATCAGCTCGGACACGCCGTTGCCGATATAGATGTCTTCGATGTCCACACCCTTGATGTGCTTCTGCTGGGTGTAGTGCATCACCGCCTTGCGCGCAGCGAAGATGCCTTTCGAATCCGAATAGCCTGCCGAATTCGGCAGGTTGCGGATCATGTCCATCTGGATTTCTTCGGGTGCATCGAAACCGAACGCGGCCAGGTTGCCGATATTCAGCTTGATGATCTTGTGGCCCTCGTCCTCCATCTGCTTGGCACGCGTGAGCACCGGCCCGCGGATGTCGTAGCAGACGTTGGCCAGTTTGGCGGACTTGCGCACCTGTCGCTGGGTCGAGGGCTCCTGGGGGCCCTGCGTTTGTTCCACTGGGGGCGCTACCCGCAGTTTCGGCTCGACGCTCATCGCAATCCGTCCTTTCTTTTGCATGTTCTCGCTACTCCGCACCGTTCAGCCGGCGCGCCGGTGGTCATCGTCCGTCCGGAGCATGAAGTCTTCGGGTGGGCCGGAAAACCAAAAGAAGGTATCTTATCCAAGCCTGTATCCCCCGGCAATTTTGCCGACAGAGTGAAACCTGATGAAGCTGAATCTCGAACAGAATCCCAACCTGAAACTGGTCACCGGCTACGCTGCCGACCATCTCATGATCAACAAGGTGCGTCACGACGGCAATGTGATCCTGACCACCGACCGCGTCGTCGGCGCATGGGCGCCGGGCGGGTTCGAGGCGCTGCGCGCCGAAGACTTCGCCGCAGTGCTCGATCTGGCCCCGGAAGTGGTCATCATCGGCACCGGCTCCCGTTTGCGCTTCCCTGCACCGCAACTGCTGCGTCCGCTGATTGAAGCCCGCATCGGCTACGAGGTGATGGACTTGGCGGCAGCCTGCCGCACGTACAACATCCTCGCGACCGAAGGGCGTGCGGTCGCTGCCGCCCTGCTCTTCGATACGATCTGAGGCCGAAGGCGACCGCCAACCGCGCTCGGCAAGCTTCGCGCGATGCACGAGTGAATTGTCACGCAGCAGGCTCGTCAGCTACGCTGCACGCAAAAACCAACGCTGGAGCAGCCATGAATGCCACGATCAGCCCTGCCAGTCCCGCTGCGCCCGATTTCACCCTACCCGCCAGCGGCGGCAATACCGTCACCTTGTCGGCGCTACGCGGGCGCAAGCTGGTGCTCTACTTCTATCCCAAGGACAACACCCCCGGCTGCACCAACGAAACCGCCGACTTCCGCGATCACCATGCCGCATTTCAGGCCGCGGGGTGCGCGGTGTATGGCATTTCGCGCGACAGCCTCAAGTCGCATGAAAATTTCAAGGCCAAGCTTGGCCTGCCGTTCGAGCTGATTTCGGACACCGAAGAGGCGGCGTGCACTGCCTTCGGTGTAATCAAGATGAAAAACATGTATGGCAAACAGGTGCGAGGCATCGAGCGCAGCACGTTTGTCATCGATGCCGACGGCACCATCCGCCGCGAATGGCGCGGCGTAAAAGTCGGCGGCCACGCACAGGAAGTGCTCGATTTCGTGAAGAGTCTGTAACGTGCCTGCTCCCGTTCAACCCACCGCCGCAGACATCACCCGCCCACACGCCATGATCAAACGCGCCCCACGCAACCGGAAAACCAAGCTCTTCGTCCTCGACACCAACGTGTTGATGCACGATCCGACCAGCCTCTTCCGCTTCGAGGAGCACGACGTTTTCGTGCCGATCATGACGCTGGAGGAGCTCGACAACAACAAGAAGGGGATGTCGGAAGTCGCTCGCAACGCGCGCCAAGCGAGCCGCACGATGGACGAGGTCGTCACTTCCTGCCTCGACGGCATCGATGCCGGAATCGACCTCAAGGGCCCTTCGCACGATCTCGCCACCGGCAAGCTGTTCCTGCAGACCGAAGCCATCAACGTGGTATTACCGGCGGCTCTGCCCACCGCCAAGGGCGACAACCAGATTCTCGCGGTGGTGATGCACCTCGTCGAACGCTTCCCGAAGCGTCCGGTGATTCTGGTCTCCAAGGACATCAACATGCGCATCAAGGCCCGTGCGCTGGGCCTGGCCGCGCAGGACTACTTCAACGACAAGGTGCTGGAGGATACCGATCTCCTGTACACCGGCTGGCTCGAACTGCCTGCGGACTTCTGGGACACCCACGGCAAGGGCATGGAGTCGTGGAAAGAAGACGGGCGGACCTACTACCGCATCAAGGGTCCGCTGGCGGCCGGCATGCTGATCAACGAGTTCCTGTTTCAGGATGGCGGGACGCCGCTACAAGCCTGGGTCAAGGAAAAGAACGGCCGCAGCGTTCTGATCGAGACGCTGACCGATTACGCCCACACCAAGAACAACGTGTGGGGCATCACGGCGCGCAACCGCGAGCAGAACTTCGCCCTCAATCTGCTGATGAACCCGGAGATCGACTTCGTCACGCTGCTCGGCCAGGCCGGTACCGGCAAGACGCTGCTGACACTGGCGGCAGCGCTGACGCAGGTGCTCGAAGCGAAGCGCTACTCGGAGATCATCATGACGCGGGTGACGGTGCCGGTCGGCGAGGACATTGGATTTCTGCCCGGCACCGAGGAAGAGAAGATGGCGCCGTGGATGGGCGCACTGGAAGACAACCTCGACGTGCTCAACGGCACCACCGGCGAAGGTGGCGACTGGGGCCGCGCCGCAACGCGCGACCTGATCCGCTCGCGGATCAAGATCAAGAGCCTGAATTTCATGCGCGGGCGCACCTTCATCAACAAGTTCCTGATCATCGACGAAGCGCAGAACCTCACGCCGAAGCAGATGAAGACCCTGATCACCCGCGCGGGTCCCGGCACCAAGGTGGTCTGTCTGGGCAACATCGCGCAGATTGACACGCCCTACCTGACCGAAGGCAGTTCGGGCCTGACCTTCGTCGTCGACCGCTTCAAGGACTGGCCACACTCCGGCCATATCACGCTGCAGCGCGGCGAGCGTTCGCGCCTCGCCGATCACGCCGCCGAGGTGCTGTAAGCGGCTGAACACGCTGCAAGGGTGACCGCAAGATCGCCAAAGATTGTCATGGATCATCCCGGGGAAGCGGTGTGCGCCCTATAATGGACGGGTTTTTGTCAAGAAAGCCGCCATGATCGCCACCGCCCCCGAGATGTTGATCGGTGCCAGCTCGGACTTCCTCAAGCGCTTCTCGCCGTTCAACCGGATGGAGCCGGAGGCGCTCGAATTTCTCACCGAGCGGGCGGTACTGGCGTTCCACGGCAAGGGCAGCGAAATTCTGACCCCGGACATGGGGCAGCCGAGCCACTTCCACATTGTGCAGCGGGGCAAGGTGCAGGCGCGGCAATCCGGTCCAGCCAGCGTTACCGATTACAACACGATGACCCTTGGCCCGGGTGAATGCTTCCCGATCGGTGCCATCTCGGCGCAACGCCCGTCGACAAACGCTTATGTAGCGGTCGAAGACAGTTTCGTATTCCAGTTGCCGGCCGATGATTTCCTCAAGCTCATTCAGATGAGCCCGGTCTTCCACCTGTTCTGTACCCAGTACATCGCGAGCCTGCTCAATCAGTCACGCCAACAGCTACAAAGCACCTTCTCGCAACGCGCCGCCGAGCAGCAGTCGATGACGACGCAGCTTGGCCAACTGGTCAAGAAGGTGCCGGTCTTCGTCACGCCCGACAGCACGATCCGCGCCGCGCTGGAAAAGATGTCGGAGATGCGAATCGGCTGCATGGTGGTCGCTGATGCCGAACACAAGCCCGTCGGCATCCTTACGCAAAGTGACCTTCTGCCGCGTGTCGTGCTGCCCGAAATAGACCTCAAACGTCCGATCAGCGACGTGATGACGCAGACGCCGCACGTAATGTCGGCCGCGGCATCGGCTTACGATGCCGCGCTTGAAATGGCCACCCACGGCGTACGCCACCTGCTCGTAATCGACAGCGAGGGCAAGCTCAGTGGTGTCGTCTCCGAACGCGACCTGTTCACCCTGCAGCGCATCAGCCTGCGTCAGATTCGCGCGAGCATCGAAGGCGCGAGCGACGTCGAATCGCTACAGCGCGCGAGCCGCGACATCCGCCAGCTCGCCCTCAACCTGATCGCCCAAGGCATCGGTGCCGAACAGCTCACGCAGTTCATTTCCGCCCTCAACGACGCGCTGACACGTCGCATCATCGATCTGGCACTGGCGCGGCATGAACTTTACGGCATCGACTACGCCTGGCTCGCCTTCGGATCGGAAGGCCGCCACGAGCAGACTCTGTCCTCCGATCAGGACAACGGCGTGATCTACGTCTGCCCGGAGAATACCGACGGGGCCACACTCAAGCAGCGCCTGATTGCGTTTGCCAAGGAGGTCAACGAAAACCTCGCCGAGTGCGGCTTCCCGCTGTGCAAGGGCAACATCATGGCGAGCAACCCGGAGCTGTGCCTGACCCTGGATGAGTGGAAGAGCCGCTTCGGCGACTGGATCCGCGAACCCGATCCGCAGGCTCTGCTCAACGCGTCGATCTTCTTCGATTACCGCGTGTTGTGCGGCAATGAAAGGCTTGGTGACCAGCTGCGCAACTGGTTGAACCGTACTGCCAAGGCGAATACGGCCTTCCTGCGCATGATGGCCGTCAATGCCCTGCAAGTGGTGCCGCCGCTGGGCCGAATCCGCGATTTTGTGCTTGAGGACGACGGCACCATCGACCTGAAGAAATACGGGGCCAGACTGTTCGTCGACGTTGCGCGAATTCTTGCTTTGCGTGCCGGCGTTGCATCGAGCAGCACGGTACAGCGTCTGCGCCAGGCGGGTGCCAAAATGGGAATGCAGGCTGATGAACTTTCCGCGCTCATCGACGGATTCCACTTCATCCAGCTGTTGCGGCTGCGTTCGCAGCATCTGGAGACCGAGCACGATGCGCCGGGCGACAACCGGATCAATCCGGACGACCTCAATGAGCTGGACCGCCGCATCCTCAAGGAAGCGTTTCGTCAAGCCCGCAAGTTGCAGCTGCGACTCAAGCTCGATTACCAGCTATGAATTGGCTTACGAGACTGCTCAGCAACCGGGTCGATACCGCCTCGCTCGATGCTCCGCTGCGCGACGCTCTCATCCGGTGGCAGGCACTGCTTCAGCCGGACCTCGGGAAGGCGCACTTTGAAACCCGCTATGTAGTCATCAACACCGAAGCCACCGGACTCAATCTCGAAAGCGACCGTCTGCTCGCGGTCGGCGCCGTTGCCATCGACGGCGCACTGCTATCACCCCACGACAGCTATTACGCGCGTCTCGATCCGGACCCCGCCACAGCCCTGACCAATCTGCTCACATTTTCCGGGGCCGGCCCCGTCGTGGTTTTCAATGCCGCATTCAACCGCAGCATGCTGGAAGGCGCACTTACCGAACATCTCGGCATCACGCCGGAATGGGCCTGGCTGGACCTGCACTGGCTACTGCCTGCGCTGTACGATGAACGCATCGACAGGGCGGCACGCCTGGGCGACTGGATGAAGGCATTCAGCATCGAGACCTTCCAGCGCCACCATGCACTGGGCGACGCCTGGGCGATTGCCCAGTTGATGCTCGCCGCCCAGTCACGCGCACTCGCCGAAGGCCTGAACACCCCACGCAGCCTGGCAGAACTCGAACGCACACGCCGACAATTGAGGCGCCACGGATGAATCAATCAAGTTCCACAATGAACCGCCACCGCATTTTCGCCACTCGATTTGCCCCGCTGGCCATCGCATTGGCGTTGATGGCTGCAGCCCCTGCCCGGAGCACCGAGAACACACCGTCCCCGCAGGGCGAACCCTCTGCACTTTCGCTCGAGCGTGCCGGTACGACGGCACAGGGACTAATCAATCAGGGAATGGAATACCTCGGTATCCGCTACCGTTTCGGCGGAAACTCCCCTGAAACCGGACTCGATTGCAGCGGTCTGGTACAGAACGTGTTCCGTAACGCCCTCGGACTCAACCTCCCCCGTACTGCGCGCGACATGGCGCGCCTCGGCGACAAGGTCGGAATGCAAGACCTGAAACCCGGCGATCTGGTATTTTTCAACACCATGCGCCGTGCCTTCTCGCATGTGGGCATCTATATGGGGGATGGTCGCTTCCTCCACGCCCCGGCACGCGGCGGTGAAGTTCGCATCGAAGAGATGGACAAGAGCTACTGGGCCAAACGCTTCAATGGTGCCCGCCGCCTGGTGCCCGAAGCGGACGTGGGACTTCCGCAGGCAAACTGAGTCTCACGCAACAATTGGAGTCCACGTAGCAAGAATTTGACGGACCTCGTTCGTTCCAACTCCTGCACACGGGATCATCGCGGCGAGCTGGATCGCCTCGTTCACATCGTGCATTGATGAGGATGAAACCGCCGAACTGGTCAATTTGGCCGGCGCCAACCCACTCGGTTCCCCCGCAATGCCTATCCCGGCTTCGCCTCGACCAGCCTGCGATACTGCGCCATGTGGCGGATGGCTTCCCTGGGCTTTCTGAACTGCTCGCATAACAACGCCAAGTTGTAGTGGCAATCGGCCAGGCCGGGATCGCCGCGAAGCGCCGCCTCGTAGGCGTCCATCGCTTCGTGCTTGCGATCCATGTCGTCAAGAAGGACACCGAGGTTATACATCAGAGTCGGGTCGCCGCCGCACGCCGCGATCGCATCGCGGTAGACGCTTTCGGCTTCCGTCAGGCATCCGACCTCGTGCAGGAGCAATCCCAGATTGATGCGTGCATCGAGCAGGTTCGGCGCCTCGGCGATGGCTCGCTCGTAGGCCCGCCTCGCGGACTCGGGTTCGTCGCGTTCCAGAGCGAGGGCCTGCTCGAACCAGTGCTGCGCATTCGTGGGTGGTTTGGCGGCAGCCGCCTTGCGCTCGATCACGCTCAGGGAGCCGTCGGCAGGATCGCCTTCGAACGCGAGCAGATACTGGCCCGAGTCGGCCTGCCAGTGGCTGCGGCCTTCCCTGACGACCACGCGGTCGGCCACCGCGCAGACGGACAGCCCCGAGAGGGGCATCTCCTCAGGAAGGCTGCGGCGAAGCGCCTCCATGGACCTCAGGATGCGCTTGGGCGGCACCTGCGCCTCGGTGAGCGTTTGAGCGGTGCGTAGGACGACCAGATCCTGGAAGGAGAATAGCCAGGCATTGCGTGGGCCGCGCGCTGGCGAAACGAAGCCGGCCGCGATCAGCGCACGGATCGTGCTGCGCCGCAGGCGCAGGAGTTTCTCGACCTCGCGCACGCCGTAGCGGGGCATGTCGCTACTTCTTCGCCGCCTTGCGCACCGTCGGCTCGGCGGCAGGCTGCGCCCGCTTGGGTGGTTTGCGCGCCTCGGCCTGCGGCTGGGAGGGTTGAACCACCGTCGGCGCCTTCTTCTCCAGGCTCGCGCGCAGCGCTTCCATGAGGTCGATCACCTGGCCGCCGCGTTCGCCCTCCTCCGCCAGGGTGATCTCCTGGCCCTCGACCTTCTTCTGCACCGCCGCCTCGATCCGCGCGCGAACCGCGTCGGTGTAGGCGTCGGGATCGAAGCGGTCGACGGCCTGCTGATCGATCAGCTGCTGCGCGAGCTTTAGCTCGGCCTCCTTGACTTCGGTCGGCGGGATGTCGATGTCCTTGATCGACCGCACCTCCGCGCCGTAGAGCAGTTGCTGCATGACGAGTCCCCCCTCGACGGGGCGGATCATCACGACGTGCTGCTTTCCGCGCGCCGCCCAGCGGCCCAGCGCACAGCGCCCCGAAGCGCGCAGCGCCTGGGCGAGCAGCGCGTAGGGCTTGGCGCCGCCCTTGTCGGGGGCGAGGTAATAGGCCTTGTCGAAATACACCGGATCGATCGACTCGATCGGCACGAATTCGGTGATCTCGGCGCTGTGCGAGCCCGCCTCGTCGAGCGCCTTCAGCTCGTCGGCGCTGAACATCACGAACTGGTCCTTGGCGAATTCGTAGCCCTTGACGATGTCCTCGCGCGCCACCACCACTTCCTCCTTCAAGCACACGTACTGCTGCTTGAGCCGCGATCCGCAGCCCTTGTGCAACAGGTTGAACGACAGGGCCTTGCTCGCCTCGGTGGCGGAATAGAGCTTCACCGGGATGGCCACCAGTCCGAACGAGACCGTGAGCGATGCAATTGATCGTGCCGTCATGTTTGCCTCCAGGAGGGATCAGGTTCTCGCGCCCGACAAAGCCCGTTCCAGGCTGAGTTTGCGCGCCAGGGCGTCGTGCCACCGATCACCCGTTTGCGACAGGCGCTGCGCGACGTTGGTGATCCTGAAATCGAGCGGGTGCGCGCTGGCCAGCTCGTCCCAGGTGAGCGGCATCGACACCGGCGCGCCGGGCACCCCGCGGGGCGAGTAGGCGACGTTCAGCGTCTTGCCGCGGACGTTCATGTTGTGATCGAGGAAAATTTTCCCGATCCGCTCCCGCACACTCCACTCCATCGTGATGTCCTTGGGATGGTGGCGCAGCAGGTGCCGCCCGACCAGCTCGCACACTTTGCGTGCGGCGTCGAAATCGATCGTGCGCCGGATCGGCACGAAGATATGCAGCCCGGTCTTGCCCGAGGTCTTGACGATGGCGTCCAGCGCCATGCTTTGCAGCAGCTCGCGCAGGTGGAAGGCCACTTCCTTGCCCTTCTCGAAGGCGACCGTGTTGAGCTCCGGCTCCGCCCCCGGCGCCTCGTTGCCCGAATAGATGTAGGGGTCGAGGTCGAACACGACGTAGTCGGGGAAGTTCAGCACCGAAGCCTCCAGGGCGGCAAGCGAACTGTCGTAGTCGGCCCCCTGGGTCGCCGCATCGGGTCCTGGCCGCGCCCGCGAATGCCAGACGTGGAGTTCGAGAGTCCCGGACTGCGCGAGCCACAGCAGCGTCGCCAGGTTGTTGCACAGGAGCGCCTGATGGCTCTCGTCCTTGTGCTCGGAAAACACACTCATGGTGTCCACGAACTCGGGCCGTTCCTGCTCCCAGTGCTTCTGGAAGAAACGCTGCCCGAAGATGCCGTCGGGCATGCGGATCAGCGTCAGCGGACGATCCGCGAGGTGCGGCAGCAGGTAGGGCGAAACTTGCGCGAAATAGCGCAACAGGTCGCGCTTGGTCACCGCCGGCTGCTTGAGCGCCGGATCCGCCGGCCAGTAGACGCGATCGAGATGCGTCAGCCGGATCCGGTGCGGGCCGACCGCGAGGGGGAAGGCCACCTTATTGTTCTCGAGTTGCCGCAGGACGTCGCCGATCTCGCCGAGCTCTTTGTTCGCCCTCGGCGGTCCGGCCGCGTGCGGCAGCTGGTCATGCATCGGGCGGCGCACCGCCTTCGGGTCGATGTCGTCGCGCACGCGCAGAAGAACCGGTGCGCGCAGGCTGTCGTCCTCGGTCCACTGCTGGAACTTCACTTCGACCACGACTTCCGGCGCGACCCAGGTCGTCGGGCCATGCAGCTCGGGCTTCTCCACGAACGGGCAGGCATCGGTTCGCAAGCCATCGAGCCGCGCCCTCATTTGCGCCAGCGTTTCGGCGTCGAAGCCGGAGCCGACGTGCGAGGCGTAACGCAACCCGGCTCCGTCCCAGAACCCGATCAGCAGGGCACCGAGCGGCGCGCGCGAACCCTTGCCTTTGGTGTAGCCGCCGACCACGAACTCCCCGCTTTGCGTCGCTTTGACCTTGAGCCAGGCGCCCGAGCGCCGTCCGCCCTCGTAGCGGCTGTCCCTGCGCTTGCCGACGACGCCCTCGAAGCCGCTGGCGAGCGCCGCCCGATAGAGCGCCTTTCCGTCCTCCGCGGCATGGACGAGCTGCAGCAGGTGCGAAGGCAGCAGGCATTGGGTGAGGTAGCGGCGGCGGTCACGATAAGGCGTCAGGCGCAGGTCGACGCCCCCGAAGTGCAGCAGATCGAAGCAGCAGAAGACCGCCGGCGTCGTGCGGTCGGCCGCGGCGATGTCGCGCTCGTTCTTCAGCTGAAAGCGATTCTGCAGCGCGTTGAACGAGGGGCGGCCGCTCGCATCGAAGGCGACGAGTTCGCCGTCGAGAATCATGTCCGCCGCCTGAGCGCGCAGCTCCGCGCAAAGCCCCGGGAAGGTCGCGGTCAGGTCGAGGCCCCGGCGCGACAGCAGTTTCACCTCATCTCCCGCGACGAACGCCAGCACGCGGTAGCCGTCGAGCTTCGGCTCCCACAGCCAGCCGGCATCGGCAAACGGCGCTTCGCCGATCTCGGCGAGCATCGGCGAGAGCTTCGCGGGCATTGCCGAAGGCGGGCCGTGGGGAGCCAGCGTCGCCGCAGGCACGCGGTGCGCCGGCAGGACCTTGATCTCCTCGACTGCCAGCCCGCTGAGCACCGAACGATTCCGCTCGGTGATGTCACCCAACCCCGCGGCCGGCCCCGTGAAGCGGTCCTTGTGCTTGATCAGCAGCCAGTTTTTCGAGTCCGAGGTACGGACCAAGGCGAACGAGCCCTTCACCTTCTCCCCGCGCAGTTGAAAACTCAGCTTGCCTTTCGCGAGGCCGTCGCGCACCCGCTGCTGCGCTTCGTCGCGATCGGCGAACGAGTACGCCTGCTCCTCGTCGGGTGAATAAACGCCGCAGTCCCAGACGATCACCTCCCCGGCGCCGTACTGCCCGGGCGGGATGACCCCTTCGAAGGAGGCGTAGTCGTAGGGATGGTCCTCGGTCTGCACCGCGAGCCGCTTCTCGCTGGGGTCGAGCGACGGGCCCTTGGGAACTGCCCAGGATTTCAGCACTCCATCACATTCGAGGCGGAAGTCGAAATGCAGCCGCCGAGCCGAGTGCTGCTGGATGACGAAAAGGAGGGGCCCGCCAGCTGCGGGCGCTGCCGACGGCGCCGGCTCGGGCGTCGCAGCAAAAGTCCGCTTGGCGGCGTATTCATCGAGCTGACCGAGTTCACTGAGCGCCTTGGCCGCGGACGGCCGGGCCACGCGCCGAACCTTGCGCGAAGGAGCAACCTCAACCCCGCGCGGCATGGGGCCTGTCCTGGGAGCAGAAGCGATGCGATTGTCGACCGGAACGAGCGGCTTTTCTTACAAGGAGTGGCTCGGCTCCTTCTATCCGGAAAAGCTCCCTCCCGACGCGATGCTCCACTACTACGCCGAGCGCTTCACGACGGTTGAGATCAACAACACCTTCTACCGCATGCCCGACGAATCGATGCTCGCGCGCTGGGCGGAGCAAGTGCCGCCGGAGTTCTCCTTCACGCTCAAGGCACCGCGGCGGATCACGCACGAGCAACGTCTGCGCGAGAGCGAATCCAGCGTGACCGAATTCGTGCGCCGCGCCGCTGCGCTGGGAGACAAGCTCGGCGTGCTCCTGTTCCAGTTGCCGCCGTTTCTCAGAAAGGATGTTCATCGGCTGCGCGATTTCCTGGCGGGGTTGCCATCAGACAAGCGCTACGCCTTCGAGTTTCGCCACGCCTCCTGGCAGGACGACGAGGTCTACGAAGCGCTTCGCTCCCTCGGCGCCCTGTATTGCGTCACCGACACTGACGAAGGCGAAACCCCGTTCGTGGCCACGACCGAGTGCGCGTACATCCGCCTGCGGCGAACCCACTACGACGACGCCGACCTGCGTGCCTGGGTCGAGCGCATCGCTGCACAGCCGCTCACCCGCGCCTACGTCTACTTCATGCACGAAGACGAGGCACTCGGAACGCGCTTCGCCAGGCGCCTCGACGAGTTGTGGCACGAAGCGGGAGGATCGCGTTGAATGTCGAGTGCCCCTTTGTGCCGGCACGCACGGGGCGCAAGGATTCCCAAGTCAGAGCGGAAGGAAATGTCGGATGCATTGACGGGGAGCAGAAGGGACTCCTCCGCACCACGCTTGACGGTTTAGGCATCCCATAGACGGAAAGTCTAAAAACAAAAACCCGCATCAGTAACGATGCGGGTTTTCGAGATGCTGAAGGCAGCTTACGGCTTAGACATCAGACCGTAACGGTAGCGGCCACTTCGCTGAACTCCTTGATTTGGTCGAAGTTCATGTAGCGATAAACGTCGGCCGCCTTGGCGTTCACCACCTTAACCTGCTCCATGTACTCGGCCACAGTCGGGATCTTGCCCATCAGCGCGCAGATCGAGGCCAGTTCGGCGGAGCCGAGGAAGACTTGGGTGTCGATGCCGAGACGATTCGGGAAGTTGCGCGTCGAGGTCGACATCGCCGTGCTGCCCTTGCGGATTTGCGCCTGGTTACCCATGCACAGCGAACAACCCGGCATTTCCATGCGTGCGCCGGACTTGCCGAGGATCGCGTAGTAGCCTTCCTCGTTGAGGATCATGGCGTCCATCTTGGTCGGCGGGGCCACCCACAGGCGGGTCGGGATGTCCGACTTGCCTTCGAGGACCTTGCCGGCAGCACGGAAGTGGCCGATGTTGGTCATGCACGAACCGATGAACACTTCATCGATCTTGGTGCCGGACACTTCGGACAGCAGCTTCACGTCGTCCGGGTCGTTCGGGCAGGCAACGATCGGTTCCTTGACGTCGGCCAGATCGATCTCGATCACGGCGGCGTACTGGGCGTCCTTGTCGGCCTGGAGCAGTTCCGGCTTGGCGATCCACGCTTCCATGGCCTTGATGCGGCGGCCGAGCGTGCGCGCGTCGGAGTAGCCGTTGGCGATCATCCACTTCATCAGCGTGATGTTCGAGCGCATGTATTCGATGATCGGCGCCTTGTCGAGCTGTACGGCGCAGGCGGCAGCGGAACGTTCGGCGGCAGCGTCGGAGAGCTCGAACGCCTGCTCGACCTTCAGATCCGGCAGGCCTTCGATTTCGAGGATGCGGCCGGAGAAGATGTTCTTCTTGCCCTGCTTGGCGACGGTCAGCAGCCCCTGCTTGATGGCGTAGTAGGGAATGGCGTTGACCAGGTCACGCAGCGTGACGCCATCCTGCAGCTTGCCCTTGAAGCGCACCAGCACGGATTCCGGCATGTCCAGCGGCATCACGCCGGTGGCGGCGGCAAAGGCCACCAGACCGGAACCGGCCGGGAAGGAAATGCCGATCGGGAAGCGGGTGTGCGAGTCGCCACCGGTACCGACGGTGTCGGGCAGCAGCAGGCGGTTGAGCCAGGAGTGGATGACGCCGTCACCCGGACGCAGCGCAACGCCGCCACGGGTGCTGATGAAGGACGGCAGTTCGCGGTGCATCTTGACGTCGACCAGCTTCGGATAGGCGGCGGTGTGGCAGAAAGACTGCATCACCATGTCGGCGGAGAAGCCGAGGCAGGCCAGATCCTTGAGCTCGTCGCGCGTCATCGGGCCGGTGGTGTCCTGGGAACCGACGGTGGTCATCTTCGGCTCGCAGTAGGTTCCCGGCAGGATGCCCTTGCCTTCCGGCAGGCCACAGGCACGACCGACCATCTTCTGCGCCAGCGAGTAGCCCTTGCCCGGATCCTGCGGCTGGGCCGGCAGACGGAACAGGGTCGACACCGGCAGGCCCAGCGCTTCACGCGCCTTGGTCGTCAGGCCACGGCCGACGATCAGCGGAATGCGGCCACCGGCGCGCACTTCGTCGAGGATGACCGGGGTCTTGAGCTGCGATTCGGCGATCACGGCGCCGTTCTTGAGCGCGGTGACCTTGGCCGTGGCGGCGTCGATCTTGAGCTCGATCTCGTCGCCCATGTTCATGTCTTCGACGTTCAGCTCGATCGGCAGCGCGCCGGCGTCTTCCATCGTGTTGAAGAAGATCGGGGCAATCTTGGAACCGATGCAGACACCACCGAAACGCTTGTTCGGCACGAAGGGGATGTCTTCGCCGGTGAACCACAGCACGGAGTTCGTCGCGGATTTGCGCGACGAACCGGTGCCGACCACGTCGCCGACGTAGGCGATCAGGTTGCCCTTCTTGGCCAGCGCTTCGAGTTGCTTGACCGGGCCGCGGGCGCCGGCTTCGTCGGCTTCGATACCCGGACGCGGGTTCTTCAGCATGGCCAGCGCATGCAACGGAATGTCGGGGCGCGACCAGGCGTCCGGCGCCGGCGACAGGTCATCGGTGTTGGTTTCGCCGGTGACCTTGAAAACGGTCAGTTTCTGCGAAGCCGGCACTTCCGGACGCGAGGTGAACCACTCGGCGTCGGCCCAGGACTGCATGACGGCCTTGGCGTTCGCCGCAGCTGTCACATTCGCCGATTTCGCCAGTTCGGCCACATCGTGGAAAAAGTCGAACACCAGCAAGGTCTTCTTGAGACCTTCGGCGGCCACGCCACCAACTTCGGCGTCGCCCAGCAAGTCGATCAGCGGCTTGACGTTGTAGCCGCCAAGCATCGTGCCAAGCAGCTCGGTGGCCTTGGCGCGGGAGATCAGCGTGCAGGCCTCCTCGCCTTTGGCAACTTTGGCCAGGAACTCGGCCTTGACCTTGGCGGCGTCATCCACACCGGCCGGTACACGGTAGGTGATCAGCTCGACGAGGGCGGTTTCTTCGCCCTTCGGCGGGTTCTTGAGCAGCGCAACGAGATCGGCGGTCTGCTGCTTCGACAGCGGCAGCGGCGGGATGCCGAGGGCGGCACGCTCGGCGACATGGGCACGGTAGGCTTCAAGCACGGCGAATTCCTTCCTTTATCGTGACAGTGGCTGGGCGTCCGGGCGCTGACCCGAACGAGGCTGCGAGATTATATGTCTTTTATAAGACTTGAGGTGCAATGCAGCAACGAATGCCTTGCAGCGGCGGAATTCTACTCCTCCCGATGTGCCTGCGCGTGCAATGGCCGGACTTGCGGCCCCAGTCATTCATTGCAATCGCCGGGGCAATCGACTAGACCGGGCAAAGGGCCCCAAGGGGAACGCATCGCGCAAGCGGACGTTCCAACGAAGAGTCAATGGGTTGCATATTCGCGTGGATGACACGCCCCCGCCAGACATGACAACGTTCCACTGCTCCGCAGGAGATTGACCATGCTCCACAATCTTTTCGACGCCCGGAAGACCTTTTCGACCGCATTCGGACGCGAGGGCCAGTTCTACTCGCTCCGCGCGCTTGAGGCCGCCGGCATCGGCAAAGTGTCGCGCCTGCCGGTATCGATCCGCATCGTGCTGGAAGCGGTGCTGCGCCACTGCGACGGCAAGAAGGTCACCGAGGAGCATGTGCGTCAGCTCGCCAGATGGACGCCGAACGCAGAGCGAACCGACGAGATTCCATTCGTCGTCGCGCGGGTGGTCCTGCAGGACTTCACCGGCGTGCCGCTGCTGTGCGACCTGGCGGCGATGCGCAATGTTGCCGCCGAAATGGGGAGGGATCCCAAGCTGATCGAGCCGCTGGTGCCGGTCGACCTTGTCGTCGACCATTCGGTGCAGGTGGACCACTACGGCACGCCGATCGCACTGCGCCAGAACATGGAACTCGAGTTCCTGCGTAACCGCGAGCGCTACCAGTTCATGAAATGGGGCATGCAGGCGTTCGACACCTTCAAGGTGGTGCCGCCGGGGATCGGCATTGTCCATCAGGTGAATCTCGAATACCTGTTCCGCGGCGTACGCGGACACAAGACCACCGAGGGTGATCTGTACTACCCGGACACCCTGGTCGGCACGGATTCGCATACGACGATGATCAACGGAGTCGGCGTGGTCGGCTGGGGCGTGGGCGGCATCGAGGCCGAGGCCGGCATGCTCGGCCAGCCGGTGTATTTCCTCACGCCGGATGTCGTCGGCGTGGAACTCAAGGGACGCCTCAACGAAGGCGTGACCGCGACCGATCTGGTCCTGACCGTCACCGAGATGCTGCGACACCAGAAAGTGGTCGGCAAGTTCGTCGAATTCTTTGGCGAAGGCACCGCCACCCTGTCCGTCACGGACCGCGCAACGATCGCCAACATGGCCCCCGAATATGGCGCCACGATGGGATTTTTCCCGGTCGATGAGAAGACGATTGCGTATATGCGCGGCACGGGGCGCACGGACGCTGAATGCGAACTGTGCGAGACGTATTTCCGTGAACAGGGCTTGTTCGGCATCCCGCGCGCGGGCGACATCGACTATTCGACGACGTTGACGCTGGATCTGACATCCATCGTTCCCTCGCTCGCAGGCCCCAAACGCCCTCAGGACCGCATTGCGCTGAAGGACATGGAAGAGGTGTTCGACCGCCTGTTTTCGCAGCCGGCAAGCGAAAACGGCTTCGGCCAGCCCGAGGCCGCGCTCGGCACGCGTTTTCCGACGAGACTACCGGGCGTCGACCTCGGTCATGGCGACGTGCTGATCGCGGCGATCACGTCGTGCACCAATACCAGCAACCCGGCGGTATTGATCGCAGCCGGCCTGCTGGCAAAAAAGGCGGTCGACAAGGGCCTGTCGGTGAAGCCGCACGTCAAGACCTCGCTCGCTCCCGGTTCGCGCGTGGTAACGGAGTACCTTGGCAAGGCCGGGCTGCTCGAACCACTGGCACAACTGGGTTTCGCGCTGGCGGGCTATGGCTGCACGACCTGTATCGGCAATGCGGGCGATCTGGCGCCCGAACTGAACGACGCGATCAACGAGAACAACGTGATTGCGGCCGCCGTGCTATCCGGGAACCGCAATTTCGAGGCACGCATCCACCCCAACCTGCGCGCCAACTTCCTCGCCTCGCCGCCCTTGGTGGTGGCCTTCGCAATTGCCGGACGCGCCAACGTCGATCTCACCGAAAACCCGCTAGGCCGAGGCAAGGACGGCCGTCCAGTATATCTCCGGGATATCTGGCCGACCTCGGACGAAATCGCGGCGGTGATGCCCTATGCGATGGACCCGGCAACGTTCACGCGCCTGTACGCCGACTTCACCAGAGATCACGACCTATGGAACGAGATTCCCGCGACGACCGGTCAGATCTACGAGTGGCCCGATTCCACCTATATCGCCCGCCCGCCCTTCTTCGACGGCTTCTCGTTGCAGCCGGGTACCGTCGGTGACATCACCGGCGCGCGCATGTTGCTGATGCTCGGCGACTCGGTCACCACCGACCACATCTCGCCTGCAGGCTCATTCAAGGACACCACCCCTGCCGGCCAATGGCTGATTTCACGCGGCGTCGCGAAACAGGATTTCAATTCCTATGGGTCGCGCCGCGGCCATCATGACGTAATGGTGCGCGGCACCTTCGCTAATGTGCGGGTAAAGAACATGATGCTGCCGCCGCGTGAGGACAGCTCGCGCGTCGAGGGCGGCTACACCTTGCTCGACGGCACACAGACCACCGTGTTCGACGCGGCGATGGCCTACATGGCCACCGCCACACCGACAATCGTTTTTGCCGGCGAGGAATATGGCACCGGCTCCAGCCGCGACTGGGCGGCCAAGGGCACGCAGTTGCTCGGCGTCAAGGCCGTCGTCGCCAGAAGTTTCGAGCGCATTCACCGCTCAAACCTCGTCGGCATGGGCGTATTGCCCTTGCAGTTCAAGGGCGAGGATTCGTGGGAGAATTTAGGCCTGACCGGCGACGAAACTTTTGACATACTGGGAATCAATGCGAGACTCCTGCCCCGCCAGGATCTGACCCTGAGGTTCGGGCGCCGCGACGGCACGGTGCAAGAGGTTTCCGTGCTATGCCGCATTGATACGCCGATCGAAGTTGATTACTACCGCCACGGCGGCATCCTGCCTTACGTGCTGCGCGAAATTCTCGGACGCCCCGGATAATTCCGGACACTCACACCATGGTCGCCCTTTCCTGCCCCTGCCAATCAGGCAAGTCCTTTGACGATTGCTGCGCCCCCGTGATCATGGGCGAACTTCCGGCCAAGACCGCCGAAGCGCTGATGCGCAGCCGTTACACCGCCTTCACGCTGCGCGATGAGGCATATCTGCTCGCCAGTTGGCATCCGTCGACGCGGCCCACCGCACTGAATCTGGCCATCGAACCGGTTCCGAAATGGATCGGACTGCAGGTCAGGCAGCAAGTCCAGACGGGGGATAACACCGCCATTGTCGAATTTGTCGCCCGCTACCGCATCGGCGGAAAGGCGCACCGCTTGCACGAAACCAGCCGCTTCGTGCGCGAAGAACACCGGTGGTTCTACGTTGACGGCGAGTTGCATGATTAACGCCACACACGGCGGAGTTCATAGGCGCATATAATCAAGCCGAAATATGCCTTCCACGTGAGCAGATGCCGCGCCTGTTCGCAAAGCGTGCCCTGACAGCGAGATCGACATGAACCTCGAAAAAGTCATCTTCGGCTTCTTCATCGTACTCGCCGCCACCTTGAATTTCGGCTTTTTCGTCGGAGATATCGACGATCCGGCGCACCACGACATCTATGAACTTTTCGCGGCAATCGTCGTAAGCCTGATCGCGACAGTGCTCAAATTCGGCGATCGCACCCAGATCGGTGCGGTGCACCTGTCGACCAGTCTGGTTGCCGACCTGCAGTTGCTTGCCGCTGCAATGGTGTGGGGCTATGCCGCCCATATTTCGGCAAGCGGGTTGACGCCCGAGATGGTCGCGCGGGTGGTTTCACTGTCAGGTGGTGCGCTGTTTGCCAACGTGGTTTCGGTGGTGATCCTGATCGCCGAAACCATCATGCAGCGACGCTAGTCCGAGACCCCGCGATGACGCCATTGCCGCGCCATCAAAGCATCTTCTTCCTGATCATGCGCCGCATGCGGGCGCCACTGATCCTGCTCATCAGCATCATGGCCATTTCGGTGCTCGGGCTGACACTGGCCCCGGGGGTCGACGCGGACGGCAATCCCGCACACCTGAGCTTTTTCCACTCGCTCTACTTCATCAGCTACACCGCGACGACGATCGGCTTCGGCGAGATTCCATACGCCTTCTCGGATCAGCAGCGGTTGTGGGTAATCCTGTGCATCTATATGTCGGTGGTGGGCTGGGCCTATACCGTGGGAACCGTGTTCGCGCTACTCGCCGACCGCAACCTGCAACAGGCGATCCGCACACAGCGCTTCCTGCGCGCGGTTCAGCGCCTGCGCGAACCCTTCTATCTGGTATGTGGTTATGGCGAAACCGGCCGGCTGATATGCGACGCGCTGGATCGCCTGGGCTTCCGTGCAGTCGTCGTCGAACAGGACGACAGCAAGGTTGGCGAGATCGAACTGCACAGCTACCACGCCGACGTTCCGGCCCTCAGCGCAGACGCGCGCAATCCGGAGACACTGAAGTTCGCGGGACTGACGCACCCGAACTGCATCGGCATCATCGCGCTGACGAACGACGACGGGACCAATCTCGCCATCGCCATTGCTGCGCGCCTGCTAGCACCGAAGGTGCCGGCGCTGTGCCGTGCCGAAACACAGGAAACAGCGGCCAATATGGCGTCCTTCGGTACACGCCATATCATCAATCCGTTCGAGAAGTTCTCCGAATATCTTGCGCTGGCGCTACATGCTCCGGCTGCGTGGAACCTGCTGACATGGCTGACCGGGCTGCCGGGAACCACCATGCAGCGCGAGCGCGATCCACCCCATGGCGAATGGATCCTCTGCGGGCACGGGCGTTTCGGGCGGATGCTGGCGCATGTGATGGAACAGGCGGCAGTACCGGTCACGATCATCGACCGACAGGCGCCGTCGATTCCGAGCACACGCTGGGTGCAAGGCGACGGCACCGGCGCGCCCGCACTGGAGGCGGCGGGGGTTCGCCGTGCAGTGGGCATCGTCGCCGGAACCAGCAACGACGTGGACAATCTGTCGATTGCAGTCACCGCGCGCGAATTGAATCGCGGCCTGTTCGTAATCCTGCGTCAGAACCACTATGCAAATCACGCATTGTTCGAGGCCTTCAATTACGACGTCAATGTGGTACCGAGCCAGATCATCGCGCACGAGTGCCTGGCGATCCTCACCACACCACTGCTCGTGCCCTTTCTCGAAGAGATGAAGCGACGCGACGAGGCCTGGTGCGACCGACTGCTGAGGCGCCTGACCGAACGCTTCGGCTGGGAAGTTCCCGCGGTATGGAGCGAACGCATCAATCTGGCACGTGCTCCGGCACTGTATCGCAGGCTGATGAAGGGAGTCGAACTGCAGTCGCTGTTGCGCGACCCCTCGAACCGCGACGAGCCACTCGCCTGCGAAGTTCTTTACCTGCATCGCGACGACGACGATCACCTGCTGATCCCGGAACCGGACACCGAACTGCGTGCGGGTGACGAATTACTGCTGATCGGCTCGCCGGATGCGAGGCGCGAATTCGGACTGATCCTGTCGCATGAACATGCGCTCGCCTACGTCTTGTCGGGAAAGGATCTTCCCGGCGGCTGGATCTGGGAGCGACTGTCCCGACGCAAACCCTCCGACGCGGCCTCAAGCTGCAACTGACGCTGCAACGAACGCGCGCATTCGGGTCGCGCAAGGCCGCGGCAAGCGAGGATTACTCAGCCGCGACGAGTACTACGGTCTCGCCGGCGAAGCTGACCGTTGCCCCGGGGCGCAGTTTGGCACGCTTGCGCGACTCGACCTGTCCGTCGACCAGGACCCGCCCGGCCTCGACCGCGGCATGCGCCTCGCCGCCGGTACCGGTGAGGCCGGAAGCTTTGAGCAGTTGATCGAGCTGGATGTACTCGCCGCGCACGGCAAAGGAAACGGTCATGGCATACTCCGGCGCGCCTCATCGGGGCGCGCGATTGAAATTGATCGATCGAAAGGCGCCAGCCTACACTGCCTGTTATCCGTTTGCCGCCATTTACCCCCTGAACATGTCCGATGACCTGCTGCACCGGATCGACTGCACGATCAGCCGCGCCACCGAGTCAGGCGCGCTTCAGCCCATCCGTACAGAACAGACGCTGATTCGTGATGCCGGCATCGACTTCACGGTGCGCTGGGTTTCATCTCTAGCCCACAAGGATGCCGCACGTGTCAGCGCCGCCACACGCCGTATTCCGGCCTTCAACCCCTTCCTGCCCCCCGAACCCGAACTTGCCATCGGACCATTGGGCGAGCGGCATCTGGCCGTGCTCAACAAGTTCCCCGTCATCGAGCGCCATCTACTCATCATCACCCGTGCCTTCGAAGAGCAGACAGCACCGCTGACGCACGCTGATTTCCTCGCCCTGGCCTCGGTGATGAACGTGCTCGGCGGCCTGGGCTTTTACAATGGCGGCACCGAGGCGGGCGCAAGCCAACGACACAAGCACCTGCAATGGATTCCGCAGGCCGGAGAGAGCGCCGCACTCAGCGCCTTCACCGACAGACTGCCAGCGAACCTCCCGGCCGGTGCGGTGGCGACGCACCCCGACCTCCCCTGGCAACATTGTTTCGTGCGCCTCGCGCTTGAAGATGCCCGCGACACCGGACAATTCGGCGAATTGCTCTGCGATTCTTTTCGGCGCGCATGCCGCGCCGTGGGCATTGACCATGGCCTCAATCCGATGCCACCTTACAACCTGCTGGCGAGTCGCGAGTGGCTGACGGTGATCCCGCGCCGCTGCGAGCGCCACGAGCACATTTCGATCAATGCCCTCGGCTTTGCCGGGTCGCTATTCGTGCGTCAACCGGCACAGATCGACACCGTGCGCAACATCGGTCCGCTGCAACTGCTCACGGCGGTTGCACACCGGCGCTGAAAATCGATTCACAGCGGGCGCAGACCGTGGCGTGAACGCGCACGGTCACAAGCATCCTCGCCGATACCCAACGCAGCGTAGGGGGCGAAGTCACGGCAAGGCGAAGGGCGGCTGGCGTAGATCGAGCAGCGTGCCTTGACGCCAATCTCGCCGTCGAGAGCGATGCAGCGCGGCGGCGCCTCGTCCGTGCCGCGCATGCGCACCAGCCGGGCGGTGAGCGGAACGGTCAATGCATCGGACACCCCGCCCGGCGTTACGCTGGCAAGTTCAGAGGGATGAAAGTCGACGCGAAATGCGGCGCAGCAGGCACCGCAGCGGGTGCAGTAGTCGTCGCTCATGATTGAAGCCGGACCGTGTTCGGCCCTACTCCGGGGCTCCGCAACATTTCTTGTATTTCTTGCCGCTACCACAGGGACAGGGGTCGTTCCGCCCCACACCTGACGGCGTGGGTATCGAAGGCCCGTCCACCGAAAGCAGCTCAAGCGAACCCAGATCGAGCTTGCGCCACTGCCTGACGATCGCACCCAGATTGCTCACGGCCAACTCCAGCCACTGCATGCGAGTACTGTCGTCCACCTGGACCGATGCCTCATCCGCCCACGGCGCCATCAACGCATCCAGCGCGTGGCGCACGGCTTGCGCCGCATCATCGGGCACGCCGGCCTCCCAATCCTCGGGCCACAGTTCGAGTCCCTGCGCGAAACCCTCGATCCACTCCTCGCCAATCTCCAGCGAATCGCCCTCGCTGGACGCATAGCAGAACGGCTCCCAACCTTCCGGCTCACCCAGCGTCGTCGCCAATTCGTTGTAATAGCGCCGCACCAACTGGATTGCACGCTGCATCTGGCTGCCCGAGCCGAACGATACCTCGTCACCGTGCGCCGACCACACGGCCGGCAACCAGTCCTCGGCGGCGATCTGCACCGGCGAAGCCAGCACGGCGGCGAGAAAGCCGTCAAGCATCTCAAGATTCATGCAGTCTTCGGGCACGACATCCGATGTCAGCAGCTCTTCAAGTGCCTCGAACTCATCGTCATCGAGCAATTGCGGGTTGTTCGTATCCACGGATTCGGGGGCTTCGGTCGTCATCGTTTTCTCCGTCAGGCCGCTCAGCGTGCGCCATCCGACACGCGTGCGCAAGCGTCATTATCCAGATCGCAGCACACGCGATACAGCATCTGGCCGGAATCGCGATACTTCCGTTCAAACGGCGTCAACGGCAACGGCGCCTCGAACACTTCCCAGCCAGTCTCGTGCCCCGTTACCAATCCCAGCGCACTGGCAAACTCCTCGATATACACACGCCAGTTGCTGCGGCATTCAAGCAGGCCGCCGAGTCTTGGGATGAATGGAAATACCGGGTGAGCGTGCCAGCGACGCGCCAGATGGCCAATCTTCGGCCACGGGTTCGGGTACAGGATGTAATGACGCGCCAGACGCAGACCGGCATCGCAGGCGAGACGCCAATAATCGACCAGATCGGCACGCACGAACACCATGTTCGTCGGCAACAGCGCGTCCGGATAAGGCTTGCGCCGGTTCAGGCGGTCTTCGGACTGATCCACGCCGATCACCCAGTGGTCCGGGAACATGCGCGCGAGCTGGATGGTGCTGTGCCCCACACCGCAGCCGGCGTCGAGAATCAGTGGCGCGCGCCGGTCCCAACCCGCCAGGCTGGCATCGAAGGCGGCACGGTTGTAGTCCGCGTAGGGCTTGCGAAACGGCTCGGCGACGTGCCGCTCGACGCGGCGCGCGAGCTGCTCGTGGATGCCGGCCTGGGCACTTTCTGGGATACGGGAATTTGCGTAACTCATTGAATCCTTGATATTCACGCTGCAAGCGCGGTGGGCTCTGCGACGATGCCGTGGCGCATCAGCACCGCGTTGATTTCAGGCGGGCGACGCATAGGCCGGATTTCCTGGAAAAGGGTCTCGGCATGCGGGAAGTTCCGCTGCAGCAGGTTCAACCACTGCTTGAACCTGCCCGGGGCGTGAGCCGGCAGCACCTTGTCCTGCACCTGCCGCCAGAATGACGCCAGCAACGGACACAGTTCGCGCCACTCGGCAGTGCGATCGGCGGCGGGAAACAGCGCGGGTGACGCGGCGCGGTGCATGCGAATCCGGCGCACCATGAACGGATCGGCCACCGCCCCTCGCCCCAGCATGACATCGGCCACTCCGCTTTCAGCACGACAACGCAACCAGTCCGTCTCCGACCAGACCTCGCCATTGGCAATCACGGGGATCGGCACCGCTTCCGCAATACGCGCGATCCACGGCCAGTGGGCAGGCGGACGGTATCCCTGAAGTTTGGTCCGCGCATGCACGACGATCTCCTCGACCCCGCCATCAGCGAGTGCCCGCGCGCAATCGAGCGCCTTGGCGGCATCGGACACGCCCAGCCGCATCTTGGCGGTGAAAGGCACGCCCGGCGGCACGACTGACCGCACCGCGGAAGCGATCGCAAACAGAAGTTCGGGCTCATCGAGCAACACTGCGCCGCCGCGGTGACGATTCACCGTCGGCGCCGGACAACCGAAATTCAAGTCGATCCCGGCCGGCTGAAGTTCCACGAGATGCGCGGCGTTATCCGCCAGGCAGGCGGGATCCGAGCCGAGCAGCTGCACGCGAACCGCCGTTCCGGCCGCCGTCCGGCCACCGTTCAGCAGTTCGGGGCAAACGCGCCGGAAATAACGATGCGGCAGCACGGTGTCCGACACGCGTGCAAATTCGCACACAGCCCAATCGTAATCCCCGGCGCGAGTCAGGACGTCGCGCAGCACCGCGTCGAGCAAACCCTCCATCGGCGCGAGCAGCAGACGCACCCCAGACCCCTGAACAGAAAGGGCTTATTGTACGGGCAATCCCGTAGCGACGAAAAATCCGCGACGCCGACAAGCTAGCGATCGCGGTGCGCCCAGCCCCTTGCGGGTTCCGCCATGACTCTCCTTTTACTTGCCATGGACTGCGCGATGTCCGATAATTCATGGTTTCCACTCGGCTTTTTGGGCGGCCACACTCACCGCCCGCTCGTTCAAGGAACCACCATGAAAGCGGACATCCATCCCAAGTATGCAGAAGTCCAGGTCACCTGCTCCTGCGGCAATAACTTCACGACCCGCTCCACGATGAGCAAGCCCGCCCTGCACGTGGAAGTCTGTGCAGCGTGTCATCCGTTCTACACCGGCAAGCAGAAGATCGTTGATACCGCAGGCCGAGTGGAGCGTTTCCGCCAGAAGTACGGCAGCGTTCAGCGCCTCGGCTGAGCCCCCGGCATCCGGTTCAAGAAAAAGGCAGCTTCGGCTGCCTTTTTTGTTCCCGGCCCTCACGGCATCCATCCCCCTGCTCCCTGATGTAATTTGGTTGCGCACCGCAGCAGACGCGCCGCCCACGGGCCATTTTGCCAGCTAGAATTCGCACCTGACGATCAAAGACTCCGGAGCCCGTGCGCCCCGGGGCGACATAACATGACTGGTGAATCACCTCCAACCTCCCCGCTGCGACGCAATCTGTTTGGCGCGACGGGACTTGCGCTGCTAATCGCACTGTATCTGCTGACCGGCGTGACCGGTCACGACCCTTGGCGGGGCGACGACGCACGGCACTTCGGCCCGATTTTCGAAATGCTGCAGGGTAACAACCTGCTGTTTCCCGCCATCGCCGGCCAGCCCCAGACTGACTTCCCGCCCTTGTACTACTGGTCCGGGGCCGTGCTCGCACGCCTGCTTGGCCCCTTCCTGCCGCTGCACGACGCGGCCCGTCTGGCGTCCACGCTATTCACGGCACTGGCGATTTTCTGGATCGCGCGCGCCGCAGCACGTCTCTATGGCCGACCGACCCGCACGCCCGCAGCGCTACTCACACTGGGTACGCTCGGACTGGTGCTGCATGCCCACGAAACACAGCCGATGATTGCGCTGATGGCGATGCAAGCGATGACCGTGGCGGGGCTGTCACTGGTCCCGACGCGCCCCGCACTGGGCAGCCTGCAGGCCGGCGCCGGCGCGGCATTGGCATTCCTGGCTGGCGGCCTTCCCGGCATACTGCTGACTGTTCCGCTGTTTCTGGTCGTCGTCGTCGGATGCCCGGAATGCCGCAATCCGCGCGCCAGCGGGGGCCTGATTCTCGGCCTGAGCCTGGCAATCGGCGCGTCCGCCTTGTGGCCGCTGGCGCTGCACTACCAGGCCCCCGAACTGCTCGTGCTGTGGTGGCGCACCGAATGGTCACAGCTGTGGAGCGACCCGCTCGGCGGCGGCGAGGCGTCACGACTGATAGAACTGCTCGTTTGGTTTGCGTGGCCCCTGTGGCCGATCGCGCTGTGGTCATTGTGGCGCATGCGGCGCCAGCTCGCACGCATTTCGTGGACGCTGCCGATTGCCGCTTTGCTACTCGCCTTCGGCTGGATCATCGCAAACGGCAGCCTCAGCCCCGCATCGATGTTGCCGCTGATCCCGCCGCTGGCACTACTCGCCGCTTCGGGAGTCCCCAGCCTGCGGCGCGGCGCGGCGAATGCCTTCGATTGGTTCGCGATCATGACCTTCAGCGTGTTCGCGCTGCTGGCATGGATAGCCTGGAGCGCACAGGTATTCTCCTGGCCACCCGGCCTCGCCCGCCACCTCGCCAGGATCGCGCCGGGTTTTGCGCTCCAGTATCCCGCCGTATCGGCCACCGCCGGCGTGCTGATCTGCGCCGCATGGGTGACACTGATGTGGTGGCTCCCCCGCTCCGCCAACCGCGGCCCGGCCAATTGGGCCATGGGCATGACAATGTTGTGGTGCCTCACCATTGCACTGCTGAAGCCCTGGTTCGATCACGACCGCAGCTACCGCCCCGTCGCCACCTCGCTCGCCATCGCGCTGGCGGGCGAGCGCGAGGGCTGCGTCGCAACCATGGGACTATCGACGAGCCAGCGGGCATCCTTCCATTACTTCGCGGGTCTGCGCCCGGAGAAGGTAGCGGGCAACACGACCCCCTGCGGCTTCCTCCTCGTATATGACGATCGCAACTCCACGACGCTCAAGCCGGCCGCCGAGTGGCAGCAGATCTGGGAGCACCGCCGCGGAGGTGGCAAACAACTCGAAATCTTCCGGCTCTACCGTCGTGACTGAGCCCTGCAGGCCCCCGCAACGTCTTCCCGCATGAGCCCTCCGTGCTCACGCCAAGCGTCTGCGCCAGGCTCACAACCCGTCTGAAACCCGCGCAAACGCAGTTCAGGCCGATGTCGGCACGCACCGGCAGCTTGAGCTGCGTCACTCGTGAGGAACAGTCTGCGGCGCCGGGCAAGCAAGGACGCCGCCGGCGTCGGCAGAAAATCAGGCTTCGAGGCGCAGGAAGTTGTCGCGGTAGTGACGCAGTTCGCCGATCGATTCGTAGATATCGGCGAGCGCCTCGTGCTTGCCCTTCTTCTCGACCCCCTTGTACACCTCCGGACGCCAGCGCTTCGCGAGCTCCTTGAGGGTCGACACGTCGAGGTTGCGGTAGTGGAACCAGGCCTCGAGTTGCGGCATGTAGCGCGCCATGAAGCGGCGGTCCTGGCACACCGAATTGCCGCACATCGGCGAGGTACGTGCCGGCACATATTGTTGCAGGAAGGCGAGCATCTGCGCCTCCGCATCCGCCTCGCCGACGGGCGAGGCCTTGACGCGATCGATCAACCCGGACTTGCCGTGGGTGTTTCGATTCCACTCGTCCATGCGCT
Organism: Aromatoleum diolicum; assembly: GCF_012910955.1. Classification (GTDB taxonomy): domain Bacteria; phylum Pseudomonadota; class Gammaproteobacteria; order Burkholderiales; family Rhodocyclaceae; genus Aromatoleum; species Aromatoleum diolicum. Next base: position 62,726 of record NZ_WTVQ01000012.1, read on the forward strand.
CGAGCACGGCGTCGGGCTGATGCACGGCAATGACCGGCGCCTCGGCAACGGTGTTGAGCTGCGAGTCGGTGATCACGATCGCGATCTCGATGATGCGGTCGGTATCCGGCTCGAGTCCGGTCATCTCCATGTCCAGCCAGATGAGGTGATTCTGATCCTGTGCCATAATCGTTCGGCCCGCTTAAGCAAAGGCGCGATTGTGGCATAGATGCCCTTACCGACGCCTCCCCCCTGCCCACGAATGCCTCCCGATACCTTCTCGACCCTGCTCCTAGCCGCTGTCGCCCTTACCGTGCTGGTCAAGCTCGCGCTGATGCTGCGCCAGATCCGCCACGTGCAGTCACGGCGCGAGGCAGTCCCCGGCCCGTTCGCCGAGGCAATCAGTCTCGACGCGCACCGCAAGGCGGCGGACTACACTGCCGCGCGGATGCGGCTCGGCATGATCGACACAGTCGTCGGCGCGCTGTTCGTGCTGGCGCTAACCCTGGGGGGTGGCCTGCAGGGCCTTTACAGAGCACTCACCGCGATGTTCGATGCCGGCGGCCTCACGCACGGTGTCGCCCTGCTCGCCAGCATCGGCGTGATGGGCTGGCTGATCGATTTTCCGTTGGCGCTGTATCGGACTTTCGTCATCGAAAAACGCTTCGGTTTCAACCGCATGACGCCGGCGCTGTATGTTGCGGACCTCGCGCGCGAGGCCCTGCTCGCCACGCTGATCGGCCTGCCGGTGCTGGCCGCGGTATTGTGGCTGATGAGCGCGATGGGCGAACGCTGGTGGCTATGGGTGTGGCTGTTCTGGCTGGGCTTCAACCTGCTCGCGCTGTTCATCTGGCCGACCTTCATCGCGCCGCTGTTCAACAAATTCACGCCCCTCGCCGATGAGGCGCTGAAGGCACGTGTCGAGAACCTGCTCACGCGCTGCGGCTTCCGTTCGCGCGGCCTGTTCGTGATGGACGGCTCGCGCCGTTCGGCGCACGGCAACGCCTACTTCACCGGCTTCGGTGCCGCCAAGCGCATCGTGTTCTTCGACACCCTGCTCGACAAACTGAAGCCCGAAGAGGTCGAAGCGGTCCTCGCCCACGAACTCGGCCATTTCCACCACCGGCACATCTGGAAGCGGCTGGCGGCGATTGCTGCGATGAGTCTCGGCCTGCTGTGGCTGCTAGGCTGGCTGATGGCCCAGCCGTGGTTCTTCGCCGGGCTGGGCGTCGTGGATATGACCATGGGCGGCACGGCGGTGGCGCTCGCCCTGTTCGCCCTCGTGCTGCCCTTTTTCAGCTTCCCCGTGGCGCCGCTGATGAGCCACTGGTCGCGCGTGCACGAATTCCAGGCCGACGCCTATGCGGCGCGACAAACCCGCGCAGAAGATCTGGCCGAGGCTCTGGTCAAGCTGTATCGCGACAACGCCTCGACGCTGACACCGGATCCGCTCTTTTCGCGCTTCTTCGACTCCCACCCCCCTGCCGCACTGCGCGTCGCGCGCCTGCGCGCCAGTTCCTGAGGAACCCGACTTCCCGTGAATTCACCGCACCCGCGCCAAGGCGACGACACGCTCAACGGTGTCATTACCGCAGCCTTCGGCCGCCAGTATGAGGTCGACGTTTCAGGACAGTCCGCCGCAGCCAGTTCCGGCACCGCGCAGTCTCTTCTGAAGTGCTATCCGCGTGGCAAGAAAAGCGTTTTCGCCTGCGGGGATGAGGTCGAAGTCAGCCCGAACAGCAAGGATCAGGGCGTCATCACGCAGTTGCATCCACGGCGCAATCTGCTGTGGCGCTCGGACGCATTCCGCGAAAAACTCATCGCTGCAAACCTGACCCAGGTCATCATCGTCACCGCGACCGAGCCGGGTTTCTCGGACCTGCTAATCTCGCGCTGCATTGCCGCGGCGGAGAACCAGCAGATCAAGCCACTGATCGTACTCAACAAGGCGGATCTGACCGATGCACTGCCCGCAGCGAGAAAGATTCTCGCCCCGTTCGAAAGACTGGGCTACCGGGTGGTAGAACTGAGTGCACGTGAAGGCGCAGAACGTCTGCGCCCCTACCTTGCCGGGGAGCGCAGCATTTTCGTCGGCCAGTCCGGCATGGGCAAATCGACGCTCACCAATGCACTGATCCCCGAAGCCCGCGCCGCCACGCGCGAGATCTCGGAGGCGTTGAACAGCGGCAAGCACACCACGACGTTCGCCCGTCTCTACCCGATGGACGGCGGCTGGCTGATCGACAGCCCGGGCCTCCAGGCATTCGGTCTGGCGCACCTGACGCCCGACGATCTTGCCGCCAGTTTCATCGAATTCCACAATCATCTGGGCAAATGCCGCTTTCGCGACTGCCTGCACGACTCCGAACCCGGCTGCGCGCTACGCGCGGCGATTGAAGCAGGCACCATCGACCCACGCCGCTTCGAGCATTTCAAGCTGATTCGCGAAGAAATCACCCAGGCAAAGCGGCAGACGCAGGGCTGGTAGCGCGGCCCGTTTCCCTGCACCCGATCTGCCGCACGAAAAAAAACCCGCCGAAGCGGGTTTTTTCCTGTCCGGATACCGGATCGATCAGATACGTTCCCAGATCGTCGTGATGCCCTGGCCGCCACCGATACACATCGTGGCCATGCCGTAGCGGCCGTTGGTGCGGATCAGTTCGTGCAGCAGCTTGGTGATGATGACCCCGCCGGTCGCACCGACCGGGTGGCCGAGGGCGATCGCGCCGCCGTTCGGGTTGGTCTTCGTCGGATCCAGTTCGAGACCCTTGTTGACTGCGATCGACTGCGCCGCGAAGGCTTCGTTGGATTCGATCACATCGATCTTGTCCAGCGACAGACCCGCACGCTGCAACGCGAGCTTGGACGCGGGGATCGGGCCTTCACCCATGACGTCGTTGGGCACGCCGGCGATGGCGTAAGCAACCAGGCGGGCGATCGGCTTGTGGCCACCGGCCGCGGCCTTGGCAGCGTCGGCCAGCACCAGGAAAGCGGCAGCGTCGTTGATGCCCGAAGCGTTGCCGGCAGTCACCGAACCGTCCTTCTTGAACGCCGGCTTCATCTTCGCCAGCGCTTCCATCGTCGTCATGCGCGGATGCTCGTCGGTGTCGAACACCACCGGGCCCTTGCGGGTTTCGAAGGTGATCGGAACGATCTGGCTCTTGAAACGGCCTTCGGCAATCGCAGCGGCGGCGCGTTTTTGCGACTCCAGCGAAAAGGCGTCCTGATCCTCGCGGCTGATGCTCCACTTGGCGGTGAGGTTTTCAGCCGTGATGCCCATGTGGCCGACCCCGAACGGGTCGGTCAGCACGGACACCATCGCATCGATGGCCTTGGTGTCACCCATGCGCGCGCCGCTGCGCAGCGCCGGCATCAGGTAGGCACCACGCGACATCACTTCGACACCACCGCCGATCGCGAAATCAGCGTCGCCGAGCATGATCGCCTGGGCCGAATTGATGATGGCCTGCTGCGCCGAACCGCACAGACGGTTCACCGCAAACGCCACGGAATCCATCGACATGCCGCCCTGGACCGTCGCCACGCGGGCAACATAGGCGTAGCGCGATTCGGTGGGAATGCAGTTACCGACGGTGGCAAAGGTCACTTGCTTGGGATCGACGCCGGCACGGGCGATCGCTTCCTTGACGACCACACCGCCCAGTTCGGCCGGTTCCATGTCCTTCAGCGAGCCGCCGAAACCACCCACTGCCGAGCGGACTGCGCTCAAAACCACAACTTCACGATTCGCCATCTGTGCTCCCTCCTCGAAATTAAGCACCGACCCAGCCGGCAATCACCAGCAGGGCCAGCATCAGCAGGCAAAGCACCAAGGCACGCCAAACGAGGCCAACGGTACTTTGCATGTAGTCGGCGTCGGCTTCTTCACCCACGCCCATTTCCGGTCGCTCGACGATCTCGCCGGATTCATGCACCGGCATTCCGAGGCGTACACCCAGAGCCCCGGCGCCTGCTGCAATCAGTATACCGGACGCCCTGTCTGCCCAAAGCATCGACTGCGTACGCCAGCAGAACACCGCATCCTCAAAATCGCCCACTACGGAAAACGATGCGGCGGTGAGCCGCGCCGGCAGCCAGTCGATGAACTCGAAGGCTTTTCTTGCGAAACGGCCGAACTCGCCGAATTCGGCATCACGCCGCGCCCCCCATTCCTCCCCGAGAAAACGCGCCAGGCGGTAGAGCAACGCGCCGGTCGGACCGGGAAGTACGATGAACCAGAAAATCACCCCGAACACATTGCGATGCGCGGCGACGAGCGCCTGCTCGATGGCGAGGCGCGCGACTTCACTGGAGCTAGCCCCGACATACTGGCCACCGCGCCATTCACCAAGCAATGAGCGGGCACGATCCAGTTCCCCCATGCGCAGGGCCAGGTGGATGTCGGTAAAGAAGTGACTTTCCTGACGGAAACCCATCGTCAGGTACAGCACCGCGATGTTGAACGCGAAGGCGACGAGCGGATGGATCAGCCACAGCAGGAAGAACACCACTGCGCCGACCACGACGACAGCGAGCACGAGCAGCGTCCACGCCACTGCGCCGTTACGCGCCTGGCCGTCATTGAAGCGGTCGACCAGCATGCCGGACAAGCGCCGCAAGGGATCCAGAATGATCTGCCGCACGGGCAGCGGGCGTACCTGCTCGAGCAGTAGTGCAACAATCAACGAGAAGAGCGTCATGCGAATTGCAGTTGGGGTGGAAAGGCACGTGGCCCGGTCGTTTTCGGCCAAGATACCATAAAAGCACAGTAGGATTGTGCATCGCGGAATATGCGGTTACCCAATCGCGGCGATGGCGCGCGATAACGTTTGTTGCAATCCCGGGAACAGTGTTTGCCGGTACCGCCTGTTTATCCGTGTCAGGGTGCCTCCTAGACTGTGGCCATCGGGGTAAGGCGAAGGACGCGACAGTCCGGCTTATCCACTCGGCAACCACGCTACGGAGTCTTCATGCCCATTCTGCCCACCCTGTTCGTCTCGCATGGCGCTCCGACTTTCGCCCTGGAACCGGGGGTGGCCGGACACGAACTCGCGGCGCTGGCGCGTTCCTTGCCCGTTCCGCGTGCCATTCTCATCGTCTCGCCACACTGGACGAGCCCTGCTCTCTCGCTCACGTCCAGTGCGAAGCCCGCGACGATTCACGATTTCGGCGGTTTTCCGGAGCCGTTGTACGAGCTTCGTTACCCGGCACCCGGCGCGCCCGAACTCGCCGCTCACGCGACTGCGCTGCTGGCAGCGGCCGGTCTCGCTGCGGGCACGGATGCGAAACGCGGCCTGGATCATGGGGCGTGGGTGCCACTGTTGCACATGTATCCCGATGCGCAGATCCCGGTCGTGCAGGTTTCAATGCCTGCGCAACGGTCGCCGCGCTATTTCCACGAACTCGGACGGGCGCTTGCGCCCCTGCGCAGCGAAAGCGTGCTGATCGCCGGCTCGGGCAGCATCACGCACAATCTATACGAGTTTTCCGGCCCCCGCGATGACGCCGAACCCTACGTCACAGCCTTTATTGACTGGATCGCCGACACCCTGGCCGCCGGCGACGTCGAAGCATTGCTGGATTATCGCCGTCGCGCACCGCACGCCGAACGTGCGCATCCCACCGACGAACACCTGCTGCCGTTGATGTTCGCGCTGGGGGCGGCAGGCGAGCGAGCCGTCGCGCGACGCCTCGCCGAACGGGACGTGCGTTACGGCATGCTGGCGATGGACGCCTACGTCTTCGAAGGCTCCTGATCGAGGTCGACTCGCCGCGCGAAGGATTTATTGGCTTGCCTGCACTCGGTGCACGGCGTCTAATCCGTCTGACATGGACGGGGCACAAGGACGAGCCCCGATCCGGCTACCCCGGCAAGTCATGGTGAGAATATTTCGGGAGGGTCGAAGATGGATCAATTGCTGCTATTGGCGGGCCGAATCGCGGGCATCGTCGGCCTCGTACTATGCGGCACGGCGGGTGCAGTCCGCCTGGCCGGACATTTCTGGATGGGCGGCTTCCAGCTGGCGACACTGCTGCAGGGGGGTATCGCGGCATTGGTCGCCGCGTGTTTCTTCATGCTGTGGGTGTTGTGCCGGCGCTCGGACCCGGGGGCTTGAGCGGCTGACGATTCCTTTGCAATCGGGGCCAATAAGCGGGCGCAGCGTCGCCGGTGAACTGTGGCACAACGAGGTGACGCATTTGCCGCAGGATCGGGTTAATATAAGCAACTGCTTCTATATCCGATCAAGGAGATCTCGATGAAGACCCGCTCCATTTCCGCCGCCGCTGCCCTGGCATGCGCCTGTCTTGCGCTCCCGGCGATTGCCGACGACGCGTCGATGATGACCGAGGCCCGCAGCGCTGCATCAAGCCTGCCACCGAAACTCGTCGCGGCACTCAACGAGGAAATCGCCCGTAGCGGCCCCGAGGGCGCGATTCCGGTGTGCCGCGACCTGGCACCGAAGATGGCGAAGGACGTTGCCGCCAGCACGGGGTGGCAGCTCAAGCGGGTGAGCCTCAAACCGCGCAACGCGCAGCGCGCGACGCCGGACACTTGGGAACGGGCGGCGCTGGAAGATTTCGACCGGCGCGCCGCGGCCGGTGAAAGCCCCGCGACGCTGGAAAAGGGCGAGATCGTCGAACAGGACGGCAAGCGTGTCTATCACTACGCCAAGGCACTGCCGACCCAGACGCTGTGCCTGAACTGCCACGGCCCGCAGGAGACCCTGTCGCCCGAGGTGAAGGCACGTATTGGCGAGCATTACCCGGACGACCGCGCCACCGGTTACCGTGAAGGACAGATTCGCGGCGCAATCATTGCGACCAAAGCACTCTGATCGGCCGACGGGTTGACGCGACTGTCCGTGAAGTCCGCATGTTTCCCTCGCGCAGTCATCCGACATGCCCAATCCCCCGGAGATCCTGATGCCCGCTGACGCCCTGACCCTACCCTGCCCTCATTGCCACGCCCTCAACCGCGTGCCGGCCGCACGGCTCGGCGAGCACCCGAGCTGCGGCAAGTGCCACCAGCCGCTGTTCATGGGCCATCCGGTCGTGCTGGATGCGACAAGCTTCGGCGCCCACGCCGGCCGCAGCGACCTGCCCCTGCTGGTCGATTTCTGGGCACCGTGGTGCGGCCCTTGCAAGATGATGGCGCCCGCCTTCGAGGAGGCGGCGCGGACCCTTGAACCGCAGCTTCGCCTTGCCAAAGTGAACACTGAAGAGGTGCAGGACCTCGCCGCCCGTTTTGCAATCCGCAGCATCCCGACGATGGTGCTGTTTCGCGGGGGTCGAGAGGTGGCGCGACAGTCCGGGGCGATGAGCGCCGCGGGGATCGTGCAGTGGGCACGAGCGCACGCGCAGGCATGAGGATGAGGCGACCGCCGCGGCGCATCCGGTATGGCGCGATGCGCTGCCGGTGTTGCGGTGGCGAATGGGCGCGAGTATGGTTGCGCGCCGGGTATGCCCGCCCGGTCACGACTGGGAACTCGGCGCATATGATTGCGGTATTGCAGCGCGTGTCGGAAGCGCGCGTGGTGGTGGATGAACGCATAACCGGCGAAATCGGTGACGGTTTGCTGGTGCTGGTGTGTGCCGAGCGCGGCGATACTGCGGCCGAAACCGACAAGCTGCTGGGGAAGATCCTTAAACTGCGGATATTTTCCGACGAGGCCGGCAAGATGAATCGTTCCGTGCAGGACGTCGGCGGCGCTCTGCTGATCGTCAGCCAGTTCACGCTCGCTGCCGATACATCCGGCGGCAACCGGCCGAGTTTCACCGGTGCCGCCGCGCCTGACGAGGGCCGGGTCTTGTATGAGCATTTCGTTGCGCAGGCGCGCAAGGCACATCCACAGGTCGAAACCGGCGAGTTCGCGGCAATGATGCAGGTGCATCTGGTCAATGACGGTCCGGTGACAATTCCCTTGCGCATCGCGCCGGCAAGTGAGCGCGCCACTCCGACGGATCCGCCAATGTGAGCGGGGTTACAGACCCGCCGGACAGCATCGTTCATCGTGTGGGCCGATCAAATTCCGCGGAAGCGCCGTTGCTGATCGGTAATGAAAGCCGCGAGGCGACACGCCCGCCAACAAACTGACTCTGGCCCGACCATGAAATTTTCCGTACGCGATGCCGTCCCTGCCCTTCTCATGGCGCTATCGGCCGGCTGCTCGCAGATTCCGTCAGCGACACCGCAACCTGTCAGCTACGTCTGTGACGGCGGGAAGCATTTTTCGGTGATCTACGCACCGGCACGCGATGCAGCGACGATCGACATCGCGGGGAGCCGCTTCGGCCTTCAGGCCGAGCCCACGAACGGGGTCGGCGAACGCTATGGTTGCGGAGTGCTGACCCTGTGGCGCGACGGCGATGGCACCCGCGTCGACATGCAGGGGGCTGGCATGTTCGAGAATTGCCGCCGACGCGAGTGAAACCAGGCGCACGAACTTGGTAAGATTGCCGGGGTATTGGCGGAGACCTGCGACCATGTTTTACGGCGTGACTGACCTGACGACCTTCATCCTCGGCACGATCTTCATCGTTCTGCTGCCCGGCCCGAATTCGCTGTATGTGATGTCGGTGGCCTCGCGCTGGGGTATCTCGGCGGGCTATCGCGGCGCTTGCGGGATTTTCGTCGGCGATACGGTCCTGATGGTCCTGTCGGCAACCGGGGTCGCTTCCCTGCTGCAGGCGACCCCGGCACTTTTCATGGTCATCAAGTATGCGGGCGCGGCCTATCTGGCATGGATGGGGATCGGGTTGCTGCGCTCGGCATTCCGGACCTGGCGTCGCAAGGGCGAAGAAACACTGCCGCAAGCGCCGGTCGATGCGTCGCGGCCGTTCCGCACGGCGCTGTTGATCAGCTTGATGAACCCCAAGGCGATCCTCTTCTTCGTATCCTTCTTCATCCAGTTTGTCGATCCGGGCTATGCCCACCCGGCCCTGTCTTTTGCCATTCTCGGGGTGATCGTGCAAATTTGCAGCGCGATCTACCTGTCGCTGCTGATTTTCGGTGGCGCTCACCTGGCGGCGCAGTTTCGCCGTCGGCGCAGGCTCGCGGCGGCTGCCACCGGCGGGGTCGGCGGACTGTTCATCGGATTCGGCGCAAAGCTGGCGAACGCGACCTTGAGCTGACCGCCAGTTTCGCGACTGGCACGACTGCAAGTGCGGCAATCGTGCCTCGGAGGCTGCCGCGGCCTCGCCCTCCATGCATTCAGAATCGTGCGGACGACATAATCACTTCCCCGTCCGGCGCACCCAGCCTGATTGCGGCCCGAAGCCGCGTCATACAGCGGCATGACCGCTTTCTGTCGCCAAGCGTGAGTCTTGCCACGGCGGGAATGGCCCGATGACGCTATGTTGAGATCGCCTTTGACATAACCTCATCGGGACCGCCAATCATGAACGTCGTCATCGTCGACGACACACCCACGAATCTGCAGCTGATGCGTGCCCTCGTCCAGCGACTGGAGGGCTGTCAGGCGATCCTGTTCGCCGACTCCGGCTCAGGACTGACGTGGTGTCTGGAGCATGACCCGGATCTGATCATCGTCGATTACATGATGCCGAATCTGAACGGTATTGAATTCATTCGGCACGTCCGGCGGGAACCGCGGCACGAGGATCTCCCGATCCTGATGGTCACCGCCGACCACGAAAAAAGTGTGCGCTACGCAGCGCTGGAAGAAGGCGCTGCCGATTTCCTCAACAAACCGTTGGATCGCATGGAGTTTCTTGCGCGGGTCAAGAACATGCTCGCGTTGCGCCGCAGCCGGCAGGCCCTTTCCTGTCGCGCGGCGACACTGGCCGAGGAAGTGAAGCGCGCGGTCGCCGAAATACATGACCGTGAACGTGAGACCATCGTACGGCTGGCCCGCGCGGCAGAATGCCGCGACCCGGAGACCGGCGCCCATATCCTGCGCATGGCCCACTATGCGCAGCTGATTGCGGCGCGAATGGGCTTGCCGCAGGACTTCCAGGAGACAATGCTGCATGCCGCTCCAATGCATGACGTCGGCAAGCTCGGGACGCCCGACCACATCCTGCTCAAGCCTGGCCGGCACACTGCCGCGGAATTCGAGATCATGAAGCAGCACACCGGGATCGGCTACGAGATTCTCCGGGAGAGCAGCTCGCACGCCCTTCAGCTGGCGGCATCGATTGCGCTGCATCACCATGAGAAATTCGATGGCTCCGGCTATCCGCATGGCCTGGCAGGTGAAGCCATCCCGACCGAGGGACGGATCGCCGCAGTCGCCGACGTGTTCGATGCATTAACGTCCGAGCGCCCATACAAGAAGGCGTGGAGTCTTGAGGATGCATCCACCTATTTGCGCGAAAACCGCGGCGCGCACTTCGATCCGGTCTGCGTGGATGCCTTCCTGGACATGTGGAGCACGGTACTCGATATTCGCCGGCGGTTCAGCGACGGATGAGCCGGCACATGCGTGGGGATTCCGTCTACTCAGGCACGTTCGCCTCTTCACGCAGCGTCCGCGGTTCGCCTGAGCGGAACGAGCGGATATTCGTGGAGGATGCATACGTTCCGCGTCTCAACTTCAGTTAACGTCTGGATGCCGCGCCCAGGAGTACTCCCCGATGTCGAATGAACCGCTGTTCGATCGCCGCGCGCTACTCGACAACCTCGGCGAGGACGTTGAGCTCATGCAGGTGATGGCCCAGACCTTTGTGGACGACACACCGCGCCTGATCTCGGAACTGCGCGACGCATTGGCGCGCGGGGATGCGCCTGACGCCGTACGCGCGAGTCACAGCGTCAAAGGTTCCGCAGCGAACTTCGGCGCAGCGCCGCTGATCGGCGTCGTCGGTGCAATGGAACAGGCCTGCAGGGCCGGCAATCTCGCGACGGCCAGCGGTTCGCTAACAGAGGCGGAACGGCTCATCACCGCGCTCGTTGTCGAACTCCGTCAGGAACTGCACGCGCCCTAGGCCGCACTCAGTTTTCCCAATGCTGCAACAGCTCGCTCCATTGGGCATTCGGCGCGCTACGATGCTCGATCGCCCGCTTCAGCACGTCGTGTAGCGCTTGGCGCCGGATTGGTTTGGATAGGTAGTCATCCATCCCCGCTGCCAGGCAGCGTTCGCGGTCGCCTTCCATCGCATGTGCCGTCATCGCGGCGATGTAGCACAGTCGCCGGCTTTCCCCGACAACCCAGCTGCGGTTCGTTTCCCGCGCCCGGATCTTTTCGGTGGCTTCCATGCCGTCGACGACCGGCATCTGGAGGTCCATCAGGATCAGGTCGAACCGCTGCTTTTCGAACCACTCGAGCGCCTCGAGGCCATTATTCGCCACCGTCACGCGATGCCCGGCCTTGTTCAGCAACTGAAGCGCAAGCATCTGATTGACCGGCGTGTCCTCGACCAACAACACGTTGAGCGGATCGGACGAGTCGGTGGCTTCAGCAATAGCTTCGTCAAGTTTGAAAGGGTCCAGTTCGATCGTGGCGAGCTCCTCGACCCCACAGGCGGCACGCAGTGCATCAAGCAGGTCGGCCTCGAAGACTGGCTTGACCAGATGCGCCCGGACCACCGCGGCGCCGCAGTGATCCAGTTCGGGACGCTGCGCGTGGTTGGCCAGCAGCAGGACGATCGACTCGCTGCCGCCTGTTGCGGCAGCCAAGGCAAGCGCGAATCCGCCCGGTGGCGGCATGTCGGCATCAAGGAGCAGGACATCGAATGGCTGCTCCGCCTCCCGCCTTGCGCCGACTTGTGCCGCGACCTGCACCGGATCGGCAGCGACTTCGACTTCCATGCCAAGGTGCTGCAGCATGCGCGCGGTCAGCTCTGCGGCGTGCGGGCAGTCGTCGACGACCAACGCCCGGCGGCCGCGCAGACCGGTTGGTGGCGAGAGCGGTGACGCCGATGCATTCGGATCGGCCGCGACCCGCACGGTGAAGTAGAAAATGGTGCCCTTGCCTGGCTCGCTCTCAAGCCAGAGGTGCCCATCCATCAGTTTGACGAGCCGATTGCTGATCGCGAGACCGAGGCCCGTTCCGCCAAAGCGCCGGGCCGTGGAGACATCCGCCTGTGCGAAAGCGTCGAAGATCTGCTCGTGGTGACCGGCTGCGATACCGATGCCGGTGTCGTGCACCGCAAACTGCAGATACAGCGACAGTTCGCTGCGCCGCAGCACACTGACCTTGACCAGTACCTCGCCGTGCTCGGTGAATTTGATCGCATTGCCGACGAGGTTGGCGAGGATCTGGCGCAGGCGGGTCGGGTCACCGAAAAGGCGCTCGGGTACGTCGGGGGCAACATCGAGCAGCATCTCCAGACCCTTGCGATGCGCAGACACGGCAAGGGCTCGAATTACGTCGCCGAGGGTTGTGCGCAAGGGAAAAACGACCGTCTCGAGCTCGATCTTTCCGGCCTCGATTTTCGACAGATCGAGGACGTCGTTGATGATCGTCAGCAGGGCCTCGGCCGAGGACTTCACCGTCGTGAGATAGCCGCGCTGCGCCTCGTCCAGCGGGGTATCCAGCGCGAGCTCCGTCATACCGAGGATCGCGTTCATCGGCGTACGGATTTCGTGGCTCATGTTGGCGAGGAACGCGCCCCGCGCCCGGTTGGCGGTCTCGGCCTCTTCCTTGGCGCGCAACAGGGCGGCCTCGGCGCGTTTCTGGTCGGTGATATCCCGGTGCAGCACGAGCAGCCGCGTCGGCTTTCCGTCCGCATCCCGTGTGGCCGCGCGGCCCCGCAGGAGCCACCAGCGCCACTCGTCATCGCGGTCGCGCATGCGGTGCTCGACCTCCATCAGGGGCGCACGACCCTGCACGACGGTCGCGATCCGGTCGCCGACCAGCGCACGATCATCCGGATGAAGCCAGGCGTACCAATCCTCGATGTGGCAGCCGGCCACATCGTCTTCGGATCCAAAGCGTCGCTTCCACGCCGTCGATTGCTTGATGGTCCGGGAGACCAGGTTCCACTCGCACAGGATGTCCCCGGTGAGATCGAGGCAACGCACGAGTTGCTTTGCCTTGTCGGCGCGCCGCTCGACCAGCGCGAATCCCGTATAGGTGTCTTCCACCGCGACGAGCAGACTCACGAGGTTCGCCGCAAGATCCGAGAGGCCTGCGGCCCGCAGCGAATCAAGGGTTTCCTTGAGGGGCGCATCCTCGGGCGCGCCGAAGGCGGCCGCAATTTGGCGATTGAGGAGCTGGGATCTCATCGGTAAGTCGTGGCTCTGAAAAACGTCGCGAACACGGGACCGCCGAGGGAGGACGCTTGCCTGCAAACACCAACCGCCCCGCCAGCGTGACCGGAATTCTATAATTGCCGCCACCAATCAGCTGTGCGGAAATACCGCTGTCCTTGAATTGCTCATGCGACGGACGCTTGCGTGGGCGCTGCGCGCCTTACCTGGCGAGCGCGTGCCGGCCGACGCGTCGGCCGCCAGCGGGACCGCCCCTGCCACTCCGCTGAAGATTGCCTGATTGACGCCGGCGATCATGCTGTTCCGCCACTGCGACTGTGCCTGCAGCAGCGGATGACGAGGGACAGACCCTCGAACGCGTTTTGTCCCGGCTGTTTGCGGTGGCGGCCTAGTCTTGCGTACGGCCTAGCCCCGCGAGGCTTCGTGCTAGGTCTGTTGCGTCTCGGTCTTGCGCGGTCGGCGGCTGCGCGGTGCAGATTTTTTTGCCGGCTTGGCCGGCGCTTCATCCTGCTCCGGCTGGATTGATGGCTCGGCCATCGCCCGGGCCTCGGGCATCGCGGCGACAGGCTCTGCCTGCGCCACGTCCGGCCTGGCGTTTTCGGGTTTTGCCGCCTGGGACTTACCGCGTCGCGTCCTGCGACCGTCCGGCTTGGCAGTTTCCGGGAGGCCCCCTCCCGCTTCGGTGATTGCCGCCTCCGGCATGGCGACCTCGGCCCTGACTGCTTCCGCTGTGACGGCTGCCGCCTCGGCCTTCTTCGGCGACGACTTGCGGCCACCGCGGCTCTTGCGGCGCGGCTCGTGGCGGGCACCCGTTTCGTCGGCCGTTGTCGCCTCGGGAGCGGCCTCCGCGACGATCGCCGACTTTTCGCTCGTTTGCGGGCGGGTGTCGATTACCTGCCCGGGGTGCACGGCCTCCGGCGCCTCGGCCCCGACCTCACCTGCGGCGGGCTTGCTGCTGCGATACACGTAGGCACCGGATTTTTCATCACGACCGAATTCGAGCAGACCGCGGGCCTGGGCTTCTTCGAGCAGGTTGCCGAAGGCGCGGAAGCCATAATAGGACTCGTTGAAGTCGGGCTTGCGACGCTTGATGGCCTCTTTGAGCATCGAAGCCCAGATGCGCACCCCGCTGTCACCGCGTTCCGACACCAGCGCATCGAAAGTCTCGACCGCCATTTCGATGGCCTTGGTCTTGCGTGCTTCGAGTTCGTCCTTGCGGCGCTTTTCCTCTTCGGGCGGACGCTTCGCGGCGGGCTGCGCTTCGCGGGTCTCGCGCTTGGCCGCGGTGCGCTGGATCTCGCGCACGAGGTCATCGTAGAAGATGAATTCGTCGCAGTTGGCGATCAGCAGGTCGGACGTCGACTGCTTGACGCCGACGCCGATGACTTGCTTGGCGTTCTCGCGCAGTTTGGAGACGAGGGGCGAGAAATCCGAGTCACCACTGATGATGACGAAGGTATTGACGTGCGATTTCGTGTAGCACAGATCGAGTGCATCGACGACGAGGCGGATGTCGGCGGAATTCTTGCCGGACTGGCGCACGTGCGGGATTTCGATCAGTTCGAAGTTGGCCTCGTGCATCGCGGCCTTAAAGCCCTTGTAGCGATCCCAGTCGCAGTAGGCCTTCTTGACGACGATGCTGCCCTTGAGCAGCAGGCGTTCGAGTACCGGCTTGATGTCGAATTTTTCGTATTTGGCGTCGCGCACGCCGAGGGCGACGTTTTCGAAGTCGCAGAACAAGGCCATGCTGACGTTATCGTGGGATGAAGCCATGGGGTTCTCCTGTGAGGTGTCGGGCCTGATCGCCACGCGGTACGAAAGGCGCACATGATAGCCATTCCTGTCGCACACGCGTGCTGTATTCCCCTGCTCGGCGTATGCGATTCATCGGGCGATCACGGCGCGCGCAGACCGCGTCGCACCGCGGCCGCCGTCATGTCTCCCCGTCATCGCGGATCAGCCGCCACGCAAGCCACATTCCCATGAATGCATTCGCGAGAGCAAGACTGGTGATCACGACAAGGCCCACCGAGCTGAGCGGATAGCTGCGAAGCGCCCATGCGAGCACCGATGACAGCAGGTTGAACACCAGCATTAGCCAGAACAGGGGATTGCGCGGCTGAAAGAGACGGGAGAGTTTCATAGGCAAGGAGCTCAGGCGACTTTGTCGGGGGGAGTGCGTCCGTCGAAGTACGCAGTCACGTTGTCGAGCACCCGCATACCCATACCAACACGGGTTTCGCGTGTTGCGCTGCCCAGATGCGGTAGCAGCACGACATTTTCCATGGTCAGCAGGGCCTCGCTGACGCGCGGTTCGGCTTCAAACACGTCGAGTCCTGCGCCGGCGATCGTGCCATTGTGCAGGGCGTCGATCAGCGCCTGCTCATCGATGACTTCACCGCGTGCAGTGTTGATCAGGAAGGCCTCGCGACGCATTGTCGCCAGCCGTTCTCCATTGATCAAATGATGTGTGGCCGCGCCACCGGGACAGTGCAGCGAGACGAAATCCGCCTGCGCGAGCACCTCCTCGACCGAATCGCACTGACGGGCGTCGAGCCCTGCAAGCTGCTCCGGTGCAAGCCGGCTGCGGTTGAAGAACACGATCTTCATGCCGAAGCCGTGCTGCGCGCGCATCGCGACCGCCTTGGCGATGCGCCCCATGCCGATGAGGCCGAGGGTCTTGCCGGTGACGCTGGTGCCGATCATGTGGGTCGGCCGCCAGCCGGTCCAGCTGCCGCTGCGCACTTCGCGCTCGCCCTCGCCCGCACGGCGGGCGGTCATCAGCATCAGGGTGATCGCGAGGTCGGCAGTGCAGTCGGTCAGCACGTCGGGGGTGTTGGTGACCGTGATGCCGCATGCCTTCGCCGCGTCGAGGTCGATGTGGCTGTAACCGACACCGTAATTCGCGAGGAGCTTTGCCCGTGGCGCCGTGCGGAGCACGCTGGCGTCGATGCGGTCGGACACGGTGGTCAGCAGCGCGTCACAGGACGCGAGCGCCTGCTGCATCTCCGGCGGGGTGAACGGGTGGTCGTCGTCGTTGAAAGACACGTCGAAGCGTTCCGCCAAGGCACGCTCGACTTCGGCAGGCCAGCGGCGGGTGACGATGAGTCGGGGTCGGGTCATGGTCTTTCCTGATCATTGTGGGGTGCCGGAGATCAGCACGGATGCTAAACCATCGGCACGCGCACGGCGCCCCATGATGTTACTGGCGTGCGGTGTCCGTGGTCGTGCCGCGAAAGCGAGCGACGTCCGTTTCAGACACCGGGGGATGATCAATTCTGGAATTCCGGAATCGTTCCGAATAAACGGCTCGCCGGCGTCGGGCGAGGTCATTTGCACGCACTCGCCGATCTGGTAAAACCCTGTCCCGGCGATGGCTTGCCGACCATCGCGATCAACAGCAAGGACGGAAAACGGATGGAGACAGTCGATTGCGCCGTCATCGGCGCAGGCGTCGTCGGACTGGCGTGCGCCCGTTCGCTCGCCGAGGCGGGCCGCGAAGTGACGGTGCTCGAAAGCGAAACAGCGTTCGGGACCGGCATCAGTTCGCGCAACAGCGAGGTGATCCACGCAGGCCTCTACTACCCGCCCGGCTCGCTGAAGGCGCGTCTGTGCGTCGAAGGGCGCAACGCGCTGTATGAGTACTGCGCTGACCGCGGCGTTGCGCACGCGCGCTGTGGCAAGCTGGTCGTCGCGGCGAAGCCCGACCAGGCCGACGCGCTGCAGGCGATCCGCTCCCGCGCCGAAGCGAACGGCGTGCAGGATCTTGCGCTGCTCGACCGTGCCCGGATCCGCGAACTCGAGCCGGCGCTCGACGCCCACGCCGCGCTGCTGTCGCCCTCGACCGGCATCGTCGACAGCCACGGCCTGATGCTGGCCTTGCTCGGCGACGCCGAACGACACGGCGCGCTGCTCGCCCTCGGCAGCCCGGTGATCGAAGGCCAGGCCGACGGCGACAGCGTCGTGCTGCACGTCGGCGGCGCGCAGGAGATGGAAATCCGCGCACGTTGGGTGATCAATGCGGCTGGCCTCGATGCCGTCGCTCTTGGCCGGCGCATCCGCGGCGCGGCGGCCGAAACCCTGCCGCAGGCGTGGTTCGCGCGGGGTGTGTATTTCACGCTCAGCGGCAAGGCGCCATTCTCGCGTCTGATCTACCCGATCCCCGAAGCGGGCGGCCTGGGCGTGCATCTGACGCTCGATCTCGGCGGACAGGCCAAGTTCGGCCCCGATGTCGAATGGATCGCCGCGCCCGACTATTACGTTGATCCGGCCCGCGCCGAACGCTTCTACACTGCGATCCGTTCGTGGTGGCCGCAGCTTGAGGACGGGCGACTGCTTCCCGGCTATGCCGGCGTGCGCCCGAAGATCGCCGGTCCCGGCATGCCGGACGCCGATTTCCGTATCGACGGGCCGATGCAGCATGGCACACCGGGGCTAATTCACCTGTTTGGCATCGAGTCGCCGGGACTGACAGCGGCGCTCGCGATCGGGGAGTATGTTGCGCGGATGGTCGCAGGCGCCCCGAAATCATCCTGAATGCAGAAAGATGAAGCTGGCACTGCCGCAATTTAACCGCTGCAGAGCGCCCGGCCGGCGCGCGCTCCCGAACCTTCCGATCCTCGCGGTGGTCTAATCACCACGGTCAGCACCTGACCGTGGCAATGCGCCGGCGACGCCTCAAGGCTGTCCGGCGTCGCGGGAGTCCGCGGCATGACCATCTTTCCTTCGATTTCGCCAATCAGCCTGTTCGGGCTCGGAGCGCTAAGTCCCGTCTCCGCCCCCCTGGCGACGACGCAAAGCAGCCTGTCGTTTCTTGGCGGCGGATCGACCATTGTCGAACTTTCAGGGCTGGGGCAGTTACTGTCGGCCGTCGCGACTTTCCAGAACCGCCTCGCCGTGCTGCAACCCGGCTCGACCGACAGCGGCATCGGCCGGAATTTCGGCACTGACTTTGGTAGTCTGGCCGCGGAAGCGCAAAGCTTCGTCGACACCTTCAACGGCCTTCAGGGCAGTGTGAACGGGCTGAGCGGAATTTTTGGCGGATTCGCCACGTCCTCATCGGTCACACAGTTGGCCCGCGATCTCAACGAGCGCATCGCAAGCGTCTTCGACAACGGAGATTCGTCGCTCACCACCTTGTCCGATCTCGGTATCGAATTCCAGCCGTCGCCGTTTCCCGGCTTCGTCGGCAGCCCGAGCATCGACATGACGGCAATGAAGGCCGCATTCGACGCGGACCCTGAAGGCAGTTTCGCGCTGCTCGCACGCGCGGTCGACGCGTTCGAGAAGCTTGCAGCCGACGTCACCGGCCCGGCTAACGGCATATCGTCGATCCTCGCCACCCAGATGCAGATCAGCGCGACACAGCTGTCGCTGAACCTGTTCGGCGACCAATCGGATGGTTCGCGCTCCGGCCTGCAGGGCATGACCGACCTCTTCGCCCTGGCCTCGCTCGGTGAAGGGCGAAACGAGACCCAGGCGCGCCTGCTGATCGCGATGAACGAATTCTCGCTGGTGTCATCGCTGCTGTCGTGACAACTCCGGTGCCCACCGGGCGATCCGCAGTCCCTAACCCGCGTCCCGGTTCGCACTGAGTAAAGCCCAGATCTTGTCGACCATGGGATTGCTGTTTTCCGCGGCGCGATGAAGCCGTACTTCCAGCGGGCAACTCCACTGCGACGGACCGGCCGGCACCAGCCGCCCTTCGGCGATTTCCCGGCCGACGCAACTCTCCGGCAGCCATCCGAGGCCGTGGCCCTCGACGATCATCGCCTTGAGCGCCTCCGACATGTGCGTATCGAACGAGCGGTCGAAATAGCAGCGTTCGTTCGCGCCCAGCAGGATCATCTCGACCACGTGCCCGAGATAAGTGCCTGACGAATAGGCGAGAAACGGCACCGCCGCCTCGACCCGCCCGGGCAGCTTGTAGCGGGGCCGGCCGTCGTCGCGCGGCGCCGAGAACGGCAGCATGCGATCGGTGGCGAGCGCGAGATGCGGAAAGCGGATCGGATCGAGCAGCACCGGCAACTGCGGATGGTGGTAGACGATGAGCAGGTCGGTCGCGCCTTCGATCAGCGCGCTGGCCCCTTCCGGCACGTTGACGGCGCCGACGCGGGCGACGACGTTCCCCAGCGCTTCCTTCAGGCGGCCCAGCCAGCGCGGGAAGAAGGTCAGCGACAACGTGTGGGCGACGGAAAAGCGCACGGTGTCGACGTTGCTGGGCGACTGACCGCGCAGCACGGTGCGCATGTCGTAGGTGCGCCGCAGGATATCGGCGGCGAAACCGCGGAAGATCCGGCCGGCCGCCGTCAGGTGCACGCCTTGTGCCCGGCGGTCGATCAGTTCGACGCCAAGCCAGTCTTCCAGCGCCTGGATGTGGCGGCTGAAAGTGGGCTGCGACACATTGCGCCGCTCCGCCGCGCGCGAGAACGCCCGCGCGTCGGTCAGCGTCAGAAAATCCTCGATCCATTTTATTTGCATGTTCCACCCCGCCACCGGGCACCGGCAGAGAAATCCCGCCTGCCGCCCCTATTCGGCTTTCTTGGGCATGTTATGCGTTTTTTGCATGGCGCGACACGGAATCGCACGGCGCTCCGTAGCATTCATGCGTCGCAACCCCCACTGGAAGAAAAATGTCCCTGAAAGCCGAACGCATCGAACACGACCTCCTTGGCGACCGCACTCTGCCCGCCGACTCCTATTACGGCGTGCACACCCTTCGTGCCGTCGAGAATTTTCCGATTACCGGCACCCCGATTTCGATCTACCCCGACCTCGTCGGCGCGCTCGCCGCGATCAAGCAGGCCGCCGCGCTGGCCAACAGCGAACTCGGGCTCCTCGACCACGAGCGGGCCGACGCGATCATCCGCGCCTGCGAGGAAATCCGCGGCGGCGCGCTGCACGAGCATTTCGTCGTCGATGTGATCCAGGGCGGCGCCGGCACCTCGACCAACATGAATGCCAACGAAGTGATCGCCAACCGCGCGCTGGAACTGCTCGGCTACCGCAAAGGCGACTACGCCCGCCTGCATCCGAACGAGCACGTCAACATGAGCCAGAGCACCAACGACGTGTATCCGACGGCGCTGAAGCTGGCCGGCCACCAGGGCATCGTCGAGCTGATCGAGGCGATGGAAGTGCTGCGCAGCGCCTTCCACGACAAGGCGGTCGAGTTCGCCGACGTGCTGAAGATGGGCCGCACGCAGCTGCAGGATGCGGTGCCGATGACGGTCGGACAGGAGTTCTCGACTTACGTCGTGATGCTCGGCGAAGACATCGACCGGCTCAAGGAAGCGGTGCTGCTGATCCGCGAAATCAACCTCGGCGCCACCGCCATCGGCACGGGCATCAACGCTCACCCGGACTATGCCGGCCTGGTTTGCCGGCATCTGGCCGAGATCAGCGGGATTCCCGTGCTGACCTCCCCCAATCTGGTCGAAGCGACGCAGGACTGCGGCAGCTTCGTGCAGCTGTCGGGCGTGCTGAAGCGCGTCGCCGTGAAGCTGTCGAAGGTCTGCAACGACCTACGCCTGCTGTCGTCCGGTCCGCGTGCCGGCTTCGGCGAGATCAACCTGCCGCCGATGCAGGCCGGCTCGTCGATCATGCCGGGCAAGGTGAATCCGGTGATCCCGGAAGTGGTGAACCAGATCGCCTTCGAAGTCATCGGCAACGACCTCACGATCTCCTTCGCCGCCGAAGCGGGGCAACTGCAGCTCAACGCCTTCGAGCCGATCATCGCGCACAGCCTGTTCAAGAGCGTCACGCACCTGCGCGCGGGCTGCCTGACGCTGGCCGAGCGTTGCGTCAAGGGCATCACGGTGAACCGCGAATTCCTGCGCCGCAGCGTCGAGAACTCGATCGGCCTCGTCACGGCGCTCAATCCCTACATCGGCTACGCCAACGCGACCGAGATCGCGCAGGAAGCGCTGGTCGGCGGCCACAGCGTGTATGGACTCGTGCTGAACAGGGGCCTGCTGACGAAAGCGCAGCTCGACGAAATCCTCAAGCCCGAGGTGCTGACGCAACCCCGCGCGCTGGTCGGACTGCAGTGACAGGGCGCTGACGCGCTGACGTGAAAAGCGCGCGCAAATAACTCCAAAGAAGTTCGTGTCGAGGAGACTCAAATTGAAACTGAATAAACTCACCACCTGGATCTTCATCGCCCTCGTGCTCGGCATCGTCGTCGGCTACGTGTGCAACACGACGGCGCCCGATGCCGCGGCGGCGAAGGAAACGGCCAGTTATTTCTCCGCCCTGGCGGATATCTTCCTGCGCATGGTCAAGATGATCATCGCGCCGCTGGTGTTCGCGACGCTGGTGTCGGGCATCGCCAGCCTCGGCGACACCAAGGCCGTCGGCCGCATCGGCCTGAAGGCGATGGGCTGGTTCGTCACGGCGTCGTTCGTCTCGCTGGTGCTCGGGCTGCTGTGGGCCAACCTGCTGCAACCCGGACACAGCCTGAACCTGCCGCTGCCCGACGCGGGTGCCGTGACGAACCTGAAGACGGCATCGCTGAACTTCAAGGACTTCATCGTCAATGTGTTTCCGAAGAGCGTCTTCGATGCGATGGCGACGAATTCGGTGCTGCAAATCGTCATCTTCTCGCTGTTCTTCGGCTTCGCGCTCAGTTCGCTGAAGGACGCGACCGGCAAGGCGATGGTGTGCACGATCGAAGAGCTGGTGCACGTGATGATCAGGATCACCGACTACGTGATGCTGTTCGCCCCGATCGGCGTCTTCGCCGCGGTGGCGGCCGCGATCACGGTACAGGGCCTGGGCGTGCTGTCGACCTATGCGACGCTGATCGGCAGCTTCTACCTCGGCCTGGCCTCGCTGTGGCTGGTGCTGATCGGTGTCGGCTACTTCATCCTGAAGGGTCGCGTGTTCACGCTGCTCGGGCTGGTCAAGGAACCGACCGTGATCGCCTTCTCGACGGCGAGCAGCGAGGCGGCCTATCCGAAGACGATGGAGCAGCTCGAGAAGTTCGGCGTCAAGGACGAGGTGACCGGCTTCGTGCTGCCGATGGGCTACGCGTTCAACCTCGACGGATCGATGATGTACCAGGCGTTCGCGATGATCTTCATCGCCCAGGTCTATGGCATCGAGATGTCCTTCATGACGCAGGTGTCGATGCTGCTGGTGCTGATGGTAAGCAGCAAGGGCATGGCCGGCGTGTCGCGCGCCTCACTGGTCGTCGTCGCCGCGACGCTGCCGATGTTCAATCTGCCGGAGGCGGGCCTGCTGCTGATCATGGGGATCGACGTCTTCCTCGACATGGGCCGCACCGCCACCAACGTCATCGGCAACAGCCTGGCGACCGCGGTGATCGCGAAGTGGGAAGGGAAACTCGGGCCGACCGTCGCCGATGAGGACGAGCTCGACGACCTGGTTCCGGAACCCGCGCTGCCCGCGACGGCGACCGCTGCCGAAGCCATGCGGGCCTGATCCGGCTTCGGCATCGACGGCGCCCCGCGAGTCCGCATGGGTTCGCGGGGCGTTTTCCTTCATTCCGTCCGGATCGCCGTCCGTCGCAGCCCGCGATCGCGGCATTCCGATTCACAGGAGAACCAAGTGCAAAACACTAGCAGCCCGCGCCGCTTCGGCATCGTTGGCGGTCTCGGCGCGCTCGGCGCCGCCGATGTCTTCTTCAAGCTGGTCAAGGCGCTGCCGGCACGCAGCGGACAGCAGCAGCCGGAACTCATCTTCGAACAACATCCATTCCGTGAGGAGGACAAGCCCGGCGAGAAAACGGCGTCGCAGAACGGACGCAAACTCTATGTCTTCGACATGATCCGGCAGTTCGAGTCGCGCAAGGTCGATGCGGTCGTGCTGCCCTGCTTCATCAGCCACACCTTCCTCGACGAACTGCAAGCCGAGATCCGGCTGCCGATCGTCGACCTCATGGAGGCGCTGCACTGTCATATCTCGCACCGGCATGCCGGCGTCCGGAGGCTCGGCATCCTGACCTCGGACCACGTCCGCGCGAAGGGCCTGTTCGAGCGCCATTTTACCGCTGCGGAATGGGATCTTTGCTACCCGCACACGGCCATCCAGCGCGACTGCGTGATGCCGGCCATTTATGGCCCGGACGGAATCAAGGCGGGACACCTGCAAGGCCGGTCGGTCGAGCGGCTGGCCAAGGCGTGCATGGACCTGCTGGAACAAGGCGCGGAATTGATCGTTCCCGGTTTCGCCGAGGTTCCCATCGTCATCGACGCGCTGCGCGAGCGCGGCATTCCGATCCTCGACGCGAACCGGATCTACGCCCGCCATGCCGTCTCCCACGAGGCGGCGGCGAAGGCACGACCGTTCAAGGTGGGCGTGGTGGGCGGCGTCGGGCCCGCGGCGACGGTCGATTTCGTCGCCAAGATCGTGCGCAACACCGCTGCGCGACGGGACCAGGAACACGTCAAGCTGGTGGTCGAACAGAATCCGCAAATCCCCGACCGCACCGAAAATCTGCTCGGCGACGGTCCCGATCCGACCATCGCACTTTATTCGACGTGCAAGAAGCTCGAAGCCGCGGACGCGGACATCATCGCGATTCCGTGCAACACCGCCCATGCCTTCGTCGAGCGCATCCAGCCCTACCTCTCGATTCCCGTCGTGCACATGCTGTTCGAGACGGTCGAACATATCCGGAAGTACCTTCCGGATCGCCGGCGCATCGGCCTGCTGGCCACCAGCGGGACGGTCAGGAGTGGCGTCTACCACGACGTCGCGACGAAGGCGGGTTTTGAATTGCTGGTCCCGGACGAGGAGCACCAGAACCTGGTGATGTCTGCCATCTATGGGGCGCAAGGCGTAAAGGCCGGCTTCACCGAAGGGGCGTGCCTGGACGAGCTGTTACGCGCGCTCGCGTCGCTGGCCCGGCGTGGCGCGGAAGTCGTCATCCTCGGATGTACGGAACTCCCCCTTCTGCTGAAACAGGACGATGCGTTTCCGGCCGGCGGACGAACCGTCGTCATCCTCGACCCGACCGAAATTCTCGCAAAGAAATGCGTGAGCCTCCGCGACCGGGCCAACGCTTGACGCTTGGACGAAGCGACCGGCGTCATCGCCTGACCGCATGATGCTGCAATGCACCATGCCATTGGATTTTTTTAGCAGCTCCAATCGGCCTATTTTAGAGGCTTATTTGAATATCTTATCGCAACATAAGAATATTTGAAGCGATTATTGTTGCGTCGCACAAGGCTCTTGATTATGATTTGAACCGTCTCCTCCACCCTCCTCCTTTGGTGTGGATTTAAGCCCGGGCATCTTCGATGCCCGGGCTCTTTCTTTTTGCGCGTCCGACACCGCGATCCGGACCCATGTCCGGGTACTACGCCGGGACTTCGACCTTCGCCTCGACCTCCCCGACAACCGCCCGGCTCCGCACCTCCGGGTAGTAGCACATGTACCCGCTCGCACAATGCCCCGGCGCGCCGCGCAGGCCGACGGCGAATTCGCGGACTTTCTCCTCCGACTCGCCCGCCTCGATGCGGCGCAGCACCTGGGCGACGAGTTCGACGCTCTTGATCTTGCGTTCGCTGGCGCCTTCGCGGCCGGCGATCTTGACGGAGTGGACGCCCGCAGCGTGCATTGCAGGCATCGCGCAAGTGCCACAGGGCCCCCACGGGTAGCCGTTGGGGGCGACGGAGAAGCCGTTGCCGAAGCGGTACCAAAGCCAGCGTTTGTAGTCGAGGTCGTTCTGTTCGAGGCGGCGCAGCGCGCGTTCGTGAGGCTGACCACCGCCGGCGGACTGGTACTCGAACTGGTAGTTGTCGATGCAGATCGGCCCGCCCTTGTTCATCGGCAGGTGCACCGTGTGGCAGGTTCCCTCCTCGAACACGCAGCCGTCGTTGAGGACGAAGGCCTCGATTTCGAGCTCCGGGAGTTCGGTCGTGATCGCGGAAATTTCAGCGACGGTGACGTCGCGCGGCAGGATGATGCGGCTCGCGCCGAGCCCGGCGAAGAAGCGCGCGGATTCGACGTTGCGGCAGGTCGCGACCGAGCTGACGTGGATCGCGAGGTCCGGCACGTTGGCGGCGAGCGACGCGATCAGCGAGATGTCGGCGACGATCGCGGCGTTGCCGCCGATGCTGCGGAAGCGCGCGCCGATTTCGGTGAGCGCGTCGAGATGTTGCTCGCCGTATTGCTGCGCGTTGAGGACCAGGAAGACGTCGGCGTCGAGCGCGTGGGCTTTCTCGACGACGCGTTCGAGGTCGGCGTAGCCGTTGAGATTGCCGAACACGCGACGATTGACGCCGGAGGTGTTGAAGCGCTGGATCCAGTCCGGCGGGACGACGCCACAGTAAAGTTCGCGGGCGCCGGCGCGCACCAGCGGCTCGACTTCGGCAGGGGTGCTGATGGGGGCTGTTATCTTCATCTCAGGCTCCGGAGAGGACGATGCGGCTGACCCAGCCGTTCGCGACGGCTTCGGCGACCGCCGTGGCCATGCCCGCGGCGTGGCGGTAATACATCGTGTTGCCGCGCTGCGAGGTGTGGAGTTCATGGGTGCCGGGGCGTGCGCCGACTTCGGAGAAGCCGAGGCATTCACGGCGGCATTTGTGGCCGGGCGAGAACTTCTCCGGGGTGTCGAGCGACAGCGACCCGAGCTTGCAGATGCGTCCCTTGGCGATGTAGCCGTAGGGCGCACGCACCCCGACCGGAAAGTCGATGCCGGCGTACATGTCGGCGGCACCGAAGGGCGGGAAATCGAGCTCCAGGCGGCCAATGCCGAGGCCGTCGAGGATCTCGCGGAACGGCCCGGCACGCAGGCCGTTCGGGTACATGCGCGCCCAGGTGGCCGACGGCAGACGCGGGTCCTTGAGCATCTTGCCGAGAAGCCGCCCGGCAACCGGGCGCAGGTCGGGAAACTCGCGCTGCACAAGGCGCGCGACGCCCCAGTCGTTGATGGTGACCTCGGAACCGGCCGGCAGACGCGCGAGCGCCGCGCGCAGCGGTTCGAAGAGACCGTCGCAGGCGATCGGCGTGACGAGGCCGAAGGTCAGGCCCCAGCGCTCGCACAGCGCGACAGCGCGGTCGATCGATTCGACGCTCGGCAGCAGGTGTTCGCAAAATTCGCTACCGAGGAAGAAGTGCGTCGGTTCGGCGTTCTCGGGCAGCGAGACGCAGTCACGTGCGTCACCCAGCTGGTCGAGGTAGTCGTCGCGCGTGAGGCGATCGTGCCGCGCGAAGGCGGCAAGCTCGCGCTCATCGACGAGGGCGAAGCCGAGTTCGATCGGGCCAGGGGGGGCTGGGAGGGTCGGGGTGCTCTGTGGGATGGTCATGAATCGATCTCCGCGATTCTTCTGTTTTCGCGCCCGCGCCAGGTGGCGAAGGTCGCGAGGTGGTCGGCGAGCCCAGCAAGGCCCACCTCGGGGTAATTCACGACAAATTTCGCGACGATGCCGGTGAAGCGCGCGGTGGCCAGGCTGGCGCCCCCGCGGGCACCGCCGGGCGCGTCGGGACAGGTGCCCCAGGCGGCGCCCGCAGGGGCATCGAGCACCGACCACTGGCCGGGGCGGCAGCGCGCATCGCCGCTGACCGCGAACACGCCAGGGTAGCTCGCCGGGTACACCGGTGCGCCGCGTGCCGGGGCTGCGGCGACAAGCACGACGCCCTGCCCGACCGTACGCGCGCAGGCTTCACGCAGTACGCTGCGATCCTCCGCGAGGCCGAGGCTCAGATTGACGATGCGCGCACCTTCGGCGACGCACCAGTCGATCGCTTCGGCGACGAGCCGGGGCGTGGGCGGGCGCGTCGTCGTGGCGATGCGGGCGTCGATCAGCCGGACCGACGGCGCGGCGCCGAGAACCAGCGCGGCGACGCATTCGCCGTGCGGCAGCGCCCGCCCGCACGGCACCTCCCGGCGCACCGCGCCATCGTCGCCGGCGACAAACTGCGCGGCGGCGTGCAGCGACGCGCGCGGCACGCGCTCGAAGCCGCCATCGACGACGCCGACCGTCACGCTCATACGACCCTCAGCAGCGGTGCCACCGCTCGGACCGGCGACTGCACGAGCAGGCCGCCGTCGCGCAGTTCGACGACGCGATCGACGTCGCCAACCGAGGCGAGGTTGTGCGTGATGACGATGCGCGTGCGGCCGGCAAAGACGCGATCGACCGCTGCCACGATCGCTTGCGCGACCGGCAGGTCGAGGCCGGAAGTCGTCTCGTCGAGAATCAGCACCGCCGGGTCCTGCAGGATCGCGCGCGCGAGCGCGATGCGCAGGCGCTCGCCGCGCGACAGCGCCGAGGCCGACGCGCCAACCGGCTTGTCGAGGCCGCCGGCGTGGGCGAAGTTGGCAAGGCCGGCGAGCGACAGCGCGCGCAGCAGCGCCACATCGTCGGCATCCGGGGCGACGAAGCGCAGGTTGTCGCGCACGCTGCCGGGCATCAGCACCGGATCCTGATCGACAACGACGACCTGCCGGCGCAGTTCCGCGAGCTCGAGCAGATCGAGCCGCAGGCCATCCAGCAGAATGCGGCCCGCGGCCGGATCGTAATGGCGCTGCAGCAGGTCGATCAGCGTCGATTTGCCGACGCCCGACGCGCCGACCAGCGCGAACTTGGCTCCGGCGACAATGTCGAGCGACGCGCCATCGAGCACCACCGCGTCGCCATACCCGAACGTGACCGCGTCGAGGCGGATGCCACCGCGCACCGGCTGCGCGAGTGCCAGCGGATGCGCCGGCGACGTAACCGTCGGCCGTTCGGCGGCAATCTCGCGGATGCGCTCGAGACTCACCTTCGCGCGCTGCCAGCCCATGAAGACGCCGGCCGCAGTCTGCAGGGGACCCGCGGCGCGCGTCGTATAGGCGATGAAGGCGACGACGACACCGACCGACAGCTCGCCCGCCGCCGCCATCGAGCCGCCGACGGCGAACACCAGCAGCACGCCCAGCCCCGACAGGATGCGCTGCACGCCGCCGGCGCCGAGCGACGCGAGCTGCGAGCGGCGCAGCGCCGCGAAATAGTCGCCGTGATGCGCGCGCAGCCCGGCTTCCTGCCGCGGTGCGGCGTTCGTCGCCTGGATGAACTTCATCGCCCGCAGCGACTCGACGAAAAAGCTCGACATCGCCGCACTCTGCTGGCGCACCGCGTGCGTGCTGCGTTCCAGCCACGGCCGCGACAGCAGCAACGCGGCGACGTGCAGCGGCACCAGTGCGAACACCAGCGCGGTCAGCAGCGGACTCAAGGACAGCATCAGCACAAGCGCAACGACGAGCGAAAACACCGCGTTGAGCAGCCCCATCGGCGCATCGATCGCGAAGCGCTGCACCTCGGCAACGTCGCCATCGAGCCGCGACAGGATCTCGCCGCCGCGGGTGCGTGCGTAATAGGTCGGCGCGAGCGTCTGCAGGTGGCGATAAACCTGCTCGCGCAAGCCGAACAGCACATGCGCGGAAAGCTTCAGGTAGGCAAGCCGCGAAACGGCCTCGACCACGACGCCGGCGACGAGCAGCACGAGGAAGGCGCCGCAAAGCTGCAGCACTACGTCCCCTCGCCCGCCGACGATGCCGTCGTCGACGAGGCGCTGGGTCAGGTAAGGCGGCAGCAGCGCGGCGGCCGACGCAAGGAAGGAAAGCGCGACGATGCCCCCCACCGCCCCGCCGCGCTCGCGCACCATCGGCCACGCCCAAGCGAGCGCCTGCAGCGGCAACCGACGGTCTTCCCGCAGCGCGATCACCGCCCTGCCCTCCGAGTCTGCCGTGCCGACCGACCAATAGCGGCATACGGCCTCAGCCCCGCACGCGGCAGCCCCCGGCGGGAGGTATTTCGTGCCGAGGCGTCCACCATGCGTTCAACGAGGCGCGGAATACCTCCCGACGGGGGCGGGTTTTCACCCCGCAGCGAGACTGAGACGTCCCAGCACATCACGATTCCGACTCGGCCACCGACGCTCATCGCCATCACCGTCAAAGCTCAGCGCTTCACAACCCGCAACCAGCCGATCGCCTGGTCCGCGCCGCCGGGCATCATGATCTCGCCCTTCTTCGCGAAGGTTTCCGCATCGTGAATCGCGATCTTGTCGAGCGCGCCGCCGAGATAGATCTCCTTGCCGTCGCCAGAGATGTTGATCGCGTAAAAGGTCTGCTCCAGCTCGACACGCTTGAGCAGCTTGCCGGTGTCTGTATCGACCTTCGACAACTG
This sequence comes from Aromatoleum diolicum, assembly GCF_012910955.1. GTDB lineage: Bacteria > Pseudomonadota > Gammaproteobacteria > Burkholderiales > Rhodocyclaceae > Aromatoleum > Aromatoleum diolicum. The sequence continues at coordinate 92,021 of NZ_WTVQ01000012.1, forward strand.
GTTCATCACCAGGAAGGCCTCGTTGCGCGCGGCCGGATTCACGACCGACGAGAAGATCGCCGTCTGGGCATTTTCGAACTCGACCGTCTTGAGCGTCTCGGCGTCCAGGTCGAACACCGCGATGCCCGCCTTGAAGGCCTCCGGCGAATCAGGCGGCACGTCGGTCTTCGCGACGTAGTATGGCGTGGAGAGCGCGCGGGCCTGCTCGAAGGTGCCCCACATCGCCAACACATCCGGCTCGCCGAGACCGGGGCGATCCCAGTGGCGGACCGGGAAGGTCTTCTCGAGCTTGCCGCTCTTCGTGTTGAAGAGATACATGTCCCACCCCAGCGCGATCAGGTGGTCCGGATTGCCGGTGGCCGCCATCAGGCTGATGCGGCGTGGCGCCGGGAAGGTCCGGCGCGGCTTCGCTTTGAGCCCGTCGGCGGTGTCGAACACCGCAATATAGGTGTCCTCGACCTTGTACTCCGAGCGCCCCAGCACGACCGGCGCCTGATGCACGTACAGCTCGCGGCCGTCCTCGCTGACCGCGACGGCGAAAAAGCCCTTGATGCGCCGCTCGGGACTCGAGAAATCCGCGCGGAACACCTGTTTGCCGCTGTCGAGCTCGATGCCGACGACGCTCTCCATGCGGTTCGTCAGCACGTAGGCGATCTTGCCGTCCTTCGGCACGACGATCGAACCGGGCACGCCGTCGCCGGGGATCGCGATCGAACGCACGACCTCGCGTTTGGCCGGATCGATGATGTGCAGACTGTTCGGCCGCGTGACCGTCAGCAGGTATTCGGCCGCGAAGGCCGAGGCCGAAGCCGCGGCGCAACACAGCGCCACCAGCGCCATTCGCGCCTTCTTCAGATGCAGCGTCCTCATGGCTCAGTCTCCCGGAAACAGCGTCTGCAGTTCGCGCCAGTCGCGCAACGCCGAGTTCTTGCCATCGGTCCAGTCGCGCGCGGTGTTCATGCTGTCGGCAAGCTGCGCCGGCCACCAGCAGGGGTCGGTGCAGCCGTACAGGTCTGCCTCCATCGGCTGGCACAGGCTCGCCAGGCCGCCGAAAGCGTCCACCTCCCAGCCGGGGTCGAACGTCGTCGTGCAGCCAACGACACTGCTCATCAGTTGCACTTCCTCGCGGTTGCCGTCGTGCGCCGCCTGTTCGAGCAGGTGCGCCTTGTGGTTCAGGGCTCGCAGTCGTTTCATTGCAGGGCACTCCTCTGTTCGATGGCGGCGTTGAAGAACGCCGGGTTGGCGAGCGCGATTTCGCCGAAGGCTTCGAGGCCGAATCCGGTCCACTCGCGGATCTGCTCGCAGTACTCGAAAGTCGGCAGGAAGGGGTCGCCGTAGCGGGAATAGGACTCGTGGTAACAGCCGCCGGCGCACAGGCTGCGCGCCGGGCAGGTCTGGCAGGCGGCGTGCGGGTTCTGCGCGGCGGTCATGAACTCGGACAGCGACGCGCGTTCGATGCCGGTCGTCACGTCGCCGAAGCCCGGCAAGTCCGAGCCGGTAAAGCGGTGGCACAGCGAGATCTTGCCGCCGGTCCCGACCGCCAGCAGGCCGACGCCGGCACCGCAGGGCAGCACCTTGCGGGTGCCCATCCACAAGTCGGTCATCAGCTGCTGCATGTTGCCAAAACCGTGGCGCTTGCCACGTTTGGCCTCGCTGACGTACTCGCGGCCGAGCGCCTTGAAAGCGGCGAAGACCGTGTCGAGTTCGTCCTTGCACAGCCCGACGGGCGAATCCGGCCCCGCCGTCGCGGGCGCGAAGCCGACCTCGAAGAAGCCCAGTTCATCGTGCAGGTGCTTGTAGATGCCCGCAACGTCGAGGTTGCCGGTGGCGAGCGTGACGCGTGCGCCGACCGGGCGCGACTTGTAGCGTTCGAGCAGACGCTTCACGCGCATCGCCACCGTCTTGTAGGTTCCCCCACCGGCAATCGTGCGGCGATGCCGGTCGTGCTGCGCCTGGTCGCCGTCGATGCTGATGGTGATGCCGAAGCGGTGCGCATCGAGGAAATCGATGATCTCGTCGGTGAGCAGCGTCGCATTCGTCGTCAGCGTGAAATCCACCTGCTTGTTCGCCGCAGCGGCTTGCTCCTCGGCGTACTCGACGAGATCGCGGATCACCGCGATGCGCGTCAACGGCTCGCCACCGAAGAACACCACGCCGACGCGCTCGTTTTCGCTCGCTTCGCTGAACAGCAGGTCGATCGAGCGCGTGCCGGTCTGGTAGTCCATCACCGACGAGTTCTTCGGCGAGGTCAGATCCTCGCGGTAGCAGTAGCTGCAACCGAGGTTGCAACCCGTGGTCAGCGTCAGCACCAGCGTCTTCAGCGGCGAACGCTCGACCAGCCGCGCGGGGATCTCGTAGTGCTTGGGCTGCGGTGCGACGATGCCCAGGTCGATGAAATCGCTTAGGCTGTCGCACAGCTCGCCCGGCGAATAACGGCCGTCGAATCGCGACTGGATGTCGTCGGGGCTGACCGCGGGAACGGATTCGAACAGCCCGAGCAGGTCGGCAGCAGCCGGGTCGAGCTCGAAGATCGAGGTCGTCGGCACGTGCAGCAGCACCTGCCGGCCGCCGCTGCGGATCGCGCGGTAGTTGTGGGGTTGGACCTGCAGTGTTGTAGTCATTATGTAATCTCCTCAGCGCAGCGGGGTCGGGTTCCAGCGCTGCACGGTCACGACCAGCTGGCCCTTGGCGTTCAGCGAGCGCCCGCCGTCCGCGACCGTCGCAACGACCGCCAGGTTGCCGACGTTATTGAGGCCGCGCCGCGCCGGGTTGGGGCCGGCGAAGGACGGCAGAAACTGGCCATGCGGCTCCATGTGGCCGGCGAATTTGAGGTCCTCGTCGTGCTTCGCGCGCTCGTTGAAAGGCTCGGTCGACCACGTCGCCGGCACGCTGCCGAGCCGGATGTCGTCGTCGGTGCCGGGTTTGCCGTCAGCACCGTCGAGGAAGGCGACCGCGTCGAACTGCGCGGTCATCGGCGGATTCGTGCCGCCGCCGACACGCGCGACGCCGAACGCGGGCTCGACGCGCACCGAGTCGATCTGCCGGTACACCGCCAGCGTCCGCTCCGACTCGCGCCCGCCGACCGACAGCTTGCGCACGCCCTGCGGCGCATCGCTGGCAACCTTCACGCGGACTTTCAGCTCTTCGGCGGACTTATCGAGCCATTCGACGACCTCGACGCCCGGCCCGAGATCGATCTTCGCATCGAGCCCCGCGCCTGCCAGCGTCAGCTCGACGGTCTCGCCAGCACGCAACATCTGCGGGTTCACCGACACCAGCGCGTTCTTCGTCGCCTTGTCCGCGCGCACCGCCTCGAAGCTCGCGCCGATTTCGTCGGCCCCCTTCAGGAACCAGCGCCCGCCGATGCGCGAGCCATCCTCGCTCAATGCGAAGATCGAGCGCGTATCCTCGTTGCCGATCTGCGCCGAGCCGCGCCATTCGTAGCCGGTGTAGATCACCGCATCGCCCTGGCCGCGCACCGTGTTGCCCGCGCCGAAACGCAGCTCGTAGCTGACCTCGTAGCGGTCCTTGCCCTTTGCTTTCGCCGTCATCGTCCCGGTATAGCGGCCCCAGCCCGGCCGTTCCCCTGCGACGACCCAACGCCCGGCGGCCGGACGGTGCTTCGCACGGCTCCAGTCGCGCCACGCGTCGGTGTTCTTCGGGTACAGCCCGGCGAGCTTCGCCGGCAGCTTGTCGCGGGCGATTTCCCACCAGTTGCGGTCGCGCCCCAGCGCCGAATACTCCGCGCTCGGGAACTGGCCGAGGTGGGTGTGCATCAGCTTGCGCCACTCGTTCTCGTCACGCCGCTGCAGCGCGACGCGGCCGTAGCTGTGGCAGCGCCCGCACATCTGCGCGAGCTCCTCGTCGGGCGGCGCATCCTGCATGTTCGGCCGCCGCTCGGTCAGGAAGCGGAACGGTGCACTTTCCGACGGCGCCAGCCCCTGCCGGTCCGCGAGGTACTTCACCACCGCGCGGCGCTCATCCGGCGTCAGCTCGACCTTGTGCCAGACGCCCATGCGCACCACGGTCATATCCCAGCCTTCAGGCGTCTTGCGGATCTCGGGGATGCGCGTGAGCTTGCCGTTTTCGAGGTGACAGCTGGCGCACTTCTTGTCGATCACGCGACGGCCATCCTCCTCCGCGTGCGCTGGCAGTACACCTGCAACGCCCAGGGCCAGCGCCATCGCGCCGGCGATGCGCAAAGGTCTGCGCATGCGATTCATTGTCTTAGCCTTCACATCAGTCTCCACTCTCCGGTGAGGAAATGCGCCGCCCCCTCAATTGCCACGAGGCGGCGCCCCGCACTCACAGCGCCATGATCACGGACTTGGATTCGGTGTACAGGTCGAGCACCGCGCGCCCCATCTCGCGACCGATGCCCGATTGCTTGAAGCCGCCGAACGGCATCGCGTTGTCGAGGATGTTGTGGCAGTTGACCCACACCGTGCCGGCCTGAATCTTCGGGATCAACCGATGCACGCGCGACAGGTCGTTCGACCAGATGCTCGCCGCGAGCCCGTATGGCGTATCGTTCGCACGGCGCGCGACTTCATCCAGATCGTCATACGGCATTGCGACGACGACCGGCCCGAAGATCTCCTCGCGCACGACCTTCATGTCGTCGCTCGTATCGACCAGCACCGTCGGCTTGACGAAGAAGCCGACACCCTCGCTCGCCGCTCCGCCGGTCGCGGCACGCGCGCCCTCGTTGAAGCCGCTCTGGATATAGCCGAGCACGCGCTTCTGCTGTGCCGCCGACACCAGCGGCCCGATCTGGGTCGTCGGGTCGATGCCGGCACCGAGCTTCATGCCGGCGGCGATGCCCGACAACCCCTCGACGACTTTGTCGAAGCGGCTCTTGTGCACGAAGAGGCGCGAGCCGGCGGTGCACACCTGCCCCTGGTTGAAGAAGATCGCCTGCGCCGCACCGGCGGCAGCCTGCGCGACGTCAGCGTCGTCGAGCACGATCACCGGGCTCTTGCCGCCGAGCTCCAGCGACACGCGCGTCATGTTGTCGAGTGCGGCCTTGCCGACGAGCTTGCCGATCTCGGTCGAGCCGGTGAAGGCGACCTTCTCGATGCCCTTGTGCGACGCCAGCGCCGCGCCGGCCGTGTGGCCGAGGCCGGTGACGACGTTCAGCACGCCCGCCGGATAGCCCGCCTCCAATGCCAGTTCGGCGAAGCGCAGCGCCGATAGCGGCGTCTCCTCGGCGGGCTTCAATACCATCGTGCAGCCGGTCGCGAGCGCCGGCGCCACCTTCCACGCCGCCATCAGCAGCGGGAAGTTCCACGGGATGATCGCGCCGACGACCCCGACCGGCTCGCGCCGTGTAAAGCCGAAGAACTCGCGGTCGCGGATGATCGGCACCGAGACGTCCATCGTCGAGCCTTCGATCTTGGTCGCCCAGCCCGCCATGTAGCGCAGGAAATCGACCACCAGCGCGACGTCGACGTGGCGCGCCATCGTCACCGGCTTGCCGTTGTCGAGCGACTCGATCTCCGCCAGTTCCTGCGCGTTCGCTTCGACCAGGTCGGCGAACTTCAGCAGCAGGCGCTCGCGGTCGACCGGGCGCATCTTCGGCCAGTCGCCGGATTCGAAGGCGCGGCGCGCGGCGGCGACCGCGCGGTCGATGTCCGCCGCACCGCCCGCCGGCACCGTGGCGAATTTCTCGCCATTGGCCGGATCGATCACCGCCAGCGTCTCGCCGCTCGCCGCCTCGACCCAGTCGGCGCCGATCAGCATGCGCCGGGGGCGCTCGAGAAAGCGGCGCGTGGCCTCGCTCAGCAGTTGTCCGTGGTAACGCTCCATGTATCTGTCTCCTCTGTCTTATGGTCTTTGTCGGTAAATGGTTTTCGGCCGGGCGTCCGTGCTATCCGCCGTCGCCCAGCAATCCCGCACGCGCCACCGCGGTCGCGCGCGCGGCGTCGGCCGCCTCCGGATCGATCTCCAGTTGCTGCGCGAGCCGCGACACGAGCCGGTCCTCGAGCCGCACGAGATCCCCGTCCGCGTAGGCAACCTCCCACAGCATCGTCAGCACCTCATGGCGCTCTGCCAGGTTGAAGCCCGCCCGCACCGCCTCGGCGAACTCCCAGTCGTCGAGCACTTCGGCGAAGCGCTCATCGGCCACGGCGACGAGCTGCTGCGCGGCCTCCTCGGGCAGCGCGAAGTGCTCGCGCAACAGCCGGCTGATCGCCGCGTGCTCACGCTCGCTGGTGCGGTGATCGATATACATCGCTTCCAGCAGCAGGGCCGCGACAGCGATGTGGCGACGCTCGAAGGGTCCGGTCTCGAGCCCTTCGGCCTGGATCTCGCCGGACAGCAGGGCCATCAGTTTCGTCAGCATGCAGGGGTCTCCCTTGTTGTCGTTTCTTATCGGGCAGGCGCCAGGCGCTCGACGCCGAGTTGACCGGCGACGACGACCGCTCCGGTCGGCGCCGCCATCACTGCGGCGAGGTTCTGCCGGTCGGGACGGATCTCCAGCTGCATCGGACCGTCGCCGTTGCCGCGCAATACCACGCCGCCGGCCCCGACGATGATCATCCCGCCATTGGGGAGTGCGATCGCGGAGGTCAGCGACTGCTCGGTGCCGGTCTCGCGCACCTGCCACGTATTGCCGCCATCGCGACTCGCGATCACCCTGCCGCTCATGCCCAGCAACACGACCTCCCCGTTACTGCGTTCGAGCCCGCTCCACAACGATCCCGAGACGCCGGTCGCGAGCTTCGTCCAATGCCCCCCGCGATCGGTCGAGCGGAACGCCACCCCGGTCTCGGCAGCGAGGAACAGCGCACCCTCGCGCGTCGCGAACACGTGGTTCAGATGCAGGTCCGCATCGTGTCCGCTGCCAACCGCCATCGGCGCCCAGTTGCGCCCGCCGTCCGCGGTGACGAAGGCCACGCCGTAGGCCCCGACGGCGTAGCCGCGCTGCGCGTCCGTGAAATGCACCGACAGCAGCACCGGCTTCTCGTCGAGTGTCGTCTGCAGCTGCCAATTCGCGCCGCCGTCGCTCGTCACAAGAATCACGCCGCCATGGCCCACCGCCCACCCGCGCTCGTCATCGACGAAATGCACCGCCGTCAGCAGCGCGCTCACGGGCACCTCCGCTTGCTGCCAGGTCTTGCCCTCGTCGGTGGAACGCACGATCGTGCCGTAATCGCCAACCGCGATCAGCGCATTGCCGGCGCGCGCGATGCCCGTCACCGGCACCTTCGCGGCGAGCCGAGCCTTCATCGCCGCCACGGCCGTCGTATTCCTTGCCGCATCGGCGGGCGCAGCAGCAAACGCGACCGCGCTCGCCGCCAGACACAGGCCGACGACCGTCCGTCCGATTTGCATGGTTTTTTTCATGACCATCTCCTCAATGCGCCATCAGTGGCGCGCGCACCGGGCCACGCCGCGGAATCAGCACGTCGAGCGTCACCGCCAGCGCCGGCAGCAGCGTGATCGCCATGATCATGTTCATCATGAACATGAAGGTCAGCAGCATCCCCATGTCGGCCTGGAACTTCAGCGCCGAGAACGACCAGGTCGCGACACCGATCGACAGCGTCACCGCGGTGAACACGGTGGCCACGCCGATCTCGCGCAGCGCCTGCTTGAATGCGGTGACGATGTCCTCGCCGTGCGCCAGATGCATCTGCAGCCGGTTGTAGATGTAGAACGCGTAATCGACGCCGATCCCCACCGCCAGCACCATCACCGGCAGCGTCGCGACCGTCAGGCCGATGTCGAGCTCCTTCATGAACCAGTAGCCGAGGAAGGTCGCGAGCGTCAGCGGTACGCAGCACGCCACCATCGCGCGCCAGTCGCGATACACCGCGAACACCAGCACGAGGATCGTCGCGTATACGTAGAGCATCATCGGCAGCTCGGAATGCTCGACGACCTCGTTGGTCGCCGCCTGCACGCCGGCGTTGCCGCTCGCAAGGCGCACGGTCACACCCGGGAAAGGCTGGGTCTCGCGGAAATGCTTCACCGCGGCGACCACTTCCTTGATCGTCGAGGCCTTGTGGTCGGCGAGATACAGATTCACCGGCAGCAGCGTGCAATCCGCGTTGAAGAGCCGCATCCCTTCCGGCACCTGGCGCACCGCCTCGCCGAGCGTCAGCTCCTCCTGCGGCAGCGCCGCCCACTTCGGATTGCCCTCGTTCACCCCGGACGCCGCGAGCTTCGTCATGCCAGGCAGCGACTGCGCCGACAGCACGCCCGGCACGTTCGCGAGATACCAGCTCAGGCGATCGAGATGGCTCATCACGTCGTGCCGGTAGCACCCGTCCGCGGGGGTCTCGACGACCACCGTCAGCATGTCCAGCCCCAGCGCATAGCGATCAACCACCGCCTCGACGTCCTGGTTGTAGCGCGAATCGTCATGCAACTCCGGCGCGCCCGGCAGCACATGGCCGACGTGACGCCCCTGGCTCTGCCACACCGCGATCGCCATCAGCGCCAGGCACACCAGCGTGCCGATCGCCGCGTTGCGCGGGTTCGCGATATGCACCCCCAGCGAAGCCATCATGCGGTTGCGCAGCGCCTCGACCTTGCTCGCGCGCACCACGAAGGCCTCGTCGAAGCGGAAGTAGCTCGCGACCACCGGCAGCATGATCAGGTTGGTAACGATCTTGTACGCCACGCCGACCGAGGCCGTGATCGCCAGCTCGCGGATCATCGGGATCGGCACCAGCACCAGCGTCGCGAAACCGACGAAGGCGGTGATCAGCGCGAGCGTCCCCGGCACCAGCAGCCCGGTGAAGCTGCGGCTCGCGGCGGTGTAGCCGTCCGCGCCGTTGATGACTTCCTTGGCGATGTAGTTCACCTGCTGGATGCCGTGCGACACGCCGATCGCGAACACCAGGAAGGGCACCAGGATCGCCAGCGGATCGAGCCCGAAACCCAGCAGCGTGATCGTGCCGAACTGCCACACCACCGACACCAGCGAGCACGCCAGCGGCAGGAAGGTCAGCAGCAGCGAACGCGTGTACCAATACACGGCGCCGGCGGTCAGCAGGAAAGCCAGCGCGAAGAACTCGATGACGCTCGTCGCGCCCTCCGAGATGTCGCCCATCTGCTTGGCGAAGCCGATGATGCGGATACGGATGTCGTCATCGCTGAACGCGTCGCGGATCTCGCGTTCGAGCCGCTGGCTGAACTCCGAATAGTCGAGCCGCTCGCCGGTCTGCGGATCGGGATCCGCAAGTTCCGCGACCACCATCGCCGACGTCGAATCGTTCGCGACCAGGCTGCCGATGAAGCCGCCGACGATCGTGCGCTCACGGATCGCCGTGATGTTCTCGGGCGTCAGCGCCTTCACCGTCACGTCGCCACCGATCACGTCCTCGGCCTTCATGCCCTCCTCGGTGATCTGCACCGCGCGGGTGTTCGGCGTCCATAGGGAGGTCACCGTGCGACGATCGACGCCCTTCATGAAGAACAGCGCCTGCGTGACGTCATACAGCCTGGTCAGCGCCTTCTCGTTCCAGATGTCGCCCTTCTTCGTTTCGACCGTGACGATGATGCGGTTCGCGCCGAACAGCACTTCGCGATACTGGTTGAAGGTCTGGATGTATTCGTGGTTCTGCGGCAACTGCTTGTCGAAGCCCGCGCTCATGTTCAGGCGCGACGCGAACAGCGCCATCACCGCCGTGAACCCGAGCAGCGCAAGCAGAATCAGCAGGCGGTGCCTGAAGCAGAATCGCTGCAGGCCAAGCACCAGTCTCTCTATCATTTTGGGTATCCGGTGAGCCGGCAGCGCGGGACGCAAACCCCGCGCTGCCGGCGCTTCTCGTCAGAACGAGTAGGAAACGCTGGCCGAAACGAAGTCCCGGTCACGCATCAGGTTGTTGGCGCCGCCGCCGTAGAAGGTCACCCACTGGATCGCCCCCTTCCACGCATCGCGATAATTCGCGAACAGCGACAGCGTCAGCGCCTTGCGGCCTTCGACGAAAGGCAGCCCGTTCGGCGTCGTGCCATCGACGTCGTGGTACCAGTCGACCTGCGGCGTCAGCGTTACACCGCTACCGCCGACGTTCGGGTAGTTCAGCGCCGCCTCCACCACATAACCCCACGACGTCTTGTCCGGCAGCGCGTAGTTCGGCAGGAAGTACGGCGTCACCCCGCTGGTATCCAAGCCCGGGTAATGCGCCACCGCCGCCTCGGCGAGAATGAAGCCGTCCGTCGCGCCCAGCGCCTTCGCGACACCGCCGAGCGGGTCGTTGTGCGAGAAAGTGTAGAAGCCGGTCAGGTGGAACTGGTACTTCTCCTCCTCGACGAAACCCGGATGACTGCCGTGCTCGTAGATGCTGAACTTGCTCGACGGTCCGCCGAAGATGTTGCCGAAGGGTACGGTCGGGTCGACGCCCACGCTGTCGTTCGGCCGGTACGACAACTCCGCCCCGACCGCGATGTTGGCGAGCTTGGTGTTCGCCGAAATCGCGTACAGGTCCTTGTCCTCGCCGTAGGCGATGAAGTAGCCGGTGACCGCACCGAGGTTGTTGCCGGTGAAACCGAGGAAGGGCAGCTTGTCGTGGTAGCGCTGGTACGTGAAGGCGAACTCGGTGTCGATCTCCTCCGCGTTGTAGCGGAAGTTCACGCCGTACTGGCCGTTGTTCTTCGGCTTGTTGGTACCCAGATAAGGCAGCGCCAGTCCGGCCGCGACGGCATCGGCGTCCGACAGCCCCGAATCGTCGCCGCAGCGCCCATTCGGCAAGCCGGCGCAGGCGCCCGGCCCGAAGAAGTCCTCGGCAATGCTCGTTGGCACGTAGGCCACGCGCCGCCCCTTGCCGAGCACATCGGCGGCCGAGAAGAACGTACCCGCCGGATCGAACTTGAAGCCGTTCCAGCCGAACTGGTAGTAGCCCTCGACACCGAGCTTCTCCGTCACCCCCAGCGACGCCGACAGCATCGGCGCAGGAATGAAGATCTCCTTCAACTGCGTGCCCGGCACGTGGAACTTCTGCAGGTCGATCGCGTTGATCTGGTTCACGCCGCCGATGATGAAGATGTCCTCGCCCCAGGAAATCACCTGGTTGCCGAACTTCACCTTGCCGCGCCGCTCGCCGACGGTGAACTCCTTGGCGATCCACGCGTCGAGCAGGGTCATCTCGCCCGAAGCCTCGTCCGCGACCGACGTGCGGCGCGTGTCGTCCGACTTCGAATCGACGAACCAGTTGAAGCGCGCAAGCGCACTCCAGCCGCCGGGGTACTTCAGCGACAGGTCGTGCGTGCCCTTCAGCACCGCCGAGACGATGTCCCCCTTCTTGTAGTTCAGGTTGCCATCGTCGAAGTTCGTGTAGTTGAAGTCGGCATTTGCATAACCGGCGCCGTTGGTCAGGTTGTACACCTGCGACAACTCGTTGTTCGTGCCGTTGTTGCAACCGCCGCTGTCATTGCCGACCGTCTTGCAACCCGCCGACTGCAGGCGGCTCATCACGCCGTAGGACACGGTACTGTCGAAACTGCCCGAGATCCCCTCCTCGGACCCGAAGCGGAACGCATGGCTCGCCGGCGACCAGCACGCCGCCGCAACCGCGACAGCCAGAATCGACGGCGCGAGCGCGCCCCGACGATGCGAAATCGTCCTTGTTTTCATCGAGATTCTCCCTTGAGTGGGCTGTGGTCAGCGCTCGCCGCGGCGGCGCATTTCGTCCTGGGTGAAGTTCGCTGCCGTCACGCGGCCGTCCTTGGCCGCAGTCAGGTCCAGCACTTCGCCCTCGGCGGTCCAGTTGTCGACGACGTAGCGGCGCGCGACCAGGTCGTACATCTGGGTCTCATACGCCATGCACGCCCCGACATCAGGCGCAGCCCACAAGCTGCCTTCCTGCACGCGCCACAGGTTGCCCTTGGCGTCGTACATATCCACCTGCAGCAATGCCCAGGAGTCTTCGTCGAAGTGGAACACGCGCTTCGCAAAGGAATGCCGCTTGTCCGCCTTCACCGTCGCCTCGACCACCCACACACGATGCGGCTCGTAGCGCATCAGGTCGCGATTGACATACTCGGGCCCGAGCATGTCCTTGAACTTCTGCTTCTTGTCGATCAGGCGGTAGGAGTTGTACGGCACGTACATCTCCTTTTTGCCCACCAGCTTGTAGTCGTAGCGGTCCAGCGCCCCGGTGAACATGTTGATCTGGTCGACGAAGTACAGGTTGTCGAAGCCCGCGATCGGGTTGTCGTAGGCGAAGGTCGGCGAGCGGCGCACGCGGCGCTGGCCCGGGAAATAGATCCACGCGTCCTGCGGCTTGTCGATGTAGGCGTGGATCAGGTAGCCCTCGCCGGCACGCGACGGCGGCGTCAGCACGTCATACAGCAGCTTCGACTCGACCCCGCCCACGTCCGCCGGCCCGGTGACCTTCGGATCGTTGAACGGGTACATCTCGTACGCCCACTGCTTGTTCTCGACGTAGCTGCCGTCCTTTTCCGGCATCAGCGCCGAAATCTGTGCACGCCGGCCCAGGCCCGTGTAGCGCAGCTTGTAGTTCCACATCGCCTCGGCGCCGCTCTTCGGAATCGGGAACGGCACGCCCGCCCCGAACACCTGCTCGAGCTGCCAGCCATCCGCCCCGAGCTTCGCGGCCGTCGCGTTTTTCTTCGTCTGCGTCGCCACGAAATCCGGCACCGGACAACTGCGCCGGCTCGGATACACATCCATGCGATAGCCCTTGTACGCCTTGATCAGCGCAAGCTGGCCGGCCGACAGCTTGTCCGCGTACTTGTCGACGTTTGCCGCGTCGATCGAATACAGCGGCTTGTCATCCTTGAAGGGGTCGAGACGCCCGGGTTTCCAGCCTGACGGCACTTGCGTCATGCCACCGCTCCAGGCCGGAATCGCGCCATCCTTGCTCGCCCCCGTCTCGGCCCCGATCGGCGTCAGGGTCTTGCCAAGATTTGCTGCCTCTGCCTCGCTTGCCGCCGCCTGCACCACCGTACAGCCAAGCATGGCGGCTACGGTAATGCAGATGAGGCCGAGGCGAGGCGATGTCCTTTTCGTTATCGTCATGGTTTGTCGTCTCCTCTTTTATGTGGTGTTGCCGTCGCGTCAGCTGAATATCGGGTTCCCGTTCCGTCGCGCCTCCACGCATCGAACCATCGATTGCCGGCGATTGTAGGAACGCTCTTCGGAAAGCCGTTATCCGAAATCGGCAAGCGGCTGCACGGCGCCGGATCGCAGCGAAGGTGCACCTTTTACGCTGCACCGCAACAACAAAGACCTCTGTTCCGGATCTCACTTTTGTATTAGTGTGTTAAAAATAAGAAAGACTCTAACCACAACAATCATCAGCACTTTCCGGTCAGGAGACAGTCGGAAATGAATGCTTCTTCCCTCGCAGCGAGCGGCGCCACCGCGCGCACCGTGGGCGATGACGCGTATTCGGTCGTACATCTGGACACACGGGATGCGGACGACCACGCGTCCTGCCTGCAGCACTGGAATCAGCGCTACGATCAGCTTTCGGCCGGAAGTTTTTCCGGACGCTTCGACGAATTCTGGTTCGGCAACGTCCAGGTATTTCGCGAACGTACCAATCAGGTCATCCATGAGATCGGCATGTCGTGGGAAGGCTCGCGCACCATCGGCGTACCGGTAGCCGTCGACGGCGCCGGCTGGTACTGCGGCGAACCCTGCACTCTTGATTCGGTCATCACGCTCAAGGGCGGCGACGAACTCGACTACCGCACCGCGCGCAGCCACGACATCGTCGCCGTCACCACCGACAGCCAGGCCTTCATCGACTACGCGCTACATGTCGAACACCGCGATATCGAAGCCGAAATCGGCAAGCAGCGGATCATCGCCACCACGTCGGAACAGGCAGCAACCCTGCGCGGCTTCCTGCTGACCGTGCTCGCCAGCCTCGAAGCCACACCGGAACTGCTACGCCACCCGCAGATGCGCAAAGGCCTGGAACAGGCGATCTACGGCAGCCTGATCGCCGCGATCGCCCCGCGCGAGGACACGCCGCGCGCCGCCACACCTTGCCGCACACGCCAGCTCATTGTCGATCGCGCACGCGAATACATGCGCAGCCACATCGATGAACCGATCACCGTCGCCGATCTATGCACGGAACTCGAAGTATCACGGCGCACGCTGCAATACAGCTTCCAGGACATTCTCAACCTGAACCCTGTCAGCTTCCTGCGTGCATTGCGGCTCAACGGCGTACGCCGCGAGCTGAAGAAGGCCGAGCCCGCCAGCCATCAGATCGCCGATATCGCCGCACGCTGGGGTTTCTGGCACCTGTCGCACTTCGCCGCCGATTACAAGGCGATGTTCGGCGAACTCCCGTCGGACACCCTGCGCCAGGAAACACGCTCGCATCCTGTCCCGCTCATAGTCTGAACACGTCACCGCGCCACGGCGCCGTCGCGCAGCCCTGCGGGCACCGGCTTCACATCACCTTGAAACGGCTCACGTCCTCCAGCAGGCTGTTGGCCAGCCCTTCAAGGTGATCCGCGGTGTGGTGACTGTCGCCCGCGATGGAGCTGTTTTCTTCCGCCATCCGCGCGATCGTTTCCACGTTGCGTGCGATCTCCGTCGAAGCGGCGCTCTGTTCGCGCAAGGCATCGGAAATCTCCGCGACGGTATGCACCACCCGACCCGCCTCTTCGCGAATGCTTGCCATCGCCTCGCCCGCCTGCTGCGCCCGCGCGACGCCGGCATTCACCTGCGTCACGCCACGATGCATGCTCTCCACCGCAACGCGCGCGCCGTGCTGGATCGATTGCACCATCTGCGCAATTTCCTGTGTCGAGTGCGTCGTGCGCTCCGCCAGCTTGCGCACCTCGTCGGCCACCACCGCGAAACCACGCCCCTGTTCGCCCGCTCGTGCCGCCTCGATCGCGGCATTCAGCGCCAGCAGGTTGGTTTGATCGGCGATCTCTTTGATCACGCCGACAATTGCCGAAATCTGTTCTGAACTGCGGCCCAGCTCTTCGATGGTGCGGGCGGACCCCGAAACCGACTCGGCTATCTCGCCGATATCCCGAACCACCGATTCGACGATCTCCCCGCCCTCGCTCGACAGCTTGCCCGAGACGCGCGCCAGATCGTTCGCGTTGGTTGCGTTACCCGCAATGTGATCGATGCCGACAGTCATCTGCTCGACCGCCGCGGCCATGCTCGACGCCGCCTCGCTTTGCCGCTGCGACGCCGTGTCGATCTGCTGCGCCGATGCAACCATGCCGCGCGCCGTATTGGCGACCTGTCCCGAATTGTTCTGGATACTCGAAATCAGACGGCACATCGCGACCGCCATGTCATTGAAGCTGCCTGCCACCAGACGCAACTCGTCGCGCGCCTTGAGCTCGATGTGGGTCGTCAGATCGCCCGCGGCAAAGCGATGACTGCCATCGGCGAGGCGACGCACGCTGCCCATGATCGACAGGTAGGCGCCAACCGACAGATACGCGATCAGCACCAGCACCACCAGCAGCACTGCAACGTTGAAGTGCAGGGTGCGCTCGGCCTTGGCAATCCGCTGATGCAGCAGTTCGTCGAGCGTCGGCAGCAGGATGTCATACATCTGCGCATAGCCCACGGTGATCGCCTCGGTCGCCATGCCGAAGTACGCGGTCGACAGGGTGCCGTGGAAATTGCCGCCGAGGATCTCGCTCACCACTTTCTGCACATCGCCCAGCTTGTCCTTCAGCGCCGCCAGCGTCGATTCGAGCCGCGGCTTCAAGTCGGGGCGCCGCGCCGCGATTTTGCCGATATTGATTTCCAGATCGCGCAGCGCCTCGTTCACGTCGCCCGACAGAACGCTGATATCAAGCCGCCCCGCATCCTCGATGCTGCCGCGTGCGAGCACCGCCGAGCCTTTCGCCCGCAGCTGCCCCATGCGCTCCAGCAGATACGGCATCCGGACCACCGCGGTGGACATCAGGTAATAGCTGTCCTGTTGCGGATCAAAGGTCAGCCCGTATTCGTCCGCCAGCGCAATCTGGAAATCCAGCAGACGCCCGATCATGTGCGTATGCGCCTTGATGTTCACCGCCTGGGCCCAACCGAGGCCTTCGCGCTTCAGCCGGGTCCATTCCGTCTGGATTGCATTCCACTCCCCCGCCGCCCGTGCCGACTCCGGCAGCGCCTTGTCGAGCGCCTCCACTGCGCGATCCACCTCCGCCTCCTTCGCCGCCCGCGCCGCAGCGATTGTCGACAGCCCGCTGAGTAGCGAGGCCGACATGCCGCGATGCTGCTGCATGAACTCGACGGTCCTGGACAATGGCCGCGACAGTTCCGACGCGACCAGTTCCCGACGTGTGCGGTCGATCGTCGCGTTGAGTTCGCTCGCCAGCGTGACCATGAGACTGGCGAAAGCGGCAAAAATGATGATCCCCAACAGACCGAACTTCACCGGGTAGGCGAAGCGGTTCATCAAGGCTTCAGCCGGCGTAAAAAGTGCTCGCACGGTTCGCTCCGGAAATTGAATTGACTTCCACCGATCGGGCCGCTGTGTCGGGCGCCGACGCCATGAAATCAGCCGTTCAGTCTCGCCCGGCACGGTGGTTACGAAGGGTTCAAGTTATAGGACGAATGCAAGAATGTATGTGATCTGCGTCAAGAATCACTTTTCATTACCCTGATTGCATCCCGATCGGACGGATTGGGAAGGTCGCCAGGCCATCGGTGCCGCCTGCGCCCTGTGATACACAACACAATTTAACAAGGCTTCGGATGGTAGGATCTGCGCTTGGCGCTCCCTACCCTCGATAGCGAGCCTGGGATCCCGCTGGCACGCCGCACACCAGCCCCAGGCAGCCCGATCGCGGACACCCCGGACATCCCGCAAATCATGTTATTCAACTCGGTCAACCAGCACTGCCTCAAGAGCATTGTCGAACTCGCCGAAACGCACACGGTAGAGGCGGCGGAAGACATCTACGACGACCGTGGGATGAAGCTGTGGGCAAAGGGCAAACCGGTATCCGCCGAGTTGCAGGACAAATTGCTGCGCCGCAAGCTCGCCAAACCGCTCGAATCCACGCTGGCGGTCGAAGGTGCAGTAGCGTTTGGCGACATCGTCGGCGCCTGCCGCACCCACCTCGACGAAAACCCCCTGTTCGGACGAATCGTCAATCGCGACGCACTGGCTCTGATCAACGGCATGAAGAACATCGCGCTGCCACAGCCGCTGCGCCTGCTCCTTACCACTGCGTACGCCAAGGGCAACAGCAGCTTCAAGCACTCGCTGGCGACGATTCTCGTCAGTGCCGGCATCGCCGCCCGCCTCAAGGCCAGCGAACACGACGCACAACTCCTGCTGATGGCCGCCCTGCTGCACGACCTGGGCGAGATATATATCAATCCGGATTACCTGCGCGACAGTCATCGACTGCGGCCCGCCGAATGGAAACACGTCGCCAGCCATCCGCGCGTCGGCCAGCTGTTGATTGCCGAGCTCACCACGCTTCCGGCAGCCGTCGGCCAATGCGTCGCGCACCACCACGAGCGACTGGACGGCAGCGGTTATCCCCATCAGGTGGAACGCAGCAAACACAGCCGGCTGGGCAGCTGGCTCGGGGTCGCAGACTCGGTTGCAGCGATCCTGTCGCGCGGCGACTACGGTGCGCCACTGCGGGCGGCTCTCGCGCTGCGCATCGTGCCCGAAGAGTTCGACCATGACGCGGTCGCCGTCGTCACACAGGCGATGCGCAACGGCGATGACAGCTTCGGCGCTCCGCCAGTTGGCGATTTCATCTCGCGCGCACACGCCAGCGGCGAACGCATCAAGCTCACAATCCGTTGCGCCGAATCGCTGCAATCATCCGCCAGCGACGCATTCACTCGCCAGACCGCCGGCTCGGCGCTGAGCCTGCTGCAGAACCTGCAGAAATCCTTGCGTTCGACCGGTGTCATGGAAGCAGGCTCGCTCGGCACCGACGGACTCGACGCAGAACTGGTCGCCGAGATCAACCTCGTCGTACGCGAAGTTGACTGGCGCATGCGCAACCTCGCACGCAACCTGCATCTGCGCACCGAAGTCCACGCCGATGGGGCGTGCCTGGAGCATATCGCCCCGCTGATCCAGGCGCTCGACAGCAACGAAGCCCCCGGCAAGGCGTAAGACAGCCGGCGGCCCCTTCGGATACCGTCGATCACCTGCCGTCCACGGGGCGACGGAGGGCCGATCCTCACCACGCGCCCCCCGGCACGGCGGATGCGCGCTAAACTCGTCGCGATAGAATCCACCGGGGATCGACATGCAGGACTTTGAAGCTCAAGCCCACGCATTCGGCGAGCAGATCGAAGCCGAACTCGCCGAGGGGCACCTCAGTTTCCCCACTGCGCTGGACATATCGCTACGCATCAAGCGCCTGGCAGACAGCCCGGACTCGTCGCTGGACGAAATCGCGACCGTCGTGAAGGCCGAGCCGGTACTCAGCGCCAAGGCGGTGCGCATGGCCAACGCCGTTGCGCTCAATCCCTACAGTGCCCCCATCACCAATGTCAGCGACGCCGTGCAACGCATTGGTCTCGCCTCGCTGCGCTGCCTGGCATTCGCCGTCGCCGCCGAACAACTCGCCCAGGATCACCGATCGCCGCGCATGCGCACGCTTGCATCGGGCCTGTGGATGCATTCCGTCGACGTCGCCGCATGGGCATACGCCCTCGCCCACGAACTCAAGATCGCCAATCCCGACACCGCGATGTTTGGCGGCATGATGATCGACATCGGCCAGTTCCTGCTGGTGGCCCGCGCCGCCGACTATCCCGCACTCGAAACCAATATCGAGCGTTTTGCCGAGTTCGTCTCCACATGGAACGAACCCATCGGCCGTGCCGTGCTGGAAACCTTTGAACTGCCCGAATCCATCCTCGATGCCTTCGAGTGTGGCAACCCCTATGGCGGCTCCTGGCCCCCCACCGACCTTTCGGACCTCATCTTCGTCGCCTCGCTGGCGGCCGAAACGCCCAACCCCTTCGACAAGCTGCTCGGCAATGACCGCCGCCTGTCGCTGCTGGACACGGCATCCAGCCGAATCGACAAACTCGAACTCGAGGAACTGCTCGACGCTGCACGTACCAAGCGCCAGATCGTTCTTGCCGCCGTCTGCGGCTGAAACACCGACTTCCAATGCGCATCACCCTCGTACATCCCGCCGGCTTCAATTTCGTCCCCGGCCAGCCCGATTTCTCGGTGCTCGCCAACCGCATGGCTCCGATCGGCATCCTGTCGCTTGCCGCGTGGCTCGAAAAACACGGCTACCCGACCGCGGTACACGACTGTCTCGGCCCGCAAGCCCCCGCGAGCCTGGAAGCCAACGCCGAGATCGTGCTCGCCACCAACCCCGAACTCGTCGGCTTTTCCGCCACCACCTCGGGCTACATGGACGCCGTCGACATCGCGGCCTGCATCAAGCGCAAACGCCCGCAAGTGCGAATCATCTTCGGCAACGTGCACACCTCCTCGATCGGTGCACCGCTGCTCGAACACTTTCCGGAAATCGACTTCCTGTGCATCGGCGAAGGCGAAGGTGCGTTGCTCGACCTCGCAGACGGCAAACCACTCCATGAAATCGCCAACCTTGTGTACCGGGATGGCGAGCGCATCGTTGCCAATCCGCGCCGCCCGCGAATCATCGATCTCGACGAACTCCCCTTCCCCGCGTACGAAAAGCTCGCCGGATTCCCGACCGGCTACCATCTGCCGCTTTTCTCCTACGCCAGACGCCACGGCGCAACGATGGTCACGTCGCGCGGCTGTCCCTACACCTGCTCCTTCTGCGACCGCACCGTGTTCGAGCGGCTCTACAAGGTCAACTCCGCCGCCTACATCTATGCGCACATGAAACACCTGCGCGACAACTTCGGCGTGTATCACATCAACTTCTATGACGACCTGTTCACCGCCAGCAAGAAGCGCGTCGACGAATTGTGCCGCCTGCTCATCGAAAAGCCGCTCGGCATGCAGTTCAACTGCGCCATCCGCACCGGCCACACGTCCGATGAAATGCTCCGCGAGCTCAAGCGCGCCGGCGCGCTGATGGTATCCATGGGCATCGAGTCCGCCGACCCGGCAATGATGGAACGCCACAAGGCCGGCGTCACCCTCGACGCCGTGCGCGACACCGTGCACAAGATCCACGCCGCGGGTCTGCGCGCCAAGGGCCTGTTCATCTTCGGCCTGCCCGGCGAAACCCCGCAAACGCTGCGCGCCACCAGTGACTTCATCCTGTCGCTCGACCTCGACGAGATGAACATGACCAAGTTCAGCCCGATGTATGGCGCGCCGATCTGGGACGAATGCACCCGTGGCACCACCAGCGATTTCCGCGAAGACTGGCGCCTGATGAACTGCCTCAACTTCGTCTATCGCCCCGAAGGCTTCGCCTCGCGCGAGGAAATGGATGCGCTCTATAACTGGCATGTGCGCCGTTTCTATGACAGCAAGGGCTATCGCCGACGTTTTGCCCGCCGCCTGTGGGAACACCGCTGGAGCCTCTGGCATCTGATCCGGAATCTCCCCCGCGCGATCAAGGCGGCGCGTTATTTCAGCGCCAACCGCAAGCAACTCGAAGCCGCACGGCGCGACTTCCCACTCCACCCGCGCCAGCCAAGCGGCCTGCAAGCCCACCTCAGCGCCGAACTCAAGGCCGACGCGCTCAGCGCCATGGCCCCGGTCACGCTGGTGCACCAGTCGCGCGCGCAGGCCACGCCAGGTGCTGCAACGCCCACCGTGTAACACGCCGCGATCCGGCGCATCACAACGAGTTGTCATCAACCGGCGCGGCGCATACCATACTTGGCTGAACCGACCCCCTAACGGCGTGCATTCGCCCTGTTTTAGCAGGTACCCGATGAGCGAGGAAGCATTCGACCACGTCACCAGCCTGCAGATCCGGCTCACCGAACTGCGGAACGAGCACCGCGATCTCGACGACGCCATTTCGCGTCTGCAAGATTCGCCTCAGGAAGACGAACTGCTGCTGCGTCGCCTCAAGAAACGCAAGCTTGCGCTGAAGGACCGGATCGCCGTCGTCGAGCGCATGCTCGAACCGGACGAACTGGCTTGAGCCCCGCCGACAGGAATCCGCGCCACCGATGACCCAGCCCAAGACATTCGGCCCCGAGACGCTCGCGCTGCACGCGGGACAGTCCCCCGACCCGGCCTTCGGCGCCCGCGCCGCCCCCATCTACTTCACCACCAGCTACGTCTTCCCCGACGCCGACCACGCCGCCGCGCTGTTCAACCTCGAACGCCCCGGCCACGTCTACACGCGGATTTCCAACCCGACCAACGCGATGCTCGAAGAGCGCATCGCCGCACTCGACGGCGGTGTCGGCGCGATTGCCGTCGCCAGCGGCCAAGCCGCGCTGCACCTCGCGATCACTACCCTGATGGGCGTCGGCGGCCACATCGTCGCCTCGCGCGCCCTCTACGGCGGCTCGCACAACCTGCTCGCCTACACGCTGCCGCGTTTCGGCATCACAACCACCTTCGTCGACCCGCGCGATCCCGCTGCCTGGCGCGCGGCGGTCCGCCCCGAAACGCGCCTGTTCTTCGGCGAATCGCTCGGCAACCCCGGCCTCGACGTGCTCGACATCCCGACTGTCGCAGACATCGCCCACGCCCACCGCGTGCCGCTCCTCGTCGATGCGACGCTGGTGTCGCCCTGCCTGCAGCGCCCCCTGTCGCTCGGCGCCGATCTGGTGCTGCATTCGGCCACCAAGTTTCTCGGCGGACACGGCGTCGCGGTTGGAGGACTGCTCGTCGACGGCGGGCGCTTCGACTGGGAAGCCTCCGGCCTGTTCCCGACACTCACCGAACCCTACGACGGCTTTCACGGCATGGATTTCGCCGAAGAATCCCCGATTGCGGCCTTCCTCCTGCGCGCCCGCCGCGAGGGTCTGCGCGACTTCGGCGCCTGCCTGTCGCCGATGAACGCCTTCCAGATCCTGCAAGGCATGGAAACCCTGCCGCTACGCATGCGCGCTCACGTCGCCAACGCGCGCGCCGTCGCCACACACCTTGCCGCGCATCCGCTCGTCGATCGCGTCGCCTACCCGGGCCTCGCCGACCACCCCGACCACGCGCTCGCCACCCGCCTGCTGCCCGATGGCGCGGGTTCGGTGCTGTCCTTCGAACTCACGGGCGGGCGCAGCGCCGGACGCGCCTTCATCGAAGGACTGAAAGTATTTTCGCATCTCGCCAATGTCGGCGACGCCAAGTCACTGGTCATCCACCCCGCCAGCACCACCCATTTCCGCATGTCCGCACAGGACCTGCTTGCCGCGGGCATCGGCGAAGGCACCGTGCGCCTGTCTGTCGGACTCGAGAGCCTCGACGACCTGATCGAAGACCTGAATCGCGGCCTGTACGCCGCGGGCCGCGCCGTACAGGGATAAGCCATGGAACTCACCGTCAACGCGGCACCCGCCTTCGTATACACCGGCGGCCGGTCGTTCGACAGACAACTACCGGTGGTCGTGCTGATCCACGGCGCCGGACACGATCACAGCGTCTGGAATTACCAGGCCCGCCATCTCGCACACCACGGCCTTTCGGTGCTTGCGCCGGACCTCCCCGGTCACGGGCGTTCGGCGGGCGAACCGCTCGCCAGCATCGAATCGCTCGCCGACTGGGTCGAGGCCCTGCTCGATGCCGCGGGCGTCACGCAGGCGGCACTCGCCGGCCACAGCATGGGATCGCTGATCGCCCTCCAGACCGCCGCGCAGGCACCGACCCGCGTCACCCGACTGCTGCTGCTCGGCAGCGTCGCCCCGATGCCCGTCGCCGCTCCGCTTCTCGACGCCGCCCGCGACAACCGCACCGCCGCGCACACGATGATCAACCAGTGGTCCTACACACCGGCCTCGCAGCTCGGCGCCAGCGCCACGCCCGGCATCTCGCTCACCGGCCTCAACCTGCGCCTCATGGAACGCCAGCGCGAAGGTCTCCTGGCCAATGATCTTGGCGCCTGCAACGCATATCAGGCCGGACTCGATGCCGCCAGCCGGATCTGCGTCCCCTGCGCAATGCTGTGCGGCGAGCGTGATCAAATGACACCACGACGCGCGGTAAAACCGCTTCATGATGCTTTGGTTAACGCAGCAGGCGGCGCGCGTATGATAATCATTCAGGGCGCGGGCCATGCAATGATGGCCGAAGCGCCGGATGCGGTCAGCGACGCCATGCGCGGCTTCCTCAATAGCGCACCGACATAAGGACAAGGGAAGCCCCGTTCGCTGGATCGACGGCAAGAACCACAACAGGAGAGAGCCATGTCGCAGCAGAACGAAGCCGGTCCGGTGGCGGACGAACAACCCTTTCCGAGCGTCCGGGAAGTTGACGCAGCCGCACCGCTGCGCTGGGTGTCGCGCGGATTCGCCGACCTAAGGGCCTGCCCGATCCCCAGCCTGTTTTATGGCTTCTGCTTTGCTGCGATGGGACTGCTGGTCACCATGGTGTTCGAGCATGCCTACGAATACACCGCCGCCCTGACCTCCGGCTTCCTGCTCCTTGGCCCCTTCCTCGCGATGGGGCTGTATGAGATCAGCCGCCGCCACGAGCTTGGACAAAGCTGCGAACTGCGCCCCACGCTCACGGTATGGACACGCAACGCAGGCAATATCGGCATCTTCGCCGTCGTCCTGGGTATCGTGTTCCTCGTCTGGGCACGCGCATCGCTGGTCGTGTTCGCACTGTTCTATACCAACGAGCTCCCCAATCTTTCCGGCTTCCTCACCCAGCTGCTGGCACTTGAAAACATCGAATTCCTGCTCGTGTATTTCAGCGTCGGCATGTTGTTCGCCACCATCGTATTCGCTGCCAGCGTCATTTCCGTGCCCTTGATGCTCGACCGCAACCAGGATGCGATCACCTCGATGCTCGCCAGCATCGGCGCTCTCGCCCGCAACCCCGGACCAATGCTGGTCTGGGCAATCCTCATCGTTGCCTTGACCATTGTCGGCTTCCTGAGCTTCCATCTCGGGCTGGTCGTGCTGATGCCTGTCGTCGGCCATGCCAGCTGGCACGCTTACCGCGACCTCGTCGCCCCGGTTACCGAACCTTCTGCCACCCTAAAACGGCCCTGAACGCCGACCGCCCCGGACCCCGCGCAATGCACTCCGCCCAGGAACTCGTTACCAACATCGTCACACTTGCGACACTGCCGACGGTATATCTGCGTATCCGCGAGGAACTCGATTCCCCCGCAGGCTCGACCGCCGCCGTGACGCATGCCATCAGTGCCGACCCCGCGCTTACGACCAACCTGCTGCGCCTGGTCAATAGCGCTTTTTATGGCTACGGCGGCAGGATCGAGACCATTTCCCGCGCCGTCACCATTCTCGGGATCCAGCAGGTCCACGACCTCGTGCTTGCCGTTTCGGTCAGCAGTACGTTCTCGGTCTTCAGGCCTCAGCATCTCGACATGCCGCGCTTCTGGCGTGGCAGTGTCATGCGGGGACTTTCCGCACGCGAAATCGGTCGCAGCCATGGCATGATCGGCGCGGAACGGCTATTCGTGATCGGGCTGCTATCGGACATCGGGCACCTCGTAATGCACCAGACGATTCCCGATCTCGCCTTCGAAGCACGCACCGTCGCCACCCAGAATCAGGAACCGCTCCACGAGGCCGAACGGCGCATCGCCGGCTGTGACTATGCCGAAGTGGGAGCGTGCCTGATGAATTACTGGAAGCTGCCCGCTTGCTTTGCGGACATCATTGGTGCGCAGATGACCCCTCGCCTCGGCGGCGATTACGTGTACGAAGCAGCAATGGTGCACTTCGCGACGCGGATCGCCCAAGCCGACCAGGAAAACGAATCCAGCAACGCCGCCGCGGCCCGCATCGACCCGGTCATCTGGTCACTGCTCGATATGCAACCGGCCGATCTGCGCCGCGTCCGCGAAAGCGCCGAACTCGATCTGGCCTCCTACATCACGATGTTTTTCCCGAGGCTCGGGCACGAACACGGCCATATCTAACCCATCCCGAACCCGTAAGGGGTCACCCGGCCCCACTCGCGACCGACGCAGGCTTGGCGCGAATGTTTCAGGCAATGCCAGGCCGATCCCCGACATGCACGCGCCACGCCACCGGATCTGGAACAGCCATCAGCTCCCGCGCGAATTCCAGGGCACAATCGAGATCCGCCGCGGCACCAGGCGACAAGCCCTGCCCCAGTTCAAAACGGCTTGCACGAATTCCGAGGACAAAAGCCGGCGGCGGCGCAAGCTGCTCGATACGGCGGAAAACCGCCAACACCGCCGACGGCGACAACGCATGGGTGAAGCTCGATGCAGCGGCCTCCGGGCCGATCTCGTAGAACGCAAACGGCGCTTCCAGCCCGCAGGATGCATCGACAAACAGCGCCAGATCCGCGTCGCCCAATTCCAGCGCGTGTTCCACCTGCAGCTGAAAATCCAGCACAGCCCGCCCTCCCGCTGGCAACGCCGGCTCGAGAAGGCGCAGCAGCCCGGGCCCGACGCCATCGTCGCCGCGTGACTCATTGCCCACGGCGAACACCACCACGCGCGGCATTTCAGTCACGAACTACCCGCTCCAGCACCTGCCCCCGCGCATCCGCCAGTTCCAGCACCAGGGGCATCTGCCCCAAGGCATGCGTCGCGCAGGACAGGCAGGGATCATAGGCACGGATGGCCACTTCAATATGATTGAGCAGGCCCTCGGTCAGCTTGCGGCCATTCAGGTAACGCCGCGCCACCTCCCGCACCGCGGTATTCATCGCCTGGTTGTTGTGCGTGGTCGACACGATCAGGTTACACATCGTGACCAGATCATCGTCGCCCACCTGGTAGTGATGAATCAGTGTGCCACGCGGCGCTTCGATGATTCCGACGCCTTCGTGCTGCCGCTCTCCCACGGCCACCAGTGGGCCGTCCAACAGATCCGGATCGTCGAGTAGATCCCGTATCACCTCGGCCGTATGCAGCAACTCGATCATCCGCGCCCAGTGATACGCCAGCGTCGCCCGCACCGGCTCGCCAGCCCCATGGTCGATGAATTCGCGCCGCTCGGCCTCGGCCAGCGGACTCGGAATGGAATCGCAGTTCTGCACGCGCGCCAACGGCCCCACCTGATACCAGCCCACTTCCGGGCCGAGTTGCTGCAGATAGGGAAACTTCATGTAGCTCCACGGCTTCACCTGTTCGCGGAGCAAACCTCGGTACGCCTGGTCAGGAACGCCGTCGAGCAGAATCTTTCCATCCGCATCGCGGAAACGCAGGGCACCGTGGTACAGATCCATCGCCCCGTCCGCACGCACCAGACTCATCATGTTGGCACGGAAGCGGCCGAAATTGTCATATAGGGAAGGATCGGCACGGTGCAGACGTTTCACCAACTCCACCGCCGAGCGACTCCATTCGACCATGCGCCCGACATCGCTGCGCAACGCATCACGGTCCGCGACGGAAAGATGGCGATTCATCCCGCCGGGAATCGAACCCGTCCCATGAATCCGTTTGCCGGCCGTCGCGCGGATTACCTCCTGACCGAACTTGCGCAGCAACACTCCCTGTCGCGCCACATCCGGATAGGCGGCGGCCACACCGACAATATTGCGCTGTCCGACATCGGACTCGAAGCCGAACAACAGGTCCGGCGAAGACAAATGGAAAAAGTGGAGGGCGTGCGACTGTAGGATCTGCCCATAGTGCATCAGTCGCCGCATCTTCTCCGCCGAAGCCGTGATCGCCATCGCTCCGACGACGCGATCCAGCGCCTTGGATGCCGCCAGATGATGGCTCACTGGACAGATCCCGCACAGGCGCTGCACCATCACCGGCACTTCCCAGTACGGTCGCCCCTGGATGAAGACCTCGAAGCCGCGGAACTCGACGATGTGCAGACGCGCCTCCTGCACCTGGTCCTCGTCGTCGAGCAACAGCGTCACCTTGCCGTGCCCTTCCACCCGGGATACCGGATCAATCACCACCCGGCGCAGATGATCCCGGTGCTCGGCCGTTTCAAGCGACGAATCCATGCCTCACCTCAATCAAAACGCAGCAGCGGATGCGACAGCCGGGGCGTGCGGCCGGCAATCAGGTCGGTCAGGAATTTCCACATCGCCTCACCCGACGGCGGACAACCGGGAATGAAATAATCGACCCGCACCACTTCGTGGATCGGATGGACGCGGTCGAGCAGCAAGGGCAGTTCCGGGTCATCCGGCACGCCCCCGTCCTCGACACCATCGCGCTGCACATACACCTGCTGCAGGCAATCGCCGAGGTCCAGGTGATTGCGTTGTGCCGGCAACCCGCCATTGATCGCACACGCCCCCACCGCCACCAGCGTCTTGCAGTTGCGCCGAAATTCGCGCAACACGTGCACATTCTCGGCATTGCAGACGCCACCCTCGATCAGGCCGATATCGCATGGCCCGCAATGCTTGATGTCGGTCAGCGGCGAGCGGTCGAACTCGACGACCTGCACCAGATCGAACAGACGCTCGTCGATATCGAGAAACGACATGTGACATCCGAAACAGCCTGCCAGCGAGGTCGTCGCCACGCGCAGCCTGGCGGCTTGAGGCTTGTCCGTCATTCGCCTCTCTCCATCGCAACCTTGCTGATCGGCTGGCCGTCGTACTTGCGCTCGCCGATCGGCACGGCAAAGCCCACGCGTTTCTTCAGGATCACGCCGACCGGGCAGATATTCGCGGCCAGATCATCCACGGAGAAATCCGTATCGGCCAGGCGCCCCGATTCCGCATTCACCACCAGATGCTTGCGGATGCCGCGGCCGGTCAGCGCGAACACTCCCTTGCCGTCCACGTCACGCGACGCGCGCACGCACAACTCGCAGAAAATGCAACGATTGAAGTCGAGCAGCACATCCGGGTGCGACGCATCCACCGGCCGATCGGGATAAAAATGCGCAAAGCGCGCACTGCTCATCTCCAGTTCATACGCCAGCGCCTGCAACTGGCAGTTACCGCTCTTCTCGCACGACGGGCAGAAATGATTGCCCTCGACAAACAGCATCTGCAACAGGGCGCGCCGTTCGCCGTTGATCTCCGGCGTATTGCTTTCGACTTCCATCCCGTCCTTGGCCGGCATCGCGCACGAGGAAACATGTCGCCCTGCCACCTTGACGATGCACAGCTTGCACGAGCCATGCGGCGCAAAATCCGGGTGCCAGCACAGGTGTGGAATGTAGTGCCCCGCTGCCCGCGCCGCCTGCAGGATCGTCTGACCCTCCTCGAACGGCACCGGACGACCATCGAACAAGAACTGTCCGCTCATCGGGAAACCTCCTCGCGCCAGTCCAGATGGGCAGCCGGATCGTCCCGTCCGGTCATCCGCCGGGCCGTCTCCAGCGCCGCGTCCAGATCAAATGCCGGTTTGAAGTCCAGCGACTGCAAGCGACGCTCATACGCCGGTCTGAACTTGATCAGCGTATCGATCACCGGATTCGGCGCACTCGAACCCAGCCCGCAATGGCTCGCATTCTTGAGGAGGCGATCGATCCATTCGATATCCGCCAAGTCCATCTTGGCGCCCTTGCCACTGGCAAGCTTGTCCATGTAGCCCTTCAGCAACGCCGTCCCCACCCGGCACGGCGTGCAGAAGCCACAGCTCTCGTGTGCAAAAAAATGCACGAAATTCCGCGCCATCTCGAACGGGTCGCGCGTCGCATCGAACACCATGAAGGCGCCCGCGCTCGGCACGTCCTCGAAGGCGATGCGACGATGAAACTCATAACTCGCGAGCGTCACACCGGACGCTCCGCCAACCTGCACGACCTGGGTGTCACTCGCGCCACAGTCTGCGAGCACCTGCTCGATCGAAACCCCGAACGGATACTCATAAACGCCGGGCAGGGTGCAATCGCCCGAGATCGACAACAACTTGGTGCCGGTGGACTGCGCCGTCCCGGTTGCCGCAAACGCGGCCCCCCCCTGCAACGCAATCAGCGTCGTTTTCGCGAGCGTCTCGACGTTGTTCACCACAGTCGGGCGTCCGAGATAGCCGTGCGTGACCGGATACGGCGGTCGGATACGCGGCGTGCCACGCTTGCCTTCAAGCGATTCGAGCAGGGCGGTTTCCTCGCCGCATACGTAGGCACCGGCGCCCAGATGAATTTCGACGTCGAAATCGAAACCGGACTCACCAAGGATTCCTCCCCCCAGCAAGCCAGCCGCGCGCCGCACCGCCAACACCGCCTTCAGATGCTTGAGCAGGTAGCGGTACTCGCCGCGCAAATAGAGCAAACCCTGCCGTGCCCCGGTCGCCCAGGCGGCCAGGGTCATGCCTTCGAATACCCGGTCCGCGTAGCTGGCGAGCAGCACCCGGTCCTTGAAAGTTCCGGGCTCCCCCTCGTCGGCGTTGCACACCACCACCTTGTCGACACCACGCGCATCACGGCAAGCCATCCACTTCACTGCCGTCGTGAAGCC
>NZ_WTVQ01000130.1 GCF_012910955.1 Aromatoleum diolicum
AATCAACCAAAAGCAAATGTAAATAAAACATCATCTAAAAATTGCCCAATTAAAGTAATTCGGCCCACCGCAAGAATCGTAAAAAAAGTAACTAACAACGCACCGATTACTCACCCGATTGAATCATTACGATGTTGCTTTTTTTCGACTTTTAAGATTGCAGTGTTCTCATTATGATCATTTAAAAGGTGATCATCATAAGATTTCTTTTTCATGGTGCAGCCCTCCTAAAATCCTAAATATTTAAGAATTCCTTTAAATATGACCATACATTTAAAAAGTTTCAAATATTTATATACTATAAATATATCATAAAATTAAATTTCATTCACAATTGCTAAAATAATTGGTGTTTTCCCTGTTTCCGTTTTAACAAATGAACTAATTGTTAATCTAATTTCATTTTTAACTTCATTAACATCATAC
>NZ_WTVQ01000131.1 GCF_012910955.1 Aromatoleum diolicum
CGCCGAGGGCTACCCCGGACGCCGGTACTACGGCGGCTGCGAAGAGGTCGACGTCGCGGAGTCCCTCGCGATCGAGCGGGCGAAGACACTCTTCGGCGCTGAGTTTGCGAACGTGCAGCCGCACTCCGGTGCCTCGGCGAACGCGGCGGTCCTGCATGCGATCGCGCGCCCCGGCGACACCCTGCTCGGCCTGTCGCTGGACCAGGGCGGCCACCTGACGCACGGCATGAAGATCAACTTCTCCGGTCGTCTGTACGACATCGTCGCCTACGGCGTCGACCCCGAGACCTCGACGATCGATATGGCCGAGGTGCGCCGTCTCGCGATCGAGCACAAGCCGAAGGTCATCATCGCCGGCTGGTCGGCGTACCCCCGCACGATGGACTTCGCGGCCTTCCGCGCGATCGCCGACGAGGTCGGTGCGC
>NZ_WTVQ01000132.1 GCF_012910955.1 Aromatoleum diolicum
GTTCAGCGCAACCTGCATGATCTCTTTGGTGATACCTTCAATTTTGATATCCATCTGCAGTGCAGAGATACCGTCGCGGGAACCTGCAACTTTGAAGTCCATATCGCCCAGGTGATCTTCGTCGCCCAAAATGTCAGACAGTACAACGTAGTTGTCGCCTTCTTTCACCAGACCCATTGCGATACCCGCAACGGCAGCTTTGATCGGCACACCTGCGTCCATCAGCGCCAGAGACGCGCCGCACACGGAAGCCATAGAAGAGGAACCGTTGGATTCAGTGATTTCAGACACAACACGTACGGTGTACGGGAATTTGTCCATATCCGGCATGACTGCCAGCACGCCGCGCTTCGCCAGACGACCGTGACCAATTTCACGACGCTTCGGAGAACCGACCATGCCGGTTTCGCCTACGGAGTACGGA
>NZ_WTVQ01000133.1 GCF_012910955.1 Aromatoleum diolicum
AATGTCGACCGCGTCGGCGCCCATCTCGATGGCCAGCGCGATCTCGCCGATCATGTCGCCGGCATGGGTGCCGACAATGCCGCCGCCGATGATGCGGTGGCTGGCCTCGTCGAAGATCAGCTTGGTGAAGCCTTCGTCGCGGCCGTTGGCGATCGCGCGGCCCGAGGCCGTCCACGGGAACAGGCCCTTGGTGATGGCGATGCCCTTGGCCTTGGCCTCGTCCTCGGTCATGCCCACCCAGGCGACCTCGGGGTCGGTGTAGGCCACGCTCGGGATCACGCGGGCGTCGAACTGGCTCTTGGCCAGTTTCTCGTCGCCCAGCAGCTCGCCGGCAATGACCTCGGCCGCCACATGGCCCTCGTGCACCGCCTTGTGGGCCAGCATGGGCTGGCCGACGATG
>NZ_WTVQ01000134.1 GCF_012910955.1 Aromatoleum diolicum
GGTAACGTTAGGCTCAAATAATTAAACAACACGTTACAGGACAACAGGATGCAAAATCGGCTGACCATCAAAGATATCGCGCGCTTAAGCGGCGTGGGGAAATCTACAGTTTCCCGGGTGCTGAATAACGAAAGCGGCGTGAGCCAGCTCACCCGCGAGCGTGTTGAAGCAGTGATGAATCAGCATGGATTTCCCCTTCCCGCTCTGCGCGCGCTATGCGTGGGCAAAGCGATAAAGTGGTCGCCATCATTGTTACCCGTCTGGATTCGTTGTCAGAAAATCTCGCCGTTCAAACCATGCTGCCAGCGTTCTATGAACAAGGTTACGACCCAATCATGATGGAAAGTCAGTTTTCCCCGCAATTAGTTGCCGAACATTTGGGAGTGCTGAAACGG
>NZ_WTVQ01000135.1 GCF_012910955.1 Aromatoleum diolicum
GAGCATGTTGCTAGTAAGCAACTAAATAACGAATATGTACAATATATGAGTTCGGAACCAGGTGGGTTATGAGGGGAGATTAAATATCGAAATGAAAGAGGTTGCGACTACGCAGCCTCTTTCGTACTTTCTGGGCTTGGCTGATTATATTCTGAACCAGAAAAAAACAACCGCAAATTTTTACCAATAGAAAAGGGAGGAATTTTGATGTTAGAAACAGTAGGGGTAGTAGAACAAAAAAAATGTATGATTGGAAAACTCTTAGAGTCTAAAAAAGTCAGTTGTGATGTTGAATATGTGATAAATGAGTTATATAAAACAGGAATATATACGAAAGAGGAATTTGATGAAATCACGAATATATTGCAACAAAAAAAGGACTAGCCAATGC
>NZ_WTVQ01000136.1 GCF_012910955.1 Aromatoleum diolicum
CAGCAGGAACGTGCTATTGATGAATGGCCGTAGAAGCAACGATGCCAATCCTGGGAAAGTTATAGCTGCGGTACCTTAGGGTTTGCTTAAGCCGACGCGGACGTTGTTCGTTGCCATCCGCCGGTGTTCTTTCCGTCAGCTTCTGAAACAGGCAACGCAGTCCACCACGAAGATTGTGCACATGTCAGGGTAACGCCGCCTATCCTTGAAGATAGGAGAAAACCGTGATGATCAATTTGCACGGACTCACGTATGTCCGGCTCGGTACCCGCGACATCGATGCCGCGGCCAGGTACGCCGCCGACATTCTGGGGTTGCAGTTTGTGCGCCGCGACGGTGGTTGGGTCTACCTGCGCTCGGATGGGTGTGATCACACGCTGGTCT
>NZ_WTVQ01000137.1 GCF_012910955.1 Aromatoleum diolicum
CTGTAACTCATTGTATTGAAATAAAAATATCTGATTTTGATATTTTCCATCAACATGACATATACAGAAAACCAGGTTATAACCTCAGTGTCGAAATTGATTCGTGACGGCTCTTTCACTTTATAGTTGAGGATATTACGATGAAAAAAGTATTAGGCGTTATTCTTGGTGGTCTGCTTCTTCTGCCAGTTGTGAGCAATGCAGCGGATGCGCAAAAAGCAGCTGATAACAAAAAACCGGTCAACTCCTGGACCTGTGAAGATTTCCTGGCTGTGGACGAATCCTTCCAGCCAACTGCAGTTGGTTTTGCTGAAGCGCTGAACAACAAAGATAAACCAGAAGATGCGGTTTTAGATGTTCAGGGTATTGCAACCGTAACCC
>NZ_WTVQ01000138.1 GCF_012910955.1 Aromatoleum diolicum
GGCCATAGGTTTGTCGGCCAAAACATTAATGCCTGCCTCTATGGTAGCCTTAATGTTAGCAGTTTTTTTCTTATTGTTTCCTGCGGTTAGCATTACATTACCCTTCTTCTCACTTAGCATTTTCTGAAGGTAATCATCTCCTTTGTATACTTCTAATTCCCAACTAGTAGGATCCTCCTCACGGGTATTATAACTTTCAATTGATTTTAAATAAGAGGTCAATTCCGGTCCATCGGGTGCATACACATAAACTTTTGGATCCACTTCTTCGTACATGGATTTTTTCACAAGGTGGGCATGAAAGTGGCCGGGATCAAGAGTAAGTAGTTTTATTTCGTTTTTTTCTCCGGTAAAGGTAGTCTTCACTTCTTCTTCCACAT
>NZ_WTVQ01000139.1 GCF_012910955.1 Aromatoleum diolicum
GAAGTTGCCCTTCAGGTATTTGACCCCCGACTCGACGATGCCCTTCTTCTGCGGATCATGCGGCGGACAGGCATCGATGCGGAAACCGTAGCCACAGGCCGCGTCGGCGTAGGAACGCTGGACCTGCAGATCATGCACACACGCCTTGGTGATCGCGCACCTGGCGTTGTCGATGATGATCCGCTCGGGTACCGCCGCGAACCACTCGAAGGCCCGCCGGTGGCAGCCCAGCCAGGTCGCTACCGTCTGATCCCAGACGAACTCGACGTACTGGTGACGCGAGAAGCACAGCGTCA
>NZ_WTVQ01000013.1 GCF_012910955.1 Aromatoleum diolicum
CCGCCTGGCCGAAAAGCCGGAGCAGGTCGTGGTCGTGGGGGGCGGCTACCCAAAGCGTGGCGGCGTCGCAGTAGTGCCTGAAGCTTTGCAATACCGGGTAAATTAGCGCCCTTGGCCCATTCTCGGCCGACTCCCGGCCGATCCGCACGGAATCGCGAAGCACCCATGTTCGAACAAGCTTTCAAGAATATCGACGACGCCCTCTGGAAAGAGAGCGGTTGCACCACCGAACTCGACTACACCGAGCAAACCTCCTGGCTGCTGTTCCTCAAGTATCTGGACGGGCTGGAACAGGACAAGGCCGCCGAAGCCATGCTCGAAGGCAAGGCTTACCGCTACATCCTCGACACCCCCTACCGCTGGGAAGCCTGGGCCGCGCCCAAGGACGAACACGGCAAGCTCGACCACAACAAGGCGCTCACCGGCGACGACCTCGTCGACTTCGTCGATCGCAAACTCTTCCCCTACCTGCATGGCTTCAAGCAGCGTGCCAGCGGCCCGAACACCATCGAATACAAGATCGGCGAGATCTTCGGCGAGATCAAGAACAAGATCCGCAGCGGCTACACCCTGCGCGACATCATCGACCACATCGACGAGCTGCGCTTCCGCTCGCAGAGCGAGAAGCACGAGCTGTCGATGCTGTACGAAGAGAAGATCAAGCGCATGGGCAACGCCGGGCGCAACGGCGGCGAGTACTACACCCCGCGCCCGCTGATCCGCGCCATGGTGCAGGTGGTGCAGCCCAGAATCGGGGAACGCATCTACGACGGCGCCTGCGGCTCGGCCGGCTTCCTCTGTGAAGCCTACGATTACCTCGCCGCCAGCAAGAGGCTCGGCACCGCCGACCTCAAGACCCTGCAAGTGCGCACGTTCTACGGCAAGGAGAAGAAAAGCCTCGCCTACGTGATCGCGATCATGAACCTGATCCTGCACGGCATCGAAACGCCCAACATCATCCACACCAACACGCTCGCCGAAAACCTCGCCGACATCCAGGACAAGGACCGCATGGACGTGGTCCTCGCCAATCCGCCCTTCGGCGGCAAGGAGCGCGCCGAGGTCCAGCAGAACTTCCCCATCCGCACCGGCGAAACCGCCTTCCTGTTCCTGCAGCACTTCATCAAGATGCTCAAGGCCGGCGGCCGCGCCGGCATCGTCATCAAGAACACCTTCCTGTCGAATTCCGACAACGCCTCGGTGTCCCTGCGCAAGCTGCTGCTGGAGTCCTGCAACCTGCACACCATCCTCGACTGCCCCGGCGGCACCTTCCAGGGCGCGGGCGTAAAGACCGTGGTGCTGCTCTTCGAGAAAGGCGCGCCGACGCGGAAGGTTTGGTACTACCAACTCGATCCCGGCCGCAGCCTGGGCAAGACCAACCCGCTCAACGACGCGGATCTGGCCGAGTTCGTGGAACTGCAGAAGACCTTTGCGGATTCGCCGAAGAGTTGGAGCGTGGAGGCCGCGCAGATCGATACGGCGAGCTATGACCTGTCGGTGAAGAATCCCGATGGTGGCGAGGCGGTGACGCATCGCAGTCCGCAGGAGATCATGGACGAGATCGCCGCGCTGGATGCCGAGAGCGCGGAGGTGCTGGCGCAGATCAGGGCGCTGCTATGAGATCGGCAGAGCTGCGAATAACCGAGACAGGTGGGCGCGACGCGACCACTCGGCATATACCACCGAAGCTTGCACTCGCCGTGGGCATGCCACGCACACCGGCACCCGTCGGTTGGCGTTGGACTCGGCTGACAGAAATCGCCCGGCTTGAATCAGGGCACACGCCGAGCCGGAAACATCCTGAATATTGGGGTGGCCAAGTACCTTGGATCGGGATTCAGGATGCAAGAAGAAACAATGGAAAACGGATTCAGGAAACACACGAGACGACCAACGACATTGGAATTGCGAACTCGTCCGCTCGAGTGCTGCCTGCGAATACGGTCTGCCTGACTCGCACTGCGTCAGTAGGCTATGTCTTGGTGATGGGGCGTCCGATGGCAACCAGTCAGGACTTCTTGAACTGGGTTTGTTCCAGCGAGCTTGATCCTGATTTCCTGAAATACTTGTTCATTGCAGAGGGAAAAGAGATTCTCAGGTTTGCCAGTGGTTCGGTGCACCAGACCATCTACTTTCCCGAGGCCAAGGCTTTTCATATCAGTCATCCGCTGCTCCCCGAACAGCAGCGCATCGTCGCCATCCTCGACGAAGCCTTTGACGGCATCGCCGCCGCCCGCGCCAACGCCGAACAGAACCTCCGGAACGCCCGCGCGCTGTTCGAAAGCCACCTGCAGGCTGTGTTCAGCCAGCGGGGCGAGGGGTGGGAGGAGAGGCGTTTGGGTGATGTGGTTTCGCGCCTCACAAATGGCTACGTCGGACCAACGCGGAACATCTACCAGGATTCAGGAATCCCCTATCTTCTCGCTCGCCATGTTAAGAACAACCGGCTATTTTTCGACGGAAAGACATTCATTACCAATGAATTCAATCAAAAAAACAAGAAATCGATATTGAAATTCAATGATGTGCTTTTGGTTCAAAGCGGACACATCGGCCACTCGGCAGTAGTCACTAAAGAACATGATGGGCATAACTGCCACGCAATGATTGTGATTACCTCTGCGGAAGGTGCTTTTATTGGTCCTTATCTTTCGTTGTTCTTCAGTTCATCTGGAATGCAACAGAAGTTTCAGGAAATCAGGTCAGGCTCAACGGTCCCGCACCTGACCTGCGGAGAGGTAAAGGAGCTTCTGGTCCCTCTGCCTGATCTGGCTACTCAACAACGCGTTGTGGATCGCTCACAGGAGTTAGGAACCGAAACCCAACGCCTTGAATCCCTCTACCAGCGCAAGCTCGACGCGCTGGATGAACTGAAGAAATCCCTGCTGCATCAGGCCTTCGCCGGTCAGTTATGATATTGACTTGAACGGAGGCAGTCATGGGCACGACCAGCGATCAAGATATCCTGATCTATCAGGCAGAGGATGGCACTGCGATGCTGGACGTGCGCCTGCAGGGGGAGACCCTGTGGCTGTCCCAGGAGCAGATGGCGACGCTGTTCGATGTGCAGAAAGCCGCCGTCTCCAAGCACCTGAAGAACATCTACGTGAGCGGCGAGCTGGATCGTCCGGCAACCGTTTCCAAAATGGAAACTGTTCAACAGGAAGGCCGGCGTTCGGTGGTGCGCCAGATCGAGCACTTCAACCTCGATGCGGTGATTTCTGTGGGCTACCGGGTGAATTCCGCGCGGGCGACCCGTTTCCGCCAATGGGCCACCCGCACCCTGCGCGAGCACCTGACCCAGGGCTACACCCTCAACCGCCAGCGCCTCGAAGCCAACGCCCGCGAACTCGAAGCCGCCCTGCAACTGGTCAAGAAAGCCGCGCAAAGCCCCGAGCTGCTGGCCGACACCGGGCGCGGGCTGGTGGATATCGTCACCCGCTACGCGCAGACCTTTCTGCTGCTGCAGCGCTACGACGAGGGGCTGCTGACCGAGCCGCCGGAGCAGCGCGGCGGCGTGCTGCCGACGCTCGTGGAGGCTCACGCGGCGCTGGCCCGGCTCAAGGCCGACCTGATCGCGCGCGGCGAGGCCACGGATCTCTTCGCCCGCGAGCGTGGCGATGCCTTCGATGCCTTGCTCGGCAATCTCGACCAGACGGTGTTCGGCGAACCGGCCTATCCGAGTGTGGAGGCGAAGGCCGCGCACCTGCTGTACTTCGTCATCAAGAACCACCCGTTCTCCGACGGCAACAAACGCAGCGGCGCCTTCCTGTTCGTCGATTTCCTCAACCGTAACGGCCGCCTGCTCGATGCGGCGGGCCAGCCGGTGATCAACGACATCGGACTGGCGGCGCTGGCGCTGCTGGTGGCGGAATCCGACCCGAGCCACAAGGAAACCATGATCCGCCTCGTCATGAACATGCTGGCTGCCGGGAAGTGAGATGAACGAAGCCGAAACCCGCGCCGAACACATCGACCCCGCGCTGGCCGCGGCGGGCTGGGGCGTGGTCGACGGCAGCCGCATCCGGCGCGAATACCCGATCACGCTGGGTCGGCTGGAAGGCGCGGGCAAGCGCGGCAAGGCGCTGACGGCGGACTACGTGCTGGAGTATCGCAACACCAAGCTGGCGGTGGTGGAGGCCAAGGCCTGGGACAAGCCGCTGACCGAAGGCGTCGGTCAGGCCAAGGACTATGCCGGCAAGCTCGCGCTCCGCTTCACCTACGCGACGAACGGGCAGGGCATCTACGGCATCGACATGCACACCGGGGAGGAGGGCGAGCATCCGGCCTTCCCGACGCCGGAAGCCCTGTGGCAGGCCACCTTCGCCACCGAGAACGCGTGGCGCGACCGCTTCGCCGCCGTGCCCTTCGAGGACAAGGGCGGTCATTTTCAGGGGCGCTACTACCAGGACCTCGCTATCGAGCGCGCACTGGCCGCGCTGGCCGAGGGGCGCGACCGCATCCTGCTGACGCTGGCCACCGGCACCGGCAAGACCTTCATCGCCTTCCAGATCGCGTGGAAGCTGTTCAAGAGCCGCTGGAACCTGAGCGACTGGAAGCGCGAGGGCGAACCCACGCGGCGCCCGCGCATCCTGTTCCTGGCCGACCGCAACATCCTTGCCGATCAGGCCTACAACGCCTTTTCGGCCTTCCCCGAAGACGCGCTGGTGCGCATCGCGCCGGACGACATCCGC
Organism: Aromatoleum diolicum; assembly: GCF_012910955.1. GTDB lineage: Bacteria > Pseudomonadota > Gammaproteobacteria > Burkholderiales > Rhodocyclaceae > Aromatoleum > Aromatoleum diolicum. The sequence continues at coordinate 4,695 of NZ_WTVQ01000013.1, forward strand.
AAGAGGGGCAAGGTGCCGAAGAATGGCAGCATCTTCTTCACGATCTTCCAGACCTTCATGAGCGGGCCGCCATTGAACGCCAATGAGGATGGCCACCCGTCGCCATACTTCGGCGAGTATCCGCCGGATTTCTTCGATTTCATCATCATCGACGAGTGCCACCGCGGCGGCGCGAACGACGAGAGCAACTGGCGCGGCATCCTCGAATACTTCGCCCCCGCCGTGCAGCTGGGGCTGACCGCGACCCCGAAGCGCCAGGACAACGCCGACACTTACGCTTACTTCGGCGAGCCGGTGTTCATCTACTCGCTCAAGGACGGTATCAACGACGGCTTCCTGACGCCCTTCCGCGTGAAGCAGATCGCCACCACGTTGGATGACTACGTCTACACGTCCGACGACACGCTGGTGGAAGGCGAGATCGAGGCCGGCAAACGGTACGAGGAAGCGGACTTCAACCGCATCATCGAGATCAGGGAGCGCGAGAAGAAACGGGTCGATATCTTCATGGCCGACATCGACCAGAAGGAAAAGACCATCGTCTTCTGCGCCACCCAATTGCACGCGCTGGCGGTGCGCGACCTGATCAACCAGGCCAAGACAAGCAAGGACCCGAACTACTGCCAGCGCGTCACCGCCGAGGACGGCGTGCTGGGCGAGCAATGGCTGCGCGACTTTCAGGACAACGAAAAGAGCATCCCGACCGTCCTGACGACCTCGCAGAAGCTGTCGACCGGCGTGGATGCCCGCAATGTGCGCAATATCGTGCTGATGCGGCCGGTGAATTCGATGATCGAATTCAAGCAGATCATCGGGCGCGGCACGCGGCTCTACGACGGCAAGGACTACTTCACGATCTACGATTTCGTGAAGGCGCATCACCATTTCAGTGACCCGGAGTGGGACGGCGAGCCGATTGCGCCCGAGCCGCGCGAGCCACGCGCGACGCCGGAACCGAAAGTGCCGCCCGAAGTGCGCGAACCTGCGAGCGAATACGCGCCGCGACAGAAGGTGAAGGTGAAACTCGCCGACGGCAAAGAGCGCCAGATCCAGCACATGAGCGCCACCAGCTTCTGGCACCCGGACGGTACGCCGATGTCCGCGGCGCAGTTCATGGAAGCGCTGTTCGGCAAGTTACCGGAGTTCTTCGGGGACGAGGACGAACTGCGCGCCCTGTGGAGCGAGCCGGGGACGCGCAAGAAACTGCTGGAAGGCCTCGCCGAAAAAGGCTTCGGCCGGGATCAGCTGGCGGAGATGCAGTCGATCATCGACGCCGAGAAGAGTGATCTCTTCGACGTGCTGGCCCACGTTGCCTACGCCGAAGTCCCGCTCACCCGCGAGGAGCGCGCCGAACGCGCGCGAGCGGTTATCGGCGTCGAGTTCAACAGCAAGCAACAGGTGTTTCTGAGTTTCGTGCTTTCACACTACGTGAGCGTCGGCGTCGAGGAGCTGGACGAGGACAAGCTCGGCCCCCTGCTCAAGCTCAGGTACAACAACGCGATCGCCGACGCGTTCGCGGATCTGGGCTCGCCGGATGTGGTTCGCAAGGCGTTCGTCGGCTTCCAGCGTTACCTGTATCAGGGGTAGGCTACCAACCCGTCGCCGATCAGCGGCAATGAAGACGACGATACCAAGACGGGTCCGCCCCGAGCAGTTTCAAGACTCTGGAATCGGCAAGTTACGCCCAGCGAACTTTCAAGAGTCCGCCATAGTTACGGGCCGGTGCTGAATTTCCTCTGCGCCGCGCACCGGGATGAGCCGGGCGGGAGCAGGCCATACGCCGCGCTCGACAAGCCGCGCGTCCTCGAACACCAGCCAGCTCTGCGCGCCGTAATGAGGCAGAGGGCGCAGCAGCGCCCGCAGCGATTCTGCGTCCCGCGCCGAAACCACCGCCACCGGCGCGCCCGCCGGGACCGGGACGGTCCACACCTGGGCGCTGCCGCGACCGGCGAGACGCTCGGGCCGGGGCGGCAGGCCGGCACGCTCCAGCGCGGCATCCACGTCCGCGTGCAGACCCGCCAGCAGCACCGGCGCGCTTCCCTGGGTCATCTCGGCCAGCGCGATGGCTTGCGGCTTAAGCTCGAAGAAGCGCTGGGCCAGCGCGGCGGCCGCTTCGCGCACATCCGGGGCAGCGGAGGCCTGCGCCAGACTCGGAGCGCGGGCGATGATCCACTGCCGCAGGATGGGCGGCAACTGCTCCTGCCCGAGCACGCGCCAGACCTGCAGCTCGGGGTCCAGGCGCACGCCTGTGGGCATCGCCCCCACATCCATCGTCACCGCCTGGCGCTCCCCCTCGACGTCGATCCAGCGCATCTCCGCCCGGTCAGGGAAGACAAGCTGCACCGGAAGGTGCAGGGCATAGGCCGGGGCGTTCTGCTCCACCGTGAGCGTCAGTCGCGCGCCCTCCGCCGTGCGGCGGGCACCGGCTCCCGCGATCCTGACCGCGGGGCCACCAGCACGGTCGCCCCACTGTTCGAAGAAGGCATTCAGAGACCGACCCGAGGCGCGTTCGAAGGCCGTCCGGAGGTCTCTCCAGGAGGCGGTGCGGAACTTCTGCGCCTGCCAGAACGCGCGGATGCCGCTCCGGAAGGCATCCTCGCCGATGGCGTCGCGAAGCATCACGAACAGCATCGCCGCCTTGCCGTAACCGACCGCCGCCGCAGCGCCGTGGGTGCGGGAGCGGAAATCGGCCAGCGACTGCTGATCACCGGCGGGCACGGCGGCAAAATCGCGCAGCCATCCCAGCCGCATCGCGCGCGCCGCCTCGGCGGACTCGGATTCCTTGTAGGCGTAGTCCGCCATGAAGGTGGTCAGCCCCTCCGCCCAGTTGCCGTGAGCATAATCGACGTAGACGCCGTTCCCCCACCAGTTGTGTAGCACCTCGTGCCCGAGCGAGGTGGCGCGGATGAACGGCAGCTTCAGCACGTCGGCGCCGAGGTAGGTCAGCGTTGGCATGCCGAAGCCGGTCGGCAGCGGGCTCGCCACCACCGAGAACTCGGTGAACGGATAGCTCCCGATCTCCTCGCCATAGCGCTCGAGGTAGCGCTGGCTGTCGTCCAGGTAGCCATCGGCAAGGCCGGGGATGGCGTCCAGATCCCGGAAGAAGTAGGTGCGCAGGCGCACCGGTTCCGCTGACGCCCGCGGCATCATCCGCTCGCGGACGACCCAGGGGCCCGCCATCAGGTCGATGCCCTCGGCGGGCTGCGCGAACTCGATGCGTGCCCGGTAAGGGCCCGACCCGTCGGCAGAAATTTCCTCGGACTGCTGCCGTCCGGGCACCAGCGCCCGCTGGTCCCCCGGCACGGTCACTGTCACCCGGTATGTGAACAGCGCTGCCGGCCGCGGATACCAGGCGCCTCCGGACGGCAGGAAGCTCCCTTCCGGCGAGGCCACTGGCGACAGGCCTTGCAGCACGTCGCGATGATCGAGCGTGGGGTCCAGGGCGGGCAGGGTACCGGTATATTCGAGATGCAGCCTGTCCGCAGCCGGAGGCAGCGCCACCTGCCAGGCGCGAATCAGACCGCGGCGTCCCGCCGGGCGGACCGCCAGTGGCTTGCCGTCGGCTGTGGCGGCGGTCACTTCCAGGGCTTCGTGCAGCTCAAAACGGAAATCGCGGGAGGCTGGGACGATGTCCGCGCGCACCGCGAGGCGGCGAGTGCCGGGGTCGAGTTCGATAGCGAGTTCCAGCGTCGGCGACGCCGCCCGCGCCGCGGACGGGAAAAGGACCAGGATAGGGGCCAGGACAGCCATGAGGGCTAATGCCACCCCCGCGAGGGAACGCGCCTTCATGGCGCGGGGGGAAATTTGACGACGAGATCGAGCGTCTCGTCGCCCCGCTTCACGCGCACCGGCAGCCAGGTGCCCGTCGGCTGCCCGCGCACCGATGCGATCGCAGACCGCGCCTGCTTCACCGCGTGGCCTGCTACCTCCACCAGGCGGTCGCCGTTCTTCAGACCCGTCTTGTCGGCCAGACTGCCGACGGTTACTTCGGCGATGCGCACGCCGCCGTCCTCATCTTCCAGGCGCACGCCAAGCCGCGGCGGCTCCGGCTTGGCCATCGCGTGCGTCGGCAGCGCGAACACGGCGTCCGCCAGGCCGGTGCGAACTTCCGCGCAGTTGACGCTCGCCGGCAGGGGCAGCAGGGTGCCGATGCGGGTGATGCCGAGGTCGCGCAACTGGTGCGGCACGCCATAGCCGAAGCGGATATGGCCGCTGCCCATGATGCCGACCACCAGGGGTTTGTCCGCCGCCGGGCCCGGGGTCAGGTATCGCGTCAGGGCCTCTGCCATGGCTCGGTCCCAGGTGGTCTGCGACTCGACGAAATAGCGGAACGCGGCATCGCTCCGCGCTACCTCCGTGCCCTCCTTGCCTTTCCAGACACCGTGTTCGCGATACACCTGGAACAAAAGATCGCGATAGGCCTCGGCTGGTGCCGCGGGGCGGCCCACGCCTTCCCGCTCCGCCGGCGGGATCGCGTCCCAGCCCTTCTCCGCGATGGCATGGTTGAGCTTTCCGTCGACATTCAGCGCCACCATGCGGATGCGGTTGATGCGGGCGAATTCGAACAGCGGCAGATACAACTCCGCCGGCATGCTCCATATCTTGTCCCACTGGGACTGCTGCAGAAACTCCTTGACCGTGAGTTCGCCCGCTACCCAGCGGTCCAGTGCCGGCTGCACACGGCGCGGGAACATCTCGAAACCCATGACCATGTTCGGCCGTTGCGCATGGAGCGCGGCCAGCACCTGCACCTGCCAGCGGTGGTGGTCGTCGTCGTCGTGGTGCTCCCCCAGCAGGACCACGTCGCGCTTCGCCATCTCCGCCAGCAGGGCCATGGCGCCGGTGACGCGCGGCCGCTCGCCGTCAAGGCTGTTCCAGGCGGCGGGCGTGAGACAGGCGGGGGCGGCGGTCGCGGCGTGGACTTCCTGGGCGACGGCCACGCCGTCGAAACCGGACATCGCGAGGGCGATGGCGGTAGTGAACAGGCGCGCGAAGTTCGAGTTCATCGCTTTCCGGGAGAGTTGCGGGCCTAACTCCGATTGCATTGCGGGCGCCGAGTTCCGGAGCAGGGGGCACCGCGTTGCCTTCCTTGCTCAGAGCAGCCTGCCGTCGCCCCTCGGCCGCGCCAGGAACGGAATATAACGCGCGGCCACGGCAGAAGGCCTGGGCGGCGATACGGGCAGCATCTGCATTGCCGTCAGCCTAGTTCGGCAACCACTCGTCCGCGAGCACCTCATCGGCCAGTGACCAGGGACATGTGGCCGGAAGTCCGTCGAGGCCGGTCTCTGTGACGACCTCGGTGACCGCGCTGCTCCACACCACGTCAAGCCAGCGTGGTTCCTGCAGTTTCCCGGCCAGGCTCGGCGATTCGTTCAGCAGGTGCCGAATCTCTCTCCGCTGGGCGTGGATCGTGGCATGCCAAACCGCAGATCGGCGCTCAGGCTGATATTGTCCCGCAAGGAGTTGCGCAAGCATGCCCGACATGCAGGTCGCCAGCGTACGTAACTCGCTGCGGCCCACGGCCTCGAGCTCTTCGGCGATGTGCTCGGTGTCCAACTGTGTGAACCTCCGCTCTCGCAGCAACTGAGCCTGCTCGGCCGCCCAGGCCGCGCGGTCTTGATCGTAGGCAGGCATGATGGGTCTCCATAGATTTGCCGCACACAAAACAAGTTCGACGTCGCTCGGCCGCGAAATTCGAGAGTTCTGACCATCCGCATCTTTGCCGCCTGAGCCCTGCCATGGCGGCCGTCGGGGCGCCCTGAAGCAGGCAGTCTTGCAAGATCGCAGGGCAGGCTCCCTCCATTGGGCCGCGCCGGCATCGTTAAATTCAGATTTCTCTTGAATCCCTTCGTTCAAATTCCAGCGGGCCCTTATCGTGATGGGCAAGGATCGCTACGCAATGCGCTCGCCGGTGCTGCTCGAATCGCTGCAGGTCTGGCGCGGGGGCGCCAGTGCCCCGGGTTCGACATTCAATCGATTGCGACCTGGGCTGGTCGACTCAAAACGCGGCCCGTGACGCACACGATCGGCGAATCTCCTTCATGCCGGTGAAGCAAATCGCCACGTAATGCAGCGGTTGTTGGCGGGCATTTCGGCGTCTTCGAGCTTCGTCATCCCCGCCCCATGCGCCAAGGCATCGACCGCCTCGAAGTCGCGGATGCCGCGTTGCGGGTTCTCGCTTTTCAGCGACGCATCGAACTGCGCGTTACTTTCACTACTGAAGCGGCCGTGGTAGTTGAAGGGACCGTAGCAGCAGAGCAGCGCGCCGGGGGTCATGAGGCCGGGCAGCACGGCGAACAGGCGTTCCACCTCGGGCCAACTCATGATATGCAAAGTGTTGGCGCTGAAGATCGCGTCGAAACGTGTGCTCAGGTCGGGGGGCGCATTGACGTCCAGCGCAATCGGCGCGGGCGTGTTGGGCAGTCCGGCTTCGTCGAGCCACAGACGAATTCCGGGCAGGTACTGTGGCCGATCCGACGTTTGCCAGGTCAGATGCGGGAGCGCGGCAGCGAAGTGGATCGCGTGCTGGCCGGTTCCGCTACCGATCTCGAGCACGTGGCGACGGTCGGCAAAGTGCAGCCGCAGCACCGCGAGGATCGGATCGCGGTTGCGGTCGGTCGCTGGCGCATGCGGCTTTTCCATCGCCGGGTGGGCTGTCGATGCAAGGGACGTGTGCACGGTCATGCGAGGCTGGCTACCGATTTGCGAAACGGGAGGTGGGTCGTTGCATCGTCGCGATAGGCGGCGACTCCGGATTGCTGGCGCTCGAGGTGCGGGGCGATGATCCGGCGCATTCCCGGATCGGGAATCCAGTGTGCGGAGCGAACGATCTGCGGCGTGAAGCCGCGGGCGATCTTGTGCTCGCCGCCGGCGCCCGGCTCGAAGCGCGTCAGGCCTTCGCGCAGGCAGTAGTCGATGCCCTGATAGAAACAGAGTTCGAAGTGCAGGCTGTCGACCTGCCTCCGCGCGCCCCAGTAGCGTCCGAACAAGGTGTCGTTGCTGCGAAAACACAGCGACAGCGCGACCGGTTCGACGCCGTCGCTGGCCGTAAAGACCACCATGCGATCACCCAGTGTTGTCGCGAGTTCGGCGAAACACTCGGGGCTGAAAGCCGCATAATTGCCGAAGCGGTCGAAGGTCGACTTGTAGATCGCATGCAGGGCCGGCCATTCGTCCGCACCGATGTCGCCACCATGCCGGACGGTGATGCGCAAGCCGGATTCGACCGCGCGCCGCCGTTCTGCGCGCACCTTGCGGCGCTTTTCCGCCGAGAATGACTGCAGGAAACCATCGAAGTCGCCGAAATCCGCATCGTTCCAATGGAACTGCACGTCGTGGCTGACGAGCAGGCCGGCGGCTTCGAGCGTTTCGATGTCGGCAGGGGATGCCAGCGCGGCATGCCAGCTCGAGAAGCCGTTGTCGGTGACGACCTGCCGGGCCGCATCGACCAGCGCCTGTCGGACCTGATCGCCGTTCGTGCACCGTTTCGAAATCAGCAACCGTGATCCCGCGACCGGCGTATAGGGAAGGCCCGATACCAGGCGCGGGTAATAACGGTGGCCGAAGCGCTCCCAGACCGACTTCCAGTTCCAGTCGTAGATGAAGTCGCCGTGGGAATGCGTTTTCAGGTAAAGCGGCAACAGCCCGACGACGGACTGAGCCTGCGTCGCGACCAGGTGCAAGGGCTGCCAGCCGGCCGCCGGAATGGCGACACCGCTCTCCTCGAGGATGCGCAGGAAGTCGCCGTTCAAGAACGGGTGGCCGGGCTCGCCAATCTCGTTCCAGGTGTCTTGCGAAATCTCGGCAGCACTGCTGGCGATGCGGACTTTCAGATCTCTCATGAGCGAACGCGAGTGGCAGTTGGTCGGCGGTCCCATTGGACAGCGGCCCCATCAATCGTTCCGATTCCTTTGAAGGATGGGCTCGGCTGCCCGAAGTTCGCGCTCAAGCCGGGGCCGCTTGTCCTACACGATATTCGCAGCAGCCTGGTGGATGGCGGCGCGAATCCGCGGGTACGTGCCGCAGCGGCACAGGTTGCAATCCATCGCTGCATCGATTTCCGCATCCGTCGGTCGCGGCGATTTTTTCAGCAGTGCGCAGGCACTCATCAACTGACCGCTCTGGCAGTACCCGCACTGCACGACATCGACCGCCGTAAAGGCTTTGCGCAGCGCATCGGCTTCGCGCCCGGCCACACCCTCGATGGTGGTGATGGCGTGCTGCCCGGCGATCGCATCCGCGAGCGTCGTGGTACAGGCGCGAACTGCAAGTCCGTCGAGGTGGATGGTGCAGGCGCCGCAAATCCCGACGCCGCAGCCGTACTTGGTCCCGGTGAGTTTCAGTTCGGCGCGCAGCACCCACAACAGGGGCGTGTCCGCATCCGCCGCGACGTCGAAAGTCTTACCGTTGATCAGGAGTCTGGGCATGGCAACTCCACTCCGGGGCGGGTTTGAAGCTGAGCGGCAGTGATCGCAAGCGCTCTCCGGTCAGCGCAAACAAGGCGTTGGCCAATGCCGGCGCGACCGGCGGTGTGCCTGCCTCGCCAACGCCTGCGGGAGGTTCGCTGCTGGGCATGATGTCGGTTTCGATCAGCGGGCACTCACTGATGCGCAGGATGTGCTGGTCGCCAAAAGTACTCTGCTTCACTCTCCCGTTCTCAATCGCGATTTCCCCATGGAGCGCGGCACTGAGGCCAAAGACGATCCCGCTTTCCATCTGCTGCCGGATCAGGTTGGGATTGATCGCAAAGCCGCAGTCGATGACGCACACCACGCGATGCACCCGGATCTGCCGATCCGCATCGACCGACGCTTCGATCACCTGCGCGACGATGCTGCCGAAGCTCTCGTGCACGGCGACGCCTCGGGCCCTTCTTGGCTCGGGGGGCGCGGAAGCGAGGGGCGTTCGCCAGTCCGCGAGCGCCGCCGCGCGCTCCAGCACCGCACGATGCCGCGGATGGCGTTTCAGCAAGGACAGACGGAAGTCCACCGGATCCTGGCCGATCGTTGCGGCCGCTTCATCGAGAAAGGATTCCGTGAAAAAGGCGTGGTGCGAGTGCCCGACGGAACGCCAGAAGCCGATCGGCACCGGCAGATCGACCTTTGCGTAAGCAACGCGCACGTTCGGCCATTCGTAGGGCAGATCGAAAGCCCCCTCGGATGTCGTCTTGTCCCGGAACGGCCACGGCAGGCCATAGGTGCGCTCGAGCACCTGCGGAATGATCGACTGCCCGGCCGAAGCATTCCACCACGCCACCAGCCTGCCTTCGCTATCGAAACCGGCCTTGAAGCGCGACACACACGCCGGGCGGTAGAAGTCGTGCGTGGTGTCTTCCACGCGCGACCACATGGTGTGTACCGGAAGCCCGTCCGCCGCACGGGCAATCGCCGCCGCCTGGGCGATGTAATCCACCTCGAGACGGCGCCCGAGGCCGCAGCCGAGCAGCATCACCTGGATGTCGACCCGTTCGGGCCGAAGGCCCAGCACTTTGGCGACCGCGTGCCGCGCCATCGTCGGCACCTGCGTCGACACCCACACGCTAGCGGCGCCGTCCTTCACCTGGACGGTGCAGTTCATCGGCTCCATCGTCATGTGAGCGAGATACGGGGCGCGATACTCGGCCTCGATGCGTTTCGTGGCGCCCGCCAACGCGGTCTCGATGTCGCCGGTCTGGTAGTAGGCGCGGCCGTCATGGCTGTCCAGAGTCCGCGCCAGCTGTTGAAGCACGTCGGCGCTGTTGACGCCGGCCATCGCGCCCTCGTGCCAGGAGATCGGGACGGCATCCAAGGCCTTGGCGGCATGCCAGGGGCTGTCCGCGATGACGGCGATGCCGGCGGTGCCGCCATGGTAGCCATCGACGGCGAGCACCTTGCGTACGCCGGGAAGGCTGGTCGCACCCGCAGGATCGAAGCTCGCGACGGTGCCCCCAAGCACCGGGCACATGCGCACGCTCGCGTACAGCAGCCCGTCCGGCAAGGCGTCGATGCCGAACGCCGCACTTCCGTCGAGCTTGCCCGGACCGTCGATGCGCGGCAGCGGCTTGCCGATCAGCGTGAAGTCCTTGATGTCCTTGAGCGGCGGATGGTCCGGAAGCGGTTGGCGTGCTGCAGCCCCGGCCAGTTCGCCGAAACCTGCCGACCTTCCCGAAGAGTGGAGGACACGGCCGGACGAAGCGCGACACTGTGCGACCGGCACCCGCCATTGCTCAGCGGCAGCCGCAATCAGCATGGTGCGTGCGGCCGCGCCCGCTTCGCGCATCGGCAGCCACAGGTCCTTCATGCTGGAGGAACCGCCTGTCGCCATGATGCCGAACTCGCGCGCGACTTTCGCGGTCATCCAGTCCGCAACGCGTTTGACCGTGCCCGGGTCGTCCGGCCGAAAAGGCAGGCTTTCGACGACGGCGGTGATGTTGTTGTAGATCGCGTCGATCGGCGCCATCTCGGTGCGCACGGTCGACCAGTCCGCGTCCATCTCGTCGGCCAGCAGCATCGCCAGCGAGGTCATGACGCCCTGCCCCATCTCGCTCTTGGTCAGCATGACGATCACCGCCCCATCCGGGGCGATCTTGACCCAGCCGTTCATGGGCAACTCGCCGCGAGCGCTGGCGAGCGGTGAAGAGGGGATCATCCGCTGCCTGGGCGGCAAGACGGACCAGCCCACGACAAGGGAACCAACCACCCCGGCTGTTCCGAGAATGAACCGGCGTCTGCTGACCATGCGGCCATCTCCGTCTTGAGTGCGGGACGAATTGCGCTCGCTACGTTGCTTCGCTGCTGGGTCTCACTATTGATAGATCTCGCGCTACGGTGGGTCAACTCGGCTTACATGGCAGCCAGGCAATTGTGCGGGCTATCCACGAATCCCCTGCCGGCGCGCTTTTCCGTTTATAGCGCATGAAACCTGGGATCAGGTCTTTCAATGCAACATCCCCCCTCCCGGAATTTTCATCGCTTCGCGGCGCCCGTCATTGCGAGAACCTGCCCCCATGGTGCTGAAGCTTTGCGGATTGACTTCGGGTTCGTTGTGCCACAATTCCTGCCACAACCGCCAAATCTACAAAAACCCGGAGGCATTATGACCCGTCTTGCAAACCCCGATTTTGCCGAAGCCGTCTCCGCCAGTTTCGACAAGCAAACCGCAATGCATCTGATTCGAGCGACATTGCCGGTTGTCGAACACGGGCTTACCGAAATCCATGTCCCCCATTGGGACGGCATAGAGCAGCAGCATGGCTTCGTTCATGGCGGTGTGGTCGGAATGATTGCTGATTCTGCCGCCGGTTATGCAGCAATGACCATGGTGCCTGCCAGTGCTTCGGTGTTGACGGTCGAATACAAGATGAATCTTGTTGCTCCAGCGGATGGCGAGAAGCTGATTGCTCGGGGACAGGTTGTCCGACCAGGCAGAACGCTGATTGTGACCAAGGCTGAGGTTTTCGCTATTAAAGATGGTAAGGAATCTCTTTGCGCCCTCATGCAGCAGACCATCATGGTCATGCACGGAAAAACAGAGAAATAGGTCTTCCCGACGAACGCTGATCCGGATGACCCGGCCAAATGCGCTGAAATCGCCCCGCGCCGGTGCCGTCCCGCGTTGCGCGGTGCTCGTCGGCGATAAGGAAGTTCCGCATCCGACGGCAACCGGGGTGGCTTGCGTCACGCGAGCACGTTGAGTGTTTCCGGTGTCCGCCGATCGAGCGGCCTGCCGACCGTCAGCGCCTCCCGAAGCACGGCATCCATCGCGCCGAAAGGCGAATCGCCGAGTACGCCTAGCGCATCAAGCAGCTTGGTGAAGAAGGCTCGCCCGGCGGAGGTCGCGACGATGTCGAAGATCTCCGGATCGCTCATGCCGCAGGCGCGCAGTTCGTCGATGTCGCTCTGCGTGACGGTGGTCGCGTCCCGCGCCACCTTGCGCGAAAAATCCATCATGGCCCGCTCGGCAGGGCTCAAGCCGGGCGCATCGCCGCCCTCGGCCATCGCCTGCACTTCGGCCGGCGGGAAGAACTGGGTGAGCGCTTTGCCGTGGGCCAGAGCGCAGGCACTGTTGCGCAATTCGTGCGCGGCAGCGAAGGTGACGAGCTCGAAGCGCCGGGCGTCCATGGGGCGGCGGATCTCCGCCAGCAGGCGGCCCCAGCGCGCGAGCACTTCGGGTCGGTGGCTGAACACCTTGGCGTAGTTCGGCACGTACCCCCACGAGCCCTGCTGGCGCTCGTACATCGCACGCACTTCGTCCTGCGCGTCGTCCGGGGCAATGGTCTCGATGTAGGCCATGATGGCGTCTCCTTAGAGGGTGTAGTCGGCGAGCTGCACTTCCTCGCCCAGATCGGTGTAGTCGCCGGCCGCGCGCCGTGACCGAAACTCGCCCCAATTGATGGCGCGGTAGCGTGGGGGATGTGCGGCATCGACGGTGCTCTGCAGCGGCGCATAGTCGGTGGCGTACGCCGGGCAGTAGAAGAAGGGGGCGCTATAGCGCGGCCGGCTCGTGTTCGCGAGCACGCGGTGCAGGGCTGCGGGGTAACGGTCGTTCGACCAGACCTGCACCACGTCGCCGATATTCACCACGAGGGCGCCTGCGAGCGGCTCGACGAGGTACCAGCGCCCGTCGCGAAAGACTTCCAGCCCGGGTTGTTCGTCCTGCAGCAACAAGGTGAGGGCGCCGGAGTCGGTGTGGTGATTGACGCCCAGGTAGCCGTGTTCGGGCGTGTGCACGCCTTCGGGCCGCGCCGGCTCCGGGCACGGAGGGTAATAGTTCAGGCGCACGAAGCTCGTCTGCAAGGCGCCGAAGGCGGGACGGAGTTGCCCCGGTGCCATCCCCAGATTCACGCCGATCGCGTCGATGAGGCGTGCCGCCAGCGCGGCGCAGGCGGCGTAGTAGCGGCGCACGGCGAGTTCGAAACCGGGGAGTTCGGCAGGCCACTGGGGGCGTTGCCGGGCGCCGTCGGGCGGTCCGAAATCGAAGATCTGCTTCCAGTCGCGGGTGTTCTTGGTCAATTCGCGGTCGAAGAAGCCCCACGGGTTGTCGGCGCTGCGGGCGATGCGCTGCTTGTCCGCTGCGGGCAGGGCAAAGAGGCGATGCGCGGCGTCGAGCAGGTCGCGGAGCAGGCGCTCGTCGATGCCGTGGGCGGTGACCTGGAAGAAGCCCCATTCGCGGCAGGCGCAGTCGAGCGCGCGCAGGGTCGCGGGGTCGTCGAGCCGCGTCAGGTCGAGGACGGGTACATGCATGCCATTCATGTCGGCGCTCCTTCTTTTCAGGCCGTCTTGCGCGGCTGTAGCCACTTGGGGAACAGGCTGTAGGGGTCGATATCGACGTTCGCGTCGTAGCCGATCGCGTGTGCCGCGAGCCGCCGTTGCAGCGAACCGTCGCGCACGGCATCGAACAGTTCGGTGCATCCGCCGATGTGCTCGCCGCCCACGTAGATCTGCGGGATGGTCGGGCTGCCGGTGCGCTGCGCCAGCACGGCGCGGATCTTTCCACCCAGGTCGCCGCCCTGGTATTCGACCGAGTCGAGATCGACGCTTCGATAGGCGATCCCCATGCGCTTGAAGAGCTTGCGCACCGACCAACAGAACTCGCACCACTCCAGCGCGAAGAGGAGCACCGGCTCGTCCCGGACGAGCGCCGTGACCATCGCGTCTGCCGCGGGGTCGAGCGCGGGCGCGGGCCGCACCGGCCGGGGTATGGCCGGGCAGGCGGCCGGGCTGTCGAAGCGGTAACCCGGCGTCGAGCGCGAGAGTTCGATCTCCGCTTCGTCCATCTCCTCGCCGATGCCCTCGAACAGCGGGGTCGACAGGTAGCGTTCGCCGGTATCCGGCAGCATGCACACGATGTTGCTCCCGGCCGGCGCCCGCTGTGCGACCGCGAGGGCGGCGGCGAGGGTTGCGCCGCTCGACGTGCCGACGAAGATGCCTTCGCGCCGGGCGAGGGCGCGTGCGGTGCGGATGGCGTCGTCGCCCGCCACCGGGACGATCTCGTCCACGAGGCACTCGGCCACGGCCGATTCGGTCAGCCGTGACACGAAATCCGGGCTCCAGCCCTGCATCAAGTGCGGGCGGAACTTGGGATGGCTGCCCGACGGCGCGCCGTCGGCCGCGCGCGGCTGCGGGATGCCGCTCGCCAGGACGGGCGAGTTGTCCGGTTCTGCGACCACGATGCGCGTGGATGCGCCTGCGCCCTTCAAGCCGCGCGCCACCCCGAGCAGGGTGCCGCCCGTGCCGAATCCGGAGACGAAGTAGTCGAGCGATTCGTCGCGGAAATCGTCCAGCAGCTCGCGGGCCGTCGTGCGGGTATGGACTTCGGCATTGGCGTCGTTGTCGAACTGGCGGCAAAGGTAGTAGCCATGCGCCCTGGCCAGTTCCACGGCCTTGTTGAGCATGCCGGTGCCCTTCTCTGACGCCGGGGTCAGGACCACTTTCGCGCCCAGGAAGCGCAGCATCTTGCGCCGTTCGACGCTGAAGTTCTCCGCCATGACGATTACCAGCGGGTAGCCGCGCTGTGCGCACACCATCGCCAGGCCGATGCCGGTGTTGCCGCTGGTCGCCTCGATGACGGTTTGGCCGGGCTTGAGTTCGCCGCTGCGTTCCGCGTGCTCGATCACCGCCAGGGCCATGCGGTCCTTTACCGAGCCCATGGGGTTGAAGGACTCGACCTTGACGTACAGGTTGACGCCAGCCGGTGCCAGCTTCTGCAAGCGGACGAGCGGGGTGCGCCCGATCGTCTGCAGGATGTTGTCGTACTTTGCCATCGCTCTCTCCTCGCCATTCGGGGTCTTGCTGGAGGCCATGCTGGTGGGGCACCGATGGAGCGAGCGTTGAAACAAGCGTGGTTTTTTGCGGGGGAGGGGCATCGCGGGGCTGTCGGCTTGCTTGTAGTGTCTGCAGCGACTCCTATAGTGGGAATCGTCGGAAGGTTTTTCCACGCGCAGGGCTCATGCTTGAACTCAAATTCCTCGGCGAATTCGGAGTGATCCGCGACGGGCTGGCCTTGCCTTTGCCGCCGTCCAAGAAGACACGCGCCTTGCTTGCCTACCTGAGCCTGCATGGCAGGCGGCTGCGCCGCGAGAGCCTGTGCGAGTTGTTGTGGGAGGTTCCCGACGACCCGCGCGGCTCGCTGCGCTGGAGCCTGTCAAAACTGCGCCGGCTACTGGAGGATGGCGACCGGGAACGCATCCGCGCCGACCGCAGCCATGTGGAAATCGACCCGGAAGGGATCGACGTGGACGCCGTGCGGCTGCAGGCCCTGGCGGCTGATGATCCGAACCGGCTGTCCACCGAATCGTTGGAGCAAGCGGCGGCCGACTACGCCGGCACCTTTCTCGAGGGCCTGGAGTTTTCGGATTTCCACAACTTCCACGCGTGGTGCATCGCGGAGCGCGAGCGCATCACGCGGGCGCAGACGACCGTGCTGCGGGAACTGGTACGCCGTCTCGCTGGCGAACCGGAGCGCGCGTTGGCTCATGCGCGCGAGCTCGTGTGCCTGTCACCCTATGACGAGGCGGCGCGCGCGGCCTTGATTCGCCTGCTGGTGGCAGCCCACCACATCGATGAAGCGGACCGTCAACTCCAGCTCGGCATGCGCATGCTGAAGGAAGCCGGGATCACGTCCACGGGCGCCTTGCGCGAGGCTCGGCAGGGGAGCGGAAATGCGCCCGATGCGGCTGCGGACCGGGCGGCGGCGGTCGCGCCCGTGCGCACGGCTCGTCCGCTGTCCGCGGATCGCCGGCTCGTCGGACGTCGCGAGGAGCAGGCGATACTCGCTGCTGCATGGGAGGAGGCCGCGGCCGGTCGTGGGGAACTGGTCCTTCTGCGCGGCGACCCTGGCCTGGGCAAGTCCTGCCTGATGGACTGCATGCGCGCCCGCGTGCGTGAGGAGGGGGCGCTGGTGCTGTCCGCGTGCGCCTTCGAGGCCGATCAGATCCGGCCCTTTGCCCTGTGGATGGACGCGCTCCGCACCGGTCTGCCGGACGCCGCCGAGAGCGTGTTCGGCAGCGGCATTGCGCAGAATCGCGAGTCGCTGCTGGCCCGGATCGGCGAGCTCGTCGCTGCCGAGGCGGGGCGCCGGCCGGTCATGCTGCAGTTCGACGATGTGCATTGGGCCGACGAGTCGAGCGTCGCGGCCTTGCACTACGTGCTGCGCCTGAACCGCGAGCGGCCCGTGCTCGCCGTTCTCGCGGCCCGCGAATCGGAGATGCGCGACAACGTGGCGCTGCAGCAGGCCCTGCGGAGCCTGCGTCGCGAGGGGGTGCTGCGCGAATTGCGTCTCGGGCCGATGCCGGCCGAAGACATCGAGGCACTCGTCCGCGTGAGGGCGGCTGGTGTAGATGGTGCGCGCCTGAGCCGGGAGTGCGGGGGCAATCCGCTGCTGGCCCTGGAACTCGCGCGCGCGGAAGCCGACGGCGGCGGGGAGACGGGCGGTTCGATCCTCGAACTGGTGCAGGAGCGTCTGGCGCGCTTCGACCCCGATGGCGCCGACGTGCTGCGGTGGGCCGCCGTCCTGGGATGCGTCGTGAATGTTCCGGCCTTGCTGAGCGTCAGCGGACTGGATGCGAGCGTGGTCAGCCGGGCGCTGGAGGAGGCGGAGCGGCAGGCCATTCTCGTGTCGGGCGAGCGTGGCCTGCGTTTTGCCCATGAACTCATCGTGCGAGCGATTTACACCGACATCTCGCCGGTGCGCCGGCAGATCATGCATCGCAAGGTGGCGAGTTGGCTCGAACAGGACGAGAGCTTCGAGCTTGCGCGCGCGGCCGACCTCGCCCATCACGCGTCCCTGAGCGGGGATGCCGGTCTTGCGGCGCGGGCGATGGTGTCGGCGGGCAAGCTGTGCCTCAGGTTCTTTGCCAACGAGGACGCCCAGTCCCTTGCCCGCAAGGGACTGCAGCTGGCCGAGCAATTGCCCGCAGCCGAACAGGTTCGTGTCGTCATCGATCTGCACGACGTGCTGCTGTCGGCGGCGCCCCTGCAGGACTGGGAGGGCGAGGCGGAGCGCTACACCCGGTTGGCCGAATGCGCCCTCGACCACGGCGCTTCGGCGCACGCCCGGCGGGCCTACTACATGGCCGCCTCCGTGCGCTGGCAGCACGGCCAATGGGCGGAGGCCCGGGAGCAATCGCTGCAGTCGGAGCGGGTCGCACGCAGCGGTGGAGATCACGAACATATCATCGGCCTGGCCGAAACCGCGAAATGCCTGGTGCTGCTGGAGCGCGACCTGTCGCAGGCCGACGCGATGCTGATGGAGGCCCAGGCGCGCGCCAAGCGCGGACAGTTCGCCCATCATGCGATTCCCGCGGGAATCGGCATGCTCCGTTTCTACGAGAATCGCATGGACGAAGCGGAAGAACTGCTCAAGCACGCCCGCACGCTGTGCAAGTGGGCCGGCGACCGCCTCGTCGAGTATCAGGTGGACGAATACCTGGCGATGATCGACATCCAGCGCGGCCGCTTCGAGGACGCCACGCGCCGTTGCCAGGATCTGGTGACGCTCGGCAACAAGATTCGCGATGGCAGCGAAGCCCCCTTCGCGCGTGCCTTGCTCGGGCTGTGCACGTTCGCGCGCGACGACGACCCGGCCCCGCTGGATGCGGCCCTGGTGGATCTGCGGCTGGCTGATGCCAAGCATCGTCTCGCGTACGCGCAGACGCGCGCGGCGATGCTCGATTGCCAGCGCGGCCGGCACGACCGCGGCGCGGTGCGCGCGCAGGAGGCGCTCGCCTGTGCGGAAGTCCTCGAGCGGGCGACGGAGATGCTGCTTGCACATGCCGTGCTGGCGCAGTGCTGTAGCGCCGAGGGCGAAAACGCGACGGCGCGCCTGCATGCCGACGCGGTGGCGAGGCTGCAGGCCGCGGGGGTGGCTGCCTGGGCGGAGGACATCGCCCGGCGCGTGACCGGACCGGCGGAGGCCGCCGATGGTTGAACTCTTCCTGGAACGGGATTTCTTTCCGCCGGTGAGCCACGCGAACCTCCACGCGGCGTGGAGCGGCGCACTGGATTGTTCCCGCATGCATCGGGTCGAATGGCGCGGCAGCCTGCTGTCGCTAGATGGCCGCAAACTGGTGTGCAACTTCCGCGCGCCGGATGCGGAGTCGGTGCGGATCGTCTTGCGCAGCGGCGGTGCCGACGTTCGCCGCTTGTGGCCGGGAACCGTGCACGATGCGCCGACCCTTGAACGCTTCACCGCGGACTCCGCCAACGTACTCGTGCGCCGCTCGTTCGCCCAGCCCGTCGAGGTCGCCGACATCCAGGCCAGGGAGGACGCAGCGGCTTGGTGCCTCGACGTGCGCCATGTGAAATTCGTGCGCACCTGCTTCTCCACGGACCGCACGCGCATGCTGTGCCTCTACCGCGCACCCGATGCCGAGTCGGTGCGCGAAGCGCAGCGCACCGCCGCGATGCCGATGGACGACGTCTGGGGCTTTACCGCGCTGCTGCCGGACGCCTGAGGCGGCGTTCCGCAGTTGCGCGCGGATTCCACGCGCCTCGTGTCCTGCCGGCTGCAAATACCACGGCCGTTCTCACGCTGTCTCCAACGTCACGGGCGGAAAGTCCGTCTTGCCTGATGTGCGATCGGGCAAACCCAACAGACTTTCAGGAGACAGGAAATGGACGCTCAAACACAACTGCGTGTCGACAACGGCATCAACGTCGAAGCCTTGCTCGGTGCCCGCGAAGCGCTCAGCAAAATGCCGGAAGCGGCCCGCTTCAACTGGCGTGCCACCTGCGAGTGGGTCAACGGCACCCACGCGCGTTCGACCATCGACAGCTTCTTCGGCCTGGGTGAGGAGCAGATGCACCGCATGGCGCACCGCATCGACAGCGATCACCCGGAGCTCTTCGCCGCCGAAGATCATGGCGCGACACCGGTCGAGATCGTTCTGGCGGGGCTGGCCGGCTGCCTGACGGCGGGGATCGCGGCAGTCGCCCAGAACCGCAACATCCAGCTCCGTTCGGTGAAGGCCACCCTGGAGGCCGGCATGGACCTGCAGGGGATCCTGGGCATCGACGGCGACGTGCGCAACGGCTTCGACGGCGTAAAGGTGATTTTCGACATCGACGCGGACGCCACCCGCGAGGAAATCGAAGCCCTGGTGGCGCAGTCGCAGAAGCGCTCGGCGGTGTTCGACATCTTCACCAATCCGACCGACGTATCGGTCATGGTGTCATGAACGCGGCGGCCTTTGCCGCCGGATCGCTGCAGGTCGGCGCCGTCGATGTCGTCATCGTCGGTGCCGGCCATAGCGGCTTGGCGATGAGCCACTGTCTCGCAGGGCGTGGCATCGACCACGTGGTCCTGGAACGCGGGGAGGTTGCGAACGCGTGGCACCACGAGCGCTGGGACTCGCTGCGCCTCCTCACACCCAACTGGCTCACTCGCTTGCCGGGGATGGCCTATGACGGCGAGGATCCGGACGGATACATGGGGCGTGACGAAGTGGCGGCCTTCATCACCCGCTACGCCCGGACCAGCGGGGCACCGGTGCGCACGGGCACGACGGTCACGGCGATGACAGCCGAGGGCACGGGCTACCGTGTCGAGACCGATCGCGGGCGCTGGCGCTGCCGCGCGGTGGTCGTGGCGAGCGGCGCCTTTGGGCGGCCGTGTGTGCCGCGGCTCGGTGCCGCACTGCCCGAGGGCGTTGCGCAGCTCACGCCCTACCAGTACCGCAATCCGGATCAGATCGAGCCGGGCGGGGTGCTGGTGGTCGGCGCATCGGCGACCGGCTTGCAGTTGGCCAACGAACTGCAGCGCGCAGGACACCCGGTCACGCTCGCCGTCGGCGAGCACGTGCGCATGCCGCGGGTCTATCGCGGGCGGGACATCCAGTGGTGGATGCATGCGGCGGGCATTCTCGATCAGCGCTACGACGCACAGGACGACCTCAGCCGCGCCCGCGGCGTCGCCTCGCCGCAACTGATCGGATCCCGCGAGCGGGCAATCATGGACCTCAATGCGCTCACCGCCGGCGGCGCGCGCCTCGTCGGTCGCGTGGCCAACGTCAACGACGGAAAGGTGCAGTTCTCCGGGTCGCTACGCAACGTGTGCGCCCTGGCCGACCTGAAGATGGGGCGCCTGCTCGCGACGATCGATGCGTGGGCTGCCGCTCATGCGGACGGCGGATCGCTCCCGCCCGCCGAACGCTTCGACGCGACTCACCTGCCGGACAAACCGACCCTCGGCCTGGACCTGAAGCGGGACGGCATCCGCACCGTGGTCTGGGCGACCGGCTTCAAGCCGGATTACTCGTGGCTGAAGGTGCCCGTCCTCGACCCCAAAGAGAACATCCGTCACAACGGCGGTGTCGCCGACGCCCCAGGCCTGTATGTGATGGGGCTGCCTTTCCTGCGGCGGCGCAAGTCGAGCTTCATCCACGGTGCCGGGGATGACGCTAATGACTTGGCAACGCACCTGTCCGGCTATCTCGATGCCATCTCGGACCAATGCGGACGGACGCGTTTCGAATGCACCTCCTGATATAGCGGCATCGCCCTTAGTCCCCGCACGCGCAAGGGCAAGTGGCCGATCGCGACATGGCGACGAGACGTCGAAATTACCTCCATCTGATTGCGATGTTTGGGAAATACCTTGCCGTTCACCCAACGCCATGCTGGCTTTGACCGGGACTATCGTGCTCAGTGGTCGTGGTATTGCCTGTGGCCGAAATACTCGGCGTGCTGGCGTTGACGTGCGACCCGCTCTGTTTCCATGCGGCCACGCCATGTTGAAGTGCAAAGGTCAGCACCCGAGCGCCATATACCGAGGCGAACGTTCGCACAAGGCTACGGCTGGACGCTCTGATTGCGTAGCCAGCGCTGTTCGGCCCGCTTTCGACGGAGGGGCGACGCCGAGCTGAGAACAAAGACGCCGAAATGCCGAACGCGACCGCAACAAACACCAACGTTGATGGCCGCGCTATGACAGTACGTAAGGCTGACCGAGTACGATCAACACTCTGCCGGATGTTGCGTTTGGATTGAAACAGGCGCAATTCGGCAGCATTAATGGCAGCCGATGTAGTAACTCGCGTCATGGCGCTGATGGCTTGACCAAGGAAATGCCTGTCAACTGCCGCCGCGTCGCCGCGAAAAGCAGGTGACGGCTCAGGTAGAAGCAGCAGTACAGCATCCCAGCACCGGCAATCAGGTTGACGGCTGCCACTACAATTACCGCCGCGAGGGGAAGCATTCCAAGTGAAACAAGGTACATCGCAAGCACCGCCATCAAACCCGCCCATGCCGTTAAGATGAAGATGGTTGCAACCAGCCCGCTCACGATCATCCATACCAGACTTAACCCAGCGCGACGAGTTTCAAGTGACACTAGTTCGAGAAAGTCGGAGAGTGTTTCTCGCGCGAAAGCCAGCAGTTTCGACAATTCGTCAAACACACCCAAAGGCGGTGGTGGCGTCGCCACGTGAGGATCGCCCATTTGCGAATCTGCCCCCATTGCCTACCCCTACAAATGTTGCTGTAACGATGCTTAAGGGATTAACGCCGCCAGTGAAGTCGGCGTGGAAACTCTACCGTGCCTAATTTAGCGACGAATTATGCGGCCTATCAAAAAACCCGCGAGAACGGCCATACCCACAGACATGAGTGGATTCGCCGCAATATAGGCAGAAGTATCTGTAACCAGCTTCTTTTGTGTGGCATTCAGACTTTCGCCCTGTTGACCCAGCCAATCGACAGCTGGGGCGGCTGATGCAGCCGCCTTATCCACCACCTGGTGTGCCATTGCGGCAACCTGGTCAATTGTGGGCTTCGCCTTGCGTGCCGCGACATCCGCGGCATCTGCGATGGAGTTGACGGCCGCGTGAGCACCCGCCGTTGTCTTGGTCAGAACATCGTCGTCAGGAAGTGAGTTGCCAAGGGCATTGGAAGCATTTCCAAAAGTATTGGAAGCATTTCCAGAAGTCGTATTTTCCATATCGTTACTCCAGTAAAAGGATAAGAACTGAAAGCGACGGTGACGGTTTTGGGTCGCAAAATTGAGCGTCGTACTCAGCGGCGTACGGAAGCATTTCCATAAACGACGACCTGACTCTCTGATGATCGCGCTACTTCAAACGCATCTGTTTCTTCACGGATTTGACGCCGCCAGCCCTGCGTGCCACCTGAATGGCTGGCCAACGCATTCATTCGATCCGACAAATCATGCCATCGAGACAGATTGCAGATGTCGGCGAATAGTATTGGGCAGACGTATGGCTGTCGGTGCGTTGGCGCACACAAATCGGATGCGCAGGAGGGCTCGGTCCTGCGCAGTTACAACTGCCGCCACGACTTCCACCGAAGGTTCTATGCCCGTTTCGCCGAGGCGCCCGGTGTACCATTCGCGAACAATGTGTCGCACGATCCGGCTGACGCCGGAATTGGCGACGCTGCGCACTTCCTGAACAACAGGCTGGGTTTACATGACTTTCCGCATTGCCATTAACGGCTACGGTCGCATCGGGCGCTGCTTCTTGCGCGCCCTGCACGAATCCCCCCTCCGCGAGAAGCTTGCCGTTGTCGCCATCAACGAGCCGGCCGATATCGAAAGCATGGCTTACCTGACCCGCTTCGACTCCACTCATGGATGCTTTCCCGGCACGGTTGAAGTCCGCGATGAGCACCTCCTCATCGACGGCGCCGCAATCTCCGTTTCGCACGCCACGTCGCCGAATGAAGTCGACTGGAAGGGACTGGACATCGACCTGATGATCGAAGCCTCCGGACGCTACAAATATCGCCATCAACTCGAGGCTTTCCTCGCCGCTGGATGCCCGCGTCTGCTGCTTTCCCACCCCGGCCACGGTGTCGAGGACGTCGATCGCACGATTGTGTTCGGCATGAATCACGAATCGCTGACCGGCACGGAGCGCGTCGTTTCGGCCGCTTCCTGCACCACCAACGCAATCGTTCCAATCCTCGCGATGCTGGACGAGGCGTTCGGGATCGACCATGCGATCCTCACAACCCTGCATTCCGTCATGAACGATCAACCCTTGATCGATGGCTACCACCATACCGATTTACGCATGACGCGCTCGGCGATGCAGTCGATGATCCCTGCCGACACCGGTCTGGCCAGAGGGGTGACTCGGCTCTTGCCTGCGCTCGCCGAACGCATTGAGGCCAAGGCAATCCGGATACCTGTACCGAATGTTTCGGCCATCGACTCGGTGCTCACCCTGAAGCAGAGTGCGACGTCGGCGGATATCAACGCGCTCTTCCGCCGCGCGGCGAGCGATGTTGCGTTTCCGCACCTTTCCTATTCGGATGCTCCGCACGCCTCGATAGATTTCAATCACAGCAGGCATTCGGCCATTGTCGATGGCAGTCAGACACGCATGAGCGGCGACCGCCTGGCCAATCTGCTGGTCTGGTTCGATAACGAGTGGGGCTTCTCCAACCGCATGCTGGACGTTGCGGCGTTCTGGGCGCGACGCATAGCCTGACGATCTGGAGACGGAGGGTGGTGACTGATGTTTGATTGGAACCCTGGAATCAGTCGAGTTACCCGCCAGTGAGCGGGGCGTTCCTGCGTTCGTGTCGCGCACCCGCGGTGCCGTCGCACAGGCGCGCCCCCAGCTCAAGGGGCAGCGTGCGAATGACCCAAGATCAAAGCAAACAACTCGTTTCGGTGGTGAATCCCAAGGCGCTCGAAGGCCCTGTCGCGATAGGTTTTCACAGTCGCCGGAGACACCTGCAGATCCGCTGCGATGCCCTCATGGGTCCACCCTTTGAGGATGCGGTCGCACACATCTCTCTCACGCCCGGTAAGCGCACATAGTGGTGAACCACCAACACTGGCCTTTCCGCAGAGGGACAGGTGGCGGTTGACCGAGGCGAGGAGCGGGCGTCCGAGCTTCCGGATGGCGTCGATTTCCTTGTCGGAAAAGGCCTGCTGCCCTTCGTTGCGATAGAAATTGATCGACGTCAGCCCGCATTCGTCATGTGCGGAAACAATCGACAGCCGTTCACGCAGCCCGTGGCGAGAGTAGATCGCCTCGCGGTGACGTGCGGAAAATTCAGTCGCATGCCAGTGTAGAAGGGCCGCGTCAGCTTCACGCAGATGCTCTTTGGCGAGAAAGAACGTTTCATCCCTTCGATACAGCGACGCCCGGTATACACGCCAGCATTCCTGAGTGCCGTCCGACACGCCGAAGCTGCCGGAGGCATGCAGCGTCGGGGGCTGGTCGTCAAAGAGGCGATAGACAGACCACCAACAAAGGGGCATCCACCGGTTGAGTTGCGCCAGAGCCTCCCGCCCAAACGTCGCGTCCCCGATCGAGCCGATGATGCCCACGAGCGCTTCCTGCCCCGCGCTGTCGTCGGTGCGGCAATCAGAAGCCACTGATTCCTGAAGCGAGATCAATTGCATAAGGGGAAGGGCCCGCGAAACGTGTCCCCATCGCAGGGGACAGACAAACCTCTGTGCTCGACTTAGTCTTGCGCTGTGAGACCGCTCAATGCCGCAACTGCGGCGACCATCGACGATTGCGCCGACGAACGCGGTCTCATTGACTGCCATTCTAATAACAGTAGGAGACAAGGATGATGAAAACAGTTCCAGGCTGGGCCGTTGTAGCTACCACCGTTACCATTCTAGGTCTGTCGATCGCCGGCTCGGCGGCGGCTCAGATCAAAGTCGGGATCACCTTGTCGACGACGGGGCCCGCTGCGTCCCTGGGTATCCCGGAGAAAAATACGGTAACGCTGTTCCCGAAGGAAATTGCCGGGCAGAAGGTCGAGTACATCGTGCTGGACGATGCGTCCGATCCGTCTACGGCGACCAAGAATGCGCGGCGCTTCGTCGACGAGGACAAGGTCGATGTGATTATCGGTTCGACGATTTCCCCGAATTCGCTCGCGATGATCGACGTCGCTGCCGAGAAAGGAACGCCGATGATCAGCATCGCCGGCGCTTCGCGAATCGTGGAACCCATGGATGCCAAGCGCAAGTGGGTATTCAAGACGCCGCAGCACGATTCGCTGATGGCCCAGGGGATCATCGATCATTTCGCAGGCGCAGGGGGCAAGGCATTGGCAGTGATTGCCCAATCGGACGCATACGGCGATGGCTGGCTGGCCGAACTGCAGAAGTTCGCGGCTGCGCGGGACGTGAAAATCGTAGCGCTTGAGCGGTACAACCGTGCCGACACGAGTGTCACGGCCCAGGCGTTGAAGGTAATGGCGGCCAAGCCGGATGCGGTGGCTGTCGTCGGCGCGGGTACACCCGCTGCGCTTCCGCAAAAGACCTTGCGTGAGCGTGGCTACAACGGAACCGTCTACCAGACCCATGGCGTTGCCAACAACGATTTTCTGCGAGTCGGCGGCAAGGACGTGGAGGGCACGATTCTCCCCGCGGGACCGGTACTCGTTGCAGCACAACTCCCCGAGTCGGCGACCAAGACCACCGCGATGGACTATGTAAAACGCTATGAAGAGGCCTTCGGCAAGGACACTGTCACCACCTTCGGCGCCCATGCTTGGGATGCGATGCTGCTGCTGCGCAATGCAGTCCCCGGTGCCCTCGCGAAGGCAAAGGCCGGTACGCCCGAGTTTCGGACTGCGCTGCGAGATGCCCTTGAAGGCACCAAAAACGTGACGGTTTCGCACGGCATCATGAGCATGACTCCTGACGATCACAATGGCATGGATGCTAGATCGCGCGCGATGGTGAAGATCGAGAAGGGCCGGTGGACGCTCATTCCCGTAGGCAAGGCGCAGTAAGCATGAATACGTTCCACATTTCAGCGGCGCGCGACATTGCGCGCATTGCGGCCGAGCCGTATGAGCAGTTCATGCGTCACGGCAGCGTATTCGACGCTCTGGCGGACTCGGCGGAGCAGCATTCGGACCGGACCGCGCTCACCTTCATCAGCGAGCCGGATCCCGCGGTTCCACCGCGCAGCTGGACCTATGCGGAACTGATGACGGAGATCAGGCGGACCGCAAACCTCTTCCACAAGCTTGCAGCGGGCGAGGAGCCACGCATTGCGATGCTCCTCCCACCCATTCCGGAGGCGTACTTCACATTGTGGGGGGGCGAGACGGCCGGTGTGGTCTGTCCGATCAATTACCTGCTGAATGCAGAACACATCGGCGAACTGATACGTGCCGCGCGAGCCAACATCCTCGTGACACTCGGGCCCAACCCCGATCTCGATATCTGGTCGCGAGTGCCGCGATTGCTGGCGGAGTGCCCGGGTTTGCGCGAGGTGCTGGCGGTCGGCGGAGCGGCGGGCGCCGCCGTTCTTGCCGCCGAAGTCGCCTCGATGCCGGGCGATGCACTCACGTTCGAGCGCCAGGTCGGGCCGACAACGCTCGCGGCCTTGTTTCATACCGGTGGCACCACCGGCGCACCCAAGCTTGCCCAGCACACCCATGGCAACCAGCTTCATGCGGCGTGGGGCGCCGCCCAGATGTATGCCATGACAGAGCGCGACGTCATGCTGAACGGCTTCCCGTTGTTCCATGTCGCCGGGGCGTTTGTTTTTGGTCTGTCAACGCTGCTTTCTGGCGGCGAGGTCGTGTTGCCCACGCTGCTCGGCATGCGCAACGCCGGTTTCGTCCAGCGCTACTGGACCTTTGTGGAGCGTCACCGCGCCAGTTTGCTTGCGGCGGTTCCCACCGTCATCGCGTCCCTTATGAACACGGATCCCGGCGCGGCTCGCATCGACAGCGTCCGTGCGCTGCTCACTGGCGGGTCACCGCTGCCGACCGAGCTCGCGACGGCTTTCGAGCGACGCTTCGACATACCGGTGAGAAACATTCTCGGCATGACCGAGTGCGCCGGCGTTATCAGCATCGAGCCGTTCAATGCACCGCGTACCCCCGGATCCTGCGGGCTGCCTTTGCCCTTCACCGAGGTCATGGCGGTGGCCGACGACGGGCGAGCTTGTGTTGCAGGAGAAACGGGCATTCTTCGCGTGCAGGGCCCTAACGTCGGCCCCGGCTACACCGATGCGCGACGTAACACGGGCACGTTCACCGAAGACGGCTGGCTGATTACCGGCGATATCGGTCATGTCGATGGCGAAGGGCGCGTCTTCGTCACGGGTCGGGCCAAGGACGTGATCATCCGCAGCAGCCACAACATCGATCCGCGCGTGATTGAGGATGCGCTGCTGATGCACCCCGACGTCCTGATGGCCGCAGCGGTCGGCGAACCCGACGAATATGCGGGGGAAATGCCGGTGGCCTTCGTGTCACTCAAACCGGGGGCGACGGTCGACTCGGGAGCGCTGGCCGCATTCATCGAGCAGCGCATTCCGGAACGGCCTGCTTTCCCGCGGCGGATCGACATCATTCCCGCCATCCCGGTCACGGCAATCGGCAAGGTGTACAAGCCGGCACTGCGCGCACTGGCGACGGAGCGGGTGATCCAGGATCGTCTGGCGGATGCAGGACTTGCCGGCAAGGTCAAGGCAATGGCCGTGGAAACCGCGTCGGGGCCTTCAGTTCGGTTCGTGATTGGGGACAAGGCGTTGCGGCCCGAACTCGAAGCGCACGTACGCGAGGTCATGGGGCCATTCGCGATTCCTTTTGATTTTCAGGCGTAATGGGCAGGTCGCGATGACTACGCCTGTGCGTCCAACGATAGGGACTGTTGAATGACTCTTCCGATCACATTTCAATGCCACGGCGCAATTGCCACGATCACGCTGAACGCGCCGCAAACGCGTAACGCGCTCACGCCCGAGATGCTGTGTCGCTTGAGTGATGCCGTGAAGGCATTCGCGGGCGATCCTGCGTTGCGTGTGGCAATCATCACTGGTAGCGGCGACCGCGCCTTCTGTGCCGGGGGCGACCTGGCACGGACGATCCCGCTCTTGAGCGGCGAACGCGCTCCCACGGACGAGTGGGACCATCGACTGCTATCGGATCACGAGATCCTTGCGGCGTCTGGCTTGCGCGAGTACCCGCTGCATAAACCGGTGATCGCCGCAATCAACGGCGCCTGCATGGCGGCGGGGTTCGAGCTGATGCTCGGGACGGATTTGCGAATCGCCGCCGAACACGCTGTCTTTGCGCTGCCCGAAGTAAAGCGGGCGGTGATCCCGTTTGCGGGATCGATGGTCCGTTTGCCGCGGCAGGTGTCGTACTGCCATGCGATGGAGATCATGCTCACCGGCGACGCCCTCGCGGCCGACGAGGCCTATCGCATGGGCTTGGTGAATCGAGTCGTGCCCGCCTCGCAGGTCATGCCGGAAGCGCTTGCACTGGCCGAGCGAATCGCGAGAAACGGGCCCCTGGCGGTGCAGGCCGTCAAGCGCACTGTCATCGAGTCCAGCGGGGTTTCGCTCATCGATGGGTATCGCCTCGAGAACGAGCGCAAGCGAAGCGTCTTGTCGAGCGAGGATGCCCGCGAAGGCCCGCGCGCATTCTTGGAAAAGCGCGAGCCGCATTATCACGGTCGCTGAGTTGTCGAGCGGGGTCGGCGAGCGATCGCAGCGACACGAATTCAGATTCAAGCGCGGGGGCGTTCGCGGGGGGGCCTTGCCAGGCACGCATCCGTTTGAAGCATTCAAGGAGAACATCATGCGAATGAAGGACAAGGTTTCGATCATCACCGGTTCGGCCAACGGCATCGGTCTGGCGGCGGCGCGCAAGTTCGCGGCGGAGGGGGCGGTGGTCATCGTCTGCGACCTCAACACCGAGCTGGTGGAGAGTGTGGTCGCGGAACTGCGCGCGGCAGGCGGACAGGCTGATGGCTACGTCGTAAACGTTGCGGACCGCGTGACGATCAACGCGATGGTCGCGGCGGTCAAAGGCAAGTACGGCCGTATCGACGTGCTCGTCAACAACGCCGGCATCACCAAGGATGCACGCCTTGTGAAGATGACCGAGGCCCAGTTCGACGCAGTGATCAACGTAAACCTCAAGGGCGTGTTCAACTGCACCCAGGCGGTCGCCGAAACGATGCTCGCGCAGGGCTCAGGTTCGATCATCAACACCTCGAGCATCGCCGGCACCTACGGCAATTTCGGGCAGGGTAACTATGCGGCGTCGAAGGCTGGGGTGATCGGCCTTACAAAAACCTGGGCGCGCGAACTCGGTCCCAAGGGGGTACGCGTCAATGCCGTGGTACCCGGTACGGTCGCCACCCACATCCTCGACACCGTACCCGAGGAGATCCTGAACCAGATCAAGCAGGCGTGCTGGCTGCGCCGTGTCGGCAGGCCCGAGGAGCTCGCAAACGTCTACGCATTTCTGGCAAGTGATGAGGCCAGCTACGTCAATGGCGCAACCCTCGAAGTGAGCGGCGGGGTTTCCCTTTGAGAGAATTCGCGAAGTAACAAATTGGCGCACGATGCGCGTCCTGCCGATGGATCGTTAAGTGCTATTAAGTACAGGCCGGTCCATATGTGCTGCCGGACTGATCGACCGAGATGACAGGTGCGCCGTTTGGCGCCTATTCGCCTGAAGCGGGTCGTCGGCACCCGACCCGGCCACCACTTCGCCGATTGGTAGTAGTCTCTTCAAATGGTCACAAAAACAAGAGAGGACTGCTTGCCCGAATTCGTCGATCTGCTCCTCGACACGGTCTTCCTCGTCGACGCACGTGGGCGCATCGTGTACGTGAATGCGGCGTGCGAGCGCATGTTCGGTTACACGCCGGAGGAGCTGATGGGTCAGTCGTTGCTCGACTTCGTCGTACCTGAAGACCGCGCCAGGACCCTGGAAGAAGCCAAACAGGTCATCGCGGGGCATTCGCGGATCGGATTCGAAAATCGCTATATCCGCAAGGACGGGCGCCGGGTGCACATCATGTGGTCCGCCCGGTGGTCCGAAAAGGACCAGTTGCGGATCGGAGTCGCTCGTGATGTGACCGAGCAGAAGCACGCGGAGGCAATGCAGCTGGCGACCTACGCGATTTCGGAAGCGGCGCACAACGCCACCGACCTGGACGTCCTGCTGCGAGAAGTCCACCGGATCATCGCGACCTTGGTGCCGGTGGCGGGACTGGCCATTGCCACATGCGATCGGCGGACAAAACAGCTCAGTTTTTCCTATCAGATGGACCGGCATGGGAATTCGCCGGTCCTGCACGAACCGATCGCGTGTCAGTTCTGTGCCCAAGTCATATGCAACGCTCGTCCGATGCTGTCGCACGATGCCGCGCTGGCTGCGCTGTCCGGCAATGTCGCATCGGGTGACGACAGCGGCCCCTGGCTCGCAGTGCCGCTCATCACCCAGCAAGAGACGATCGGGGCCTTGGTTGTGAAGGGCGATCCGGGCACCCACTACTCGGACAAGGACAAGGAACTGCTGCATTTTGTCTCGGGCCAGGTTGCGATCGCCATCGACCGCGCCCAATTGAAGACCGAACTGCTGCGTGCCGCCCGCTACGACGAACTGACCGGGCTGCCAAACAGACGCCTGTTCCAGGACCGCATCAGATCTGCGGTCGCCCGATGCGTCCGGAAGCAAAGCCTCATGGCGGTGCTATACATCGACATCGACGATTTCAAACAGGTCAATGACTCGTTCGGACACGCAACCGGAGACCTGTTGCTGCGGGAGGTCGCACGACGATTGCAGCTTTGCGTGCGCGAGGCGGACACCGTTGCGAGACTCGCAGGCGACGAATTCGTGGTGCTGCTCGAAGACGTCCAGACACTGGAGGACGCGCGGGCTGTCGCAGACAAAATCCGGGGTGCGATGAGTCACCCGATCGATGTCGACAGCCGCATGCTACGCACACTGGCGAGCATCGGCATTGCGCTTTATCCCGAGCACGGCCAAGGGATCGAACAGCTCCTGCAGCATGCCGACGAGGCCATGTACGCGGATAAACGAAACAAGGCCCGTGTGCCCACATAGCCCTCGCCGGTGTCCTCGACTTTGCAGCGATGCTGCTCAACAGATTGGATGGATCCATGAACGAAGAGAAAATCAAGGTACGCGTCAGCAGCAGCGGCCAGGATCTCCAGGTCGTCGTCTTGAACAAGAGTCTGGACAGGATCGAAGTCGTGCTGGGCGAGGGCGTCCATAGCGTGCGATGCACCTTGTTGCCAACGCGCAACGGCGCCGCGTACGTCGGCAGTGCGATGGGGCGCGAGATCATGTATGAGCGCAGCCGCGACCAAGTAAAGGCCGATCTCGCGCGCGCCGCAGGCTTCCGCGAATTCCGGCGGTAACGTTTGCGTCCGACGCGCAAGCAACCCGTTCACGCGGCCCAGACGCGAGCGCCGAGAAGTTGCGCTTGAGACGGTGAAGGTGTTGGTGCGGGTCAAGAATTGTCGAGAGTGAAGACGGGGAGGTTTTCCAATGCTTGCAGTGCCCGATATCGAATCCGTGAAGGCAGTCCTCCGCCAGGTGATTGATCCTGAGGTCGGCATCAATATCGTCGACCTTGGATTGATTTACGGCATTGAGGTCACGCCGGAGGAGGTGTCGATTCAGATGACCATGACGTCACCGGCTTGCCCCATGGGCGACATGATCATGGGCGACATCGATGCGGCACTCGACACTGCCTTGCCGCCGGACATGCGGGTAGTCGTGAATCTGGTCTGGGACCCGCCGTGGAGCCCGAATATGATGAACAAGGATGCTCGCGGTCATTTCGGGTGGTAGCGTCGGCGTCATGAAGTCTGAACAGCGTCGGTTGATAGGAACCTTATGCGTACGGCCGTGAGCACTGATCTCAAACCGGTGGCACGCGTTCCGTTGCTCGTGATGGGAATGCTCGGCCTGCTCGTGGGAGTGCTCGCCGGCATGGCGCGACTTGCCTTCGATGTACCCCAGTTCGCATCTGTACAGGCTGCCTGGCATGCCGCCTTGATGGTGTGTGCCTTCTTCGGAACGGTGATCAGCCTGGAAAGAGCGGTAGCGCTCGCTCGCGGGTGGGCCTACCTCGCACCGGCGAGTGCCGGCGCAGGAGGTCTCGCACTGCTGTCCGGTCTGCCACTGAGCGTGGCACAGGCGATGTTTGTCGCCGCCGCCGCGGTGCTGGTGCTTGGCAGCGTAAAAGTCATGCAGCGCCAGTTTGCGCTGTTTACGGCAACGCTCTGCGTTGGCGCCTCGTGCTGGCTTTTGGGCACTCTTGCCTGGATTGTCGACGGGGCAATACAGACGGCTGTGCCCTGGTGGTTAGCGTTTCTGGTTATCACCATCGCAGGCGAACGCCTTGAGTTGACGCGCTTCTTGCCCGTACGGGCTGCCTCGGCGCCGTTGTTCATGCTCGTCACCGGCGTCGTTGTTGCGGGCGCGGTGACAAGTCTCTGGTGGGTGCAGAGCGGGCTGATGATCTTTTCAGCGGGTTTGCTGGCGCTCGCGATGTGGCTGCTGCGTTACGACATCGCGCGGCATAACGCCCGGCAGAAGGGACTCACCCGTTACATCGCGCTCTGTCTGCTGTCGGGCTACGTATGGCTTTCAATCGGCGCCGTGATCGGCCTGAATGGCGGCTTCGTTCTGTCACATCCGTGGCGTGACGCGGGCTTGCACGCAATCGCGCTGGGTTTCGTGTTCGCGATGGTGTTCGGTCATGCGCCGATCATTTTCCCGGCAATTTCGCGAGTCCGGATTCCCTATCATCCCGTGTTCTACCTTCCGCTACTGATGCTGCACATTTCTCTGGCGGTGAGAGTGCTCGGCGGTGGAGGCGATGGCGCCGGGCTGCGTCAGCTCGGCGCGCTAACGAATGCCGTGGCATTACTGCTGTTCATTGTCACGATGGTGGCAAGCATCGTGCGCGGTCGAGATCAAGGTAAAGGCCAAGGCAGAAAATAGACAGGGTTGCCCAATCCGGCGACGGCGCGCAGCTTAATCTTGGCTATCCTCGCTCCCGGGAAACACGGCGCGGTAGAGCGATTCGGTCGCGAACGCCACGATTGGCAGCACGATCGTCAAAAGCAAGGGCACGATGATCGAAAAGATTACGCTTGTCGCGAGAATCAGACTCCATAAGGCGTTAGCCGCGATACTGCGAAATACTGCACGCACGCTTGCCGTCACTGCAGTGACGAGGTTCGCGCGACGCTCGATGAGCAGTGGAACCGCATAGGCGGTAATGCAGAAGACGATCAGTGCAAACAGGCTTCCCGCCACTGCCGCACCTAGATGGAACCGCAGCAAGGTGGCAGACAATGGAAACAGCATCTCCCACCCGGCATAGTTTCGTCCCAGCATGAAACTGTAGAGGATGCCGGCGTCGGTCATCCAGATCACGAACAGAAAGGCGCATACGAGCAGCAGTCCCCAAAGGGCACGCGGCGTGTTCAGTATCCCTTTTGCCACATCGCGCCACGCAGGTTTGCGGCCGCTTCGCTGCACAGCCGAAATCGCAAAGAATCCAGGTAGCAGCGCGGGGGCGACGAGCAGGAATCCTCCAACGAGTGGCAGCCCCATTGGCGCCAGTCCCGCAACGGACAGCAACCAGATCAGCACCATCCCGAGCAGCGCGAACGTTCCGGCGTACACAATGCAAACCTGGGCGGTCCGTGCGAAAAGCCGGAGCCCATGCGACAACGCCGTGATCACGTGCGCGGGGCGAATGTGCTGCGGTTCCGGGCGGCGGGCAATCATTGATTTATCTCGCGTCGGAGGGAGTAGGTCCGCACATCGTAAGCCCGGTCGCCGCGCCGTGACACGACGCGTATCAAGTCCTGCATGAGGAGCGCTTCGCGTCGCGAATGTGATCCTGCCTCACACGCCGGCCGGAGTGGATGGGGCACATCAGCTTCTCCGATCAGAAGATCAAACTGATCGGTTCGATCGTCGCGATATCCGGGATCGAGTTGCTCAAGGCCTTCATGAATGTCGGGAATCTGAGCGATCGCCATCTCGCCTGGATGGTGGGCATTCATCTGACCTTCATCATCTCCGGATTGTTGTATGCCTTGATGGACCGTTTGCAGGGCAAGGGGCACTGACAGCCGGCCCAACGTTTTTGCCTAGACCTGCAGGCG
Source organism: Aromatoleum diolicum (assembly GCF_012910955.1). GTDB lineage: Bacteria > Pseudomonadota > Gammaproteobacteria > Burkholderiales > Rhodocyclaceae > Aromatoleum > Aromatoleum diolicum. Next base: position 38,587 of record NZ_WTVQ01000013.1, read on the forward strand.
CTCGAGCAACTCGCGCTCTATCTGCAGCACTCTTGAATCGAGTGCGAGACCTTGGCCGCTCACAAGGAAGGTATCCTCGACGCGCTCGCCCAGCGTGGCAATCTTGGCGGTATGGAGGCGGATTTCGTGGCGCGCAAGGACTTCCGCCACCGAAAAGAGCAGACCGGGTCGGTCTGCAGCAACCAGTGACAGGATGAAATGCTTGCCCGAGTCGTCCGGGTGGATGCTGATCTGCGGCGTGATCGGAAAGTGTCGCACCTGCCGTGACAAACGCCCCGGTGCCGGGCGATCCGGCGGTCCGGGATGCTTGAGGCGCTCCGTCAAGTCATGTTCGATCAGCGTGATGACATCGCGGTAATGCGCGGTGTTGCCGGGATCCTGCAGAATGAAGCTGTCGAGCGCGTAGCCGTGGCGCGTCGTATGGACCTTGGCATCGAGAATCGAGAAGCCGAGGCGGCCGAAGAACCCGGTTAGTCGAACGAATAAATCCTTCTGGTCGCGGGTGAAAACCATTACCTGAACGCCCTGGTCCTCTTCGGAGACTCGTGCCTTCACCACGGGTTCTTCCGCGTCCGGCCGGAAATACAGCACGCGCGAGTGCCAGGCAATTTCTTCCGCCGAGTGCCGCATGAAATAGACAGCGTCGAGTTGCACCCAGAATGCGTCTTCCACCCCAGGTCGCAGGCCATGGTAGCGCAGCAGTCCGCGCGCGTTTTCCTGCCGATCGTCCAGCCCCAGCGCCTGCTGGGGAGTCGCTCCGCGCAGCAGGCGTTGAGTGGCGAAGAACAGATCCTCAAGCAACTTGCCTTTCCAGCCGTTCCAGACCTTTGGGCTGGTGCCGCGAATGTCGGCGTGAGTCAGCAAGTACAGCCCGGTCAAGCGCCGCTCCGTCTGTACGACGTCCGCAAAGCGCCTGATCACGACAGGGTCTGAAGTGTCTTCCTTCTGCGCGACCTGCGACATGGTGAGATGCTGGGCGACCAGCCAAACTACCAGATCCGTGTCTTCGGGCGACAGGTCGTGGTGTTCGCAAAATTCGCGCGCATCGCTCATGCCGAGTTTGGAATGATCGCCACCACGGCCCTTGGCGATATCGTGGAACAGGGCTGCGATGTAGAGAAGCCAGTGGCGGTCGAAGCCGAGGATGAGTCGCGTCATCAGCGGATACTCGTGCGCGTGCTCCCCCATGGTAAAGCGACGCGCGTTGCGCAGCACCATCATGATGTGCTGATCGACGGTGTACACGTGAAACAGATCGTGCTGCATCTGTCCGACGATGCGTCGCCACGGCGGCAGATAACCACTCAGGATGCCGTACTGGTTCATCCTGCGAAATTCGTGCACGATGCCGCGCTTCTGTTTCAGGATCGCGAGAAATAGTGCGCGATTTACGGGGTCCGCTCGAAAGCCTGCATTGATCCGTTTGCGATTCAGCCACAAGGCACGCAGCGTACGCGCAGTCATTCCTTTCAGTTCAGACCGCTGCTGCAGAAGGAGAAAACACTCGAGCAGGGCTGACGGGTAGCGCTCGAAGGTGTCATCGTTGCGGATGTCCAGCAACTCGCGCACCGCCTGGAAGCGGTCGTTGATGACGAAGGCCGGGCCGCCGCGATTGGGGAAGATTTCCGCGCCATAGTTCTGCAGCAGAATGGTATTGGTCTGCGTGACCTTCTTCGCGTTGACGTAATAGCGCTGCATGAACACTTCGGAAGCGCGCTTGGCGGCCGTGGATTCGATCCCAAGCGCCAGTGCAAGCTTCTCCTGATGGTCAAACAGCAAACGGTCTTCCGCGCGACCGGTCAGGTAGTGCAAGCGAATGCGCACGTGCTGCAAGAAGCGTTCGATGCTGCGCAGGTCGCTTGCTTCGGCCCCCGTAATCAGTCGCCGTCGCGCGAGATCGCGCCAGTTGCGCCCGAGGCCCGCCGCACGCGCGATCCATCCCAGCATCTGCAGATCACGCAGGCCTCCGGGGCTTTCCTTGCAGTTGGGTTCCAGCGCGAACGGTGTGTCGTTGAACCGCGCGTAGCGATTCTCCTGTTCAAGCTGTTTGGCCTTGAAGAAGGCACGAACGTCCAGTTGCTCGCGATAGCGCTTGCAGAAGTCGTCGAACAAGGCCTTGTTGCCGTCAAGGAGCCGTGCTTCGAGCAGGTTCGTCTGTACCGTGATGTCCTGGTCCGCGGCCTCCAGGCATTCGTCCAGCGTGCGCACACTCTGGCCAATCTCGAGTCCGACGTCCCACAGAGCGCCGATCAATGTCGCCAGTTGGGCCTGCAAACTGCCGTCTGCCGACGACGGAAGCAGCACCATCAGATCAACGTCGGAGTGCGGGAACAGCTCGCCGCGCCCGTACCCGCCGACCGCGATCAGTGCGGCGTCGCGCGAAATTCCGCACACCCGCCACAGGTGAATGATCGCCTCGTCCACAAGACGAGCGCGCCCCCTGAGGACCGTGGTGGTGGCTGGATGAGCCTCGTAGGCCGAGCGAATTCGCGCACAGCCGCTCGACAACTGCTCGCGCGCGTGCGCAATCGTCGCCTGGATCTCGTCGATGGAAATGACACTCATGACCGGGACGCCTGGCCGGTCTTCAAGATAGCAAGGGTGCGACCAGCGGTGGGGGAGGCGGGCTGCCAGCCGAAAGGGTCAATACTTCGACCCCCGAATCGGTCACGAGTATGGTGTGCTCCCACTGGGCCGACAGGCTGCGATCCTTGGTCACGATGGTCCAGCCGTCTGGCAGTTCGGAAATGGCGGCTTTGCCCGCATTAATCATCGGCTCGATCGTGAAGATCATTCCGGGGAGCAGTTCCGGTCCGCTTCCTGCCTTGCCGTAATGCAGCACCTGTGGCTCCTCGTGAAACTTCGATCCGATACCGTGGCCGCAGAATTCACGCACGACCGAGAAACCGCTGCCTTCGGCATGCTTCTGAATGATGTGGCCGATGTCGCCGAGCCGTGCCCCGGGGCGTACTGCAGAAATCCCCAGCCACAGGCATTCGAGCGTTACCTGGCACAGGCGCTTGGCGAGAATGCTGGCATCTCCGCCGACGAGGAACATGCGACTGGTGTCCCCGTGATAGCCGTCCTTGATGACGGTGATGTCGAGGTTGACGATGTCGCCCTTCTTTAGCGCCTTCTCGCCGGGTATGCCATGGCAGATCTGGTGGTTCACCGAGGTGCAGATCGATTTCGGATAGGGCGTGTACCCGGGCGGCGCATAGTTGAGCGGCGCCGGGACGGTTTGCTGCTCGTTGACCATGTAGTCGTGGCACAAGCGATCGAGTTCTCCGGTCGTTACACCCGGCTTCACATACGACGTGATGTAGTCGAGGACTTCTGCGGCCAGTCGTCCGGCAACGCGCATTTTTTCGATTTCTTCGGGCGTTTTTATGGTGATGCTCATTTTCGTGGGGTTGAGGCAGTCAAAAGGCAAGGCTATCGCATGGCGAATGCCGCGGCAAATCGGATGCGCCCGCGCATCGAGTCTGCATGCCGACCTTGAGTCACCGAGTCCGAACCTGCTATCATCTTGGGCTTGTCTGCCAATGGTGGCAGGCAAAATCCACACGCCCGACAGAGCACCGAAAGGGTCCGTCGGCTGGAGCATGCGCTCTGCGACGGTTGGGGTTGCCACGAATACAGCGTGATCAGCCATGTCGGGCGGCGGTTCAACCCTTAAAGTTCGGAGTTACACATGTCTGTCACGATGCGTCAGATGCTCGAAGCTGGCATCCACTTTGGTCACCAGACCCGCTTCTGGAACCCGCGCATGGCCCCCTACATCTTCGGCCAGCGCAACAAGATTCACATCGTCAACCTCGAAAAGACGATGGTCAAGTACACCGAAGCGATGAGCTTCGTGCGCAAGCTCGCTGCCAATCGCGGCACGATCCTGCTGGTCGGGACCAAGCGCCAGGCGCGTGAAATCGTAGCCGAAGAAGCTCGCCGTGCCGGTATGCCGTTCGTTGACGAGCGCTGGTTGGGCGGCATGCTGACCAACTTCAAGACCGTCAAGCAATCGATCAAGCGCCTGAAGGAAATGGAAGTTATGGTCGAGGATGGCTCGATCGAGCGTCTGTCCAAGAAGGAAGCGCTGATGGCTTCGCGCGAAATGGACAAGCTGCAGAAGAGTATCGGTGGCATCAAGGATATGGGCGGCCTGCCCGATGCGCTGTTTGTCATCGACGTCGGTTACCACAAGATCGCGATTACCGAAGCGAAGAAGCTGGGTATTCCGGTTGTCGCCGTGGTCGACACCAATCATTCGCCGGAAGGCATCGATTACGTGATTCCGGGTAACGACGACTCCTCGCGCGCAATTCGCCTCTACGCTCGCGGCGTTGCCGATGCAGTGCTGGAAGGTCGCAGCCAGGTGTTGCAGGAAATCGTTGCGGCGGGTTCCGACGAATTCGTCGAAGTTGATGAAGGCTCTGGCGAACAGGCCTGAGTCGCGCCGTCCCTCGATGGCATCGAATTGAACACGAGATTCAGGAGTTAGCATGGCGGAAATTACCGCAAGCATGGTCAAGGAACTGCGCGAGAAGACTGACGCGCCGATGATGGAGTGCAAAAAGGCGCTCACCGAAGCTGCTGGTGACATGGCCAAAGCCGAAGAGATTCTGCGCGTCAAGCTCGGCAGCAAAGCCAGCAAGGCCGCTTCCCGTGTGACCGCGGAAGGCATCGTTGCCACGTATCTGTCCGCTGATGGCAAGCTCGCTGCGATGGCCGAAGTGAACTGCGAAACCGACTTCGTTGCCAAGAACGACGATTTCCTTGCGTTCGCAGCCTCCGTTGCCGAACTCGTGGCAACGCGCAATCCGGCCGACGTCGATGCGATTTCGGCGCTCGAACTCGGCGGTCAGACCGTCGAGCAGGTGCGCACCGCTCTCGTCGGCAAGATCGGCGAAAACATCACCGTTCGTCGTTTCGTTCGCATCGATGCCAAGGGTGTCGTGGCCAGTTACATCCATGCCGGCGCCAAGATCGGCGTGTTGGTGGACCTGGTCGGTGGCGACGAGTCGCTCGGCAAGGATCTGGCGATGCACATCGCTGCTGCCAAGCCGAAGGCTCTGGCTGCCGCTGAAGTGTCGGCCGAATTGATCGATACCGAACGCCGCATCGCCATCGAGAAGGCGCGCGAAGCCGGCAAGCCGGATGCGATGCTGGAAAAGATCGCCGAAGGTACGGTGCAGAAGTTCCTGAAGGAAGTCACGCTGCTCGGTCAGCCCTTCGTCAAGGACGACAAGCTCACCATCGAAGCACTGCTGAAGTCCCGCAGCGCCTCGGTTGCGAGCTTCACGCTGTACGTCGTCGGCGAGGGCATCGAGAAGAAGGTGACCGACTTCGCGGCGGAAGTGGCGGCCCAGGCCGCTGCGGCCAAGAAGTAAGAGGTCTGTGATGAGTGTCGCCGCCTACAAGCGCATCATGTTGAAACTGTCCGGCGAAGCCCTCATGGGCGACGACGCGTATGGCATCAACGAAGAGGTGGTCAGCCGCATCGTCGCCGAAATCGCCGAGGTCACGCGCCTCGGCGTGCAAGTCGGCGTGGTGATTGGCGGCGGCAACATTTTCCGCGGCATGAAGGGCGCGTCATCCGGCATGGATCGCGCCACCGCGGACTATATGGGCATGCTTGCGACCGTGATGAATGCGATGGCCCTGGCTGACGCGTTCCGCCGTGCTGGTGTCGAGGCGCGCGTGCAGTCGGCACTGCGCATCGACCAGGTTGTGGAACCCTACATCCGCGGACGCGCTATCCGGCACATGGAAGAAGGGCGTGTCGTGATTTTTGCCGCCGGTACCGGCAACCCGTTTTTCACTACCGATACTGCGGCAGCCCTGCGTGGCTCTGAAATGGCTGCACAGATCGTGTTGAAGGCTACCAAAGTCGATGGCGTGTATACCGCCGATCCCCACAAGGATCCCAGCGCGCAGCGCTACCATCGCATCAGTTTTGATGAAGCCATCGGCCGCAATCTCGCGGTGATGGATACCACCGCTTTCGCGCTGTGTCGCGATCAGAAACTGCCGATCAACGTGTTCTCGATCTTCAAGCCGGGCGCACTCAAGCGCGTCGTGCTGGGTGAAGACGAGGGCACGCTGGTTCATTCCTGAGGACTCGATGATGATTGCCGAACTCAAGAAAACGACCGAGCAGAAGATGCAGAAGTCGATCGACGTGCTCAAGGCTGACCTGGCCAAGGTCCGCACGGGCCGTGCCCACACCGGCCTGCTCGATCATGTGATGGTCGAGTACTACGGCAACATGGTGCCGATCAGTCAGGTCGCCAACGTGACTCTGGTCGATGCGCGCACCATTGGTGTGCAGCCCTGGGAGAAGCCCATGGTTCAGAAAGTCGAAAAGGCGATCCGCGACAGCGATCTCGGGCTGAATCCGGCCAATCAAGGCGACATTATCCGCGTTCCGATGCCCGCGCTCACGGAAGAGCGTCGCCGCGATCTGACGAAGGTAGTGCGCCATGAAGGCGAGAATGCCAAAATCGCGGTGCGCAACCTGCGTCGCGACGCCAATCAGCAGCTGAAGGACGCGATAAAGGACAAGACGATTTCCGAGGACGACGAACGTCGTACTCAGGATGACATCCAGAAACTGACCGACAAGCACATCAACGAAATCGACAAACTGCTCGCACAAAAAGAGCAGGAACTGATGCAGATCTGATCCGCGAGGATCTGTATGCACAACCGGACGGGACGCGGGAGACGCATTATGGCGGGTTCGCCCTTTACCAGTTCCACGCGCGACGTCCCCGAAGTGTCCGGCATTCCGCGACATATCGCTATCATCATGGACGGCAACGGGCGGTGGGCGCGCAAGCGTTTCATGCCTCGAGTTGCCGGCCATGGGCGCGGTGTCGAGTCGGTGCGCTGCGTCATCCGCGCGTGCATGGAGCGCGGCGTTTCCCATCTCACGCTGTTTGCATTCAGTTCAGAAAACTGGCGCCGGCCTGCCGACGAAGTTTCGTTCCTGATGCAACTGTTCATGCGCTCGCTGCAGAAGGAAGTCGACCGTCTGCACGAGAACGGAATCCGCTTTCGTGTCATCGGGGATCTCTCGCGTTTCGATCCCGCGCTGGTCGACATGATTCGACGGGCGGAAGTCCGCACCGCTGCAAACGAAAAGCTCACTTTGACGATCGCAGCAAACTATGGCGGACGGTGGGACATTCTGCAGGCCGTGACCCGAATGCTGGAAAGAAATCCGGATCGGCGCAGCGGCTTCACTGAGGAAGAACTGAGCGCCGAGCTCTCGCTGAACTACGGCCCGGAACCGGATCTGTTCATCAGGACAGGGGGCGAGCAGCGCGTCAGCAATTTTCTGCTGTGGCAACTGGCCTATTCGGAACTGTACTTTACCGACACGCTCTGGCCGGATTTCGATGAGAACGCCCTCGATTTGGCGATTCGTTCCTATCAGGCGCGCGAACGGCGCTTCGGTCGCACCAGCGAGCAGTTGAGCGACACGGAAAGCGTGGCGACACCTCGCCCGACGGATCGTGCAACGGGCGACCATGCTTAAAACCCGGGTCATCACGGCACTCGTTCTCCTCGCCGGCCTACTTGCAGCGATATTCCTTCTTCCACCGCTTGGCTGGCTCGTGCTCGTGAGCTTCGTTTGCGCCGGTGCTTCGTGGGAGTGGGGCGGTTTAGGCGGCTTCTCATCCTGGCAGCGCGGCGTTTTCGCGGCCATGATGGGTGCAGCCTGCCTGCTCATTGGGGCAGTAAGCGGCTTGTCGCAAACCCTTCAGTTTCCGCCGGTTCGGCTCACCGGATTTTATCTCGTCAGCGGCTTATTCTGGCTTGCTGTCGTGCCATTCTGGCTCGGCAGCAAATGGCGTATCAGCGGTAGCGCGAGCGCGGTAGCGGTCGGCCTGGTCGTTCTGGTACCGCCCGCCCTCGCGATGGCGCATCTACGCCTGGTCAGCCCCTGGCTCCTCCTCGCGGCGATCGCCTCCGTATCGGTGGCCGATATTTCGGCATACTTTACCGGTCGCGCCTTCGGGCGCCACAAGCTGGCGCCGGGAATCAGCCCTGGCAAGACGTGGGAGGGTGCAGCCGGAGCCGTCGCCGGCGTGATGGCCTTCGGGTTGATGCTCGTGCTTACCAGCAGTTCGGAATTGGTGCGCGGTTTTTCGCTGCCAATTCTATTACCCCTGCTTGTCGCCTTCACCGCTGTAAGCATTCAGGGCGATCTGTTCGAGTCATTGCTCAAGCGGCAAGCCGGTGTAAAGGATAGCGGTGCCCTGCTGCCCGGGCATGGCGGCATACTCGACCGCATCGACAGTCTCACTTCCACTCTTCCGCTGGTGGGCCTGGCGGCTCTCTGGTTCGCATATTGATCGATGCCTGAAACGAATTTTCAACGGATAACCGTGTTGGGCGCGACGGGCTCTATTGGCATGAGCACGCTCGATGTGATCGCCCGTCACCCGGACCGCTTCCAGGCCTTCGCACTGACCGCGCAGGTCCAGGTCGAGCGAATGTTCGAGCTGTGCGTACGCTTTGCGCCGCGATATGCAGTGATGGTCAATCTGGCGGCAGCATCCGAACTTCGAGAGAAATTGCGGGCGCACGGCGGGGTAACCGAGGTGCTGGCGGGAGCGGATGCGCTGTCCATGGTCGCCACCCACGACGAAGTGGATGCGGTGATGGCGGCAATCGTCGGCGCAGCCGGTCTGGTGCCAACATTGGCTGCAGCGCGTGCAGGCAAACGGATTCTGCTCGCCAACAAAGAAGCTCTGGTCCTTTCCGGAGCTCTGTTCATGGAGGCCGTTGCGGCGAGCGGCGCACAATTGCTGCCTATCGACAGCGAGCACAATGCCGTGTTTCAGGCGCTTCCCGGCAGCTATGTGCGCAATCCCGACGAACGCGGGATTCGGCGCATCCTGCTGACGGCCTCAGGAGGGCCGTTCCGCGAGCGTTCGCTCGAAAGCCTTGAGGGTGTGACGCCCGATCAGGCCTGCGCGCATCCGAACTGGGTGATGGGACGAAAGATCTCGGTCGATTCGGCAACGATGATGAACAAAGGGCTAGAGGTCATCGAAGCCCACTGGCTGTTCGGTGTTCCCGCCGAACGTATCGACGTCGTCGTGCATCCGCAGAGCGTAATCCACTCGATGGTCGAATATGCGGACGGCTCAGTGCTTGCGCAATTGGGTAACCCCGACATGCGTACGCCGATCGCGCATGCGCTTGCGTACCCGGAGCGGATCGATGCGGGAGTGAAGTCGCTGGACCTCTTCGAGATCGCCCGCCTGAGTTTCGAGCGACCGGATTTCCAGCGTTTCCCCTGCTTGGCACTTGCCTACCAGGCTCTGCGCGAAGGGGGGGCAGCCGCCGCGGTGTTGAATGCAGCGAACGAGGAGGCCGTGGCAGCCTTTCTCGAAGGGCGCCTTGGTTTCAGGCGCATCGCCGATGTTATTTCCGCTTCGCTGGAACGAGCTGTCGGCTTGCCGGTCGACTCGATCGAGTCAATCATCGATACGGATGCCCGCGCACGCGACATTGCGCGTAGCGAAATTCTCGTCCGCCAGACGCGCCAATGAATTTACTTGAATACCTGATCCCGTTCGTTCTCGCCTTAGGCCTGCTGATCCTCGTTCATGAACTGGGCCACTACCTCGTGGCACGCTGGTGCGGCGTCAAGGTATTGCGCTTCTCGATCGGCTTCGGTCGTCCGCTGCTGAGCTGGACCGCCGGCGCCGATCGCACGGAGTGGGCGCTGGCGGCGTTTCCGCTTGGCGGCTACGTCAAGATGCTTGATGAGCGGGAAGGGGAGGTGCCGGCGGCGGAGCTTCATCGCGCCTTCAATCGGCAGGTCGTCGGACGGCGCTTTGCGATTGTCGCTGCCGGGCCGATTGCCAATTTTCTGCTTGCGATCGTGCTCTACTGGGGCCTGTTTGTCACCGGAACGGAAGAACTGAAGCCACAGCTAGCCCTGACGGGAGCGCAGAGCATCGCGGCTGACGCAGGGATCCGGGAAGGCGATCTGGTCGTGGCGGTTGACGATGAGCCGGTACGAAGCTGGCCCGAACTGCGCTGGGTTTTGCTCCGCCACGCTCTCGACGCACGTGAAGTGACGCTCAGGGTGCGGACCGCGGAAGGCGTCGATGCATTTCGTGCCTTGAATCTGAGTGGTATCGCCATCGAGGATGGCGAAAACGATCTCATCACGAATATCGGTTTGCGCCCTTGGCGTCCAATAATTGAGCCGGTAATCGGCAAGATCGTGGAAGGAGGGGCCGGCGCTCGGGCGGGTTTGATGGCGGGCGATCGCTTTGTTTCGCTGGACGACAAACCGCTTGATTCGTGGGTCGATCTCGTCGAGCGCGTTCGCAATAATCCTGGTCGTCCACTTCTCGCCGGGATTCTGCGAGACCAGCGCCCCATGGAGATCAAACTGACTCCCGACGCGGCGGACGAGAAGGGCGTTCAGGTCGGGAGAATCGGGGTGGCCGTTGCCGAACCCAAAGGCGGCCGTGAAGCGATGTTTGCCGTGGTGCGTTATGGTCCCGTCGACGGCCTGGTCAAGGCGCTGACACAGACTTGGGAGACCAGCGTGCTGAGCCTGAAGATGATCGGGCGCATGATTACCGGCGAAATATCCTGGAAGAATCTCTCGGGACCCGTAACGATTGCGGATTACGCTGGCCAGTCGGCAAGGCTCGGTCTTGACCACTATCTCAAGTTTGTCGCGCTGATCAGCATCAGTCTCGGTGTGCTGAACCTGCTCCCCATCCCGGTGCTGGATGGCGGGCATTTACTGTATTATGTGATAGAGATTATCAAGGGCGGTCCCATCCCCGAGCGCATCATGGAGATCGGTCAGCAGATCGGTCTGGTTGCACTTGCGATGCTGATGGCATTTGCCTTTTACAACGACATAAATCGTCTCATTTCCGGCTGAATCCCTGATGAAACACAAGCTTATTTCCGGGCTCATCGCGGCCCTGTTCGCCGCTGCCCCGGTGTTCGCCTTTGAGCCCTTCACGGTCAAGGATATCCGTGTCGAGGGCATTCAGCGCACCGAGGCTGGCACCGTGTTCAATTATCTGCCTGTGCGCGTAGGTGAAACCTTCACCGAAGCGCAGGCGGCCGAAGCCATTCGGGGCCTGTTTGCGACGGGCTTCTTCAAGGATGTGCGCATCGAGGTCGAAGGCGATGTGCTGGTCGTGCTCGTCGACGAGCGTCCCGCAATTGCGCAGATCGACTTCGTCGGAGTCAAGGAATTTGACAAGGACGCGCTGAAGAAAGGGCTGCGCGAAGTTGGCTTGTCCGAATCGCGCATCTTTGATCGCGCGCTTCTTGAACGTGCCGAGCAGGAGCTCAAGCGCCAGTATCTGAGCCGCGGCAAGTACGCAGCGGTGATCGAAACGACCGTGACCCCGCTTGAACGAAATCGCGTTGGCATCAACTTCAAAGTGGAAGAAGGAGATGTTGCGAAAATTGCCCAGATCAACATCATAGGCAACAAGGCGTTCAAGGAATCCGAACTGCGCGGGCTGTTCCAGCTCACTACGCCGGGCTGGCTGACCTGGTACACGAAAAACGACCAGTATTCGCGCCAGAAACTGTCGGCGGATCTGGAAAATCTTCGCTCGTATTATCTGAATCGCGGCTACCTCGATTTCAATATCGATTCGACCCAGGTTTCGATCACGCCCGACAAGAAGGATATCTACATCACCCTCAGCATCACCGAGGGGGAGCGTTATACGGTGTCGGCGGTACGTTTTGCCGGCGATCTGGTGTTGCCCGAGACCGAGTACCACAAGCTTGTGGCGATCAAGCCCGGTGAGATTTTTTCGCGTGAAAAGCTCACCGAGACAACGAAAGCGGTTGCCGATCGTCTGGGCAATGAAGGTTACGCATTTGCCAACGTTAATGCCGCACCCGAGGTAGATAAGGAAAAGCGTGAGGTGGCGTTTACCATCTTCGTCGATCCGGGTCGTCGGGTATATGTGCGGCGAATCAACGTCGGCGGCAATACGAAGACGCGCGACGAAGTCGTACGGCGCGAAATGCGGCAGATGGAAGGCGCCTGGTATGACGCGGCGCAGATCAACCGGTCGCGCACGCGCATTGACCGCCTGGGGCACTTCGAGGAGGTCAACGTCGAGACGCCGGCGGTGACGGGTACGACCGATCAGGTGGACGTGAATTTCAACGTCAAGGAACGGGCCACCGGCAATCTCTCGCTGGGTGCGGGATTTTCGAGTTCCGAGAAGGTGGTGCTGTCAGCGTCGGTGTCACAACAGAACCTGTTTGGTAGCGGCAATGCGCTGACACTCGCCGTGAACACCAGCAAGTCGAGCCGGACCTACGCGCTGTCCTTCACGAACCCTTACTACACGCTCGATGGCGTGAGCCTGGGCTGGGATCTTTACCATCGCACTTACGATCCTTCGGATTCGCTGTCGGTGGCGCGCTACAAGACCGTGTCGACCGGTGCGGGCGTGCGTGTCGGATTCCCGATCGGCGAGGACGACTCGATCAATTTCGGCCTTGCTGCGGATCGTACCGTCATCACGACGTTTGATGACAGTCCCCAGCAATACCTGGATTTTTGCGATCCCAACAAGGACGATTTCAACTGCGATGCCGTGACCAGTCTCATGGCATCGGCCGGATGGGCGCGGGACACGCGGGATAGCGTCATTTACCCGCGCAAGGGCAGTTACCAGCGCGTGTTTGGTGAAGTTGCCGTGCCGCCGGGCGCGCTGAAGTATGCCAAGGTGAATTATCAGTACCAGCACTGGTTCCCGTTCGGTCGTGACTACGCGTTGATGCTCAACACCGACCTCGGCTGGGCCAAGGGGTACGGCGGCAAGCCGCTGCCGTTCTACAAGAACTTCTATGCTGGCGGCATCGGTTCGGTGCGTGGTTTTGAGCAGAGCTCGATCGGCCCCAAGGATGAGGTCAGTGAGGACGCGCTCGGGGGCAACCGGCGCCTGATCGGTAATGCCGAATTTTATTTCCCGCTCCCGGGATCGGGTATGGACCGCTCGTTCCGCATGTCGGCCTTCGTCGACGTCGGCACGGTGTGGGGCTCCGGCGACAAGGCGAATTTTGGCGACCTGCGCTACAGTACAGGTTTGGCGTTCTCTTGGAGTTCGCCGATCGGACCGCTCAAGTTCAGTCTCGGCATTCCCCTCAAGAAGCAGGATGGCGACGAACTTCAGAAGTTCCAGTTCCAGCTCGGCTCGGTTTTCTGATCGGCCATACAGCCCGATTCCGTTGGAGATATACGTGAAAGTTACGACCCTGTCCGTTCTCGCGGTTGCAATTCTGAGCATCGCCGCACCTGCCGCATCCGCCGAGTCGAAGATCGGCTTCGTCAACTCCGATCGGGTGATGCGCGAAGCGGCACCTGCGGTGCGTGCGCAGCAGCGCCTCGAAAAGGAGTTTGAAAAGCGGGATCAGGAATTGCAGCGTCTGGGCAAGGAATTGCAGACTTTGCAGGAAGACCTCGAGCGCAACGGTGTGACGATGGCCGAAGCCGACCGTCGCACCAAGGAACGCAACTTTAATGATCTGAATCGTGATTTTCAGCGCAAACAACGCGAATTTCGCGAGGATCTGAATCAGCGTCGCAATGAGGAACTCGCTTCAGTGCTGGAGCGCGCCAATCGTGCAGTCAAGCAGATTGCCGAGGCGGAGAAGTACGACGTGATCCTGCAGGAAGCCGTGTATGCCAGCCCGCGTATCGACATCACCGACAAGGTGGTCAAGGCGCTTGCTGACGGTAAGTAAGGCTCACATGGACGTGAGGTTCCGGCTGGACGAGCTCGTCGCCCGATTGGGGGGCGAATTGGTGGGGGAGCCCGCCACGACGGTGCGGCGGGTTGCAACGCTGGATCAGGCGGGCGAGGGCGATCTGGCCTTTCTGGCGAATCCGAAGTATCAGTCGCGCGTCAAGAGTTGTCGTGCCTCGGCCGTCATCCTGGCTCCCGCAGCGCGAGATCTGTCGGATCTGCCACGCATCATCGTGGGGGATCCTTACAGTTATTTCGCCCGTGTGGCGCAGCTTTTCAATCCCCCTGAAGTCTTCGCTCCCGGCGTTCATCCCGGCGCGAGCGTGGCCAGCCCCATTCCGTCTTCGGTAACGGTCGCTGCAGGCGCGTCGATAGATACCGACGTCGAACTGGGTGAGCAAGTAGTGATAGGTGCGGGATCCCGGATCGGTCGCGGTGTACGCATCGGCTCGGGGACGCGTATCAATGCAAACGTGACCGTCTATCACGACTGCGTGATCGGCGCTGGCTGCATCGTGCATGCCGGGGCCGTGATCGGATCCGACGGATTCGGGTTTGCGCGTGAGCGTGACGGCAGCTGGATCAAAATTCCGCAGGTCGGCAGAGTCGTGGTCGGTGATGACGTGGAGATCGGAGCCAATACGACGATCGACCGCGGTGCGCTCGACGACACGGTGATCGGAAACGGCGTCAAGCTCGACAACCAGATCCAGATCGGCCATAACGTGCGCGTCGGAGACAACACTGCGATTGCGGGCTGCGTAGGGGTGGCCGGAAGTACGACAATCGGCGCACGCTGCATGATTGGTGGGCAGGCGGGCATCATCGGCCACCTCAGGATTGCTGACGATGTGGTGGTTTCGTCCGGGACACTGGTGACCAAGTCGATCACCCGTGCCGGCGTGTACACCGCCAACTTGCCGGTCCAGGGCCACGGCGACTGGGTGAAAAACTTTGCCCACCTGCGCCATCTGGACGCACTCGTCGATAGAATACGCGCCCTCGAACAACGCCTTGAAGAATCAACGCCTGAGTGAGCTCCATGGACATCAACGAAATTCTCCAGTATCTGCCGCATCGTTATCCGTTCCTTCTGGTGGACCGGGTGCTGGAACTGGAAGAGGGCAAGCGCATCCTCGCGCTGAAGAACGTGACGATGAACGAACCGTTCTTTCCGGGACACTTTCCGCATCATCCGGTCATGCCGGGGGTGCTGATCGTCGAGGCCATGGCGCAGGCTGCGGCCTTGCTGTCATTCAAGACGATGGGTGTGAAGCCGGACGAAAACTCGGTGGTCTATTTTGCCGGTATCGACAATGTGCGCTTCAAGCGGCCGGTGGTGCCGGGAGACCAGCTGCTGTTCGACGTGTCGATCACGCAGAGCAAGCGCAATATCTACAAGTACAAGGGGGTCGCGCGGGTGGGTGACGAGGTGGCGACCGAGGCTGAACTGATGTGCGCGCTCAAGACCCTGTCATGATTCACGCGACTGCCATCGTCCATCCTGGTGCGAAACTGGGGGCGAACGTTGCCATCGGAGCGTACTCGCTCGTCGGCGAGCATGTCGAAATTGGCGACAACACCCGCATCGGACCGCACGTAGTCGTCGAGGGGCATACGAAGATCGGTCGTGACAACGAGATCTTCCAGTTCTGTTCGATCGGCGCGGTGCCGCAGGACAAGAAGTATGACGAGGAGCCGACCCGGCTGGAGATCGGCGATCGCAATACGATCCGCGAGTTCTGCTCGTTCAACGTCGGCACCAGCCAGGATGCCGGTGTGACCCGAATCGGCAACGACAACTGGATCATGGCCTACGTGCATGTGGCCCATGACTGTCACGTCGGGGATCACACGATTTTCGCGAACAATGCGACACTCGCGGGTCACGTCCATGTTGGCGACTGGGCGATCCTCGGGGGGTTTACCGGGGTGCATCAATTCGTGCGCGTCGGGGCACACAGTTTCTGCGGTGTCGGTACCGTGTTGCTGCAGGACTTGCCGCCGTATGTGACGGTGGCGGGCAATCCCGCCAAGCCGCACGGCATCAACAGCGAGGGCTTGCGTCGGCGCGGATACTCCGCCGAAGGCATCGCGGCGATCAAGCGTGCCTACCGTGCCCTGTACCGTTCCGGTCTGAGTCTCGACGAAGCGCGCTCGCGGATCGCGGAAATCGCTGCAGAGCATGCGGAAGTGTCGGCATTTGCGGCGTTCGTGGCATCGTCTGCGCGCGGTATCGTTCGCTGATTGCATGGCACCCCGAATTGCGATGGTGGCAGGCGAGGCGTCCGGAGACTTGCTTGCCAGTCACCTGATCCGCGCACTCAAGCAGCAAATGCCGGATGCCGAGTTTTTCGGCATCGGCGGGCCAAAGATGCAGGCCGAAGGCTTCAATGCGCTCTGGTCGTGCGAACGGCTCGCGGTCCATGGCTATGTCGACGCTCTCAAGCGCTATCGGGAATTGTCGGGGATCCGCAGGAGCATGTTGCGGCGCGTGCGGCGGGAACGTCCCGATGCCTTCATCGGGGTCGATGCACCGGACTTCAATCTCTGGCTGGAAGGGAAGATCCGTTCGTCCGGGATTCCGGCGATCCATTTTGTCAGCCCGTCGATCTGGGCGTGGCGGGGCGGGCGGATCAAGGGCATCGCGCGCTCCGTGTCGCACATGCTGTGCCTGTTTCCCTTTGAGCCCGCGCTATATGAGAAGGCGGGGATCCCGGTTAGCTATGTCGGGCACCCGCTCGCGGATGTTTTCCCGCTGCAGCCGAACCGCAGTGCTGCACGCGAACTTCTGGGGCTAAGCGATTGCCCGCGCGTGATCGCCTTGTTGCCAGGCAGTCGGCAATCCGAGGTGGGCAATCTAGCGCCGATCTACATTGCGACCGCTCGGATACTTGCGGAGCGTCATCCGGACATTTCTTTCGTCGTACCGCTGGCGACGCGCGAGACACGGCTGCTGTTTGCCGAAGCCTTGCGGGTTGCGGACGCCGAGGACTTGCCCATCCGGATGCTGTTTGGTCATGCCGTGGATGCGATGACGGCGGCCGATGCGGTGCTGGTGGCGAGCGGCACGGCCAGCCTGGAGGCGGCCCTGCTCAAGCGGCCGATGGTCATCAGTTATCGCATGGGGAAGTGGCAGTACCGACTAATGAAACGCATGGCCTATCTGCCGTGGGTGGGCTTGCCGAACATCCTGTGCAATGAAAGCGTGGTGCCAGAACTGTTGCAGGACGATGCGACACCCGAGGCCCTGGCTGATGCGCTGGATCGCTGGCTGAGTGACCCCGACGCATGCGCGCAAGTGGCGCAACGTTTCGATGTACTGCACCGACAATTGCGTCAGAACACCGCTGAAAAGGCGGCCGCGGCGATCCTGCCGTATCTCAACCGGACTCCCGAATGGAAGCCGTCCCGTCAACCGGCCTGATTTGCGGCGTCGATGAAGCCGGGCGCGGGCCATTGGCCGGCTCGGTGGTCGCCGCCGCGGTAATTCTCGATCCGGCCCGGCCGATCGAGGGCCTGAACGATTCCAAGAAGCTGAGCGAACGCGCGCGCGAACGCCTGGCCGGGCTGATCCGCGAGCGGGCGCTGGCGTGGGCGGTCGCGGAGGCCAGTGTCGAGGAGATCGACCGACTCAACATTCTGCATGCGACGATGCTGGCGATGCAGCGTGCGGTGATGGGGCTTGCATGCGTGCCGGATTTGGTGCGGGTCGATGGCAACCGCTGTCCGGCGCTGGCTGTTGCGTGCGAGGCGGTGGTGAAGGGCGATGCGACGGTGCCGGCGATCGCGGCGGCGTCGATCCTCGCCAAGACGGTGCGCGATGCCCAGATGGTGGCGCTCGACGCGGAATTCCCGGCATACGGTTTTGCGGGTCACAAGGGCTATCCTACGGCGGCGCATTTCGCTGCGTTGCGCCGGCATGGCGTGATCGATTGCTATCGGCGCAGTTTTGGTCCGGTACGTGATCTTTTGAATAATCCGGAACTCTGGCCCGCGGGAACGCTTGTATGACGTTTCATCACTTGATGCTATTCGTGCATCTGCTGGGCGTGGTCGTGTGGGTCGGTGGGATGGCTTTTGCCTATCTGTGCCTGCGCCCGGCGATGATGGTCCTGCCGCCCGCGCAGCGCTTGCCCGTGTGGGCGGGTGTGTTTGCGCGATTTTTCCCGCTGGTATGGGGTTCGGTCGTGTTGATTCTCGGCGCTGGCATCACCATGCTGCTGGACACCGGGTTCGCGCGCGCACCGACGGCCTGGCATGTGATGCTGCTGACCGGTTTGGTAATGATCGGCGTTTTCGTATCGATCTGGTTCGGACCGTGGCGTCGCTTGCGCGCTGCTGTGGCGCGTGAGGACTGGGCGGCGGGGGCCTTTGCCCTCAATCACATTCGTCAGCGCGTGGGTTTCAACCTGGCGCTGGGGATTGCGACAATCGCAATTGCGACGCTGGGTCTGGGTGTCTGACGCGTCGTCGGGTTCTGTCGTGAGATCCATCACTTCGCGGGACAATCCCGCGGTCAAGCGACTGCATGGCTTGGCCACCTCGGCGCGCGACCGGCGCAGCGTTGGCCAGACTCTACTGGATGGCGCTCATCTGGTGCGCGCCGCTCTCGATGCCGATTGGCCGCTGCGCGAGCTGGTGGTGAGCGATCAGGGCTTGGCACGTGAAGAGGTTGCCGCTCTGGTCCGCCGCTGCGAAAAGCTGGCGCAACTGCACCTGACGGACGCGTTGTTTGCGCATGTCAGTCCTGTCGACACGCCGTCAGGTGTGCTTGCCGTGATCGACCTTCCGGAATCTGCGCCGCTCGAGGTGTTCGATGATTCGCTCCTCGTGCTCGACGGGGTGCAGGACGCCGGCAATCTTGGGACGATTTTGCGTACCGCGGCCGCTGCAGGTTTGCGCGACGTGCTGCTGACGGCCGGCTGCGCGCAAGCCTGGTCGCCGCGCGTATTGCGGGCCGGCATGGGCGGACATTTCTGTCTGCGTATCCACGAGCAGGTTGAGGTCGCGCAGGTGCTGAAAAACTACGCCGGCCAGATTCTGGCGACCGGGCTCGGAGCCGGCGCCCGCATAGTGTATGACTGTGATCTGCGCGGGCCGGTGGCGTGGCTGTTCGGGGCCGAAGGGCGGGGTCTGTCAGCGGAAGTGGCGGCACTGGCGCGCGGCATGGTGGTGATTCCGATGCCGGGTGCCGTCGAGTCCTTGAATGTCGGCGCGGCGGCGGCGATCTGTCTGTTCGAGCAGGTGCGGCAGCGTCGCACGTCCGGCCCGGCATAAGGGGAAGTATGCGTTATCCACCCGTTAGTCGCCCCGTCGTCCGCGCAGACGGGGCCTCAGGCTGGCAAGCGCAGGGCCTGCGCGGCGATTGCCGGATCGCGGTCCGCGACATGAGGAATTGTCCCCAGTAGCGGGGCCGGTACGCGCGCCTGCAGCGCGGCGAGGTTTTCCTCGAAGCGGAGCATCCCCGGGTCAATCCGGTTCGCGATCCAGCCGGCCAGGCGGAGTCCGCGCGTTGCAATCGCCTCGACTGTCAGTAGCGCATGGTTGATACAGCCGAGCCGCATGCCCACGACGAGAATCACAGGCAGGTCGAGGTCGACGGCGAGATCGGCGGTGTCATAGTCAGCCCCCAGCGGTACGCGAAAGCCGCCGACGCCTTCGACGATGACGACGTCCGCCCGGGCGCGCAGATTTTCAAAGGCAGCGCGGATACGCGTCGGGTCGATGTTGACGCCCTCTTCGGCGGCAGCGATGTGCGGTGCGACGGGATTCCGCAGGCAGTATGGATTGAGGTCCTTCAGCCCGGGGTCGAAGCTGCCGGCCGCGCGCAGGCGTGCGGCGTCCTCGTTGACCCACTCGCCATCGATATGTTCGGCGCCGGCGGCGACCGGTTTCATGCCAAGTGCGCTGCAGCCATTTGCACGTGCCGCATGGAGCAGGGCGCAGGTGACGAAGGTCTTGCCGATTTCGGTATCGGTTCCGGTGAGGAAC
The DNA here is from genome assembly GCF_012910955.1 of Aromatoleum diolicum. Taxonomy (GTDB): domain Bacteria; phylum Pseudomonadota; class Gammaproteobacteria; order Burkholderiales; family Rhodocyclaceae; genus Aromatoleum; species Aromatoleum diolicum. Next base: position 58,356 of record NZ_WTVQ01000013.1, read on the forward strand.
CAGGCGCGGCGTTCAGTCATTGGCGGTTTCCGGCTTCTTCAGAGCGAGGAGAATCAGATCGTAGGTTGCGGGGAACATTCCGTCGTCGCGTCGGTGGGCCTCATAGCAGGCTTCGAGCGCGCGCCACGCGGCACGTCCGAGCGGCTGGCGACGGCGTTCTTCGCCAACGTGGTGCGCGCCGATGGCCTTGATGTCGCGCAACAGGCTGCGCAGGTCGGCGGCTAGCGCGAAGGCGGGGCGTTGGTCTTGTGAACGGAGGGAAAAGCCGGCCCGCCGAGCGTGCTCGATCCACTGCTCGGCGGGGTGAAAACGGATCACATGCTCGGCCTGATCGACGGTGGCGAAGGCCTCGCGGAGTTCCCATAGCGTACGCGGACCAAGGGTTGCTATCCACGCGATGCCGCCGGGGCGCAATACGCGCGCCAGTTCGGCAAGGGTGAGTGATGGATCGCACCACTGCAGCGCGAGACTGGACCAGATCGCGTCGATGGCGCCGGATGCAAGCGGCAGCGCTTCGAGGTCGGCGCACAAGGGGACTATCGCGCGATGGCCTTCGGCGGCACTCGTCACGCGGGCGAGCATCGCCGGTGCAAAGTCGAGTGCGATCAGTTCGGCATCGGGATACTCGCCGGCGAGCAGATGCAGTCCGTAGCCGGTTCCGCAGCCGGCATCGAGCACGCGCCTGACCGGAGTGGCAGGGCGCTGCGCCGACGAGAGCGCTGCAAGCCGGTGGCAGATTTCGCGTTGTACCGCGGCCGCGCTGTCGTAGCTCTCGGCTGCGCGGTCGAAAGCCTTGCGTACGGACTGCTTGTGACGGGTTCGTTCAGTCACGCAGGGCTCCGGCGATGAGCGCGGCACAGTCGTCGGGGCGCGAGAGGAATGGCACATGTCCGCAATCGTCGAACAGCGTGAGTTGCGAATGTTCACAGTGATCGGCGAGCCATCGGGCCGCTGTCGCCGTCATCAACGCATCGCCCGCGCCGTGAATGATATGCACCGGCTGGCGAATATCGCGCACGATGGGGCGCAGATCGGTGTTCGCCAGGAGCTGGAGTCCATCGGCCAAGGATTTTGCCCGATCGCCGTCGAGCGTGGTCAGCGCGGCGTTGAGCCCCGCACCGACGGTGCGTCGGCGCGCGTCGCCGAGCGCCTGCAGCGCGATGAAGCGGCGTAGCGTGATCGCGGGATCGGCGGCGAAGCTGGCGATGAAGCCGTCGACGGTATCGGCGTCGAGTCCGTGCGGCCAGGGGGCGGCGTCCTCGCCTGAGCGGGAGACGAAACATGGCGAGCTACCGATCAGGATGAGGCGCTCGACCCTTTCCGGGTAGCGGTGCGCGAGGTCGAGTGCGATCAGCCCGCCTAGTGACCAGCCGCATAGTACGGCGTGCTCCGGCAGGTCCGGGAGGAGCGTATCGCTCCATCCGGCAATGTCGGCGCGCGCGGCAGGCGGGGCGGCGCCGTGCCCGGGCAGTTCGGGGGCGAGGACGCTCAGGTCGGGCGGGAGCGCGTCACGAAGTCGGGACCATACCTGTGGTCCCAGCCCCCACCCATGGAGCAGAACGAGGTTGTGAGTGCTCACGCACCGTGCTCCAGTTGCATGAGCGTCTGGGCGAGGCGATGCACGTCGTCACTGCTGTGTGCCGCCGTCAGCGAGATCCGTAAGCGTGCGCTACCCTGCGGCACGGTCGGCGGACGGATCGCGGGCACCCATAGCCCGGTGTCCCAAAGCGCTCGAGCAGCCGCGACGGCTTCGGCGTTGTCACCAATCAGCACGGGCTGGATTGGCGTGCGCGAGGGCATCAGTTGCCAGCGTTCCAGTTTCAGCTCGGTATGCAGCTGGGCGATCAAGCCGGCAAGCTGCGCGCGACGGGACTCGCCGTTCTCGATCAGTTCGAGGCTTTTCAGCAAAGCGGCGGCCAGTGCAGGGGACGCGCCGGTGGTGAAAATGTAGGTGCGTGCCTTCTGCATCAGCCATTCGACGACATCGGCCTGTCCGGCGACAAAGGCTCCCGATACGCCGGCCGCCTTGCCCAGTGTGCCGACGTAAATCAGGCGCCACGAGGCGAGGCCGGCTTCGCGCAGCGCTCCGCGCCCTTCGGGACCGAGTACGCCGAAGCCGTGGGCGTCGTCGACCATCAGCCAGGCATCGAAGCGTTCTGCGAGTTCGAGCAGTGCTGCGAGGGGGGCGACGTCGCCGTCCATGCTGAACACCGAGTCGGTGACGATCAGCTTGCGTTTCGCGCTACTGGCGGCGAGTGCGCGTTCGAGCGCCGCGACATCGGCGTGCGGGTAACGATGAAGCTCGGCACGCGATAGCAGGGCACCATCGACCAGCGAGGCGTGGTTGAGGCGGTCCGCGAAGATGGCGTCGCCGCGACCGACCAGCGCGGGAATCGTGCCGGTGTTGGCCATGTAGCCGGTCGAGAAGTAGAGCGCCCGTTCGCAGCCGACGAAGACGGCGAGGCGTGCTTCAAGCGTGTCGTGGATCGTGTAGTGACCGCTGACGAGGTGCGAGGCGCCAGAGCCGCTGCCCCAGCGTTTCGCGCCAGTCTGCAATGCCCGCGCGAGCTCAGGTTCGGCGGCAAGGCCGAGGTAGTCGTTGCTGCAGAAGGCCAGCATGTCGCGGCCGTTTACCCGCGCATGCGGCCCGCAGGGCGTATCGAGGCCGCGCCGGACCCGTTTGAGCGAACGGGCATCGAGTTCGGCCAAGTCGGCCTTGAGTGCGTCAAGCAGCATCATGGTCAGGCCAGAGCTTTGACAAGCGCGGCGGTAGCGCCGTCGACCAGGTGACGGACTTGTAAGTCGTCGAGCACATAGGGGGGCATGAAATAGACGGTGTTGCCGATCGGGCGCAGCAATACGCCATGCTCGAGACCGGCTGCGAAGAAGCGACGGGCGAAGTCCGGGCGCTCGGTGGCGACGTCGAACGCGAGGATCATGCCGCGTTGGCGCAGGTGGCGCACCATTGGATGATCGCCAAACTTTTCGCGCACTGCGTCGCCGATACGCTGTGCGAGCCCGCGATTAGCTGCGAGTACGTTGTCCTGTTCGAAGATGTCGAGCGTCGCGAGTGCCGCGCGGCAGGCGAGCGGGTTGCCCGTGTAGGAGTGCGAATGCAGGAAGCCGCGGCTCGTGGCGTCGTCATAGAACGCGGCGTAGATCGTGTCGGTCGTCAGTACCAGCGACAGTGGCAGGTAGCCGCCCGAGATGCCCTTCGACAGGCAGATGAAATCGGGCCAGATGCCGGCCTGTTCGCAGGCGAAGAAGGTCCCCGTGCGTCCGCAACCGACCGCAATCTCGTCGGCGATGAGATGCACTTCGTAACAGTCGCATAAGCTGCGCGCGAGACGCAGGTATTCCGGGTCATACATCACCATGCCGGATGCGCCCTGCACCAGAGGTTCGACGATCAGTGCTGCGGTGTCGCGGTGATGGTCCGCGAGATATGCTTCCAACACGGCAGCGGCGCGGCGGGCGACGTCGGCGGGTGACTCGCCGTCCTGTGCCAGGCGTGAATCGGGTGTCGGCACGAGGCTGCCGGCACGCACGAGCGGCGCGTAGGCATCGCGGAAGATCGCGACGTCGGTGACGGCCAGCGCACCGACGGTCTCGCCGTGGTAACTGCCGGAAAGACTGACGAAGCGGGATTTTTCCGGACGGCCGAGATTGCGCCAGTAATGGACGCTCATCTTCAGTGCGATTTCGGTGGCGGACGCACCATCCGAAGCATAGAAGGCATGGCCGAGACGCTGGCCGGTAAGGGTGGCAAGGCGCTCCGATAGTTCCACCACAGGTTCGTGCGTGAAACCGGCGAGCATCACGTGTTCGAGCCGCTCGAGCTGATCGCGCAAAGCGGCGTTGATGCGCGGATTGCAGTGCCCGAAGAGATTCACCCACCACGAACTGATGCCGTCGAGAAGGCGTCGGCCGTCCGCATCGATCAGCCACGGTCCTTCGCCGCGCACGATTGGAATCAGCGGCAGCGTTTCGTGCTGCTTCATCTGCGTGCAGGGATGCCAGACGGCCTTTAGGGATCGGTCGAGCAGGGTGTTTGAGGACATCAGGGGTTCCGGCGGCGTGCGACCGGCAAATGTCGCGCAAGTGAGCGGGCCGTGTCAAACGCGACACTGTCCTGACTTTGTCGCGGACCCGGAGGAGGGTGATTTGTTACCATGTGCCGTCCCCCAACGCAAAGAACGAATCCGTATGATTTTCGTCATTTCCCCGGCCAAGGCACTCGATTTCGATACCCCTCCCGTAGTCGATGCATTCACGCAGCCCGATTACCTGCAGGAAGCAGGCGAACTGATCGGCATCATGCGACAGAAGTCGCCAGCGGAGGTCGCCGCCTTGATGCATCTATCGGATCAGCTCGCGACGCTGAACGCGGCCCGTTACGAGACCTGGGCGCCACCGTTTTCGCTGGCGAATGCGAAGCAGGCGGTGCTGGCGTTCAACGGCGACGTGTATGAGGGGCTGGATGCCGCGAGCCTGTCGCCGGTGGAACTGAAGTGGGCGCAGGGGCATTTGCGCATTCTGTCCGGGCTTTACGGGGTCTTGCGACCGCTCGATCTGATGCAGCCCTACCGCCTGGAGATGGGCACGCGACTGCCCAATCCACAGGGAAAGAATCTCTACGCCTTCTGGGGCGACAAGCTGACCGTGGCGCTGAATCAGTTACTTGTGGCGGAGCGCGGGGCGGGCAAGGAGGGAATCCTGGTGAATCTGGCGTCGGACGAGTACTTCAAGTCGGTCAAGGCGACGAAGCTCGCTGGCCCGGTGGTAACGCCGGTGTTCGAGGACTGGAAGGGCGGACGTTACAAGATCATCAGCTTCTACGCAAAGCGCGCGCGCGGCCTGATGAGCCGCTATGCGATCCACAACCGGGTGGAGGATGTGGAAAGCCTGAAAGGCTTCAACCTCGAGGGTTACGCCTTTGCGCCGGAAGCGTCGGACGGGACGACGCTGGCGTTCAGGCGGCGTATCGACTGAAACCCCTATGATCATCCCGGGAGGGAGCATGAAGATCAGCCACAATTTCGACGCCGGTGCGATCGAGGTCGTCAGCATCGCCGACCCGCAGGACGTTCGCCTGCGCCTGCGTGCGGACAATGCGGCGGAATTCCGCCAGTGGTTTTATTTCCGTCTGCAGGAAGCGGCAGGCGTGCGCGTGCGCATGGTGTTCGAGAATGCCGCGGAGGCGGCGTACCCGGATGGCTGGCCGGGGTACCGATGCGTGGCTTCGTACGACCGACGCAACTGGTTTCGCGTGCCGGCAACGCGCTTCGAGGACGGCCGGTTGATCGTCGAGCACACGCCCGAGCGCAACAGTGTTTATTACGCCTATTTCGAACCGTATTCGTACGAGCGTCATCTGGATTTGCTCGGCTGGGCCGAGATGTCGCCATTTGCACAGGTGGATTGTTTGGGCTCGACGGTGGAAGGGCGCGACCTGGACCGAATCACAGTGGGGCGCATGGCGCCGGAGCGCAAGCCGGTGTGGATCATTGCGCGCCAGCATCCGGGCGAAACGATGGCGGAGTGGTTCATCGAAGGCCTGCTGGAGCGTCTGCTCGACGCGTCCGATCCGGTGGCGCGCCGGATTCGCGAGCACGCAGTGCTCTACATCGTGCCGAACATGAATCCGGACGGCGCGGTGCATGGCAACCTGCGCACGAATGCAGCCGGGCGCAACCTTAATCGCGAATGGCGGGCACAGGATGCGCAGGCCAGTCCGGAAGTGTTTCATGTGCAGCGGGCAATGGAAAATACGGGCTGTGCGCTGTTTCTCGATATTCATGGTGACGAGGCGCTGCCCTATGTGTTCTTTTCCACAGCCGAGGAAGTGCCGGGCTTTACCGAAGAGATGGCCACGCAGCAGGCCCGGCTGGTGGCGGCACTATGTGCGGCAAGCCCGGATTTCCAGACCGAGCAGGGCTACAAGCCGGGGCGCTTCGGCGAGGAGCTGCTGACGCTGGCGAGCAAGTGGGTGGCGCACCGCTTCGGTTGCGTGTCGCTGACGCTGGAGATGCCGTTCAAGGACAATGCGAATCTGCCCGATGGGCTGAGCGGCTGGAACGGTGCGCGCAGCAAGCGTCTTGGTGGGGCGATGCTGAATGCGGTACTGGCGCACCTCGAGGGCGCTTGAGGACCGGATAGGGCGGCACGATCAGCCGCCGAACCGGGAGCGTGCGGCGGAAGGCGCTGAGATTTTCCGCCATACGGACAGTGCCGCCTACGCGAAGATGTTAAGGAGTCCGTCCAACCCGACGTGGTCGAGGCGGCAATCGGCAACCTGGCGTAGTACCGGCTTGGCGCGATAGGCGACGCCGAAGCCGGCTTCGGTGAGCATCGGGATGTCATTCGCACCGTCGCCGGCGGCGATGACCTGGTCGGCGCGCAGGCGGAGGCGGTCGCGAGTATTGCGCAGGTGGGCCGCCTTGGCTGCGCCGTCGACCACCGGGCCGGCAACGCGGCCGGTGAGGAGGCCATCACGCACTTCGAGTTCGTTGGCGTGAGCCTCGTCGAAGCCGAGGCGCGTCTTGAGCCGTTCGGTGAAGTAGGTAAAGCCACCCGACACCAGTACGGTGTGGATGCCGGCGGCCTTGAGGCCGTGCATCAGCCGTTCCGCACCAGGATTGAGCTGCAGGCGCTGCTCGTAGACTTCGGTGAGCGCAGACTCCGGCAGCCCGGCCAGCAGGCTGACGCGGCGAGTAAGGGACTCGCGGAAGTCGATCTCACCGCGCATTGCCGCTTCGGTGATGGCTGCGACCTCAGTCTTGAGGCCCTGCATGTCGGCGATCTCGTCGATGCACTCGATGTTGATCAGCGTCGAGTCCATGTCCGTGACGAACAGACCGAAATCGGCCAGCCTGCGGCCAGCCTGCACCCATGCCCAGTCGAGCCGGGCTTCGGTACAGACCGCTTCGATCTGGTCATTCTCGCGCGCTGCCACGAGGCGGAAAGCCTGCGGTGTGATCTGTTCGATAGCACTGGCGCCTGACAGTTTGGCGACGGTTTTCAGGGCGACCGAATCGACATCCTCGCCCTGCACGACAAGATTCATTCCGCGCGGCTCCGGCCTTGCAATGCTTCGCGCAGCACATTGTGCGCCTTGCGGATCATGTCGGCGGTGGTGTCCCAGCCGACGCAGGCATCGGTGACCGAACAGCCGTACTTCAACTGCGACAGGTCGGACGGAATCGACTGGTTGCCGGCTTCGATGAAGCTTTCGATCATTAGGCCGACAACCGAACGGTTGCCTTCACGGATCTGGTGAATCACATCCTTCATCACCAGCGGCTGAAGTTCAGGCTTCTTCCAGGAGTTTGCGTGCGAACAATCGACCACGATGTTTTGCGGTAGCTTGGCCTTGGCCAGTGCCTGCTCGGCGAGCGAGATCGACACCGTGTCGTAGTTCGGGCGGCCGGCGCCGCCGCGCAGGACAACGTGACCATAGCGATTGCCGCGCGTGCGCAGGATCGCCGATTGTCCCTTGCCATTGATGCCAAGGAAACTGTGTGGATGCGAGGCCGAAACGATCGCGTTGATCGCGACGTCGAGGTCGCCGTCGGTCGCATTCTTGAAGCCGACCGGAGTGGACAGGCCCGAGGACATCTCGCGGTGCGTTTGGGATTCCGATGTGCGTGCGCCGATCGCGGTCCACGAGATCAGGTCGCCGTAATACTGCGGCGCGATCGGGTCGAGCGCCTCGGTTGCGGCAGGCAGTCCGGTCTCGTTGATGTCCATGAGGAAGCGACGTGCCTTCTCCATGCCCTCGTCGATGCGGAAGGAGTCATCCATGTACGGATCGTTGATGTAACCCTTCCAGCCGGTCGAGGTGCGTGGCTTCTCGAAATATACGCGCATCACCAGCAACATCGTCTCCGAAACCTCGTCGGCCAGGGCTTTCAGGCGACGGGCGTAATCGACGCCGGCAACGGGGTCGTGGATCGAGCAAGGCCCGACCACCACGAAAATGCGATTGTCCTTGCGGTCGAGGATGTCGGCGAGAGCCCGGCGACCGGCGAGTACCGTATCGGCGGCGCGTTCGGTCAGCGGGACGCGCGCCTTGATCTCCTCCGGGGAGGGCATGTGATCAAGGGCTGCGATGTTGAGGTTTTCGGTTTTAGCGACTGGCATGGCACGCTCCGCAGTGCAGCAAAGGTCAGCATTGTAACCCGAAGCACGGGGGCCTCGGGACAGGTGCGTGAGGGCGCGGGCATTACGCCAGCGTGGCCGGGGCGTGCGCCGCGAGTGCCTGTTTACGTGCCGTTGCGGCGCCAAGCAGGGCGAAGCCGAGGAGCTTTTCGTCGGGGGCGAGGAACTGCACTTCAAGGCCGGCTGCGGCATCCTGTCCGCCAAGGATTTGCCAGCTGCCTTGGGCGTCGGGGGCAGGTGGGCAGACTACGGTGGGGCAGGCGGGTGTCTTTACCACCACCGGCATTGCCGGGTAGTTGAGACGTGTCGGCGTGCCCGCGAGGGTTGCGGCGAGGGCGCGGGCCTGTTGCATGATCGGCATCACGAAAGGCAGGACGAGCCCTTCGACTTCGGCGCAGTCACCGATCGCATGGATATTCGGCTGCGAGCTGGCGAGGCGGCGGTCCACACGGATGCCGCGATTGACGGCCAGGCCGGCGGCGCTAGCAAGGGCGATGCGCGGGCGCAGGCCGACGGCGGACAGCACCAGATCGGTGTCGAGAACACTGCCATCACTTAGGCTTACGTGATAGTTGCCGCCATTGCGCGCCACCGACGTTACTGAAACCCCCATGCGAAAGCTGACACCTGCCGCTTCGAGCTGTTGGCGGAACCAGGTCGCGGCCGCCTCCGGCAGCAGGCGGCCCAGCGGCCAGGCCGCGATGTCGATGACGACAGGCTCAATGCCGCGGGCGAGCAGGTCGTTCGCAAACTCGCAGCCGATGAGGCCGCCGCCAAGGACGACAATGCGCTTCGCGTCGTGGAGGTGCGATGCAAAGCGGGCGAAGTCGTCGAGGTCGTTGACGGACAGAATGTCCGCGGCGCCGTCGCCCTCGATCGGCAGATGGATCGGGTCAGCGCCGAGGGCAAGGACGAGATCGCGAAAGGCGATCTGCTCGCCGTCGACGAGTTCGATGACCCGCCGCTGCGGATCGATCATGGCAATGTCGACGCGTGCGCGAATCGTCGCGTTGAGCTCGGTCGCCATTTTTTCCGCGGACTTCATCACCAGGCTTTCCGCTGTCCTGTTACCCGACAGTGCGTTCGACAGCATGGGCTTGGAGTAGAAGCCGGCAGCGTCGCGACTGAGGATGAGAAGCGGCGTGTCGCGGTCGAGCTTGCGGAATTCGCGGGCGAGGGTGTAACCGGCGAGGCCGCTACCTGCGATGACAATGGGTTGGGGCATGGAGCGATCTCTCTGTGTTGTTGGTCTTGTGCCGCGGCGGCCATGAGCCAGGCCCGGCTGAAGGCAAGCCTCTGGGGTGTGGGGTGAGCGGACTGCGCGCGGAGACCGCCAATGCGGCCTCCGTTTTGCTCAGGTCAGATCACGGCCATCTCGAAATCCGCCTTGGCGACACCGCAGTCGGGACAGGCCCAGTCCGCGGGGATGTCTTCCCAGCGCGTACCCGCCGCGATGCCGTCTTCCGGCATGCCGGCTGCTTCGTCATAGATGAAACCGCATACAACGCATTGCCATTTTTTCATGATGTTTTCTTCCGTTCAGTCAGGTTTGTCAGGGTTGGAGCAGGGGAAATCTCAGGCGGAAATACGGTCCAGCACCTGCTGGTAGTGGTTGGCATGCCGCTCTTCAACCTTGGCCAGCGCGGCGAAACGCTTGGCGGCCTTTTCCAGCACGGACTTGAACTGCTCGGCGTGCTCCTTTGACTCTTCGATCTGCTCATCGATCTCCCTGACCGCCGCATCGTTGCCTTCCTCGACGGCGGCGTGGCGGAAGCTCGGGTACATCTCGGTGTACTCATAGGTTTCGCCTTCGATCGCGAACTGCAGGGCGCGCGCCGGGCTCATCTTCGCCTTGGGGTAGAGCAGGTCGAGGTGGCCGAAGGCGTGCATGACTTCCTGATCGGCAGTGGCTTCGAAGGCCTTGGCGGTTTCCTCATCGCCCATTTCGCGGCAGAGCTTGGCAAAGTAACGATACTTGATGTGGGCCATCGATTCGCCGGCAAAGGCGGATTCGAGGTTCTGGATGGTGGGCGATTCGGGACTGTGGAAGGGGGTTGCCATTGCGTCTCTCCTTGCGTCGTTGATGTTGCGATGGAGTGAATGGTACGCAAGGCGGATGTATTGTAAAAATTGAACGTAGGCATTAAGTCAATAGCTATGTCCTATTTCGATCGAGCGTCGACCTGACCGGTTATCCCTCATCGCCCTATGGGACGTAGCGTAACGTTTTGTATGTGCGCAAATATTTTTGCATTGAGCTGGGTCAAAGATCGCAGCGACACCTGCCGATAGGATCTGCCCCTCGAATCCGGGAAGCCACACTCTCCCGGGCATAACAGGAGACCCCCAATGATGAAGACATCCGTGATGATCGCGGCCTCGCTGGCTGTTCTGTTGTCGGCCTGCGGCCAGAAAGAAAGCACGGCTCCGACTGCGCCGGCAACCACTCCGGCACCGGCCGCACCCGCTCCGGCACCAGTGGCGCCCGCGGCGCAAACACCCGCGGCGACGCCGCCGGCACCGGTCGCCGCAGCCAATGCGGCGGGAAACAGCATCTACAACAAGGTTTGCGCGCTGTGCCACGCCGCGGGTGTTGGCGGGGCGCCGAAGCCGGGCGATAAGGCAGATTGGGCGCCGCGCATCGCGCAAGGCAAGGACTTGCTGTACAAGCACGCCCTCGAAGGTTTTACCGGACAGAAGGGCATGATGCCGCCACGCGGGGGGAGTCCTGCGTTGAAGGACGAGGAAGTGAAGGCGGCGGTCGACTTCATGGTTTCGAAGTCGGAATAGGGAGATTGTGCCGGCGGGTTGGCGCCAATGCGCCGACCCATGTGGATCGAAAGGGAGATATTGCGTCTCCCTTTTTGTTTCTGACGGCCCGTTCGCCTACCCGGGCAAACCCAGCATCGGATCGGCGAGAAGCGCGTTGATGAGGCGGGCAACGTTGTTCGCAGGCGTATCTTCGGGACGGGTGAGGGGATCGACCCGCGCCTGCCCGCTGACGTCATGCAGGTGATTCGGAAAGGTCGCCAATTGGCGGTGCAGGGGGGCGGTATCGATGCCCAGCTCGACACCCCCGCAAACCCAGCGAAGCGAATAGGCGTCGGTCGCAGCGTAGCGCACGGTCAGCGCGACACCGTTGTCGAGGCTCACGATCAGGGCGTCCTGCTTGTGCTCGATCGGCGATTGCAGACGGTCGGCGAATGCCCCCTCGATGGCATTGGCTAGTTCGATATGCAGGCTCATGTGCGTCTGACCTCGTTGAGACATTCACCCATCATGACCCGCACCGTTTCGCGCGTATCGCAGAGGATGCGCGCGCTGAGATAGTGCTCGTAGGACGGGTGTTCGGGAACCTTCGTCGAGTAGATCTGTTCCAGCAGTTCGATCTCATCGGTGACGCCGTAGGACTTCAGGATATCGTTGCGGTTTTCGCGCAGTTCGAAGATCAGCCGCGAAAGCTGCTCGAGTTGCTGGGCGTCGGTAAGCTCGATGTTGTCGAAGAAGTTGGCCATGATTGCTCACATCTTGCTGTCGTGAAGGGCGCCGCCATCGAGCACCGCCATGTCGGGCGTGATGGCATCGAAGTGCAATACTTTGCCGCCATGTGCGCCGGCGAATTTCTGCGCGTCGGCTTCCTGCGCAAAAGAGGCAACGGTCGGCCCCATCGAGCCATGGCGCGAGCTGCCCACCACGTACCAGGCGCCCTTGGCATCGATCCACGCGCCTCGCGGCTGCTCCCAGTCCGCCTTGCCCATGTCCTGCACGAACAGTGCCTTCACCGGGCGAACCTGCTCGGGTTTGAGATAGATGCCGAACATTTCCATGGTGTCGCAGAAGAATTCCGGTTCCGGACGGTCGGCGTAATGAATTTGAGCCTTCGGTCCGGGGTAGTCGGCGAGCAGCATGCCATCGAGCGAGCAGGCGGTGCTTTGGTCGATGTCGACGGCGACCAGTTCGGCGCCCGGACCGGAAGACGGGGAACAGGCCGTAAGCAGCGCCGTGGCGACGCAGGCGGCGAGTACCGGGTGGTAGGGAAAGGCCCGTCTGAGGCGGGGCGGGAAGGCGTTCATCGACGGAATCTCCAGGCGGCAACGCCGAGCGGCGCTGCGATCCATGCAAACATCACCAGCCCGAGCAACCAGGGCTCGGCGAGTGCGCGTGGGAAAACGGTGGCGAGTCCGTACAGTGTGCGGACGTCATCGAGGGCGAAGATGTTGAGGATACGGAACACGTCGGCCGGATTGAGCAGCAGCAGATAGGGGAAAATCTCTCCCCCGTATTTGCCGCCAGTGACGACCAGTGCGCCGAGCAGCAGCAAGTCGAAGACCAGAACGAAGAAGAACCACAGCGCGATGGCCAGACCTGAAGCACGCGTGCGGTCGCTGGCGAACACCGACACCATCACCGCAAGACTGAGGAAAGCCAGCCCCAGTAGCACCGAACTCGCCATGAATCCGAAATAGTGGAACAGGGCGGTGAGATTGAGCTGCGCGGACAGCACGACGGCGACCAGCCCGAATCCGGCGACGGTGGAAAAGGTGAGGGCGGCGGCGAGCCCGAGGTACTTGCCGAGCAGCAATTCGAAGCGGGTGATCGGCATCGACAGTAGCAGGTCGAGCGAGCCGCGTTCGCGTTCGCCGACGATCGAATCAAACCCGAGTACCAGCGCAATCAGCGGGATCAGGTAGATGACGAGACTGACGAGGCTTGCAATCGTGAACTCGATCGAGCGGAAACCGACCGCGCCCTGCTGCGCGCCGCCAAAATAGGCGATCACCAGCGCAAACACCGTGAACACGAGCGCGACCGCGAGCACCCAGCGGTTGCGGATACGGTCCCAGAATTCCTTGCCGGCGAGGGTGCCGATCTGTCTCAGTTCCATGCGCGTTGCGCCTTAATCCGAAAAGCCGAAGAACACGTCTTCGAGCGAGGGTTCGTGCACATGCAGGTCGAGCACCTTGGCGCCAAGCGAGGCCAGTGCTTGCATAACGAGCATTTTCGATTCACGTCGGCATTGCACCGCGACGTGGTCCTCACGCGCTTCGACGGCGGTGACGGGCAGGTTGCCCAGGACGGTGCGTACCTGCTCGAAATCCTCGGGCGCAAGCCGCACGTGGAACCACAGCGGCAGATCCATCTGTTCGCGCAGAGCCTGCACCGTGCCCACCGCCTGTAACTTGCCGGCTGCCATGATCGCGAGCCGATCCACCCGTTCCTGGATTTCGGCGAGGATGTGCGAGGTCAGGATCATCGTCACGCCCTCGGCCTTGAGGCCGCGCAGGATGACGTAGAACTCGCGGATCGCTTCCGGATCCAGACCGGTCGTCGGCTCGTCGAGGAACAAAATCTGCGGTTTTCCGAGCAGTGCCTGAGCGAAACCGAGCCGCTGACGCATGCCCTTCGAGTACTCGCGGACACGGCGTTTCGCGGCCTGCGTCAGCCCGACGCGCTCCATCGCGGGGATGCATTCCTGCGCGGGCGCACCTTTCAGGCGGGCGAAGAACTGCAGGGTTTCGAGCCCGGTGAGGTTGTCGTAGAGCACGACGTTTTCCGGCAGGTAGCCGATCTTGCGACGCACCGCACGAAAGCCGCTGCCCGCCACCGGCGCACCGTCGATACGGATGTCCCCGGCGGTCACCGGAATGAGTCCGAGCATCATCTTGAACAGCGTGCTCTTGCCCGCGCCGTTGTGTCCGATCAGGCCGAAAACCTCGCCGCGCGCGACGTCGAGGTCCACGCCGTCGACGGCGCGCACCGTACCGTAATGCCGCGTCGCGCCGCGGATGGCGATCACCGATGCTGCGGATTCAGCGGGAGCCGGGATAGTACCTGCCACGCCAGTCTCTCCAGTTGTCGTTTGCGGGCCGCATGCGCGGTTTGGGGTCAACCACGCTGGGCGCCCGCAGCAAGGGGAATTGTTGCCCCACCAGTCGCAGCGTCTGCACTGCGGGGCTGGCGAGCAGCAGCTTCATCATCGGGTGCTGCCAGGACAACCGGTCCACCAAGTCGTTGGCCTCGTACGGCACATCGCCGTGACCGTCGCCATTGCGGTCCCAGCCAAGATAGTTGCTCCAGTGGTTGCCGTCCTTGATTCCCCACAACTCGTCGCGCGCACCGACGTAGCGGACCTGCTCGCGGTTGCTGATGAAATCGTTGCCCTCGACGATGTTGTTCTTCGAGCCCGCCCACAAATGCGTGCCGACGACGTTATCAACCACCAGGTTGCCGCGCAGGGTGTTGTATTCGGCGTCGTAGATGAAGAGACCGCGGGCGTTGCCGGCGACGATGTTGTTCTCGACCACCGAGTCCTGGATCGTGCGCAGCATGATGCCGTGATCGGAATTGGCCCACGCACGGTTGTTGCGCACCAGCTGGTCGCGCACTTCCATCAGCGCCAGGCCGCCGCGGTTCATGTAGACGTCGTTGTCCTCCCACAGGTTGTGGTAGGAATTCATGTAGTGCGTGCCATAGCGGCTGTGGTGCAGACGATTGCTGCGGAACACGGCGCGGTGGGAAACGTCGACGTATATAGCGTCGCGTACGAAGCCGATGTTGTTGCCGATGATCTGCGCACCTGTCGTGTTGTATAGCTGGATGCCGTTGCCGCGCTGCGAGGAGCGGTAATCGCGCTTTCCGGTGATCACGTTGTGCTCGATGCGCACGTCGTTGGCTTTCTCGATCCACAGGCCGAACAGGTTGTAGGTGAGATCGCAATTGCGCACCACCGCCCGGTGCGCGCCCGGCCACAGGTAGATGCCGGCGTTTTGCTTCAGCAGGCTGTCGCCGGAGTCCCTGACGATCAGCCCCTCGATCACCACATCGGTGGCAGTGACCCGGATGGTGTCGCCCGAGAGGTTGCCACTGATGGTCGGGCGCTCCATTCCGCGTAGGGTCAGCGGTTTTGTGATGCGCAGATTTTCAACGTAACGTCCGCGTGCAACCTCGATGACGTCCCCCGGCGCCGCGACTTCGATGGCCGCCTGGATCGATTCGCCCGGCGCCACTGCCAAGGTTGCCGCCCACAGCGGACCGGCGCACAACAGCGGGGCGAGCGCGCATCCGCTTCGAAGCGCTTTTGCCAGAAGTGCGATCGTGCTGCGCATCGTGTTGACCTAGATCACCAAAAACCCCAGCGATTTCAGCCCTATGAACAGCGTCGCACCGATAAGCAGGTTCTTGAAGCCGACGTAGCAGACCATGTCCATCGTGTTCGCGACGCGGTAGCGACGCCCCCACCATGGGCCGTCCTTGACGTACGGCTTCGAGCCTAGCCGCACGACGACCTCGAACACGCTCCAGCCGAACCACCAGCCGATGACGGCGCCAGCCTGAAGCTGCCCGAGGGCGGCCAGCACCCACGCCACACTGGCCGCCAGCGCGAGCGCCAGCCCGGCGGCCTGAACCGCACGTTGACGCTGAAAACCGCTGCGGCTCCACGGCCACAGGTGATCCCGTATTTCTGCTGCAATCAGCCGCGCCACGCTCTGGGTGGAGGCATAAGGCGGCGCCGCGGGGTCGGTCGGCATCATCGGATTGACCATGACAGTTTTCTCCGGCACTCAGTTTTTCGGCGCAAGCGCTTCGGCGCGTGCCGGAACGGGCTTGATCGGAATGAAGTAACCGTTCGCGCCGATCGGCGTCAGCGGCAGTCCCGCTTTGGTGCGGCGCTTGCGCTCCTGCGACAGCGGCGGGCAGGCGTGCGAGTCGGCGTAGAGAACCATGCAGTCCAGACAGTGGAGGCACTCGCGGTGGTCGATACGACCGTTTTCATCGATTGCCTGCGAGCCGCAGACGACGGCGCACGCCTTGCACGAGTTGCATTCCTGTTTGCGTTTCAGGCCGAACCAGCGGAAGGTCGAAGGCATCGCCAGCGACGCGCCGAGTGGGCACAGATACTTGCAAAACGGACGCTCGGTGAAAATGGACAGCCCCAGCAGCCCGGCGGCAAACAGGGTGTAGGGCCAGCTACGGTTGAACAGGCCGACGAGGAAGGTGGTCTTGAACGGTTCGACCTCGGCCAACTTCTCAGCCAGCCCCATCGAGAAAAACGACACTGCGAGCAAGCCGAAGAACACGCCGTACTTGACCCACTTCAGGCGGTCGTGCCACTTGCGCGGCAACTGGAACTGGAAGCGCTTCAAGCCGACCGCAGCGCCGACCTTGTACAGCAGTTCGGAGAGCGAGCCGAACGGACACAGCCAGCCACAGAACAGGCCGCGCCCCCACACGAAGGTCGTGACGATGATGAAGATCCAGAACAGGAAGATGAACGGATCGGTCAGGAACAGCTCCCAGGTCCAATGGAACAGCATGGCGTGGAACCAGGTGAGCACCTGGGTGATCGACGGCTGTGCCATCAGACCGAATCCGACGAAGCCGATGCTGACGACCCAGGCGCTGTACTTGAACGCATTGACCGGCCACTTGTTCTTGCGCGTCGCGCGGCGGGTGAGGGCGTCGCGGAATGCATAGACCACGGCGACCGCGACCAACAATGCGGCGAACAATCCGATTTCGACAGCACGCGCCTTCCAGACCTTGACCCACGGCGCGTCGGGCTTCACGACTTTCGGACGGCCGCCTTGCAGATAGGCCGCCGACAACCAGTATTCGGTGTCGAAGTTGGTGAAGCTGCGCGCGCCGGTCGCGCGATCGACGCGGTTGCCGAGGAACACAAACTTCCATGGATAGGCCGCGGAAAAGGCCTTCGAACGCACGATAAAGATCGCCGACTCGTTGAATGCGGGGGCACCGGCCGCTTCGATACCATAAAGATTGCTTGAGTCGAGGTCGCGGAAGGTAAAGGAGTCGCCCCCCTGACGCACCTGCACGCGATCATAAATGCCGCCACGCACGAAACCGGAGCCCTTGAAGGACTCAACGCCGCCGGAGCGAATCACGAACAGCGCATGTTCGCCCTCGTGCAATCGCGACATCAGGTTGCGGTACGCCGCGTCGCCGAGAATCGCACGCCCGACATCGGGCTGGTTTAGGTAACCAAACCACAGATCGATAAAAAGCGTGTCGCCGCGCGGCAGACCAACCTGCTCGGGTTTAACCACCAGGCGTTTGACGCTGCCATCCTTCACCAGCGTCGCCCAGTCGGGTTTGGTGCCGGTCTCGACGAACTTCGCCTGTTCGCGGATCGTCGGCTTGAGGATGCCGACCTGCCGTGCCACCGCCGTGCCGGACGTCATCATGACCTGATTCTGCGCAATCACCGTGACGGTCGCGCCGGAGATCGCATCCAGCCCAATGATGCTTTCTTCGGGCCGTGACTGCCCGATTTCGATGTTATTGCCGACGAACTGGCCAATGTATTGCTGGTTGAAGCGGATCAGTGCGGATTCGGGGATGCCCAGGAGCAGGATCGGTTCGGAGTGCTTGAGAATTTTCACGCCGACAAAGCGCCCCCCGGTGTCCATGCCTATGAGCGTGATTACCGGCTTGCCGGAATATGCGGGAGTGTCGGTGATGTCCGTCGACAGCATCACGTAGCCGATGAGCTTCCGCTGGCCATTCTCCTCGGCATAGCCCTCGACATAACGTGGCTGCCCCTTGCGTTCGGAAAACACGGTCGCACCGGGCAAGACGTCCCCGCAGGATACGTACTTGCACAATTCGGGCGCGGTATTGATCTCGTCCGGCAGTTTGGCTTCATACGCATCGCCAAGCGCAAGGGGGGCTGTCGCCAACAGGACGAGGGATAGCAGGGTATTACGGAATGCAGCCAGGAATTTCATGAGACGTACCGTTGGGCAGGACCAGCAACAGTCTAGGAATTGTGCCCTCCGATGTAATTGTTTCCGATCAATTGACGAAAATCCGGTAGCCGCCGAAGACGCGCAGACGAAAAAATGAGGGGCACGTGGCCCCTCGAAATGATCACCCATCGAAACCCTTTGCAGGGGTCATGCACTACGCCGGCGTCTGTGCGCCGCCGACGCAGTTCGGTTGGAGGCGGATCAGGCCTCGACGATCATGCGGCTGCGCATTTCCAGATGCAGCGCGTGGCAGAAGTGCGTGCAGTAGCACCAGAACACGCCGGGCTTGTCGGCCTTGAAGCTCACCGACGCGGTCTCCTGCGGATTCACGATGAAGTTGACGTTGTACTTCGGAATCGCAAAGCCGTGCGTCAGATCCTCAACCTTGTCCAGGTTCGTCAGGATCAGCGTGACTTCGTCGCCCACCTTCAGTCTGAATTCGGGCAGGCTGAACGCCGGTGCCTGCGAACTCAGCTTCACCGTGACCTTCTTGCCGTCGCGGAATACCCCGGAATCCTTCGGGTCCTTCACTGCCAGGGGGAAGTCCTCGAGCGTGTAAATCGGCTTCGGATTAAGCAGCTCGCGCTTGAAGATGATGAAGTCGTGCGGTTCCGGGCGGACCGGGTGGTCGGCTATCAGCACCATCTTGTCGCCCGAAATATCGACCAGCTGCTCGTTTTCCGGATGCAACGGGCCGACCGGCAGATAGCGGTCCTTCGAGAACTTGCACCCGACTGCCAGCCACTTGCCGTCGGCAGCCATGGTTTCGGATTGCGACGCGTTGATGTGGCCCGGCTGGTACTGCACGTCGAGGCGGTCGACCACGTACTGCGCGGTGTTGTCGCCGGCCTGGAACTTGATCGCCTTCTCGACGTTCCATTTGACGACCTGGCTGTCAAGGAACAGTGTCGTGTAGGCGTTGCCACGGCCGTCGAACGCGGTGTGCAGCGGGCCGAGGCCGATTTCAACTTCGGCGACGATCGCCTTGTCAGGGCTCTCGAGATTGCCCTCGAACCATTCGAGCACTTTCGACAGGTCGATCACGGTGGCGGTGGGCGACAGCTTGCCGGAACAAATGAAGTACTTCCCGTCCGGGCTCGCATTTACGCCGTGCGGGTTCTTCGGCACGCTCACCACTGCGATCAACGCCGTCTTCGGATCCTTGTTGGCTTCGCGGGTGCCATCGACCACCGGCACCTTCGAGTCGCCGTAGGTCTTGAACTTGCCGTCCTTCACCGCCTGTTCGATGCGTGCGATATTGAAGAACAGGCACGCGTCGCGCTCGGCCGACATCATGTCGGGATAAGTAACGCCGCTCTCGGTGTTGTACTGGTTGGTTGCCGCCAACTTGCCGTCGAAGGAGCTTGCCGCGAGGTCGCAGTTGCCGTCGATCAGCACCTGCCAGCGGACATCCATGGTCTCGGCATCGACGCAGGTGAACATCGAGCGGTACTTCGACGGATCATCGATGTCCTTGCCAGCGTTCGGCAGCGGAATCTGGAACTCGGAGCCGCAGAACACGCGCGTGGTGTAGTTGATCGCCGGATCGACCGGGTCGCGCTTGTCCGGGAAAATACCGTGAAAGCCCTGCACGTTCGGCAGTTCGGTAATCTTGTCGCAGATTAGGTAATCCAGCCGGATGCGCGCAATGCGGCTGTTGATCTTGTCGTTGATCCATGCGTAACGGCCGTCGTAGTTGCCGTCCTTGTAAGACGCATGAGTATGATGACTGTCACCCACCGTGTAGCGCAGGCTGCCGTCGGGCTTGGTGCCCATGATTTTCTTCGATTCGTTGGTGATGCCCCAGCCGGTCAGCGCATCCGGCACGAAGCACGGCACACGATGAATTTCGCGCCCGGACGGCAGGCCCAGTACGCGGAAGTCGCCGGTATGGCCACCACTCCACAATCCGTAATAAGTGTCCAGCTCGCCCGGCTTCAGGTGCGTGCCGTTCGACACCGCCTGCGCTGCCGGTGCAGCGGGTGCCGGGGCAGGTGCCGCTGCAGGTGCCGCAGCCTCTTCCTGTTTGCAGGCCGACAGGCCGACCGATAGCCCGGCGCCGGCAAGGCCAGCGAACGCAGCCGTGTTCAGAAACTTGCGACGGCTCGGATCGGGTTGTGCATCAAGCGGCTTGCTGTGGTCTTGACTCATCGTTGACTCCGTTCTCAGGTGTGATCGGTATGGGCACGGGCGTTTTTCTGTGGCAATTGCCCTGCATGCTTCGAACACTCTACGGACCTTCGAGTACGGAATCCTTGATCCAGGATAAAGACAAGAAAATGCTGAATGCGCTTGCGCGCGCTCCGCTCAGGACGCAGCGCGCGCGTTGCGATAGGCCGCGATGACTTTGAGCAGGTTCGCCAGCAGCCAGCCAAATTCGATCACCAGCACCACTCCCGCCGCGCGCACGAGCACCGCGTGGCCACCCACCGCAGCGAGCACCAGCATCACAAGGGCCACGGCATGCGCCATCAGCTGCCGTCGAACCGGCGTGTCCGGCTGCAACTTCTTCATGTTCGGCGCTTTTCCCTTTTCCTGCGTCAAATGCAGCCACGCGAGGAAGGGGACGATCTTGTACAGCATGCCGACAGTGACACTGACGAAACCGCCATGCAACACCAGGATGCCGGCGAGCACCGGCCAGACCGCCTGATCCGACTGGTGCGCGACGAGCACGCAGGCGAGTCCCGCGATGAAGCTCGCCATGCCCAGTTGAAAGGCGCGCATCGTCACGTCCGGTACCGAGCGTCGCGACTGGCGCTGCAGTCGCAACGTGCTCACCGCAAAAGCCACACATGATCCGGTCAGGACAATTGCCAGCGCGAATTCAGCACTCACAAGCTCGCCGAGCACCGCAGCGCTCCACAATACAAGCACGCTCCCCGTACCCATCGCCCAGAAGCGCGTCAGCGCCACCGGGTAGTTCGGCGTGATCTGGAACATCGGCACCACCACCCAGCTCGTTGCGGCCAGCAATACACCCGCCCCGCCAAGTAGCGCCCAGCCAATATGCAGCTTGAGCACGATCAACAGCGGCAGCGTGACATCGCGCGCGAGGACCAGCGCCAAAGCGATCCCGAGTGTCACGGCGATCCCGAACCCCAGCAGCGCCAGTCGCAGGTCGCGCGGAGTAGCCTGCGCGATGGGTGCCCGCCGCAGCCCGACCGCCGCTGCGATCAGAAACAGAGCCAGCGCACCGCCCAGCAGCACGGTGGCGGGCACGAGGTATCCATGCGCGCCACTGCCGAGGCCCCAAGCCAGACAGATGGCACCGATGGTCAGGGCAAGGTGCACGACCGTGGAAACGGCTCCGGATAGAGGAATGACCGCCCCCGCAACTACCGGCAAGATCTGCAGCAGTGCGCCCAGCATCACTGATAGCATGAAACCGACCGCTATCAGGTGGGTGACTGCCAGTGCCCCTGGTGTCCACCGCGAATCCAGCAGCTCCGGCACTGCGAGTAGTGTGGCCCCTGTCGCAATTCCGAACGCTGGCGCCGTAAGGAAGAAGCGCAGCGGCGTCGAAAATGCCGGTGCCGAGTCGTAACTGAGGCTCTGACCGGCGGGAATCATGGATTCAGGATGCTGATTTCTACCACGCCGTCATCGCGAATACGGCTCTCATGCTTGTAACCGTCGCGATCGAGAATACGCAGCAGCGGGTGTGGCATGCGATCCAGCAACAATGTCAGGCTCTGACCCTTGGGCAGATCCATGAGCGCATCCATCGCCAACTCGAAGGGCTGTGGTGGTTCAAGGCCGCGGCCGTCGACAATCCTGCTCATTGTGCCCCCGCGCGCAAGCGCTCGCCCAGTGCGGCAGACACTTCACCGGCGGGCAACTGCGAATCGCACATCGGATAGAGGATGTTTTCCTCTTTCATGTTGTGCTGTTGCATCAGGATCAGCAGCGTTTCTGCCTCGCCGGCGTAATCGTCGCGATCCTTGCGCACCAGCGCGTCACGCATGCGCTCCAGCGCACTGCGCATTTCGGCGTGTTCACCGCGCATTACTTTCGTCGGACCTTCGGTCATTCCCGTTGCGGCTTCAAAGCGCGGAAACAGGAAGGATTCCTCAGCGTCAAAATGCGATTCCAGTGCGGAAATGAATTGCTCCAATGCCACGCTGGCTTCATCCCATTTGCTTTTTGAGGCGGCCGTTTCGGCGCGTGCAAAGGCTTCGTCGCAACTGCGATGGTCGTCGGTCATCAACGCGGTGATCTGGGTCATGGTCGGCTCTCCGGTTAGGTGAGTCCATTCTGCGATATCCCCCGTAACGATCCTTGATTAGCATCAAACCGTTGGTGCATCCAGCAATTTCGCATCAGTTCGGGGTGCCCGAACGAAAAGCGCAACGTCACACGAATTGCCCGGCTGCATGCCCGGAAGACCAAGCCCACTGAAAATTGTAGCCACCCAGATGACCGGTGATATCCATCACTTCGCCCACAAAGTAGAGTCCTTTACAGGCAGCGGCCTCCATTGTCTTGGACGACAGCGCATGCGTGTCCACACCGCCGAGCGTTACTTCCGCCTTCGCATAGCCCTGCGTCCCGGATGGCACGATCTGCCAGTCCGACAGGGCCTCGGCGATGGCCTTCAGCTCCGGCATGCGGAACTGGTTCATCGGCCGTTCCCAGCCATGCAGTGCGCACCAGGCATGGGCAAAACGTCGCGGCAGACGTTCCGCGAGCAGATTCGCCAGCAGCGCACGGTCGCCGGCATGCTGCGTCAGCCACGCATGCGCATCGACGCCGGGCAACAGATTGAAACTCACCGGTGCCCACTCTTCCCCACCATAGGCCTGCGCCTGCCAGTAACTCGACACTTGCAGCACCACCGGACCGGAAAGCCCCCGGTGCGTAATCAGTGCGGCCTCTCGAAAGCGCGCGCCGTTGCACCACGCCTCGATCTCGAGCGAAGAGCCGGCGAACGGCGCAAAACGCTGCAACGTTTCCGGCGGCAGGGTCAGCGGCACGAGTGCGGGGCGCGGCGCCACCATCGGTAGCCCGAACTGCTCGGCGATCCGGTAACCGAACGGGGTCGCGCCGATCTTCGGAATCGACAGCCCGCCGGTCGCGATGACAAGGCTGTGACAGGAGAAAGTCCCGCGCGCCGTATGTACCGCAAAGCGGTTGATGGCATCGTCGGTGCGTGCGATCGCATCAATACCCAGCGGCATCGCAAAGCGCACCCGGCCGTCCTCGCATTCCGCGCGCAGCATGTCGATGATCTGCTGTGCCGAGTCGTCGCAGAACAGCTGCCCCAGATTGCGCTCGTGGTAGGCGATGCCATGACGGTCCACCAGCTCGATGAAATCGGCCGTGGCGTAGCGCGCCAGCGCCGAACGGGCGAAATGCGGATTCCGCGACAGGTAGTTTTCCGGACCGACGCGCCGGTTGGTGAAATTGCACCGGCCGCCGCCGGAAATCCGGATCTTTTCTCCCAGCTTCTGAGCGTGGTCAATGACCAGCACCCGTCGCCCGCGCTGACCGGCCTGCGCCGCGCACATCATGCCCGCCGCACCGGCTCCAACCACGATTACATCGAAACCCGACTCGGCCACGGCAGACTCGCACATTGAAAGCGGCGCAGCATACGCGGCACCTCATGCCGCAGCAATCTCGCAGCAATTCACAGTCCTGCAATTCACAGCCCGGCGCCAGCCTGCTAGATTGGTGTCATGGACGCGCCATGCGTCCGGTAATCCGCACGGTATTGTCATGGAGTTCTTGGATGTCCGATGAAGGAAAGGGTCGCAGCACGCGCATCACGCCCGCACGCTTGAAACGCACGGCAAAGTGGCTGGGGGGCACGGTGGTCGTTGTCGCGGCCCTCGGATTTCTGGTGATGCCGCCGCTGGCACGTCACTTCGGTGAACGTGCTTTGGCGGATCTACTCGGGCGAACGGTCGCGATCGATCAGGTCAAGATCAATCCTTTCACGCTCTCCGTTGCTGCCAACGGCGTCAGCATTGCCGAAGCGGATGGGCAGCCCGGCGCATTTGCCTTCTCGACGCTGTATGCGAACCTGGAAGCCGAATCGATCTTCCGTGGCGGACCTGTCTTGCAGGAAGTGCGGCTCGAAATGCCGCAGGTGCGCTTTACACGGCTCGACGCCACGCGACACAACTGGTCCGATGTGGTGGAGCGCCTCGCTGCCCGACCGAAATCCGAAGACGACAAGCCGGCGCTTTTCTCACTCAACAACATTCAGCTCGTCAACGGTTCGGTGGTATTCGAGGATCTGCCGGCGGGGATCAAGAACGAGTTGTCGGCGCTCAACATCGGGCTGCCATTTCTGTCCAACCTGCCGGTCAAGGTAAGCCTCTTCGTTGAGCCTTCGATATCCGCCCTGGTTAATGGACGGCCGCTGAAGATCGGCGGTCGTACCCGCCCGTTCAGCGAGGATCGCGAGACACTGCTCGACCTCAGTCTCGACAGTTTCGACTTCACCCCCTATCTCGCGTACTTGCCTTTCAAACCCGCCTTCAAGCTGACCGAGGGGCGGCTGTCGACCAATCTCGAATTGTCCTTTGGCCAGACTGGCGATGGGGGGGCGAAACTGAGTTTGAAGGGATCAGTGGATCTCGCTGCACTCAAGTTGCAGGATCTCGCCGGCAACCCCTTGTTGAGCCTGCCGCGCCTGTCGCTTGGGCTTGCCGATGTGCAGCCGCTCGCAGCCAAGTTGCATTTCGATCGGCTCGAGATCGAGCAGCCGGTCGTTGATATCGTGCGCCTCGCAAACGGACGTCTGAACTTTCAGGAGATCCTTCCGCCAGCCAGCGCAGGCACCACTGCGGGGAGTGGGGGCACGCAGCAGGCCCCGGCAAGCGCGTCGGCAACGACCCCGATGGTCTTTACCCTCGACAATGCCAAAATCGTCGGGGCCACGGTGCGAATGGAGGACCGCGCGGCGAGCGGACCGGATTCCGGCGGCGCCATTTTCCGTACCGAACTCAAGGATCTGCAACTGGAAGCACGGAACATCAGTAATGTGCCCGATGCAATCGCCGACGTGGCGCTCGATTTCATCACCGATGCTGGCGAGAAGAGCAGCCACCGTGATCGCATCCGGCTCAGTCCCTTCGAACTCGAGGGGCGGATCATCGCCGAGAATTTCCTTGTCTCGCGCTACAGCCCGTATTACGGCACGCAATTGCCCGGCGGTGAAGTGCGCAACGGCCGCGTCGACGCGACGGTGCAATACAAATTCAAGACGGGAAGCGGCGAACCGCAAATCGATCTGCTCGCCGAATCGCTCGTCTTGCGCGAATTCGAACTCGCGCTCCGGGAACAGAAGCAGCCCGCGATCAAAGTGCCACGCCTTGCGCTCAGTACGATCACGATCAGTCCCGCTGATCGATCGGTAAGCATTGGCGCGCTCGAATCCAGCGGTGCAGCGTTCGCGCTCGTCAAGGATAACAAGGGCAAACTGGATGTTCTCGGCATGCTCCGCGACCCCGCGCCGGACAAGTCGGCGGTCAAGGCACCCAAATCCGCTCAGGCACCCGAATCCCCCGCCAGTCAGCCAGCTGCACCCGACAAGGCATGGGTCGTCGCACTGAACCGGCTTGCACTGGACAACTGGACGGTGCGTTTCGAGGATCGTACCCAGGGCAAGCCCATCGTGATGCTCGCCGAGGGGATCAAGCTCAACGCCGAAGGTCTCAGCACGGCAAAGGGTGCATCGACCAAACTCGATCTCGGCGCAAGCGTGAACAAGCGCGGGCGTCTCGGCGTTACCGGTACGGTCGGACTCGAACCCCTCAAGGGCGAGCTGCGACTGGACCTGCGCAGCGTCGACCTTTTGCCCCTGCAGCCGTACGTTGTCGAGCAGGTCAACATCGCCATTTCGCGCGGCAACGTAAGTACGCGCGGCGCTCTGGCGTTTGAAACGGCCCGCGATGGCAGTCTCAAGGGGCGCTTTCGCGGCGACTTGGGTGTCGACAATTTCGCCTCGATCGACAAATTGCAGGCGGCGGACTTTCTTCGCTGGAAAAAGCTCGGCATCAGCGGGATTGACGTTCGTACCGCGCCGTTTGCATTATCGATCAATGAGATCGCGCTGACCGATTT
Organism: Aromatoleum diolicum; assembly: GCF_012910955.1. GTDB lineage: Bacteria > Pseudomonadota > Gammaproteobacteria > Burkholderiales > Rhodocyclaceae > Aromatoleum > Aromatoleum diolicum. Next base: position 84,359 of record NZ_WTVQ01000013.1, read on the forward strand.
CTATACGCGCCTGATCCTTGATGAAAAAGGTCAATTGAATCTGCGCGAAATCCGTCCGCGTCCGCAGGGCGAGAGCGCAGCTGCCCCCACCGCGGATAACGCGCCGCCCGCGGCGGGAGCCAAGGCCGAAACCACACTACCACCACCGCCGGCCGAACCACCTCCGCCGATTTCGGTCGGCAGAATCGCCATCAAGCAGGGCAATATCGCCTTCAGCGACCGCTTCATCCGGCCGAACTACGATGCCAACCTCACCGGTATGGAAGGCGAGCTCGTTGGCCTGTCATCCGATCCGTCAACGATCGCCAAGCTCGATTTGCGGGGCAAGGTCGACAACGCCGCTCCGGTCACTGTCGCCGGCCAACTCAATCTTTTCCGGCAGGATCGGTTCCTCGACATTGCAGCCTCGGTGAAGGATTTCGAGCTCACTGCCGTTTCAGCCTATTCGGGCAAGTACGTCGGCTACGGTATCCAGAAGGGCAAACTTTCCGCCGACCTCAACTACAAGATCGAGGATCGCAAACTCACCGCGACCAATCGGATATTCCTCGATCAGCTTACCTTCGGCGACAAGGTCGACAGTCCGACTGCGCTCGACTTGCCCGTAAACCTGGCCGTATCGCTGCTGAAAAACAGCCGTGGCGAGATCGATCTCAACATGCCGGTCGGCGGCTCGCTCGATGATCCGCAATTCAGCGTTGCCGGCATCGTCATCAAGGCCATCATCAACCTGATCGGCAAGGCGCTGACCTCACCCTTCTCGCTGCTAGGCTCGATGTTCGGTGGTGGTGAAGAACTTTCGTATCTTGAGTTCCCGCCCGGGCGCAGCAGCTTCGATAAGGGCTCCAGCGAGAAGTTTGCAACACTTGCCCGCGCCCTCGGCGACCGGCCCGCGCTCAAGCTCGAGGTCACAGGTCATGCGGATCCCTTGACCGATCCGGACGGGATCCGCAAAGTGTTGCTGGAACGCAGCATCAAGGCTGCAAAGCTCAAGGAAATGGTGCGCAAGGGAGAGGACGCTCCGTCGCTTGACGAGATCACACTGAGTGACGAGGAGTACGGCATCTGGCTGAAGCGCGTGTATCGCGATGCTGATTTCAAGCGGCCCCGCAACGCCATCGGGCTGCTCAAGGATCTGCCCGTGCCGGAGATGGAAGCGTTGATGCTCGCCAACACCAAGGTCGATGACGAAGCTCTGAGGCAGCTCGCGCAGCGCCGTGCCCAAACGGTCAAGGACAAGCTGCTCGAAGACGGAAAGGTCCCCGCGGATCGTGTCTTCCTGCTGGCTCCGAAAGTCGAAGCCGCAACGGGAGACAACGCAGGTGAGGAGGGCGCCGCACGACGGACGATGTTCACGCTGAAGTGAGGGACCCGCGACGAGCCTATGTCGCCCTGGCTCACGGCAAAGCGCTGAATTCCGTTCTTCAGGCAGGCGGCGTCAAGCAGTCCGCCATAACGGGAGCAGAATCATGACGAAAAAGCTGACCGACACCGAGCGCGCCGACGCGCTCAGCACACTGCCGCTATGGTCACCCGTACAGGGGCGCGACGCCATCAGCCGCAGCATTCGCTTCAAAGACTTCAACGCCGCGTTTGGCTTCATGTCGCGGGTTGCGCTGATGGCCGAAAAACTCGATCACCACCCCGAGTGGTCCAACGTGTACAACCGCGTCGAGATCATCTTGTCGACACACGATGCGGGAGGGCTGAGCGAGCGCGACATTGCCCTGGCACGCTTCATCGACGCGGCCGCCGCTTCTGCTTGAATGACGTGAGTTACAGGTTCCGGGATGGCAAGGAATCCCGGAACCCGTGGTGCGCAAGAAAAGCCGGGTACAGCTCCGATGAACCGAAGATCAGGCCGCGGCGAGCGCCTGATCGAGGTCGCAAATCAGGTCGTCGACGTGCTCGATGCCCACCGACAGGCGAATCATGTCCTCGGATACACCGGCGCGCAGGAGTTCTTCCGGTGACAACTGGCGATGTGTCGTCGACGCAGGATGGCAGGCGAGCGACTTGCAGTCGCCAATGTTCACGAGTCGGGTCACCAGCTGCAGTGCATCCTGGAAACGGCCACCTGCTTCACGTCCGCCTTTCACTCCGAAATTCAGGATACCCGACGCACGTCCGCCCATGTAGCGCTGCACCAGCGCGTAATCCTTGTGCTCTTCCAGTCCGGCGTAATTCACCCAGCTTACCTTGGGGTGGTTGCTCAGATGGCGCGCGATCTTTACCGCGTTCTCGCAGATGCGATCCATCCGCAGCGCGAGCGTCTCGATGCCTTGCAGGATCAGGAACGCATTGAACGGCGAAATCGCCGCGCCCATATTGCGCAACGGCACGACGCGGGCGCGGGCGATATAGGCCGCAGCTCCCAGAGCTTCTGTGTACACGACTCCGTGATACGACACATCCGGCTCGTTCAGACGCCTGAAACGCTCCTTGTGCTGCGCCCACGGGAACTTGCCGGAATCGACAATGATGCCGCCGATCGAGTTGCCATGCCCCCCAAGATACTTGGTCAGGGCGTGCACCACGATGTCGGCACCATGCTCGAAGGGGCGGCACAGGTAGGGCGACGGCACCGTGTTGTCGACGATCAGCGGTACGCCGAGCCGATGGGCCACTTCGGCAAGCTTCTCGAAATCCGTCACGTTACCCAGCGGATTGCCAACGGACTCGCAGAACACCGCCTTGGTGCGTCCGTCAATCAGGCGCTCGAAGGCATCGGGATCGCGGTAATCGGCAAAGCGTACGTCGATGCCGTACTGAGGCAGTGTGTGGGCAAACAGGTTGTAGGTGCCGCCATACAGGGTGCTCGATGTAACGATGTTGTCACCCGCCTCGGCTATCGTCTGGATCGACGCGGTGATAGCAGCCATGCCCGATGCCATCGCCAGCGCGGCAATCCCGCCTTCCATCGCGGCAACGCGCTTTTCCAGCACGTCCTGCGTCGGATTCATGATGCGCGTGTAGATGTTGCCCTGGACCTTCAGGTCGAACAAATCAGCGCCGTGCTGGGTATCGTCAAACGCGTAGGAGGTGGTCTGATAGATCGGCACCGCCACCGCCTTGGTGGTCGGATCGGGCGAGTAACCGCCGTGAACAGCGAGTGTTTCGAGTTTCATGCGTTCATCCCTGGTTGGTGGCAAGAGGCTGTTGCCGGAGCGGAAAAGTATAACCAGCACGTAAGCGATCACGAAGCCGGGATTCTGCAAAGCTTAGCGTCCTGCTTAAATTGGGTAGTTTGCATGCAGATCGGGCAAAAGGTTATTGAAATGCTGCATTAATCATTGTTAATATATTCATTCTGTGGCGTGACGTTCGCACAGACATAAAAATCCGGATGCATAAATCGCGGGAAGGAGGAGAGGGGAATGGAAACTGCAGCGCACTCGGGCAAACATGCAACCTGGCTGGAACTCGCTGTCGCGCCCGAATGGCGGCGAAATAAGTGCAAGATTCGCGTTCACGCCCTGGGGCAGCGCGAAGGTGGCTGCTACGCAATCTCGATGGACAATCGCTGGTTGTGTGTTGGCAGCGGGGGCTTGACGGTTTTTCACGGCCTCAGCGCAGCACTCCGATTTCTGAAGCTCCTTCGCATCGACAATTTCGAACCCGGCGAAGCGGCCGATGTGGGTTCCGTTTGCAGTGGTGAGCGATACTGCCTGTGTGAAGACAAGGGCAGGGGTTTGTTAGCGTGCGATTGCGCAACGTGCCGGTGCTGCACGACTCATTGAACGGCGTGGATAAGTTCTACGCGGAATATTCCGCGTGCAGCATTTGCAAGATGGATCGCCCGCGCGCGTGAGAGGTCAGCTGCCGTGAGGCGGGCCTCTTTCGCTTTTCCTTGGTTCAACAGTTTGCGGCGATAAATGCCGTCCAGCGCTCCGCTTTCGAGTGGGGGGGTGAGCAAGTACGCCTCCCCGAGGTCAAGGAACACGTTGCTGCGCGCGCCTTCCGCCAGTTCCCCGTGCTCATTGAGGAACAATGCATCGAAGTGACCGTCGGCCATGACGCGCCGCAGTTCGGTGTCGTAGAACTTGCGCGCGGTCGTCTTGTGTCGCAGCAAGGGATCACGACTCGAGACACGCATGCTCGAGACAACAACCGTCGGAAGCGCATCCTGCGGCGGGGTCTCAAGCGCGGTGGACGAAATGCTGAACCGGCCCTCGGGATCCAGAATCAGCCGTACGCGCTGTGGTCCGTGCTGAGCGGCGGCGGCATTTTCCAGCGCCGAACGCACAGCGTCGAGATCCAGTACAAAACCAAATGTCTCGGCGGACTTGGCAAGGCGAGTCAGGTGCAGTTCGAGCAGCGGATACCGCACCGGGGCATCGGGTTCGCAGCGCAAGGTCTCTATCAGACCGAAACCCGCTTTCAGATCGGTCAGAAAACGTCCCTTCAGCAAGGATTCCGCCCATTCCGCCTGCGGCTCCGAATCCGCGACGATCCCACTACCCAAACCAAGCCGGGCTTGCCCTTCGGCGTCGATCTCGAGTGTTCGGATCGGCACACTGAAGCGGAAATCTCCATCCGGTGCAATCCAGCCCAGCGCCCCGCAGTAAAGCCCGCGAGGCGCCGATTCGAGCTCGTGAATCACTTGCATCGCACGGATCTTGGGCGCACCGGTAACCGAACCGCAGGGGAACAGCGCACGGAAAATCTCCGGCAGCTTGGCTGAGACTGGTTCGGCAACCACCGTCGAAGTCATTTGCCAGACGCTGGGATAAGGCTCGATCTCGCACAGACGTTCGACCCGCACTCCGCCGCTCGGGGCCAGACGGCCGAGATCGTTGCGGATGAGGTCGACGATCATGATGTTTTCGGCGCGATTCTTTTCCGATTCGGCAAGGGCTTGCGGATCGCTATCGCGTGCGGCAGTGCCTTTCATCGGACGACACACCAGACGGGAGCCGTGCCGTTCGACAAACAGCTCGGGCGAGCGCGACAGGATCGCACCATCCGAATGGCGTATCAGCGTGCCGTGGCGCACCGGTTGCGCGAGGCGCAGCGCTTGGTAAAGCGCGAGCGGACTGCCATACGCGCATCCGGTAAGCGCAAGCGTGAAATTCACTTGGTAGCAGTCGCCGGCATCGATCAGCTCACGAATGCGCGATACCGCGCTGCAATAATCGATTTCCGACAGGCTGTGCCTGATATCCGCGACGCCGGCAAGAAGTTGATGCTCTTCCTGTGATGACAAGGCATGTTCGATGCGATCGGACGTCTGTGTCGCCGACATGCGCTCGGCGCGCCGAAAAATCCAGGCCGTGAGCAAAGGGACGTACCCATCCGGCAGCAGGGGGGCCAGTCGTGGCTCCAAAGCATAGCCCAGTTCATAGCTTGCCGCGACGGCGACCCAGTGCCCCTTGGCACCTGCGGCAGCGATCGCCGCAAAGGCGTCCTGCAGGCCGTCCACGGCATCACAACGGATGCAGGATTCCAGTTCGTCAAGCAGCAGATCGCCGCTGTCGTCGAGATTGTCGTCAAACAGGGCAAAATTGCGGAATTCGTCAAACATGCAGAGGCTCGGAGCGTGGCGTACTGTATCGGCTGCCGCAGACGGGGCACCGTCGGTGTTGCGAGTGGGAGAAGGGCTGTCAGAATGCGGGCGAATGTTAGCCGAAACAAACCTGTACCCACCCATCGGATCGTTGGGATGGCGCGCCAAAGTAGAAAAATCATTCCCGGTCGCCGGTTGCGTGTCGACCAATTTTTTGAATTGCTGCAAAATATTAATTTGTATGGCATTGTAATGGCCGGATGGAATATGATTGCGTGATGTATAAAATCCCACCCCGCAATCAGGTATTGACTGACCGATGATTCATCCCCGTCTGTCGCTGACGATCTTCCTGGTGCTGGCATTTGTTTCACTTACCGCTGTCGGGCTCTGGATGCTCGACGGGGTGTTCGCCGCAGGCGAATTTGCGCAGTCATCCAAAACCCCATACAACGTCTTCGTCCCTTTCCTGGCGGTGTCGCTAGCCCTGCTGGCGATGGTTGTTGCGTGGGCTGTGTGGCCGCTGCTGGGCACGGCGCGGAGCGACGCATCGACACAGGTGTTTGCCGATGCAGGACGACGCGGCATTGGCGGTCCAGTTGCGGCCGACCGGGCTTCTGCGAACTCGAGCGGCGGTTTTCCTTTTCCCGTGAACGAATATTCGCTGCATACCTACAAGGCGGCCGTCGATCACGCACCGGCGGCGATCATGATCACCAACGCCCGCGGGCGTATCGAATATGTGAATGAGACTTTTCTCAGGAGCTCGGGGTATACGCGTGAGGAGGTGATCGGGCGAAGCCCTGCAATGTTCAAATCGGGGCACACGAAAATCGAGGTGTACACCGACCTGTGGCAGACCATACTTTCAGGAAAAATCTGGCGCGGGGAGGTCCGCAACCGGCGCAAGAACGGCGATGAGTACTGGGAAAACATGGCGATCTCCCCTCTGCGCGACCACTTTGGACGCGTTTCGCATTTTGTTGCAGTGCGGGAGGATGTCACCGAGCGCAGAGGGCGGGAAGAGGATCTGCGCCAGTTGGCGCAGATCGACCCGCTGACCGGTATCGGCAATCGTCGCTACCTGGTCGAACGCGCTGAGCACGAACGGCTGCGTGCGGAGCGCTTTGGGCAACCGCTGGCATTGCTGATGCTGGATATCGATCACTTCAAGAAAATCAACGACCGGCATGGCCATGCGGCTGGGGACGAGGCGATCTGCACGGTTGCACGCACCTGCATTGAAGGGGTACGCGAGATCGACATCGTGGGACGATACGGTGGCGAAGAATTTGTCATTTTATTGCCGGGCACCACGCTTGAAGGTGGCCGGGAACTGGCCGAACGTCTGCGTCAGCGCATTGCGGGGATAGAACTCACGGATTCCGAAGGAACGTCTTTCGGGCTGACGGCAAGTGTCGGACTGGCTAGCTTCCAGAAGGGCGACCAACTGGAACAAATGCTGGCCTCCGCCGATGCGGCGCTTTACCGGGCCAAGAGTCTGGGGCGCAACCGTGTCGTCGCGGTGATGGACTGTCTGGATGGTGCACCACCCGCTGACGTCCAGTGACGCGGTTCATTGATCGCGTGGTCACGATTTTCAGTGGAAATCCCGGCTTTGTGCATCAAGGGCGCCGAGCAGGGCCGAGTGGTCGACGACCCGGCTTGCCAGCAGGTGTATCACATCCCCCTGGCGGCTGATTTGTCCGAATACTCCCAATAATCGCGCGCCCAGCAATTCCCTGCGCTGACGTTCGAGGAGTTCCGGCCGGACGATCACGTTGGCGAGACCCGTCTCATCCTCGAGGGTCATGAACAGCGTTCCCTTGGCGGTACCGGGCCGCTGCCGGCAGGTCACGATGCCGGCAGCACGCGCCAGCTTGCGGTCCGGGCAGGTGGCGATTTCGGCCGCGGAGAGAAAGCGCATCGCGCTGAGGCGTGATCGCAGCAGGGCAAGGGGGTGGCGACCGAGCGTGAAGCCGAGCCGGGCGTAGTCGGCGATCAATTCCTGGGCTTCGGTAGGGGCTGCAAGCTTTGCTGCAGTTTCCGTCACCGGTGCGCCATACAACACGCCGCTTGCCGGCTGCCCGCCGGCCGCCTGCCATAGTGCTTGGCGACGATGTCCGGCCAAATTTTCCAGTGCGCCCGCCATGGCCAGCATTTTCAGCTCACCCGCATCCAGTTCTGCACGCAGGGCGAGATCGACGACGCTGGCGAAGGGATATGCCGCACGTGCCGTTGCGATACGTGTAGCGGCGTCGCTCCCGAAACCCTTGACCAGGTGCAGACCGAGTCGCACGGCAGCAGCCGGTGATTCGCCGTCGCGTTCCAGCGTGCAGTCCCAGTCGCTGACAAGGACGTCCACGCCGCGTACCGTCACACCGTGGCGGCGAGCGTCCTGAATCAGTTGCGAAGGCGAGTAGAAGCCCATTGGCTGGCTGTTGAGCAGGCCGCACAGAAAGGTGGCTGGCTCGAAACGTTTGAGCCAGGCGGAGAAATACACCAGCAGCGCAAAGCTCGCCGCATGCGATTCGGGGAATCCATAGCTGCCGAAACCTTCGATCTGGTTGCACAGACGTTCAGCGAATTCTGCACGGTAACCGCGCTCTGCCATGCCGGTGAGCAGTTTCGTTCGGTAGCGTTCGAGCTCGCCCTGGCGCCGCCACGCGCCCATGGCCCGGCGCAGCTGGTCGGCGTCGCCGGGCGTGAAACCGGCGACGACAACGGCAAGCTGCATCACCTGTTCCTGAAAGATCGGTATGCCGAGGGTGCGTTCGAGCACGCGGCGCACGCCAGCGGGCTGGCCTGTTTCCGGATTGTTGCCGACTTCGGCGCGCACGCGTGGTGTTGCAGTGGCTACTTGGCTGGAAGGGGGAGAATCCGGTTGGGGATAGTCGATTGCTTCGCCGCGTTCCTTACGCGCTCGCGCATCGAGGTAGGGATGCACCATCCCGCCCTGGATCGGCCCCGGACGCACGATTGCGACCTCGACGACCAGATCGTAAAAGCAGTGAGGCTTGAGCCGCGGCAGCATCGTCATCTGGGCGCGCGATTCGACCTGGAAGACGCCGACCGAATCGGCCTGGGCAAGCATCGCGTACACCGCCGGCTCTTCGCGCGGGATGTCGGCGAGGGTGAATTCCCGGCCATGCCATGCTGACATCATTGCCAGGCTGCGCCGTAGTGCCGACAGCATGCCGAGGGCGAGCACATCCACCTTGAGCAGCCCCAGGGTGTCGAGATCGTCCTTGTCCCACTGGATGACGGTACGTTCGGGCATCGCGGCATTCTCGATCGGTACCAGTTCGTCGAGCCGGCCGTGCGCAATGACGAAACCGCCGACGTGCTGCGAAAGATGACGCGGAAAACCGATCAATTCATGGGTCAGGACGACGAGGCGCTGGACGGTGGGACTTGCTGGATCGAATCCGGCTTCCTGCAGGCGTTCGGGGAGGATGCGACGGCCATCGAACCAGAAATGGTCGCGCGTGAGCCGTTCGATCTGCGTCAGCGGAAAACCGAGGGCGCGCCCGACGTCGCGCAGTGCGCTGCGTGCCCGGTAGCGGATCACGGTGGCGGCCAGCGCGGCACGCTCTCTGCCGTATTTGGCGTAAAGGTACTGGATGACTTCCTCGCGCCGGTCGTGCTCGAAGTCGACATCGATGTCCGGCGGCTCGTTGCGCTCTTTCGAGATGAAGCGCTCGACCAGCATGATGCCGAGTTCCGGATTGACCTCGGTGATGCCCAGTGTCCAGCACACCACCGAGTTCGCCGCCGAGCCGCGGCCCTGGCACAGGATGCCGCGGCTGCGGGCGAAGCGCACGATGTCGTGCACAGTCAGGAAATAGGCCTCGAAGCCGAGCTCCGTGATCAGCGTGAGTTCGTGTTCGATCTGTGCGCGCACTTGCCCGGGAGCAGGGTCGCCATGCGCCTGCCGATAACGCCAGCGCAGGCCGTCCTCGACCAGCCGGCGTAGCCAGCTCGTCGGGGTTTCTCCTGCCGGAACGAGTTCTGAGGGGTATTCGTAGCGCAGTTCGTCCAGACGGAATCGGCAACGCGCCGCGACCCGCAGCGTTTCGGCAAGCAGTGCGGGGGGATAGCGGCGGGCGAGTGTCGCGCGATCATGCAGGCGGCGCTCGGCGTTCGCAGCGAGCTGCCGGCCGGCCTCAGCAACGGTGGTGTGCAGACGGGTGGCGGTGAGCACATCGGCGAGTGGTCGTCGCGCGGCATCGTGCATCAATGCGCCGCTCGCCGCGACGGATGGCAGGCCCGCTTCGCGGGCAATCGCCTGCAGGGCAGCGAGCCGTGCGGCGTCGTCCGGGCCGCAAGCAAGTTCGATCGCGAGCCATGCCGCACCGGGAAAACGCTCGCCCAGCCAGCGTCCGTCGGCTGCCAGCGCGCTGTGCTCCGGCGAACCATCGTCCGGTGGCAGCAGCAAGGCGAGACAGCCGGGCAGCCCCACCTCGAGATCGGCGCGGACAAGGTGGTAGCGGCCTTTCTCGGCGGCCCGCCGTCCGATGCTGATAAGTCGTGCAAGCCGACCATAGGCCGCACGGTCAGTTGCCAGCAGCACCACCCGCGGCCCGTCGATGAGCCGGATTTCAGTGCCGACGATCAAGGTTAACGGTAGAGCGCAGCGGCCAATCTCACGATGCGCACGCACTACACCCGCAAGCGAGCATTCGTCGGTGATCGCCAGCGCGTCATATCCGAGTTCTGCAGCGCGGACCACGAACTCCTCCGGATGGGAAGCGCCACGCTGAAAGCTGAAATTCGTAAGGCAGTGAAGTTCGGCGTAGCCCAGAGCCCTGTCGGATGGCGAGTTGATACTGTTCATAAATACAGTATAGCGTCCATCCCGGTATGATTCGCGATGCGATGCGATCGCGCCATTCGGTGTGTTTTCGGTAACAATGAGATCGGTCGGTGCCGACTCCGGCCGCGACCATGAGCATGGAGCGACGAACGATGCAGATCTGGGTCGACGCCGATGCCTGTCCAAAGGCGATCAAGGAAATCCTGTACCGCGCAGCCGAGCGACTTGGCATCCCATTGACGCTGGTGGCAAACCAGCCGCTGTTTCCGCCCCGTTCTCCATGGATCAAGACGTTGCAGGTGCCGGCCGGCTTCGACGTGGCGGACAACGAGATCGTCAGACGACTGGCGGAGGGCGATCTGGTCGTTACCGCAGACATTCCGCTGGCGGCGGAGGTGATTGCGTGTGGTGGTCACGCACTCAATCCGCGCGGGGAGTTCTATTCAACGGAGAACATCCGCGAACTACTGAACCTGCGCGATTTCATGGATACCCTGCGTTCGACCGGGGTACAGACCGGCGGTCCGTCGGCATTAAGCCAGAACGACCGGCAGGTGTTTGCGAACCGTCTCGACCAGTTTCTGGCTCGCCACGGTCCGCGCTGAGCAAGTCCTTCGCTTATCCCCACTCTCCGTGAGCAGTCCTGTGGACAAGTTGTGGGGATACGCCGCAGACGACTGAACCGTAAGGAAATGTTGCGTCTGCACAAAAATGAGGCAGCTGCGCAACGGGCATTCGTAACAAGTCCTTCATTTATCCCCACCGGACGTGGGCAGTCTTGTGGACAACTTGTGGGGACACAGTGCAGGGTACTGATGCGAAAGGAAATGTTGTGTCTGCGCAAAAATGAGGCATCGGCACAACAATCTCTGTAATCGTGTGGATGTCTCGCTCCGGGCTAGAATTCCAAGTTCATTGCCCGATTCACGGAATTGTCGATGCCCGGCCAACCCCCTGTCTGCTACACCATTGCCCCGCGCCACCCCGAGGCACACCTGTTTGAAGTGAGCTGTACGGTTAGCGCTCCCGATCCGGCCGGGCAGGTCTTCCGTCTGCCGGCCTGGATCCCCGGCAGCTACATGATCCGGGAGTTCGCGCGCAACATCGTAACCTTGCGGGCGGAGTCCGACGGCAAGCCGATCGCGGTTGAGAAACTCGACAAACATACCTGGCGTGCCGCTCGGGTAGCGCGGGGTCGAGCGCTGACGCTGACCTACGAAGTCTATGCGTGGGATCTGTCAGTACGTGCAGCGCATCTTGATGCGACACATGGCTTCTTCAACGGCACCAGCGTGTTCCTCACGGTGGAAGGGCAGACCGACCAGCCATGTGTCGTGGACTTGCTCCCGCCATCCGGGCGCGAGCAGCAGGGCTGGAAAGTTGCCACGACCCTGCCGCGACCAGCAGGCGAACTTCTTGCAGCGCCGCCAATGGGGTTCGGACTCTACCGGGCTGCCAACTACGATGAACTGGTCGATCACCCGGTCGAGATGGGGACCTTCTCCCATGCACGCTTCGAGGCCGCTGGGGTGCCACACGAAATCGCATTGACTGGATGTCATGACTGCGATACCGAACGCCTGTGTGCGGATTTGTCGCGCATCTGCGCCTGGCAGATCGAACTGTTCGGGGCTCCGGCTCCGGTGGATCGATATCTGTTCCTGACCATGGTCGTCGGTGACGGCTACGGCGGACTGGAGCACCGCGCCTCAACTGCGCTGCTGACTAGCCGTGCCGACCTGCCGTATCGTGGCATGAGCGACGCCTCGGACGGCTACAAGACCTTCCTCGGGTTGTGCAGCCACGAATATTTCCACACTTGGAACATCAAGCGCATCAAGCCGGCGGTCTTTGCGCCCTACGATCTGGCTAGCGAAAACTATACGCGCCTGCTGTGGGCTTTCGAAGGCTTCACGTCCTACTATGACGACCTCGCGCTGGTACGCTCCGGCGTGATTTCGGTCGAGGATTACCTCGGACTGCTCGGCAAAACGGTATCGAACGTCCTGCGCGGCAGCGGACGCCTGAAGCAGAGCGTTGCGGAATCGTCTTTCGACGCCTGGATCAAGTACTACCGGCAGGATGAAAACGCCCCGAATGCGGTCGTCAGCTATTACGCCAAGGGTGCGTTGATCGCGCTGGCATTGGACCTGCAATTGCGTGCAGCAAGTGCCGGGCAGGTGAGTCTTGACGACGTGATGCGGCTGTTGTGGCAGCGGCATGGACTGACCGGGCAAGGCGTGGAGGAAGACGGCCTGTTCGCGCTGGTCGAGGAGGTGGGCGAGGGTGGCAGGAAAGGCCTCGGGCGGCGGCTTTCGCGATGGTTGAGGGACGCCGTCGAGGGCACTGACGATCTGCCACTCGAAGCACTGATCAAACCGTTCGGCGTCGAATATCGCGCCGAAGCAGGGGGCAAGGGGCCGACGCTGGGGGTGAAAGTCGCGGGTGGCAATGGCGAGGCAAAGCTTGCAAGTGTGTTCGACGGTGGTCCGGCGCAACGCAGCGGCCTCTCGGCTGGCGACGTGCTGGTGGCCATGGATGGTCTAAAGCTTACTGCCACGTCGCTTGAGGCCCAACTCGCGCGCCGCAGGCCGGGCGAACGCGTCGAAATCCATGCGTTCCGCCGCGACGAACTGATGCGTTTCGATGTTGAACTAGCATCGGCGCCCGCAGATACGGTGAAACTTGCGGCCGCCAAGAAGGCTTCGGCAACGATGCGCAACTTGCGCAAGGGCTGGCTGGGCGCTTGATGAAGGCGCGGTGGGGCGGTATGCCCGGTCTCAACTGCTTGTGACTTGTTGCCGCCGCATCACCACGCGCAAAAGCCAGCCGAACAACACCGAAGCCACAATCGTGGATACCACTCCGGCCTCCCAGAAACCTGCGACGCTGGGTCCCTGCTCGCGTCCCGGCGCGTGAAAACTCAGCCAGTAACCGCCCGCCAGGCCGACGCCCCAGAAACACAACGCATGCAACAACATCGGCAGGAAGGTTACCTTGTAGCCACGCAAGGCATGCGCGGCTACAGTCTGCACCGCATCGAACAGCTGATAGACGCAAATGTAGAGCACCAGCGCGAGGGCCACCGCACGCACTGCGAGATCGTCCGAAAACAATGCGACAACCGGTTCGCGGGCAATCCACAGGCCGATACCAATCACCGATACCAACACACTGGTAAGGATCATGCCTATACGCACCGTGGCGCGCGCGCGCGCCCAGTCATGTGCGCCGGCGGCCTGCCCGACCAGTACCAGGATCGCAATCGACATCGCCAGTGGCAGCATGTAGATCAGTGCCGCAAGGTTCGCCACGATGCGATGTCCGGCGACGGGTTCGGCCCCAAGCTGCGCGGCGAAGAGTGCGATCAGGGTGAAGGACGAGACTTCAATGAAAGTGGACAGACCCATCGGCACGCCCAGCCGCAGTAGCGCCAGGATCTCGCGCCGCTGCGGTGCGCGCCAGTGCGAAAACAGCTGGTAGGCCCGGTAAGCCGGATTGCAGGCGAGGTAGGTGGCACCACAGACCAAGCCAAGCCAGCTCACCGCCGCGGTCGAAATGCCGCAGCCGAGCACCCCCAGCGGGGGCCACCACAGGTGGCCATGGACCAGTGCCCAGGCAAGCGGAACGTGGGTCATCGTGACGATGAGGCTAATCGCCATCAGCACACGCGGTTTGCCGAGCGCGTTATTGAAGGCATAAAAAGTGCGGTAAAACAGGACTGCGGGCAGGCCCATAGCGGTGGCAAGCAGGTATTCGCGGGTTTTGGCATCGACGTCCGGCGGTACGCTGCTCAGCTCGAGGAGAAAGCCGGGAAAGGCCAGCAAGGCCATGCCTGGCAGCGCGAGCATCAGCGCCAGCCAGAAGCCCTGCTGCAGGGCAGGGCCGATTTCATGCGTCCGGCCGGCGCCGAAATGATGGGCCACGGTCGGAGCCACCGCTTGCAGCACGCCGACAACGAGCATCACGATGGAAATGTAGACGCCGCTACCCACGGCGATGGCGGCGAGGTCTACCGTGCCGTAGCGACCGACGATCACGGTATCGGCGATCAGCATGCTCATCGACAGCAGCTGGGCAACCAGCACTGGCCATGCGTGGTGAAGCAGGCGGCGAGCGATCGCAAGGGATGAATCTGGCGCGCTCAATGGGGAAGACCCCGGATGGAGACCGACATGCAGAGGGTTGTCCCGATGGGCAGGATGAAGCGCGGGGAAACGGGTAGCGGCAAGGAGGGCGCAGTTTAGCCAAAAAAACCATGCACATACCAACCACCGGGCGGATCGAGGCACTCGAATACCCACCACAGGCCGTCATCCGGCGCACGCGCAATGTAATAGTCGCGGCGCATGTCGGCACCGTCCCACCAGCCGGATTCGATCCGTTCGGGGCCGCTCAGCAGGTTCAAAGCGCGGGGCGAGCCGAGCGCGCGAGGCTCGGTCATCAGCCATAGTGGGCGCAGTCCGCAGGCAGGCGAGCCACGAGCAGGCCGGCAACCGGGTTCGGCGCTGCGCCAGGCATGCTCCGGACGGTGCTCGGAAACCGGGTGAACGGTGTGTACGGCGTCCGGACCAAGTCGGGCGCGTAGGCGGTCGAGCAGGAGAGTAGCGCCGTCGCGTGCAGCGTCGGGATCACCGAACAGGTCCTGCGTACGCCCGGGTGCGCTGATCGGCGTGTCGGCCGACAGGCGGAGAGCTTCGACTGGCGCCGGTAGTTCCAGCGCGGCCAGATGTTCGCGTGCCAGCATGAGCAAGCGCCCTTCGTCGCGCACTGCGCGGCCGGTGACGATTTCCAGCAGGGTTTCCCGCTGATCGTCATGCTCCAGACACAGGCGGCAGCGATCGAGCGCAGCATGCCGTGCCGCAAGCCAGGCCGCAAGGCCGGAAAACAGGCGACCTGCCGCAAACAGTAAGGGTTCGGTGCTGGTGACGCTAGCGGGCAGAACGAGACGCGATTCAAAGCGTTCCGGCGGCACAAACCATGGCCGCGGATCGGGACGCTCACCGCGTGCCCGCGCCAGCGTGTCGAGCACGGAAGCGGCCTGTCGCCGAGCCAGCCCGTCACGCGGCAGACGCGCCACATCGCCGATGCGGCGTACACCGATGCCGTGCAGCAGTTCAAGGGTGGCGCGCGACACCTCCGCACCTTCGGCGAGCAGATCGACTGGCAGTGCATCGAGATTCCGCCACCAGTGCGGCGATGCACGCATCAAACTGTCCGGGCGCACACGCGCCAGCCAGCGGGCGGCCAGCGGCGTCGGGGCTGCGGCCAGGGTGGCGTGCAAGCCAAGCGGGATCAGATCGAGCCGGATGCGTCGCGCGAGCGCAGCGACACCACCGAACAGCCGCAGGCTGGTACTCGCCTCCAGCACGATCGCGTCAGGTGGGTCGATACTGATATTAGGGGTGAATTGACCGGCCCAGGTGGCGAACTCGGCCAGCGTCGCGGTTTCCAGTGCGGGGTTGCGGTCACGCAGTTGCAGCGCCGGTGCTACGGCCAATGCACCGGCCACGCTGTAGCCAGGCTCGACGCCGCGCGCCAGCGCCGACGGAGTCGCCGCCACCACGCGCGCACCGGACTGGTGTTCGACCACCGCCAGTTCGCCCGCATCATCCACGCCCCGTGTGAATACCTGTAGCGGCAATTCGGACAGGATCAGTGCAAACCAGAGCATCAGTGTAAACCGGAGAACAGGCCGAAATGGGGCGCTGCGGGATCGACAGTTGGATCGGCGCCGTCAGACCCGGACCGCGCCGTTTGAAAATATCTACCGAAAGCCGATCGTCCTGCGCTTCCAGCCGCAAGCGCAAACTCGCGGGGGAGGGCTGGCGCGCGGCGGTGGCCGGCCGGAATAGAAACAGCGGGGTGGCCGAGGCTTCTGCCGCCAGTTGCAGGCGCCGCAGGGCCGCGGTATCGGCGCGTGTCAGCCATGCGAGTACCACGCTGCTCCCACCCGACGCCAGGGCCTGGCGGATCGCCCACAGCGTTTCGGCGTGGTTGGCCGGTTCGAGCAGCAGCAGTTGTTCCAACGGTACGCCGGCCGCTTCGAGCGCCGGAGCATAGGGCAGCCAGGGAGGTGCGACCCAGACAATCCAGCGCTCGGCGGAGACCGTACGCAATACCGGCAGCAGCAGTCCGAGTTCGCCGATGCCGGGAGCGTCGGCGAGCAGTTCGATCAGTGCATTGCGCGGCCAGCCGCCACCGGGCAACTGCGCGTCCAGCGCCGCGAAACCGGTCGCCATGCCTGCTTCAGTCGGGTGCGCAAGCCGGTCGGCCTGCCATACGAGGCCGGGCGGCAAGGCGGCGAGGGTGGCTTGTGCGGCAGCGGACATCGGCGGGTATCGAGCGAAGGGTGGTCACGAAGGACCGCTTCACAGCGAACCATTGCGCACCAGACCGACCGCGATCCCTTCGATCGTCAGCGCCTCGCTACGGGTATCGACCACGATCGGTTCGAAATCGGGGTTCGCCGGCAGCAGGCTGACGATCGGACCATTGCGCGAAAAAGTCTTCACGGTCACCTCGTCGTCCACCCGCGCCACCACGATCTGGCCGGCGCGGGCTTCGGGGCTGCGGTGTACCGCCAGCAGGTCGCCATCGAGAATGCCGGCGTCGCGCATGCTCATGCCGCGCACCCGCAGCAGGTAGTCGGCGCGCGGCGAAAACAGCGCCGGATCGATCTGGTGCCGCGCCTCGACATGTTCGACGGCGAGAATCGGACTGCCTGCCGCGACGTGGCCGATCAACGGCAAGCCCAGCGCTTCGACCAGACGGATGCCACGCGCGCGACCTTCTTCCAGTAGGATCGCTCCTTTCGCGGCGAGCGCGCGCAGATGGCTTTCGGCGGCATTGGGCGAACGGAAGCCGAACGCGGTGCACACTTCGGCACGGGTGGGCGGTCGCCCTTCGGATTCCAGCGTCTGGCGGATGAAATCAAGGATTTCGGTCTGTCGGGCGGTTAGATTGTGATCGCGGGTACTCATGTACGCCTCCTGGTTGACTGTATTTTTGAACAGTCCATGGCAATCTGCAAGCACTAAATCGATGTAGCGCAAACGAGAGATGCGCGGGTAGAGTTCGGTTCGTGTCTCGGCTAGAATCCAATGCACGTCAGGGAGATCACATGCTGCAGATCGGTGATACCGCACCAACGTTTTCGCTGCCGGACGCGGACATGGAGGACTTTGACCTCGCTGCGGAACGTGGCAAGCATCATGTGGTCCTCTACTTTTACCCCCGCGACAACACGCCGGGATGCACACTTCAGGCAGCCGACTTCAGTGATCATGAAGAAGAGTTCGCCCGCCACGGTTGCATCGTGGTCGGTGTAAGTCCCGACGATTGCCTGACCCACGCCGAATTTCGCGATCAGCACGGGCTGTCGATACGTCTGCTGTCAGACGTGGAGACAGAGGTATGTCGGCTCTACGATGTTTGGCAGCCGAAGGAAGTCGATGGTGTGAAGAAGATGGGTGTGGCACGGACGACTTTCGTGATCGACAAGGAAGGCATCATTCGCCACGCACTCCACGACGTTTCACCCCGCGGCCATGTGGCCGGGGTCTTCGAACTGGTCAGGAAACTGGAAACAGATAAATGGAAATCGTCAAGAACAGCGTCGTAACGCTTAAGTACTCCGTCGTCGATCCGGACGGCAACATGATCGATGACGGTCAGCAGCCGCTGGTCTACCTTCACGGTGGCTACGACGGCATCTTCCCGGCGCTGGAAGAGGCGTTGCACGGCAAGAAGGTCGGCGATCAGCTGCAGGTCAAGCTCCAGCCGGAAGACGCTTTCGGCGATTACGACGAAGAGCTGGTGCTGGTCGAGGAACTCAGCCAGTTCCCGGAAAACATCGAAGTCGGCATGTCGTTCGAGCGCGTCACCGACGACGGTGAAGAAGAGATGATCTACCGCATCACCGACATCGCTGAAGGCAAGGTCGTGGTGGATGGCAATCATCCGCTGGCCGGTACGGCCCTCGTGTTCGACGTCACCGTCGCCTCCGTGCGTCCGGCGACCGCGGAGGAACTATCGCACGGTCATGTGCACGGGGCGGGCGGCCATCACCACTGATCGATCGATTGATTGATCACCAAACGGGCCGCGCAAGCGGCCCTTTTTCCATCCCCCAAGACCCCCCACCCGCCGATGATCGGACTGATCGAGAACGCCGGACCGCATCTCGCCAAACGGAAGGCAGCGCCGCAAACTCCATTGCTGGACGTAAGGGATCTGCGCGTGCGTATCGGGCAGGGCGACAAACGGGTACGGCCGGTTGACGGCGTCGGATTCTCGATCGCCGGCGGAGAAACCTTCGCACTACTCGGTGAATCGGGCTGCGGCAAGTCGATGACCGCGCTGGCACTGCTGCGTCTCTTGCCTGATGGCGGACGCATCGATGGCGGAGAGGTCAGTTTTTCCGGGATCGACCTGCTGGCACAGACCGAAGCGCACATGCGCGACGTGCGCGGCGGCAAGATCGCGATGATCTTCCAGGAGCCGTCCACCAGCCTGAACCCCGTCATGACCGTCATGGCGCAGATCGGCGAGGTGCTGGCGCGACACCGGGGGCTACGCGACATGCCTGCGCGCGTCGAGGCGCGACGCCTGCTCGATGCCGTCGGCATTCCCGACGTCGAACGCCGCCTTGACGACTTCCCCTTCCAGTTTTCCGGCGGCATGAAGCAGCGCGTGATGATCGCGATGGCGCTCGCCGGCGACCCCGCGCTGCTGATCGCCGACGAACCGACCACTGCGCTCGATGTCACCATCCAGGCACAGGTGCTCGATCTGCTCGCCCGCCTGCAGGCCGAGCGCGGTATGGGCATGCTGCTGATTACCCACGATCTGGGCGTCGTCGCGCGCATGGCACAGCGCATCGGCGTGATGTACGCCGGCGAATTGGTGGAAACCGGCGCCCGCGGCGATTTTTTCCGCAGTCCGCTACACCCCTATTCGCGCAAGCTTTTCGCCGCGCTGCCGACCGATGCGCAACGCGGGCATCCGCTCGCTGCGCTGGGCGGGACGGTCCCGCCGCTCGACCGCGACTTTACCGGTTGCCGTTTCGCCGATCGCTGCCCGGCAGCGTTCGACCTGTGCCATCGGGACGCGCCGGCGTGGCACACGGTCGGGGGGCAGGGGGTGCGCTGCCATCTTTACGCCGCGGGCCATGGCGGACCGGATGCAACGGCGCCATTCGGCAATAGTGTCGCCAGCGTACCCCCACGCAGCGTGCAGGCGCCACTGCTCGACGTGCGTGATCTCAAGGTGCATTTTCCGGTGCGCAAGGGCTTGTTGCGGCGCGAAGTTGCTCGCATCAAGGCAGTCGATGGCGTCAGCCTGACGCTGTCGCCGGGGCGCACGCTGGCCCTCGTCGGCGAATCCGGGTGCGGCAAGACGACAGCGGGCAAAGCCATCCTGCAACTCGTGCCACCTACCAGCGGCGAGGTCTTTATCGACGGCACACCGCTCACCGGCCTGTCGCAAGCGGCCTTGCGCACGTTGCGCCGCGATTTCCAGATGGTGTTCCAGGACCCCTTCGCGTCGCTCAATCCGCGCATGCGTGTCGGCGAGATCATCGAAGAGGGCATGCTCGCCCTCCGCATCGAACCGGACGCACAAGCCCGTTCGCAGCGCATCGACGCCTTGTTGCAGCGCGTGGGGCTCACCCCGACGATGAGACTGCGTTATCCGCACGAATTTTCCGGTGGCCAGCGCCAGCGCATTGCCATCGCCCGCGCGTTGGCAGTGAGGCCGAAGCTGATCATCTGCGACGAGCCGACGAGCGCGCTGGACGTGTCGGTGCAGGCGCAGATCCTCAACCTGATGCGCGAACTGCAGGTCGAGTTCGGACTCGCCTACCTGTTCATCACGCACAACCTCGGTGTAGTGAGCTGGCTCGCGCACGACGTGGCGGTGATGTATCTGGGGCGGATCGTCGAGCACGGCCCGGTTGAGCGGGTGCTCGCGGCGCCTGCTCATCCCTATACGCGCGCGCTACTGGCCGCAGTTCCGAACATCGAACGCGAGCTTCATGATATCGACCTTGGCGTCGAACCTGCCACGGCACGGAAAGTCATCGTCGGCGGTGACCTGCCTTCGCCGCTCGACCCGCCTGCGGGGTGCCACTTCCATCCACGCTGCGACCGTGCGACCGACATCTGCCGCGCCCAATATCCGGCGCAAACCGGGCTTCGCGACGGCCACACGGTGCGCTGCCACTGGCCGGGGTAGGCGCGCGCACGGGAATGGCCCGTCGGCACAAACGCGGGCGTCAGCGTGTACGGATTTTCGATTGTGCCGGCTTGGGGTTCTTGCCCGTCGTCTTGCCAGAACTCTTTTGGGCACCGGACACGGCGCGCTTCGGCATCCCCGACGAGGATTTCTTCGTTGCCGATTTTGCGTTGCCCTTTTTCTGCAGCCCTTGTTTGACGCTCTTCTTCCCGACCTTTGGCGGAGCAGGGGGCGGAATCGTGCTGCGGTCCGCGGCCGCAGCACGCGGGATCAGGCGCGACGCCGCCAACGCGCCATCCGGGTCGATACCGTCTGGAACCAGCAGGGTATAACCGGGGCTCACACGACTGCGCGCATCCAAGCCGTTGATCTGATGCAGCTCATTGACCGATAAACCGAAGTTCTGTGCTACCGACACCAGCGTGTCGCCGCGCTGCATTTCGTACGTGCGCCACTGTTTCCCCGAGCCCTCCTGCTCTGCCAGGCGCAGCCGGAAACGTTCGGCGCGGTCCACGGGGACCACCAGCGAATCGGCCTGCGCAATCGCCGGACGGTTGTAACCGGGATTCAACGCAATGAATTCATCCAGCGGCATTTCCGCATATTTGGCGGCCGTAGCCAGATCGATGCCCGCCGGCGCCGATACCGTGACGAAGTGACGCGTGTTGGGGACGTAGGGTAATTCGAGGTGAAACAGCTCAGGCTGCGCAACGATATTCTTTAGCGCCTGCAACTTGGGGACGTAATTGCGGGTTTCATCGGGCATGCGCAGGGAACTGTATTCCGTTGACCGACCATCGGCGAGATTGCGCTGGACGGCCCGCCCGACAGCGCCTTCGCCCCAGTTGTAAGAAGCCAGCGCGAGATGCCAGTCGCCATGCATCTCGTAGATTGTCTGCAGGTAGTCGAGCGCGGCAGAAGTCGAGGCGATCACGTCGCGGCGTTCGTCGACCCATTTGTCCTGCGTCAGGTTGTAATTGCGTCCGGTCGAGGGGATAAACTGCCACAGACCCGATGCGCGTGCGCGCGAGTAAGCCATCGGGTTGTAGCTGCTTTCCACCATCGGCAATAACGCGAGCTCGGTAGGCATGCCGCGGCGTTCGAGTTCGTCGACGATGTGGTACAGATAACGCCCGCCGCGCTCGAACACCTTTTTCAGAAAGCCCGGGCGGTTCAGATAGAACAACTGTTGCTCGGCCACCAGTTCAGTATCCAGGTCGGGCATGCCGAAACCGCGGCGGATGCGGTCCCAGATATCGTTCGCGTCGCGGGTTAGGTCGAGCGTCAGCACACGCGGTGCCGCTTCGTGCAACTCGAGCACCTGGCCTGGAGACGCTGTAAGCCCCTCCGCCCCGCGCGCCGCAGACGGCAAGCGCAGGCCGCCGCGCTCCGTGGACAGGCTCAATGAAGAGGAATCCTGTGCCACGGCGGACGCACCCACTATGGCAGACAGAAATACCAGCAACAGGATTCTTAAGATAGGAATCGCCATCAATCCGGCGCCCCGGTCGAGAAAGGAGGGTGGACTCTAGGGCAGGGGAGAGAGGGCGTCAAACCCGCGTCTGCCAGTGCCGCTCGCTGACATGACGGAATCCGTCCCGGTTTGTCGCATCCAGGGGAGCAACTTGCGCCGGACATTGCATTTTCGCCCCATGCCTTCGGTTAGTTGATACGATGGCGCGGTTTTTGTTCCCAAAATTGAGTATCGGCGCAAATGAAGGCCCTGGTAATTGAAGATACCGTGACGAGCGCTACCGTCGTCTGCCAACTGCTTGGCAAGATGGGGATCGAGTCCGTGCATGCCCGCGACGGTGCTTCGGGAATCGATGTGTTCAAGAGCGCGCGTCCGGACCTCATCTTGCTTGACATTGTCATGCCCGGACTGGATGGCTTCGAGGTGGCCCAACGCATTCGGCAGCTAGAGAAGGATGGCGAGTGGACGCCGATCATCTTTCTGTCAGCCAGGACCAGCGATGCGGATCTTGAACGCGGCATTGCCGTCGGCGGTGACGACTACCTTGCCAAGCCGGTCTCCGAAGCGGTACTCAAGGCAAAAGTGCGTGCCATGCAGCGCATCGCGCAAATGCGCTACTCGTTGCTGGTACTGACCCGCAAGCTCGACGAGGCCAACCGTGATCTGACGCGCCTGTCCTCCTTCGACGGCCTGACGGGAATCGCCAACCGTCGCACCTTCGACACGGCCCTGTCGCGAGAATGGCGACGCAGCGCGCGCGTCGGAGCACCGATTTCGCTTCTGGTCGCGGACGTCGATTGCTTCAAGCCGTTCAACGATGCCTACGGCCACCAGGTGGGCGACAAATGCCTGAAAGCCGTCGCACAGGTGCTCGCGGGCAACTCGCGGCGGCCGGCTGATCTGGTCGCACGCTACGGCGGCGAGGAGTTCGCCGCCGTGCTTCCGGATACCGGAGAAGAGGGCGCGGCAATTGTCGCCGAAGCCATGCGCGAAGCGGTCGAAGCACTGGCCATCACCCACCGTTACTCGACCGCCGGAGCGGTGGTGACAGTCAGCATCGGGATTGCGACAATCACGCCGGACCGCAGCGATGACGGCGGCTTCGTGAGCCTGCTCAGCCGCGCTGACAAGGCGCTCTATCGTGCCAAACATGACGGCCGCAATTGCTGGCGGCTGACCAACTGCAACGATCTCGTCGCGCCCCAGTAAGCATTCTCCCGTCTCGACGCATGGCACTCGTGGTCCGCCGCACAAGGCATCTAGAACACGTCTTTCCACGCACGAAGCGCGGCAAAGCATTCACGCGGCCCGGGTGGCCGCGAGCCGCTGTGAGCCGTGACGGCGTCAACAAGCCCTGCCACGTCTGTGCGTAAAAACGGGTTGATCTGCTTTTCGCGCCCGATGCTGCTCGGCAGCGTCGGACGGCCTTCGCGGCGCAAGGCTTCGCATTCCGCCTGCCGGGCGTCGCGCGCTGCGTTCATCGGCTCCGCCGCACGGGAAAATGCCAGATTGGCCAGCGTGTACTCGTGGGCGCAGTACACGCCAGTGTCGTCGGGCAATTGCGCCATTCGCTGCAACGACGCATACATCTGGCCGGATGTCCCGCCGAGCAGGCGCCCGCAGCCGGCACTGAACAGGGTGTCGCCGGGGAACAGTACGCCCGGGGCGAGATAAGCGACGTGTGTACGTGTGTGACCGGGAATCTCGAGCACAGTGAACCGCTGGTCGAGTTCGTCGAGGACGATTTCGTCGCCTTCCCTCACATGGCGGGTGATCGCCGGGATATCCTCTCCGGCGGGGCCGAGAACTTGCGGGCGATGGCGCGCCGCAAGCTCGGCAACACCGCCGATGTGATCGTTATGGTGGTGGGTCACGAGAATCGCGCACAACTGCAAACCCTGCTGCTGCAATGCGGTCTCAACTACCGTGGCGTCGCCGGGGTCCACGACCGCGGCGAACCGACCGTGGCGCAGCAACCAGATGTAGTTATCGCGAAACGCAGGAAGAGGGATAATGTCGCCGCTGCGGATTTTTGAGTGCTGATTGTTCATGTCCATCCTCAGTCTGTCGGACTGGCTTGAAACGCCGCAGGGACAATACCTGTTGCGGTGGGAGCAGGCCAAGTTCGATCTCATGGTAGCCGACATTTTCGGCTACAACGCGGTTCAGATCGGTTTGCCGGAACACGATTTCCTGCGCGGCAACCGCATTCCGTTCCGCTTCCACTGCGCACGCTTCGGCGATACCGCGGTGATGGCGAACGCCGATGCCTTGCCGTTTGCAACGGCCAGTCTCGATCTGGTTCTGCTGCCGCATGTGCTGGAATTTTCGCGCCATCCGCACCAGGTGCTGCGCGAGGTCGAGCGGGTGCTGGTGCCCGAGGGCAGCGTCATTATCAGCGGTTTCAACCCCTTCAGTCTGTGGGGACTGCGCCGTCTGGCGGCGCGCAAACATGGTGCATATCCGTGGCGCGGACAATATTTGTCGGTGGGGCGGACCAAGGACTGGCTGGCGTTGCTGGGATTCGAAACGCAATCGGGCAGCTTCGGCTGCTATGCCCCGGCATTCAATCAGACCAGATGGCTGGAACGCTGTGGTTTCATGGACAAGGCGGGTGACCGCTGGTGGCCGATCTGCGGCGGCGCCTACATTTTGCAGGGCATCAAGCGGGTGCAGGGAATGCGCCTGATAACTCCGAACTGGCGCGACAACCGTGCGTCGGCGAAACGCCTTTCACCGGTGGCCCAGCGCGGTCGTCAGGTGACGGGCGTCATACAGAAAGAGAAATAGATGGAAGAAGGCGAGAAAGTCGAAATATTTACCGACGGCGCGTGCAGTGGTAATCCGGGGCCCGGCGGCTGGGGGGCGATCCTGCGCACTGACGAGCATGAGAAGGAAATATGGGGTGGCGAGCCGCATACCACCAACAACCGCATGGAGCTGCTGGCGGTGATCCGCGCACTCGAACTGCTCAAGCGCCCGGTGTGCGCGCGGGTGCATACCGACAGCCAGTACGTGCAGAAGGGCATCTCCGAGTGGATTCACGGCTGGAAGGCGCGTGGGTGGAAAACCGCGTCGCGCGAACCGGTCAAGAACGCCGACCTGTGGCGCGCCCTCGACGAGGCAGCCAGTCGGCACAAGGTAGCGTGGCTCTGGGTGCGCGGACACGCCGGCCATGTCGAAAACGAGCGCGCCGATGCTCTCGCACGCAAGGGCGTCGAAGCCGTGCGTGCGCGTGGCGTGACGGTCGAAGGCTGATCGCGGCCGCGACCGATTCAAGCGAAATACCGAGGACACCCCCCCTTGAGACAGATTGTTCTGGATACCGAAACCACTGGCCTGGATTGGCGCAATGGTGACCGCGTGATCGAAATCGGCTGTGTGGAGTTGCTTAATCGCAACCTGACCGGTAGCCACTATCACGTCTATATCAACCCGGAACGCGGCATCGACGCCGAAGCGGTGGCCGTGCACGGCATCACCGAGGACTTTCTCACCGACAAGCCGAAATTCCGTGACATCGTCGACGGGTTCGAAGCCTTCGTACGCGATGCGGAGCTGGTGATCCACAACGCCAACTTCGACGTCGGCTTCCTGAACCACGAACTGTCACTGCTGGGTCGCGCCAAACTCGACGTGCTGTGTGCAGGCGTGGTCGATACGCTCAGGATGGCCAAGGAACAGAATCCAGGCAAAAAGGCGTCTCTGGATGCCCTGTGCGACCGCTTCGAGATCAACAACTCGGCGCGCACATTGCACGGGGCCTTGCTCGATGCCGAACTCCTCGCCGACGTTTATCTGGCGATGACGCGCGGTCAGGAAAGCCTGATCATGACGCTCGAAGAACCCGTGCCGGGTAGCGCCGAGGCGGGCGGCGTCTTGGTCGAGCGGCCACCGCTGGCGGTGCTGCGTGCGTCCGACGAGGAGCTCGCCGAGCACGCGCGCGTACTTCAGGACATCGTCAAGGCGACGAAGGGAAGCTGCCTGTGGATTCCTCCGGCGTCCGAAGCCGGGGCGCCTGCCGGCTGACGCCGCTCGCAATCCTTGCCGGCGGCGAGGTTGCGGCAAGGTCTACAGGATCAGCCGGCCCCCCGGCAGACTGCCCGCCTGTTCCAGGCGCGTGACGGTCGGACCGAGGTCCAGACCCGTCCTATCCTTCAGCGCGCGGGCGCGCTCGCGCAGTTCCGCCAGCGGCACTTCGATGCGCTCGCCCTCGGCGCCGAAAGCCACGACGTTGCCGCTGTCGCAGGACGGAAAAGCGATCGCGCGATCGTCGAACGCCGTGATGATGCGCTCGACACTCGCGCGAAAACCGCGCGAGCGTCCGAACAGGTTCACCGACATCAGCCCTTTTCCCGACAATCGCGCCCGCACCGCCTGATAGAACGGGGAGGTGTCGAGCGCGCCGGCGCGCGCATGGCGATCGAAACCGTCGACCAGGATCAGGTCGAAATGGCGCTCGGTCTCCATCACGTAGCGTGCGCCGTCGCCGACATGGATCGCCAGCCTCGCATCCTCGTCCGGCAGCTTGAAGAACTGGCGCGCGGCGGCGACGACGCGCGGTTCGATCTCGACGACCTGAATGCGTGCCTGCGGGCAGTGATGATGCACAAAACGCGTGAGCGACGCAGCGCCGAGGCCGATCAGCAGCGCACTGCGCGGCCATTCGTCGGCATCGCGTAGCAACAGGCCCGCCATCATCTCGCGCGTGTAGGCAAGTTCCAGCGCATAGGGTCGCCGGATGCGCATCGCCCCTTGGATCCATTCCGAACCGAAGTGCAGATAGCGCACGCCGGCGTCTTCGCTGATGTCGATGGGCGTGCTCATGCGGTCATCCGTTTCAATGCATAGAGATGCTCCAGCGCTTCACGCGGGCTAAGGCTGTCCGGATCGATCTCGGCCAGAGCGGTCAGCGCGGGATGCGACAAGGTTTCGCTCTCCGGTTCCGGCAGGGCGGCAAACAGATCGGCCTGCGGGCCGGCGCCGACCTCGCGATTTTCCAGCGCGCGCAGACGCCGCTTGGCATCGCGGATCACCGAGCCGGGAATGCCGGCCAGGGCAGCGACCTCGATCCCGTAGCTCTGGCTCGCCGGACCTTCCTCGACCGCATGCAGGAAGACGATGCGATGGGCGTGCTCGACGGCGTCCAGATGCACGTTGGCGCACTCGGGATAGTCGCCGTTGAGGCGCGTGAGCTCGAAGTAATGCGTCGAGAACAGCGTCAGGCAGCCGTTTTTCTCCAGCAGGTGGCGCGCGATCGCGAACGCCAGTGCGAGACCATCGAAGGTCGAGGTGCCGCGCCCGATCTCGTCCATCAGCACGAGACTTTGTCCGGTGGCACCATGCAGAATCGCCGAGGCCTCGGTCATCTCGACCATGAAGGTCGAACGCCCGGAGGCGAGGTCGTCGGAGGCCCCGATGCGTGTGAAGATCGCATCCATCGGCCCGATGCGTGCCGACTGCGCAGGCACGAAGGCGCCGACATGGGCCAGCAGGGCGATCAGCGCGACCTGCCGCATGAAAGTCGATTTACCGCCCATATTCGGGCCGGTAATCATCAGCATGCGCCGCGTCGGCGCGAGGTTACAGTCGTTCGGGATGAAATTCTCGACTTGCCGCTCGACTACCGGGTGGCGTCCGCCGACGATGTCCATGCCCGGCTGGTCCGAAAACCGCGGACAGACATAGCCATAGCGCACCGCCGCCTCGCCGAACGCCGCCAGGCCGTCGAGACTAGCGAGCGCCTGGGCAATGTGCTGCAGCGTCGGGATGTGGGCGGCGAGATTTTCCAGCAGCGCTTCGTAGAGCAGTTTCTCGCGTGCCAGCGCACGCTCCTGCGCGGACAGCGCCTTGTCCTCGAATGCCTTGAGTTCGGGCGTGATGTAGCGTTCGGCGTTCTTCAGCGTCTGGCGGCGGCGGTAATCATCCGGCACCTTGCCAGTGTTCGCATGACTGACCTCGATGTAAAAGCCATGCACCTTGTTGAATTCGACCTTGAGGGTCGCGATCCCGCTGCGTTCGCGCTCGCGCGCTTCCAGTGCCAACAGGAACTCGCCGCAATTGGTCTGGATACCACGCAGTTCGTCGAGGTCGGCGTCGAAACCCGCCGCGATCACGCCGCCGTCGCGCACCGCCGCGGCGGGCTCCGGCGCCACCGCGCGCAGTAGCAGGTCCAATGCGACATCTGGCACGTCCAGCGCCGCGAGCAGTGCCGCCAGCAACGCGGCCTGCGGACGGTCCAGGGCAGCATGCAGTTCGGGCAGGCGCGCAAGGCTGTCGCGGAGCGCCGCCAGGTCGCGTGGGCGGGCGCTGCGCAGTGCGATGCGTGCGGTGATGCGGTCGATGTCCGCCACGCCACGCAGCGCTGCGCGGGTGTCGGCGAGCATCCTCGCGTCACCACCCGTTTCGGCTCCGATCAACTCGCCGACTGCCCCATGGCGCGCGGCGGCCAGTGTCCGGTCGCGCAGCGGGTGATGCAGCGCATGGCGCAACCAGCGCGTGCCCATGCTGGTGATGCAGGTATCGAGCAGGGAGAGCAGGGTGGGTGAGGCCTCGCCGCGCAGTGTTTCGGTCAGTTCCAGATTGCGCCGGGTCGCGGCATCGAGGCGCAGGTACTCGGCCTCACGCTCGACCTTCAAGCCGGTTACGTGCTCCAGACTCTGGCGTTGCGTGCTGCGTGCATAGTCGAACAAGGCCGCCGCGGCTCCCAAGGCCACCGGCAGTCCCTCGACACCGAAACCCGTCAGGTCGCGCGTACCGAAATGCCCGGTCAAGAGGCGCTCGCCGGTTTCCCCGTCGAACTGCCAGTCTGCCAGCCGCCGCAATACCGGCGACAGCGTCTCGAGCAGCGGCAACGCGAGCCCGCCGGGCGCCAGCACCTCGGCCGGGCGCAGGCGCTCGAACTGAGTCTGTAACTGCTCTGCCGGACATTCCATGACCCGCAGATCGCCGTTCGCCAGGTTCAGCCATGCGAGCCCCAGCACGCCGCGATGCAGGTTCGCCGCCAGCAGCAGCGAGTCCGAACGGTCGTCGAGGAGTGCCGCATCGGTCAGCGTGCCGGGCGTAACGATGCGGCTCACAGCCCGTTCCATCGGCCCCTTGGTCGCACCGGGATCACCGATCTGCTCGGCAATCACCACCGACTCGCCGAGCTTGACGAGGCGTGCGAGGTACTGTTCGACAGCGTGGAAGGGCACGCCCGCCATCTTGATCGGTTGGCCGGCCGACTGACCACGGGTCGTGAGGGTGATATCGAGCAGCCGCGCCGCCTTTTCGGCGTCGCCAAAGAATAGCTCGTAGAAATCGCCCATTCGGTAGAACAACAGCGTGTCCGGATGCTGGGCTTTGATCCCGAGGTACTGCTGCATCATTGGAGTGTGGCCACTCGCCTCAATGCTGTCACCGCCCTGTTTTTGCGCGGAAATTACATCTATGTCTTTGAGTTTCATTATGTTTTGCGTTCGATGCCGTCGTTGATCTTAACGTAACGACGCCTAAATAAACTTGCCTAAACTTGCCAGTTTGGCGTAACTTTTCGAGCGTGATTTTCAAAAGCTACGCCGAGTTCCGTTTTGGATGTTGACGCCGCCTCGGTACTTGAAAAAAAGCTACGCCGGGGCCCCATGTCATTCGACGCCCGCGACATCAAATTACTTCCGGTTGGCGAGCATCTTACCAGCCCTGACTTCCCGGGCCTCCGGATCACCGCGAGTGCTGGCGGGCGATCGTGGATCTACCGCTATAAGAGTCCGGTTGATGGACGAATGCGTCAGACCAAGCTCGGGAAGTGGCCGGCGATGTCGGTTCATGCAGCGATCGCGGCGTGGGAGCAGGTGCGCCTGGGGCGAGAAGGCGGTGTTGATCCCGCCCTCATAGCGAAGGCCGCGAGGGAGGATGCCCGCAGGCAACTCGAGCAGCGGCGACTGGCTGCGGAGCGAGAGGCCTACACCGTGGCCAAGGTCTGTGACGATTATTACCTTGGGCACGTGCGCCTGTCGCGGGCGCGGAAGGGGGCGACGGAGGTCCGCCGCATGTTCGATTCGATGCTCGGCGGAACGGCCGGCATACCTGCGGCGGAGCTGACCCGCGCGCAGGCGTTCGATCTGATCAAAAGCTACGCCGAGTCGGCGCCAGTGCAGGCGTCAAAGCTTCGTGCCGAGTTGGGGGCGGCGTGGGATTACGCGATTGACTCTGGCCGTCTGCCCGAGACTGCAGCGAACTGGTGGCGGCTCATTCTGCGTGGGAAGATCCAATCGAAGGGCAAGAAGATCTCCGGAAAAAATGTCGGCACTGTCAAACGAGTGCTGTCCGGAGAGGAGGTCGGCACGTTGATCCGATGGCTGCCGAACTTCACCGCACTGGTCGAGGACGTACTCACGCTGTACCTGTGGACGGGCACGCGCGGCGCAGAGATTTGTGGGATGCGCGGCGCCGAAGTCACGCGCGAGGCGGACGGTCTGTGGTGGTGGACCATCCCGAAGGCGCGTACGAAAAACGCGCGGCACGCAAACGCTTCTGACTTGCGGGTGCCATTGTATGGCCGGGCGCGGAACGTAGTGTTTCGGCGTCGTGAGCGTTTCGGCGACGGATTCCTGTTCCCTGCGAGAACCAAGGACGTGCGACCGGTCGAGCAGAAGACGGTGCAGGTAGCGGTCTATTACCACCAGCCATACAGCCAGACGACGCCAAACGTTCAGCGTTCCCGGCTGCCGATAAGTAAGCGTCCGGTCTGCACCGCCTTTTTCCCGTGATCTAGATCGCCCAAAGTGGTGCCCACCAAATTTCTGGTGGGGACCACTTTGGCCACGAATGGCATCACCCGGGTGACCCGCAAGGGGCGCCC
>NZ_WTVQ01000140.1 GCF_012910955.1 Aromatoleum diolicum
GGGTGTCGTTGCCGTTGCCGCCATAGAGGCTGTCGGTGCCGGCTTCGCCGCGCAGCACGTCATTGCCGTCGAGGCCGTAGAGGTAGTCGTTGCCGGCACGGGCCTCGATGACCTCGTCGCCGCCGTTTCGCCCGCTGATGCTCTCGTTGTAGTCGGTGCCGACGATGGGGTCGGTGAGGACTTCCCAGGGTGCGGCGGCGAGGACGGAGGTATCCCAGACGGTGCCGTCGGCGAAGACGATCTGTTCGACGCGGT
>NZ_WTVQ01000141.1 GCF_012910955.1 Aromatoleum diolicum
CCCTTGAATCCCGTTCCTGAACTCGCCCCCAACCTGAAGCAGCTCCGGCTCTCCGGCATCCTCGATTCGCTGGAAGCGAGAAACCGCGAGGCGATCTCTTCGAAACTGGCCTATACGGAGTTTCTGTGTAAGCGTCCGCCCGAGACCGTCTTGACTGACGGTCAGACCTTGATCGGGTGGAGGCGCAAATCGATTGCCGAGATGTCAAACGCGGCGGGATCGAACGGTGCCCCGTACCATTCAAGCATGTCGTG
>NZ_WTVQ01000142.1 GCF_012910955.1 Aromatoleum diolicum
GGGCGCCCCTTGCGGGTCACCCGGGTGATGCCATTCGTGGCCAAAGTGGTCCCCACCAGAAATTTGGTGGGCACCACTTTGGGCGATCTAGATCACGGGAAAAAGGCGGTGCAGACCGGACGCTTACGTTTCTGTCGCTGTTGATTCACGACGAGGTGGCGCGTCGCGAGCAGAAGAAGTTTGCGCTTCGCATGCGCCGCGCCGCGTTCCGCTCCGGCAAGTCGCTCGATGGTTTCGATTTCTCGCGCTTGCCG
>NZ_WTVQ01000143.1 GCF_012910955.1 Aromatoleum diolicum
TGTCGTTGCCGTTGCCGCCATAGAGGCTGTCGGTGCCGGCTTCGCCGCGCAGCACGTCATTGCCGTCGAGGCCGTAGAGGTAGTCGTTGCCGGCACGGGCCTCGATGACCTCGTCGCCGCCGTTGCGCCCGCTGATGCTCTCGTTGTAGTCGGTGCCGACGATGGGGTCGGTGAGGACTTCCCAGGGTGCGGCGGCGAGGACGGAGGTATCCCAGACGGTGCCGTCGGCGAAGACGATCTGTTCGACGCGGT
>NZ_WTVQ01000144.1 GCF_012910955.1 Aromatoleum diolicum
TACCGCGCTCAGCGACACCGACTCCAGCTCGCAGGTGACCTTCACCTTCAGCGAAGCGCCGGTCGGCTTCACCGCGGGCGACATCGTCGCCGTCGGCGGCACCGTCACCAACCTGCAGGCCACCGCCAATCCGCTCGTCTTTACCGCCACCTTCACGGCGACCGACGGCTTCTCCGGCACCGCCAGCGTGAGTGTGGCCGACAACCTCTACACGAATGCGGCGGGCAACCTGGGCTCCGGTGGCAGCG
>NZ_WTVQ01000145.1 GCF_012910955.1 Aromatoleum diolicum
CTCTCGGGCAGCAGCGCCTCCTGTGTGCGGCTCTGACCTTCGACGAAGCGCTTCATGGTCACTGATCACGCTGATAACAATGCAGATATCATACAACATCGACCGTTTTTACACAGCCTCGGCCGAGGCCGTGTAAAAACGGTCGCGGATGCGCCAGGAATCGGTCGTTCCGGCGCCCTGCGGCGGAAGCGAACGAATTTGAAGGCGGCAAATCAGCTCAGTTGAGCTTCAAGAAGGCCTTTTCA
>NZ_WTVQ01000146.1 GCF_012910955.1 Aromatoleum diolicum
AACGGCGGCGACGAGGTCATCGAGGCCCGTGCCGGCAACGACTACCTCTACGGCCTCGACGGCAATGACGTGCTGCGCGGCGAAGCCGGCACCGACAGCCTCTATGGCGGCAACGGCAACGACACCCTCGACGGCGGCAGCGGCAACGACTACCTCGACGGCGGC
This sequence comes from Aromatoleum diolicum, assembly GCF_012910955.1. Taxonomy (GTDB): domain Bacteria; phylum Pseudomonadota; class Gammaproteobacteria; order Burkholderiales; family Rhodocyclaceae; genus Aromatoleum; species Aromatoleum diolicum. Next base: position 166 of record NZ_WTVQ01000146.1, read on the forward strand.
TACGGCGCCGACACCTACGTCCTCAACCGCGGCACCGGACAGGACCGCATCAGTGAATACGACGGCC
>NZ_WTVQ01000014.1 GCF_012910955.1 Aromatoleum diolicum
GAAGTTGCCCTTCAGGTATTTGACCCCCGACTCGACGATGCCCTTCTTCTGCGGATCATGCGGCGGACAGGCATCGATGCGGAAACCGTAGCCACAGGCCGCGTCGGCGTAGGAACGCTGGACCTGCGGATCATGCACACACGCCTTGGTGATCGCGCACCTGGCGTTGTCGATGTTTTGTGTCCTGGGCGCTTATGTGCTGTACCGACCTGAGAAGCGCGCTGCGGCTCGAGGCTCGTTTGAAGATGGGCACATAACGCGTGGTCCGAAGGCGGACCATCAATCTCCCTTCTCTCATTGGAATGGAGGTTGTCATGTTAGAGCGCTACTTTCTCAGACCGGCCACCGTCGATCGCATTCGGGCCAACTTCGCCGGGGCCTACATCGAGCACTACGTCGGATGGCTGCGAGCGCAGGGCTATGCGGACCGCAACGTCTTCAGACGCGTGCCCATTCTTTGTCAGTTCGGCGAGTTCGCCAGCACCCGCGGCGCGATCGACGGCCAGACCGCACTCGACCACGTTGAGGCGTTCGCGCAGCACTGGGTGGCGATCCACGGCAAGTCGTGCAGGTCCGACGCAGCGCGCGCGAAGGTCGCGCATGACGCGCGTAACCCGGTCCGGCAGATGCTCGAGTTGGCGCTGCACGGCAGCGTCGGACGGCATCGCCAACGTAAACCCTTCCCGTTCGAAGCAGAAGCTCCGGGATTTGCCGGCTACCTGCGCGATGAACGTGGTTTGAAGGCCGACACCGTTGAGCGCCATGCCTTCTACCTCAACGGCTTGAGCGCATTTCTCGATAGTGCCGGCGCGGCTTCGCTGGCGTCGGTGTCGCCGCCGCTGCTTGCCGCATTCCTCGTCGAGCGCTGCGTTGGCTTGGCACGCACCAGCCGACGCGATCTGTGCGGAACACTGCGTATCTTCCTTCGGTACTGTCACCGCGAGAGGCTCGTCGAGCGCGACCTCAGCGCTGTAGTGGAGGTGCCGCGGGTACATCGTCTGGCCAATGTGCCGCGTGGCATCACATGGGAAGAGGTCCGCGACATGCTCAGCTGCGTGGATCGGCGCTGCGCGTTGGGCCGGCGCGACTACGCGATGCTGTTGCTGCTGGTGACGTACGGTCTGCGTGGCATCGAGGTTGCCCAACTCACGCTGGAAGACATCGACTGGCAGCACGAGCGGCTTAACGTTCCCCAGCGCAAGGCCGGGCACTGGTCTGCGTATCCGCTGGCCAGCGTCGTCGGCGAGGCGATCATCGACTATCTGAAGAATGGGCGCCCCCAGACCACCGATCGACATGTGTTCTTCCGGTCGATGGCGCCGTGGCGCCCGATCACGAGTGCGGCAGTCTCGTCGGCAGCGGTGAGATACCTGCAGCGCGCTGGCGTACGAGTTCATCGAGCCGGCGCGCACACGCTGCGCCACACCTGCGTGCAGCGTCTGGTCGATGCCCAGTTCTCGCTGAAGACGATCGGCGACTACGTCGGCCACCGCTCCGCGCAATCGACCAAGATCTACACCAAGGTCGACGTTGCCGCGCTTCGCGAAGTTGCCATGGGCAATGGGGAGGTCTTGTGAGCAGCCGGCGCGCCGAGCTGCGCAGCCTGCTCGCCAGACAGATTGGTGCCTTTCTGCAATACAAGAGAGCGCTGGGCTGCAAGTACAAGACCGAGGCTGCCGCGCTGCACCTGCTCGACGGCTACCTTGCCGACCAGCGCATCGCGGCCCTAGATCAGCTCGACTCCCGGCTGATCGATACCTTCCTCGCTTCGCGCCCGCGCGCCCGGGCGCGCAGCTACAACCACCTTGTCGGCGTGACACGCCGGTTCTTCGACTGGGCGTTGATCCAAGGGGTGGTCGAACGCAATCCGGTCAATGCTCGTCCTCGTCGCGTCACCGGCCAGCGCATCCCCTACCTGTTCAGCCTCGACGACGCGAAGCGGCTGCTCGAAGCCGCGCGAGGCATGCCTACTCGGCCAAAGGCACCACATCGCGCCCTGGTCTACGAGATGGTGTTCGCGCTGCTTTACGGGCTGGGCCTTAGGGTCGGCGAGGTCAGTAGACTGTTGGTGGGGGACGTCGATTTCGAGCGTGCGACGCTGTCAGTGCGAGATGCCAAGTTCTACAAGTCCCGGCTCGTGCCGTTTGGCCCACGCATGGGCGAGCGCTTGGCGCGCTATGTCGACAAGCGCTTCGGCCCGCACGCCGATCCCGAGGCACCGCTGTTCTCGTTCACCAAGCGCGGCGCGGTCCACGAATGCACGATCAGCCAGACGTTTCACTCGCTTCTGCCGCACCTTGGGTTGAACGTACCAGCCGGTGTGTGCGCTCCACGGCTGCACGATCTGAGGCACGCGTTCGCCGTCGGGACCTTGTTGCGGTGGTATCGCTCGGGAATCGACCCGAACGCGCGCTTGATCCATCTGGCGACTTTCCTCGGTCATTCCGACCCGGCGTCCACCGCAGTGTACGTGACGATCACCGAAGAGATGCTGCGCGAGGCCGACCAGCGATTTCGGGCGTTCGCACCAAGAGGAGGCCAATCATGAGCACCATTGGGCAAGTGCTGTTCAGCTTCTTCGAGGACCATCTAAAGGTGCAGAAGGGACTACGCCCCGGCTCGATCAAGAGCTACCGGGACACAATCAAGCTGTTTCTCGCCTTCGTCGCCGGCGCATGTCGCAAACCGGTCACCCGGCTCAGTCTGAACGACTTGTCGTCGCAGAGAGTGCTCGAATTCCTTCAGATGATCGAGGTTCAACGCCACAACAAGCCGCAAACGCGCAACCAACGCTTGGCCGCGCTGCACACCTTCTATCGCTTTGTCGCCACGCATCACTGCGAGATGCTGGCCGAGGCCGAGCGCGTCGAAGCGATTCCGAACAAGCGGACGTCGCCCGCGCCGACGCGCTACCTGGAGCGCGAGGAGATCGACCGGCTGTTCCAATTGCTTGCTGCGCAGGGTCGTCGGATCCTTCGCGATCAGGCATTGCTCATGCTGCTGTACAACACAGGCGCTCGAGTCCAGGAACTCGCCGATCTGCGCGTCGGCGATCTCGATCTCGACGGGCCACTGCGGGTGCGACTACACGGCAAGGGCGACAAGTGGCGGGGCTGCCCCATCTGGCCCGAGACGGCAGCGTTGCTCAAGCAGTTGGATACGGTCCAGGGCGGCGACACCAAGGCGGCGCTCTTCGTATCGAGTCGTCTTCAACCCCTGACGCGCTTTGGCATCTACAAGCTCGTCAGGCGGCACACGCAAGACCTGATTCGAAGCGACGGGCACGCTCCGGGCAAGACGATCTCGCCGCATGTGTTTCGGCACACGACCGCGGTCCGATTGCTGGAGTCCGGAGTCGAGATCAACGTCATCCGCGCCTGGCTCGGTCACGTCAGTCTCGACACGACCAATAGGTACGCCGAGATCACGATGAGAACCAAGCAGGCGGCCCTCGCGGCATGCATGCCTCCGACGACTTCGGGGGCATCCCCGCAACGCGTCGGATGGCGTCAGAACCAAGACCTGATGAAGTGGCTGCAATCTCTGTGAAGATTATGTGCCCGGCGGCGGGCTACTCGCCGTCGCAGGCGCACTGTGCAGGCGGGTACGGCACATAACGGTCCAGGACACAAAACATCGATTTTGTGCCCGGGCACAAAATCGATGATGATCCGCTCGGGTACCGCCGCGAACCACTCGAAGGCCCGCCGGTGGCAGCCCAGCCAGGTCGCTACCGTCTGATCCCAGACGAACTCGACGTACTGGTGACGCGAGAAGCACAGCGTCATGACGAAGGCCCAGGTCCGGCGGACATCGCCGACCGGATGTTCGAGCATCGGGCCGGCGCCGAAGTCGACCTGGGCGGCTTCGCCGGGCGCGAAGATCAGGCGGACGGTGGCCTGCGGCGGGATCTCGCGTTTCAAGGTGGCGAGCATCCGGCGCACCGCCGAGTAGCTGCCGGTGTAGCCGTGTTCGCGCTTCAGGGCGGTGTGGATGACGACGCCGGAAACACCTTGATTGAACCAGCCGGCGATTGTCTCGCGCAGCGGTTCGAGCCCGGAAATCGTGGTGCCGGCGCGCTTGGGGGCCGCCAGCGCCGCAGCGATTGCCGCATCGTCCGGCGGCAGAGTGCCGGCGTCCAGCCAACCCTGACCTTGCGCCAGCGCCCGCAGGGCGGCCGCCGCACGCCGCCCCATCAGGCGGCTCTTGGCAATGTCACGATCAGAATCGCCCTGACGCATGCGCATCAGGGCCTGTCGGTAGTGGTGCATTTCGAATTTCCTTCTGCTCATCGAACCCCCGGCAAAAAAACCGCCGAGGGTAACGATCGCTCGTTGAAAAATCCGAAATGCCCGTTGCCTACTTCTCCGCCGCCGGTGGCTCCATTACGGCGATCCGAGGGTGGCGCCTATACGCCGGTCACGGACTGGCTCCATTACGCCGGTCAGACGCTGGCTCCTATACGCCGGTCACGAAGTGGATCCTATATGCCGGTCGCTGACAATCATTACTGGGTTCTGCTGGTCGCCATTCTTGACCTGTTGTGTTTTGCCTATGGCGCCTATTCCGCGTTTCGCGGGGGCTCAGCCCAACGCCGCCCACGGTAAAAGCTCTGGGAGGCGCGCCCGCCGGACCTTCCGCAGGCTTTGCGCTGCCCGTGGTGACGGCCAGGGTAGTCGCGGCAAATCTTGCGCTGGATACAACGGCCGTCGAAGCGACCATTCACCGCATGGCCTACTATGACGCGCTGACCGGTCTGCACAACCGGGCGAGCTTATGCGAGCGGTTCGAGCCCGTTCTTGACGCCGCGGTTGCGCAGAACCAGCCGCTCGCGCTCATGATCGTGAGCCTCGACCATCTGCAGGAAGTCAATGACACCCTGGGCTATGTGTAAGGCGATCGGCTCATCCAGACATTCGCGCGCCGACTGATCGAGGCCGAGCTTGCCGAAACCGTCGCCCGGGTGGGTGAAGGGGAATTCCCGCTGCTGTTGCCGAACGCCGATTCGGCTCGCTCCTCCGCAACGGCACAGCAGCTCTCGAAATTGTTGCACACCTCGATCGACGTCGAGGGGTTGGCGTTCGATGTACACACTCACACCGGTCTGGCCCTGTTTCCCGGCCATGGGGCGGACGCGGAGGTATTCCTACGACGCGCTCGCGTGGCGATGCGCGATGCGATGCAGGCCGGTCGGGACTACGCGGTCATTGCACCGGCGCTCGATCAGGAAGCCTCGCGCAGGCTGGCGTTGATGGCGGAGCTGCGCCACGCGATCGAGAGGCACCAACTCGCACTCCTGCTTCAGCCCAAGCTGCACCTGGCTTCGGCAGCGATCTGTCGCGCCGAAGCACTGGTTCGGTGGAAGCATCCACTGCTCGGTCAGGCCCCGACGTTCGAGTTCATCACGCTCGCGGAACAGGCGGGAATGATCACCCCCGTCACTCACTGGGTCCTCGAAGCGACGTTCCGCCAGCGCTACGCGTGGCACATGGCAGGAATCGAACTGCCGATGTCGGTCAATCTCTCGGCGCACGATCTGCGCGACCCGACACTGCTCGACAAGCTCGAGGGCCTGGTCGAGACTTGGGGAGCCCAACCAGGCTGGATTCAGCTGGAGCTGACGGAGATCGCGCTGATGGTGGACGCCTCGGCCGCGGTTTTCAACATGCCATCGACGACTTCGGTGCCGGCTATTCGAGCCTGGGTTATCTGCAACACCTGCCGGTCGATGCCATCAAGATCGACCAGTCGTTCGTCATCCCGCTGGTCGTCGGCTCGGCCGCACAAATGGGGCACAAGCTGGGCTTCGAAGTTGTGGCAGAGGTCGTGGAAAGCCAGGATGCGTTGCGGCGCGTGACGGAACTGGGATGTGATATCGCACAGGGCCATTTTGTGAGCCATCCCATGGCGGCCGACCAGTTCGGGGCGTGGCGGGCAGCTTCGCAACGGCCGGGTCGATGGGTACCGCGTTTCCATGCAGCTCGGATGTAGAGCGATCCCTATATGGGCCGCTCTAGCCTACGACTACCTCGCCCAACACGACACCACTTGGTGCGCTGGTACAACAATGCCACGGGGAGCTTTGTGCAAAGGCAAGCGGCGGCTGACGGCGAAGTGACCGAACAGGACTGAATTGTTGGCGCCGGCTAAGAATTGACCAACCTGATGAGTGTATTCCGGTCGAACGCTGATCAGCAGCGTGAAGCGAAACGCATTGAAGTTGCGGTAAAAAGTACGGAGCCCGGCGGATCACTTTCCCTTCGGCGCATCCAGTCAATCAGAGATCGCCGCTAACATAAGGTCACCATCCAAACGCGCTGCGACAAAGACGCAGGGCAAGCGCCCACGCGTGCTTGTCGGTGTCCTTGTCTAATCGCGCGGAATCCGATCCGGCGTCGGCGCCGACAGGACTTGCGGTACCAGCACTTCGGCGTCAGCCGCGCTGGAATCGAGCACGCGATGCAGAACGTAGGCGCCCCGCCACTGCTGTCCACAGCGCGCGTGACGGTCTTGTCGTTGAGCGCTTCCGGGAGGCGGATAGGGGCCAGTGCACCGAATCGTCCTCGCCGGGCAGAACGAGCGGCCCGCGGGGAAAGGCTTCAGGAGTGCGACGGCAAGGCGATACACGCCAGCCATGAGATTGACGGCGCGGCGAACCGGTCTCTCCCCTACCCTGTCATGATTCGGGCGCCGCTGCGTCTCTGCGTCGGCATGTGCGCGTCGCGAGCTCACACCGACCCACAGGAAAACCGCTCGGTCGATCCGATGATCTTACAAAGTTTGTAGGATTCTAGCGTTGGCCGCCGGGTGATGCCTCGTATGCTTCCGAGCTACCCTACGAAACAAACTGCGCCAAACAGGTGGCGCTTGGCCCCTCAACCACTTTCAGGTTTCCTGCAACGCTGCGGGACTGGAATTCCGTCGTTGCATCCCGTATCCGGGTAGTTACAGTCCAGTGCTCAACACAGCTAAAACAAGCACTTGCGTGACTTTTTGCAATATGGCTTTAGCATGTAAAAGCGCTGCAAGTACTTGAAAACATGGGGCGACATACCGGGATCGAACCGGTGACACCTGGAGCCACAATCCAGTGCTCTACCGACTGAGCTAATGCCGCCACTTCTCCGATTGCAGGAATCCTGCAATCAAAAACCTATTACTGGCCTGCCCGACAGGAATCGAACCTGTAACCCCCGGCTTAGAAGGCCGGTGCTCTATCCAGTTGAGCTACGGGCAGATCCCGCGGGCATTTTCGGGGTTAGCTGGTCGGGGTGGAGGGATTCGAACCCCCGACATCTTGCTCCCAAAGCAAGCGCGCTACCGGACTGCGCTACACCCCGAGAGCCGCGAATAATACACATACATCGGCAGTGCGTCAAACAACAAATCAAAGAAAATATCAGCATAACTTCGACGAAAGAAGAAATGCTCGTCAAACAGGTCTCTGCTTGCCCAGACGGGCGGATTCTGATATTAGTTCGCTTCCTTCAATAACCAACCGGAAGTCGAAGTCATGCCAGACGATACACTGCACAAACAATTCCCGCCGTATGCCCCCGCGAAAGGCGAGGAATACATGAGCGAGAAGCAGCTGGCCCACTTCCGCGAGATGCTCGAATCGGTAAAGCACGAGCTGGCCGGCGACATTGAACGCACGGTGCACACGATGCAGGACGAAGCCACCGCCTTCGCCGACCCCAACGATCGTGCCAGCCAGGAATCCGACATCGCGCTCGAACTGCGTAACCGCGATCGGGAGCGGAAACTGATCAAGAAGATTGACGAAGCCCTTGGCCGCATCGCGGCAGGCGAATATGGCTACTGTGATAGCTGCGGCGTTGAAATCGGGCTCAAACGCCTTGAGGCGCGCCCTACCGCAACGATGTGCATCGACTGCAAGACGCTCGAGGAAATGCGCGAGCGCCAGGTCGCGAAGTAATTCCGCACAAGGCCACGTTGGCGCGCCGATGCGCGACGCAATCGTGGCAACAAAAAGGGGACGCCGCAGCGTCCCCTTTTGTTTGAGCCTCCAGGCTTATTCGCTAGCGTGATCCAGCAGCGCCTTCATGCTCAGGCGGATCTTGCCGCGCTCGTCGGTTTCGAGAACCTTGACGCGTACGGCCTGACCTTCCTTCACATAATCGGCGACGTTATTGACCCGCTCGTTGGCGATCTGCGAAACGTGCAGCAAGCCGTCGCGTCCCGGCATGATGTTCACGATCGCACCGAAATCCAGCAGACGCATGACGGTGCCGTTATAGATCTTGCCAACTTCGACTTCCGCCGTGATGGCCTCGATTTTCTCCTTGGCCAGTTGTGCGCCTTCCGCGCTGACGGACGAAATCGTCACGCTACCATCGTCCTGCAACTCGATGACGGTGCCCGTTTCTTCCTGCAGAGCGCGAATCACCGCGCCCCCCTTGCCGATCACGTCGCGGATCTTTTCCGGATTGATCTTCATGGTGATCATGCGCGGGGCGAACTCGGATACTTCGCCGCGATGCGAAGCGAGCGACTGCTTCATGATGCCAAGGATATGCATGCGCCCCACACCGGCCTGAGCCAGCGCGACCTGCATGATTTCCTTGGTGATACCCTGGATCTTGATATCCATTTGCAGCGCGGTGACACCGTTTTCCGTGCCGGCCACCTTGAAATCCATGTCGCCAAGATGGTCCTCGTCGCCGAGAATGTCGGTCAGCACCGCGAAGCGATTGCCTTCCTTGATGAGTCCCATCGCGATACCGGCGACATGCGCCTTGAGCGGCACCCCGGCATCCATCATCGCCAGAGAACCGCCGCACACCGACGCCATCGAACTGGAGCCGTTCGATTCGGTAATTTCCGACACCACGCGTACGGTGTAGCTGAAGCCTTCGGCAGGCGGCAACGCCGCCACCAACGCACGCTTGGCCAGACGTCCATGACCGACTTCGCGGCGCTTGGTCACGCCCATACGTCCGGTTTCACCGGTCGAGAACGGCGGGAAGTTGTAGTGCAGCATGAAGCTCTCGCGGTACTCGCCAGCGATTGCATCGATGATCTGCTCATCGCGACCGGTACCGAGGGTCGCGACCACCAAGGCCTGCGTTTCGCCACGGGTAAACAGTGCCGAACCGTGGGTACGCGGCAGCACGCCAACGCGAATGTCGATCGGACGCACGGTGCGCGTGTCACGCCCGTCGATCCGCGGCTCACCAGCGAGAATGCGGCTGCGCACGATACCGGCTTCGAGGTCATGGAAAATATCCTTGAGCTCGTTGGCCGACGGCGGCACTTCCGCAGCTTCCGTGATCGCTGCAATGGCCTTCTTGCGAATCTCGTTGACGCGCTCGGTACGGGCCTGTTTGCTGGTGATGCGGAAGGCCTCTTCCATGTCGGCCCCAGCAAGTTCCTTGATGCGGGCGATCAGCGCTTCATTCTTGGCCGGAGGCTGCCAATCCCATTCGGGTTTGCCTGCCACTTCAACCAGTTCATTGATTGCGCGAATAGCAGCCTGCATCTGGTGATGACCAAACACCACCGACCCGAGCATGATTTCTTCGGACAGTTCTCTTGCTTCAGACTCCACCATCAGCACGGCAGCTTCGGTGCCGGCAACGACCAGGTTCAGCTCGCTAGTCTTGAGTTGCTCTGTGGTCGGATTGAGGATGTATTCGCCGTTAGCGTAACCCACGCGGCACGCGCCGATCGGACCGTTGAAAGGCACACCAGAGATCGCCAGTGCCGCCGAGGCTCCGATCATCGCAGGAATGTCCGGATCGATTTCCGGGTTCAGCGAGAGCACCGTGATGATGACCTGAACTTCGTTATAAAAGCCTTCCGGAAATAGCGGACGAATCGGCCGATCGATCAGGCGGCACGTCAGCGTTTCCTTTTCGGTCGGGCGCCCTTCGCGCTTGAAGAATCCACCGGGAATGCGCCCTGCAGCATAGAATTTTTCAACATAGTCGACGGTCAGCGGGAAAAAGTCCTGGCCGGTCTTGGCTTCTTTGGCGGCGACCACGGTCGCGAGCACCATCGTGTCGTCCATGTTGACGATGACCGCACCACCAGCCTGGCGAGCAATCTCGCCGGTTTCGAGGGTAACGGTGTGCGCGCCGTAGGCGAATGTCTTCTTGAGAGCGGTAGGCAAGGTGAAATCCTTTCGATAAGTGGATGCAGCAGACTACAACTGCGAAGTCAAATCGGCCTGACGGGCGCAAAAACAAAGCCGGTGCGGCCCCTTTGGATCCGCACCGGCTTGCTGGCTTAAGTTGCCTTTTTCGACGCTGTCAGACTCGACACGAGCGGCGACTTACTTGCGCAGACCCAGACGCTCGATCAGGTTGCGGTAGCCGTCAGCGTTCTTGCCCTTCAGGTAATCGAGCAGCTTGCGGCGCTGGGAGACCATTTTGAGCAGGCCGCGACGCGAGTGGTGATCCTTCGCGTTGGCCTTGAAGTGGCCGGTCAGCCCGTTGATGCGGGCGGTGAGCAGCGCGACCTGGACTTCCGGGGAGCCGGTGTCGCCTTTGGCGCGCTGGAAGTCGTTAACGATCTGCGACTTGGATGCGGTATCGAGAGCCATTTGCGTATTTACTCTTTTCGTTCTGCCAATCAGAAGCGTGGGATTATACCCAACGCGCTATGTAAAACTCAATCATTATCAAGCTTGCTGCACGCTAGCGTCGGTCGAAACGAGGCGTTTTGGCGACAGCTTTCCGTCTGCACTGCTTTCGCCAAGTCCAAGATATCGATCGTCACCATAGACCCGAACCAGCCCTGGAGGCGGAACGGACATTACCAGCACGCGCCCCTGCAATAGCGCATGCGCCTGAACCGTGTCGAGATCAACTCGTGGCAGGTGTGCCACCAATGTATCGACCGGGGACAGCATCTTGTCACGATCCCCAACCGGCACAGCCTCAAGCGCGGCGACCGAACTGGCCGCATCTACACTGAACGGGCCGATACGGGTTCGCCGCAACGCGGAAAGATGAGCCCCGCAACCGAGCATGCGCCCAAGGTCGATAGCCAGCGTCCGGATATAGGTACCCTTGCTACACTCGACGTGTATGCGGAATGATTCATTCTCGACACCAAGCAGGTCCAACCGGTGGATGCTGACCCGCCGCGGCGCCCGCTCAAGTTCGATACCGGCACGCGCGTATTCGTATAGCGGTTTGCCATCACGCTTGAGTGCGGAATACATCGGCGGGATTTGCTCGATTTCGCCCGTCAGGCAAAGCAGCGCCTGCCTGATGGCGTCCACATTCACGTTCACTGGCGCCGAAGCAATTGCAGCCCCTTCGGCATCCCCCGTGTCGGTTTCAACACCGAGACTGACGGTAGCCTCGTAGGCCTTGTCGGCATCGAGCAGCATTTGCGAAAATTTGGTTGCCTCCCCGAAGGTCAGCGGCAGCAAGCCAGTAGCCATCGGATCGAGGGTGCCGGTATGCCCCGCTTTCGCGGCATTAAGCAGGCGTCGAGCCGTTTGCAGCGCGGCATTCGAGGTCATGCCCTTCGGTTTGTCGAGCAGCAGCACGCCGTCCACTGGACGGCGCTGATGCCTGAATTGCTTCTGCGCTTTCAAAGGCGGTCAGCTCTCCGGCTCGTCCTTGTGACGCGCTTCATCCTCGCGCACCACTTGGTCGATTAGCTGCGACATCCGACTACCCCGCTCCACCGAGCTGTCGTACTGAAAGTGCAGCTCGGGCAGGGTGTGGATACGCACGCGCTTGCCCAGCTCGCGGCGTAGAAAGCCACTTGCACGCCGCAAACCGACGAGGATTTCGTCCAGCCCCTCCTCGCCCCGCATCGAGGTGAAAAACACCTTGGCGTGCGCGTAGTCGGGCGTAATCTCGACATCGGTCAGTGTAATGAACCCCACGCGAGGGTCCTTGACCTCTAGCCGGATCAGTTCCGCCAGCTCGCGCCGGATCTGCTCGACGACGCGCTGGCTACGGGAAAACTCCTTGGGCATGATTTAAAGTGTCCGCGCGATTTCCTGGATCTCGAACACTTCAAGCTGGTCGCCTTCCTGGACGTCGTTGAAGTTCTTGATCGAGAGGCCGCATTCGAAACCGAACTTGACCTCCTTGACGTCGTCCTTGAAGCGCTTGAGCGATTCGAGTTCGCCGGTGTGGATGACCACGTGGTCGCGCAGCACACGGATCTGCGAACCGCGCTTGACGAGGCCTTCGAGCACATAACAACCGGCAACGGCACCGACCTTCGGCACACGGAACACCTGACGCACTTCGACCAGCCCCAACACGTGTTCGCGCTTTTCCGGAGACAGCAGACCGGATAGCGCCGCCTTTACCTCATCGACCGCATCGTAAATGATGTTGTAGTAGCGGATATCCACCCCGAAAGTCTCTGCAAGCTTGCGGGCACCAGCATCGGCACGGGTATTGAAGCCGATGATGACGGCGCCCGACGCCTGCGCGAGGTTGACGTCGGACTCGGAAATGGCGCCAACCGCCGAGTGGATCGCGTTGACGCGGACTTCGTCGGTCGACAGCTTGTTGAGAGCCTGAACCAGTGCTTCCTGCGAACCCTGCACGTCGGCCTTGACGATGAGCGCGAGCGTCTTGACTTCGCCTTCCGACATCTGCTCGAACATGCTTTCGAGCTTCGCCGCCTGCTGTTTGGCAAGTTTGACTTCACGGAACTTGCCCTGACGGAATAGCGCAATTTCGCGCGCCTTCTTCTCGTCGGCCAGGACGATGGCCTCATCACCGGCACCCGGCACATCCGACAGACCGAGGATTTCCACCGGAATCGACGGCCCTGCCTCATCAACCGGCTTGCCATTCTCGTCGAGCATTGCACGAATACGACCGAAGGTCGCGCCGACCAGCATCACGTCACCCTTGCGCAAGGTGCCGGACTGAACCAGCAGGGACGCCACGGGACCGCGCCCCTTGTCGAGCCGCGCTTCAATGATCAAGCCCTTTGCAGGCGTATCGACGGCGGCCGTCAACTCCAGCACTTCGGCCTGCAGCAGAACCGCTTCGAGCAGCTCGTCAATACCGACACCGGTCTTGGCCGAGACGTTGATGAACATGACATCGCCACCGTACTCTTCCGGCAGGACGCCTTCAGCTACGAGCTCCTGCTTGACGCGGTCCGGATTCGCCTCGTGCTTGTCGATCTTGTTGACCGCAACCACCAAAGGCACGCCGGCCGCCTTAGCGTGGTGAATCGCTTCCCGCGTTTGCGGCATCACGCCATCGTCCGCGGCGACAACGAGGATCACGATGTCGGTTGCCTTGGCGCCGCGGGCACGCATCGCCGTGAATGCCTCGTGCCCCGGGGTATCCAGGAAGGTCAGCATGCCGCGCGGGGTTTCCACGTGGTAGGCGCCAATGTGCTGCGTAATGCCGCCGGCTTCGCCGGAGGCAACCTTCGCACGGCGGATATAGTCCAGCAGCGAAGTCTTGCCGTGGTCTACGTGGCCCATCACGGTGACGACCGGGGCGCGCGACTCCACCTTCGCATCGTGGTGCGCTTCGCTATCCTCGAGGAAAGCGTCAGGATCGTCCAGCTTTGCTGCGAATGCCTTGTGGCCCATTTCCTCGACCAGGATCATTGCAGTTTCCTGATCGAGCACCTGGTTGATCGTGACCATCGAGCCCATCTTCATCAAGGCTTTAATGACCTCGGCCGCCTTGACTGACATCTTGTGCGCCAGATCCGCTACGGAGATGGTCTCGGGCACGTGGATTTCGCGTATCACGGGCTCAGTCGGTGCCTGAAAGCTCTTGTGATCGTCCTGCTGTCCACGCCCCTGACGACCACCGCCGCGGGCACCGCGCCACGAACCAGTCGTTGCGCCGACTTCGCCACGCGTCTTGAGGCCACGACGTTTTGCGCTTTCGCCGGCGCTGTCTGCGGCGCCACGGGTACCACGCTTGGCGTCCTTCGCTCCGGCCTTGTCCTCGGTCTTGGCCGGGCGATGCAGCGTTCCGCTCGGCGCCTTCTGCGTTTCCTTGACCTGCGGTTTTGCAGCCTCGGCGCGCTTTTCCGCTTCAACTCGTACTCGAGCCTCTTCCTCGGCGCGGCGCGCCTCGGCTGCTGCACGCGCGGCCGCTTCGCGGTCCTGCTTGGCCTTCAGGTCAGCCATCTGACGAGCACGCAGTTCGTCATGACGACGCGCCTCGTGTTCGCGCGCAGCACGCTCTTCGTCGCTGAGAATCGAGACACGCAAAGGCTTCTGGGTGGGTGCAGCGGCTCGCGCCGGAGCCTCCGGCTCGCTCTCTTCAGCCGAAGCAACTGGTGCCGTATATTCCTCGACAGGTTCTGCGACAACTTCCGGTTCGACGATAGGTTCGGGCTCAGGCTCAACGACCGGTTCCACCTCGGCGGCGGGCGCGACTTGGACAGCGGCTTCTACCACTGTTACCACGGGCGCGACCTCGACTTCCGGCGCTTCCGGTTCGTCGAATTCCGAGATTTCGGCAAGTTGATCTTCAGCCGGTGCAGCTTCGTGTACGCCGGACTCGGTGCCGAGCTCATCGCGTTTGACGAAGACACGTTTTTTCCGCACTTCGACCTGAACTGTTCTGGCGCGCCCCGACGAGTCAGTAGCTCGGATTTCCGAGGTTTGCTTGCGGGTCAGCGTGATCTTGCCCTTGGGCTGGTTTTCGCCATGGGACCGACGCAGATATTCGAGCAGTCTCGCCTTGTCCTGCTCGGTCAGCAGTTGGTCCGAGCTGGTCTTCTGGACCCCGGCTCTCTGCAACTGCTCGAGCAGCACCGCTGCCGGCATTTTAAGTTCGCCGGCGAACTGGATTACGCTCATCTGTTCCATCAGTGCCCTCCCATCATTCTTCGAACCAGTGCGCGCGCGCGACCGAAATCAGCGCACTCGCCCGTTCTTGTTCGATTCCGGCGATTTCGATCAATTCATCGACGGCCAGATCGGCCAGATCGTCCCGGGTGCGAACGCCATGCTCGGCCAGTTTGGCGGCGAGCGGCTTGTCCATCCCTTCGAGATCGATCAGATCGTCGGAAACATTCTCCAGTTGCTCCTCGGTCACAATGGCCTCGGTGAGCAACACATTTCGGGCGCGGTTACGCAGCTCGTTGACCGTTTCCTCGTCGAAGGCTTCGATCTCGAGCATTTCCGCAAGCGGCACGTAGGCAATTTCCTCTAGCGAGGAGAAGCCTTCATCGATCAGGATATCTGCCAATTCTTCATCGACATCCAGCTTGTCCATGAACAGCTGGCGCAGGCCCTGGCGCTCCTGACCGGTCTTCTGAGCGGACTCTTCTTCGCTCATGAGATTGATCGTCCAGCCCGTCAGCTCGGAAGCAAGCTTGACGTTTTGGCCATTGCGTCCAATCGCGATGGCGAGATTATTGTCATCGACCACTACGTCCATGCCGTGACTTTCTTCGTCCACGACGATCGACACCACTTCAGCAGGTTGCAGTGCAGAAATAACGAACTGCGCAGGATCCGACGACCAAACGATGATGTCAATCTGCTCGCCGGCGATTTCGTTGCGCACGGCCGTGACGCGCGATCCGCGCAAGCCGACGCAAGTCCCGATCGGATCGATGCGCGGATCGTTGGACTGCACCGCGATCTTCGCCCGCAGTCCGGGATCGCGGGCGCAGGCCTTGATTTCCAGGAGCCCGTCTTCGATCTCCGGCACTTCGAGCTCGAACAACTTACCGAGGAACTCCGGGGCTGTCCGCGACAGGATCAGTTGCGGGCCTCGCGCACCACGGTCAATACGCAGCAGGAACGCCTTCACCCGATCGCCGACACGCAGATTTTCGCGCGGGATCATCTGGTCGCGGGGAATCACTGCCTCGAGACGCCCGACCTCGATGATCGCGTTGCCACGCTCCATGCGCTTGATCGAACCGGAAACAAGATGTTCCTTACGATCGAGGAAGTCATTGAGCACCTGCTCGCGCTCGGCATCACGAATACGCTGCAAGATCACCTGCTTCGCCGCCTGAGCGCCGATGCGCCCGAAATCGATTGGCTCAAGCGGCTCTTCAATGTATTCGCCGATCTGAATACTGGGCTCTACGTCCCGTGCATCGATGATGCCCATTTCAGCTTCATCATTAACGACATCCTCGTCAGGCATCACCACCCAGCGACGGAACGATTCGTAGGCACCGGTATCACGATCGATCGTGACGCGAACATCGGCCTCGTCGTTGATGCGCTTCTTCGTTGCGGAGGCGAGCGCCGACTCCAGGGCACCGAATACGATGTCCTTGGCCACATTCTTTTCGCGCGCCAGCGCATCCACAAGCAGCAATATTTCGCGGCTCATTAATCAAAACCTCCACATACGAATACTCAAAACTTGGGCACCAGACGCGCTTTCTCGACTTCATCAATGGGAAAGGCGACCTCACCCTTCTCGGTACGCAAACGCACCACACCATCGACAAAACCTTCAAGCACGCCAATGAAATTTCGCTGATTACCAATCGGCATCCGCAGGCGGACCTGCACATCGCTACCGACAAAGCGTTCGAAATCGGCGGCCTTCTTGAGCGGCCGATCAAGGCCGGGGGACGAAATCTCGAGCCGGTCGTAGTCGACGTTCTCGACCTCGAAGACACGCGTCAGCTGATTACTGACCGCGGCACAATCATCCACCGTGATACCACGCTCGATATCGATAAAGACGCGCATCAAGCGCCCCTTCGGGGAAGTCTCGAAATCAACCAACTCGAAGCCGAGCCCGGCCACCACCTGCTCAATCAGACGTTCGACATCCATTTCCACGCCCACAAATAAAAAATGGGCGTAACGCCCATCTTTGTTGAATCCATCCACAAACCGGTGCAGCGAAATAGAAAAATTGCGCCCACCAAAGCTTTACAAGTATAACCACTTCATTGAAAACAGGCAATTCGTAACATGGTTTACCCGGGCGCTTTCGGACGAACGGAAAGCCCAGCGAGCGCTTACCCCCAAGGGGCGGCCGGCTCGCCTATTCTCAAGTTCGGTCGCGCGGCGTCGTACGATGAATTCTGGCCTGGCGCTCCTTCTCGCCAGGGCGAGCAGATGTCTGCCCTTGCGGTTTCGGTAACCCTGCCAACTCACAGACTTCGGCTTCCGGCATTTCCATCCACATACCGCGCTTGAGGCGCGACGACAGGCTCACCGGACCGTAGCGCACGCGCATCAGCCGGCTGACGGTCAAACCGACCGCCTCGAACATGCGTCGAACTTCGCGGTTGCGCCCTTCCGAAAGCGTCACCTTGTACCAGTGGTTGACGCCCTCGCCGCCCTGATCACTCAGAGAGCTAAAACGCGCCAGCCCGTCTTCAAGCTGGATTCCGGCCTTCAGCGATTCGATCTGCTCGTCGGTCAGCGCTCCCAGCAGACGCACAGCGTACTCGCGCTCCAGTTCGTAGCGCGGGTGCATCAGACGATTGGCCAGCGTGCCATCGTTCGTGAACAGCAACAGGCCCGACGTATTAAAATCCAGTCGTCCGACGGCGATCCAACGCCCCTTGCGCAATAACGGAAGCCGTTCGAACACGGTGGGGCGCCCTTCCGGATCCTCGCGCGAGACAATCTCGCCTTCCGGCTTGTGATAAATCAATACCCGGGGTGTGCGGACACTGAAGCGCAGCGGGACGAGCTTGCCATTGATTTTGACACGATCTCCGGGGCCGATTTTCTGACCGGGCTCGGCCGTGACACCATTTACGATAATGCGCCCGGCAGCCACCCACTCTTCGATTTCGCGCCGCGACCCTATTCCTAGCTGGGCCAGTACCTTCTGCAGCCGCTCGGGTTCAGCAAGATTCTCAGAGTTTGGCGCATGCCGTCCTCCAACACCCGCCCGAACGGACTCGCGGGACTTACGGCGGAGCTCGCTACCTTCCCCGGCAACTGGCGGAGGCGAACCCGGACGCGAGCGCGAGTGTGTTGCGGCAGGTCGCTGCACTTCCAGCGCGGACTCAGTGTTTTTCTTCATTGGCGGCCGCAGCGGCCGCTTCGATTTCTTTGGTGTCGACAAGATCCATGATCCTTTCAATTTCGGTTAGCGCAGGCAGCTCGGTCAGGCTTCTGAGCCCGAGGTCATCGAGAAAGCGCCGCGTGGTCGCAAATAGTGCCGGGCGACCGGGGGTGTCACGATGGCCGACAATATCGACCCAGCCTCGCGACTCCAGTGTCTTGAGAACATTCGGGGAAACCGCCACGCCGCGAATGTCTTCTATATCTCCTCGCGTAACGGGTTGACGGTAGGCGATGATTGCCAGCGTTTCCAGCACCGCGCGCGAGTATCTTGGCGGTTTTTCCTGCTTGAGGCGATCGAGAAAGACTTGGTACTCGGGGCGCGTCTGGAAACGCCAGCCTGAGGCCAGCTGGACCAGCTCCACACCACGATCCGACCAGTCGCCACGCAACTCGTCGAGCAGGCGTCGGATGAAATCGTGCCCCGGATCGACGTCGAACAGTTGTCGCAGATCGGTTACCGGCAAGGGCACGCTTGCCGCAAGCAACGCTGCCTCGATGACCCGCTTGAAGTCCTCAGGTGTCGTTGGCTGCATCGGCAAGTTTCACGTATATCGGTGCAAAGGGCTCGTTCTGGGCCACTTGCACAAGTTTCTCCTTGACCAACTCGAGTACCGCGAGAAAACTTACAACCAGCCCGGCCGGTCCGCGCGCCGGCTCGAACAGCGTATCAAAAACCACAAAAGCGCCGTCCGACAGCTTGCGCAGGATCGCAGTCATGTGTTCCCGAACCGATAGCTCGTCCCGTCTCACCTGATGATGCTGCGTCAGCCGCGCCTTTTTCATGATCTTGAGCCAAGCAAGCTGCAAATCGTGAAGACTGACTTCCGGTAGCCTTTCAACGATCTTCTCCGCAACGAAGATGCTTACCCACTCGTGATCGCGATCGACACGCGGCAATGCATCGAGCCGGGCGGCAGCCATCTTCATCTGCTCGTAATCAAGCAGGCGCCGCACCAGTTCCGCACGAGGATCAAGGGACTCGTCCGGCGCGTCACGCGGCGGGCGCGGTAACAACATGCGCGACTTAATCTCGAGCAGGGTCGCGGCCATCAGCAGGTAATCGGCAGCAAGTTCGAGATTGTGTCGCCGCATTGCCTCGACGTAAACCAGATACTGCGCGGTCAATGGCGCCATCGGGATGTCGAGGATATTCAGGTTCGACTTGCGGATCAGGTAGAGCAACAGATCGAGCGGCCCCTCGAAGGCCTCGAGGAAAATTTCCAGTGCATCCGGCGGAATGTAGAGATCTTTTGGCAGTTCGAGTAGCGGCTCGCCGTACAGGCGCGCCACCGCCTCAATCTGGGCGACCGTTTCGACCGGAGCAAGCTCGAGCGGAAAATTCATGGTGCGAAAACCTTCACAACACGCCGACGCCCGTGACACCGCGTCATTCCGGCTCGTTGGAGCGAAATCCGGAATGCGCCCGCCGGACCATCGCCCTTAGCGATACGATAGTCCCATCGATTCGCGCACGTCACGCATGGTTTCCTCCGCAAGCGCGTGCGCCCGTTCACAACCTTCCGCAACGATGCGACGCATCAGTGCCGGGTCTTCGATGTACGGTTGTGCACGTTCGCGCATCGCGACTTGCTCTTTGAGCACGCCGTCAATTACGGGCTGCTTGCATTCGATACACCCGATACCCGCGCTGCGACAGCCCTGCTGAACCCACTTGCGCGTGTCGTCATCGGAATAGATGACGTGAAACTGCCATACTGGGCACTTTTCAGGATCGCCCGGATCGGTGCGGCGCACGCGTGCCGGATCGGTCTGCATCGTGCGGATCTTTTTCGTGACAGCATCCGGCTCCTCGCGCAGGAATATCGTGTTGCCATAGCTCTTGGACATTTTCTGTCCATCCAGGCCCGGCATGCGGGCAGCTTCGGTCAGCAGCGCACCGGGTTCGACGAGGATCATCTTGCCGCTGCCTTCGAGATAACCATGCAGGCGCTCGAGATCGACATGGCCCACGCTTCCGGGCTCGCGCAATATCGCTCTCGCCTGCTCGAGCGCATCGCCGTCGCCTTCCTGTTGAAAACGCTTGCGCAATTCCTCGAACAGCTTGCCCGTCTTGCCACCAAGTTTTTTGACGGCCTCCCTGGCCTTGTCCTCAAAACCGGGCTCACGGCCGAACAAGTGATTGAAGCGCCGAGCGATTTCTCGCGTGAACTCGACGTGCGGCACCTGATCCTCGCCTACGGGAACCTTGTCGGCCCGGTAGAGCAGGATGTCGGCCGACATCAGCAAAGGGTAGCCGAGGAAGCCATAGGTCGACAGATCCTTGCTGGCAAGCTTTTCCTGCTGGTCTTTGTACGTCGGCACCCGTTCAAGCCAGCCGACGGGGGAGATCATCGACAGCAGCAGATGCAGTTCCGCGTGCTGGGGTACTTTCGACTGAATGAAGATCGTCGCCTTCGACGGATCGACGCCCGCTGCGAGCCAGTCGATCAACATCTCCCAGACGCTGTCGGCGATCACCTGTGGACTGTCATAGGCGGTGGTCAGCGCATGCCAGTCGGCGACGAAAAACAGGCAGGGGTAGCTTTCCTGAAGCTTGACCCAGTTCTTGAGTACGCCGTGATAATGGCCGAGATGGAGTCGCCCGGTCGGGCGCATGCCAGAGAGAACGCGTTCTGCGTACATGATGATGTCTAAAACCCGAAAAGCGTCGCGAGAAAAATACGAAAAAGAGCCATCAGCGGCCAAAGAACTTGCCCGAGGATACCGGTAAATAGCAGTAACAGCAGGATCGGAAAGCCATAGGGCTCGATTCGCGAGAACTGCCAGGCGAGACGATGCGGCAACAGGCTCACTGCAATGCGCCCCCCATCAAGTGGCGGGATCGGCAGGAGATTGAGCACCATCAGCACCGTGTTGATCTGCATGCCAGCCTTGCCCATTTCGAGCATTGGCATCGCGTAATCGCTTTGTGGATTGGAGAGCGCAATCTTCGCCAGCAGGGCCCAGCCGAGCGCCATCAAAAAATTCACGAACGGACCGGCTGCCGCGACCCACAGCATGTCGGACTTGGGTTTGCGAAGGCGGCTGAAATTTACCGGCACCGGCTTGGCCCAGCCAAACAACATGCCGCCGCCACCGAACAGGGAACTGAGCGCGAGAATTGCGCCCGGCACCAGCAATGTACCGACGGGATCGATGTGTTTGAACGGATTGAGCGTAATGCGCCCTTCCTGATCCGCAGTCGGGTCGCCAAAATAGCGGGCCACGTAGCCATGCGCTGCCTCATGCAGCGTGATGGCGAGCAACACGGGCAATGCCCAGATGGCAAGGGTGGGGATCAACGAATCCATGACGTCACGGCGTAAAACGCGTCATTCTAGCAGAGCAAGGGGGTGCCTCACGCGTCGCGCAGGGCGCAGGAGCAGAACCCTACGGCACTGCCGCCGATCAGTCTATTTCAAGCCCGAACGGAGCGAGGTCGCCGCGCCCCGCGCGCACCAGAAGCGGCGCACCCGAGGTCAGGTCGATCACCGTGGTGGCTTCTGGGCCACAGAAACCCGCTTCGATCACGAGGTCCACCTGTTTTTCGAGCCGATCGCGTATTTCTTCCGGGTCGGTCAGCGGCAAGTCCTCGTCCGGCAGCAGCAAGGTCGAAGTGAGGATGGGCTCGTTCAATTCCTGCAACAAGGCGGCAACCACCGGGTGATCAGGGACACGCAGACCGATGGTCTTGCGCTTGGGATGCAGCATGCGCCGCGGCAACTCCTTGGTTCCTTCAAGGATGAAGGTATAGGGGCCGGGTGTTGTCGCCTTGAGCAAGCGATACTGCGCATTATCAACGCGCGCGTAGGTCGCGATCTCCGACAGATCACGGCACATTAGCGTGAAATGGTGGCGTTCATCGACGTCGCGAAGGTGCCGAATGCGTTGCAGCAGATCGGCATCGCCGGTGACGCCCCCCAGTGCATAAGCGGAATCGGTGGGGAACGCCACCAAACCGCCTGCGCGCATGATCTCGGCAGCCTGACGGATCAGGCGAGGTTGCGGATGTTCGGGGTGCAGCGAAAAATACTGTGCCATGAAAGATCTTCTTGTTTTGTTCTGCTTGCACGTGGGCGCGCGCTAAATGAGTTTTGACCAAACGGGCGTCAGGTCAGGTGGCAGCGGGTCACAGCGCCCCAGGTCCACCGGGCTTTCTTTCTCGCCATGGAAATCCGACGCCCGCGATGCAAGCAGCCCGCGGCGACGAGCGATGCTCGCAAACTTGAGCACTTCCGCCTCGGTATGCGCACCGGATACTACTTCAACCGCCTCGCCACCGCAGGCAACGAAGCGATCGAAAAGCGTGTCCATGTCATGATCGGACAGGCGGTAGCGCGCCGGATGTGCAATTACCGCAAGGCCGCCCGCGGTGCGAATCCAGCCAACGGCATCCTCCAGCATCGCCCATGTGTGCGCAACATAGCCTGGCTTGCCGCGCGCGAGGTAGTAACGGAACACGGTATTCACGTCCGGCATCAACCCGCTGGCGACAAGGTGGCGCGCGAAATGCGCGCGACCAACGAGGGCCGGGTTGCGGGCGAAGCGGCGGGCACCTTCCAGCACACCGTGAATACCGATCGCGTCCAGCGCCTCGCTCATCCGCACCGCGCGCTGATCGCGCCCACTGCGCACCTGCCGCAATCCGTCAAGGAGCTGTGGATTGTAGTGATCGATACCCAAGCCAACGATGTGGATCGTTTCCTCCAGGAAAGTTACCGAGATCTCGACCCCCGGAACCAGCATTATGCCGAGTTCGTGCGCCGTGGCCTTTGCTTCATCGAGCCCCCCCACTTCGTCATGATCCGTCAATGCAAGCAGACTGACCCCATTTGCCGCTGCGCGTCGCACCACTTCCGTGGGAGTAAGCCAGCCGTCGGAGACGGTCGAATGGCAATGAAGGTCGGCATTAAGAATCATGGGATGGGTACGTCACTTGCCGTCAGCGCTGTCATAAGGGTCGATTAATGTGCTTTTATAATAGCAAACTGGCGCCTCTACCCGTTGCCAGTCCCCGTGCCAGGATGCTATCGTCCGCGAGTCGCGCGGGAGAGAACTCTCCCAGAGAGTCGCCGAAGGCGTAACCCCCCGGAATCGCTCAGGCAAAAGGACCGCCGACAGAACGCAATTCTGGAGAGCGATGCGGGCCGACGCAGACGACTGCGGTAGCCGGCGCATCCACCGAAGGGGCACCCGGCCAAACGCCGGAATCTCTCAGGTACAAAGGACAGATGGGGCGACGCTCGACGAAACGGGCCTCGCCCCATTTCGCTTTTGAAACCTCGACAATCGATTCCGAACTCCAGGAGCCACTTGTGCCCAAACAAACCCCGCTTCATGCAAACCATGTCGCTGCTGCCGCCCGGATGGTCGACTTTGCCGGCTGGGACATGCCGGTGAATTACGGCTCACAGATCGAAGAGCACCACGCTGTGCGACGCGATGCGGGGATGTTTGACGTGTCCCACATGCTCGCGCTAGACCTCGACGGGCCGGATGCGACGTCCTGGTTGCGCGGTCTGCTTGCGAATGACGTCGCAAAGTTGAAGCAAGCCGGCAAGGCGCTTTATAGCTGCATGCTGAACCCGGACGGCGGCGTGATAGACGATCTGATTGTCTATTTCTTTACGCCGAATTCCTATCGCATCGTCGTCAACGCCGGCACCGCCGACAAGGACGTCGCCTGGATGCGCCAGCGCATTGCGGCAACCGGTGCGAACGTGACGCTGAATAGCCGTCGGGATCTCGCCATGATCGCGGTGCAGGGACCCAACGCGCGAGCAAAGACCTGGCAAGCCCTGCCCGGCTCGCGCGCGGCGAGCGAGGCGCTCACGGTTTTTTCCGCTGCGAACGCTGGTGATCTGATGATTGCCCGCACCGGCTACACCGGGGAGGACGGCTTTGAACTCACCCTGCCGGCTGAGCGTGCCGAAGCTGTCTGGAATGCGCTCGCGACCGCTGGCGTAAAGCCCTGCGGACTGGGAGCACGCGACACCTTGCGCCTGGAGGCCGGTATGAATCTCTATGGTCAGGACATGGACGACAGCATTTCACCGCTTGATGCGGGGCTCGCCTGGACAGTGGACCTGAAGGACGAGACGCGCGATTTCGTCGGCAAATCGGCCCTTTTGGCGAATCCCGCGGCCCGCAAGGTGCTGGGTCTGATCCTTGAGGACAAGGGCGTGTTGCGCTCCCACATGGCGGTCTTTACCGCCAACGGCGAAGGCGAAACCACCAGCGGCAGCTTCTCGCCCTCACTGGAAAAATCAATTGCCTTTGCCCGCCTGCCGCTCGACGTCGAAGCGGGCGAACAGGTCGAGGTGGACATTCGTGGCCGCCGTCTCAGAGCACGCACGGTTAAGTTGCCCTTCGTGCGCAACGGCAAGGCGCTCGTCTGATCGCGGACTGCGACACGCAGCAAGTCGAGTCACAAACATAACCCGATACCGGGCGCCAGGCCCGGCCCTTGAACACACCATACTCTGGAGCCTCACATGAGCAATATTCCCGCCGACCTGAAATACACCAAGTCCCACGAGTGGATCCGCGTCGAAGCCGACGGCACTCTGACCATCGGCGTTACCGATCACGCGCAGGAGGCGCTCGGTGATGTGGTCTACCTGGAACTGCCTGACGCTGGCCGCAAAATCGCTGCGAATGAAGCCTGCGCGGTGATTGAATCGGTCAAGGCGGCATCCGACATCTACGCGCCGGTCGCCGGCGAGGTCGTCGAATCGAATCAGGCCGCGGTCGATGCACCAGAATCCGTGAATGCTGACGCTTATGCCGCCTGGCTGTTTAAGATCAAGCCTGACAACGCCAGCGACCTAGCTGGCCTGCTCGACGCCGCCGGCTACGAAGCCGTGGCCAACGCCTGACCTCCCCAAGTTCTCACTTCCCGGATCTGCCGCGCGGGGTCCGGGACATCCCCGCCGAGCCCCTCGACATGTCGAACACCCTCCTCCCTCTTGTCCTCAACGCCCCGCTCTCGCAACTTGAGCAGCGCGACGCCTTCATTGGCCGCCATATCGGCCCCAATGCGGGTGAAATCGCGACGATGCTCGCTGCCGTGGGCGCACCAAGCCTGGACGCGCTGATCGATCAGACCGTTCCACCGGCCATTCGCCTTGCGGCCCCCCTGCCGCTGGCGGGCGCGAAGCCGGAGCACGAAGCGTTGGGGAGCCTGCGCGCCATCGCGGCGAAGAACGTCATAAAGAAATCACTGATCGGCATGGGCTACTACGGCACCCATACCCCCGCGGTGATCCTGCGCAACGTGATGGAAAATCCGGGCTGGTACACCGCGTATACGCCGTATCAGGCGGAAATTGCCCAGGGACGTCTGGAGGCGCTGCTGAATTATCAGCAGATGGTCATCGACCTGACCGGACTCGAACTTGCGAACGCGTCGCTGCTAGACGAAGCGACTGCCGCCGCCGAAGCCATGACGATGGCACGTCGCGTGAGCAAGGCGAAGTCGAATGCCTTTTTCGTCGACGAAGCCTGCTTCCCGCAGACCATCGACGTGGTGAAGACCCGTGCCGGCTTCTTCGGGTTCGAACTGGTTTTCGGCCCGGCGCTCGATGCGGTCAAGCATGAGGTGTTCGGCGCGCTGCTGCAATACCCGAACGAACGAGGCGAAATCACCGACCTTACCGACACCATTGCGGCCTTGAAGGCGAAAGCTGCGGTGACGGCGGTGGCATCCGACCTGATGGCGCTCGTGCTGCTCAAGTCGCCCGGGGCAATGGGTGCCGACATCGCGCTCGGTTCTGCGCAACGTTTTGGCGTGCCGATGGGCTTCGGCGGCCCCCATGCCGCGTTCTTCGCCACCCGCGAAGCCAACGTCCGGGCGATGCCGGGGCGCATCATCGGCGTATCGAAAGATGCACGCGGCAAGACCGCGCTGCGCATGACGCTGCAGACTCGTGAACAGCACATCCGCCGCGAGAAGGCCAACTCCAATATTTGTACCTCACAGGTCCTGCTCGCCAACATGGCGGGCTTTTACGCCGTGTACCACGGCCCGGAAGGCCTGCGCACGATCGCGGCACGCGTTCATCGACTGGCAGCAATCCTCGCCGAAGGCCTGCGTGAGGCCGGTTTCACGCTGCCCGCGGGCGCCTACTTTGACACGCTGCAGGTCACGACAGGGGCGCGCACCGCCGAACTGTTCTCCGCCTGTGATGCGGCCGGCTTCAACTTGCGCAAGGTTTCCGATAGCGTGGTCGGCATTTCCGTAGATGAAACCACGACTGTCAACGACATCGCAGCCCTGCTGCGACTGTTCGACGCCAACGACGAGATAGCCCCCCTTGATGCAAAGGTCCGTGCCGGTGGCGGGGCCATTCCCGCCGCACTACTGCGCGGCGATGCAATCCTGAAGCATCCGGTGTTCAATACCCATCACACCGAACACGAGATGCTGCGCTATCTGAAGAAGCTGCAAAATCGCGACCTCGCACTTGACCATTCGATGATCTCGCTCGGCAGTTGCACGATGAAGCTCAACGCCACCAGCGAGATGATTCCGGTGACCTGGCCGGAGTTTGCCAACCTGCATCCCTTTGCCCCGCGCGAGCAGGCCGGCGGCTACATCGAGATGATCGAGAGCCTTGCTGACTACCTCAAGGCGGTGACCGGCTTCCCGGCGATCTGCATGCAGCCGAATTCCGGTGCGCAGGGTGAATACGCCGGGCTGGTCGCGATCTCGCGTTACCACGCCAGCCGGGGAGACACGCATCGCAAGGTGTGTCTGATTCCGAAGTCCGCTCATGGCACCAATCCGGCAACCGCACAGATGTGTGGCATGGAAGTGGTGGTCGTAGCGTGCGACGACAACGGCAACGTGGATCTCGCCGACCTCAAGGCGAAGACCGAGCAGCACGCCGATCGCCTCGCTGCGCTGATGATTACCTATCCGTCTACGCACGGCGTGTTCGAGGAGTCGATCCGCGAGATCTGCGCCATCGTGCATCAGCAAGGTGGCCAGGTATATATGGACGGCGCCAACCTTAATGCGCAGGTCGGCCTCACCTCGCCCGCGACCATCGGTGCCGACGTGAGCCACATGAACCTGCACAAAACCTTTTGCATCCCTCATGGCGGCGGCGGACCGGGCATGGGTCCGATCGGCGTGGCAGCGCACCTTGCGCCGTTCATGGCCGACCACGTCGTCGCGGCGACCGGCAACGCCGACCGTCCGAACAAGGGCCAGGGTGCTGTCAGTGCTGCACCGTTCGGCTCGGCGAGCATTCTGCCGATTTCCTGGATGTATATCGCAATGATGGGCGGCGAAGGCTTGAAGCGCGCCACCGAAGTTGCCATTCTCAATGCCAACTACGTCGCCAACCGCCTCGGCGAGCACTATCCCGTGCTCTACACGGGATCCAAGGGCCGCGTTGCGCATGAGTGCATTCTGGATATCCGCCCGATCAAGGCAAGCACAGGCGTGAGCGAGGTCGATATCGCCAAGCGCCTGATGGATTACGGCTTTCATGCACCGACGATGTCCTTCCCGGTGGCGGGCACCATCATGGTCGAGCCGACCGAGTCGGAAGACCTTGGCGAACTGGACCGCTTCATCGACGCGATGATCGCGATCCGCGGCGAAATCCGCGAGATCGAGAACGCCAAGCTGCCCGCCGAGGACAACCCGCTGAAGAACGCCCCGCACACCCAGGCGGACTTCTTCAGTGCGGAATGGAAGCGTCCCTATTCCCGCGAACAGGCAGCCTTTCCTTTGCCCTGGGTAGCGGAAAATAAATTCTGGCCAAGCGTCAATCGCATCGACGACGTTTATGGCGATCGCAATTTGTTCTGCGCCTGCGTACCGATGGAAGATTACGCGAGCTAAAATCGCCCCGCTTCGCACCGAAGCCACGCCATTCCCGGCGTGGCTTTTTTTCGACCATCGAACCGACGGCTCCCCTGACACATGCCAGCTTCCGAAACGCCACGTAACCTTGCAGCCCCTTGGCGTGCCCTGCTGTTCGTGCACCTTGTCGCCTTGCTCGTGCTTGGGATCGTGCTCGCCCGCCAGATGCAGCCTGTCCCGATGCACGATCTGCACCTCGCCGATGGCGAACGCCTCAAATGTGTGTCCTACGCGCCGTATAGGCTACCGGGGCAGACGCCGTTTGACGAAAAGCTGATGATTTCGCGCGAACAGATAGCCGCAGACCTCGCCGCGCTGTCGCACATTACGGATTGCGTGCGCATCTACTCGGTCGATCAGGGGCTCGAGCTGGTTCCGGAGCTCGCGCGCGCCGCCGGCCTGAAGGTTCTTTTGGGGGCGTGGATCAATGCAGACCCGAAACGCAACCTTCAGCAGCTCGAACGCGCTATCCAGCTTGCGAACGACCATGCCGATGTAGTGAGCGTGCTGATTGTCGGAAATGAGGTCTTGCTACGCCGAGAGCGTACGGAAACCGAATTGCGCGACCTGATCGACTATGCACAGTCCCGCGTCATGGTGCCCGTCACTTATGCCGATGTATGGGAATTCTGGCTGCAACATCCCAAGCTCTCCGAAGCGGTGGACTTGGTGACGGTGCACATATTGCCCTTTTGGGAAGACCATCCGGTTGCGATCGATGATGCCGTGAGCCACGTGGGCAAAGTGTTCGAGGAAGTCAGCCAGCATTTCGACAAACCGTTAATGATTGGCGAGACAGGCTGGCCTAGCGCGGGACGGCAGCGCCAGGATTCGGAGCCCTCACAAGTCAATCAGGCGCGATACATTCGCGAGTTCGTCCATCTCGCCCATGCGAAGGGCTGGAACTACAACCTCATCGAAGCCATTGACCAGCCCTGGAAACGCCGCCTCGAAGGCACCGTCGGGGGTTACTGGGGCATGCTCGATACAAGCCTGTCCCCAAAATTTCCTCTCGCGGGTCCTGTATTCGAACGGACAAATATTGGCACGCTGCTGACCGCCGCGGGTCTCGGGGCTCTACTGTGCCTGCTGCTGGCAGCAAGTACCGCCCGCAATCCCTTGCGTCTCGCCGCAAATGTCCTTGTCGGCGCGACCGTAGGCTTGGTTGCGACACTGCAATGGGAACATGCTCATGTCGCGTACCGCGACACCTTCGAATGGATGGCGCTCGGAGGTTTGGCGGTGCTCGCTGCGCTGGTCCCACTGATCACCGCGCGATGGGCCGCCAAGACGAGCCCACTTCTCCCGGTTGCGCAGGCGTGGGCACATCTGCGCACATGGAGCATTGGTAATCTGAACGCCGGAACAGCGCTTGGACTGCTAAGGGGTGTGCTCCTGTTTGCCGCTGCGGTGGCCGCGGTGCTGCTTTTCGCGGATCCGCGCTATCGCGATTTTCCGACCCTGCTCTATTTCGTGCCGGCACTGATTTTCGGCGTGATTGGCTGGCTATCCACCAGTCGCCATGAAACCGAGGAGCGTGTGTGCGCCTGGGTAATCGTCGTGTCGGTCATCGGCCGCTGGCTAACCGAACCTGCCAATCCCCAAGCCATCGGCTGGCTCGTCACCGGACTGCTGTTGGCGGCCCCAACCCTGCGAGCCAGCGCGCACGAGGACAACTAAGGACAACAACGCCCCGACTGCGGCGTAATCGAAGTTGTACAGCACCAGTCCCGCCAACCCGCTGATCCAGCCACCCCATGCCAGCGGGCTGCGGCGCAGGACAAAAGCTGCAAGGCCCAGAGTCAGACTCAGCCAGCCCAAGCGCTGCTGCATGAAGGACTGCACCAGTAGCCATTTCGCCAGGCACGCCCCCTGAAGGCCCTCGGCAAACGTCGTACCGCAATTACTCGGCAATACGCCGGACTCGAGCACGCCATAGCGAAGCCACAGAACGAGACCGAGCACCAACGAAGTCACCATCAGCAGTTTTCTTGCACTGCCATATTTTTGCAAAACATTTCCCGCCAAGACTGTTTTTCCTTACAAATCAAGCACCCGCCGCCACGCCCGTTGCGTGTTGCAAATTAGCTCACAATCTCTTTGCTAAGCAACTGAAAAAGCGCATAAACTCCGCGCCCATCCAGTATCGAGTCGTGTTCGCGTCAATTGTGTCACACCGCCGACCCGGAATGATTTTTTGCACTGCGCCAAATCGCGCTTGCGACGCCCCGGACCGGGTCGTTGATGCGCAGCGTTCGCTCCAGCCCTCAATGGGACAACGATCCTGATGAAAAATGTCGCTTCGCTGATCTACCGAATTATCGTAGCGCTTCTCCTTGCCGGCATCATTGCCGGTGCGCAGTATCTGATAGCTGAACGATGGAACCGCGGCACCGAGTTCGTCGGCGCCGCAAACAGCATCCACGGCTACGCCTACAGTCCATTCCAGCGTGATCAAAGCCCGCTTCAAGGCACCTTTCCGACTGAGGCCGAGATTGGCGCGGATCTTGATCTCCTCACACTGACAGCCGAGAGCATCCGCACCTACGGCAGCCTCGATAATCCGGCGATCATCGGACTTGCCGCCCAGCGCAAGCTGACCGTGACCGCCGGCGCGTGGATTTCAGCGGATGAGGCCAAGAACGGGCAGGAAGTCGATGCCCTGATCGAATCGGTGCGGAAGTACCGCCACATCGACCGCGTCATCGTCGGCAACGAAGCCTTGCTGCGCGGCGACGTGAGCGTCAAGGAACTGGCGGTTCACCTCGAAAAGGCACGCAAGGCGCTCAAGCGCCTGAAGAAGCAGGTGTCGACAGCCGAGCCTTGGCATGTCTGGCTCAAAAACCCCGAGCTTGTCAACAGCGTCGACTACATCACTGTCCATCTGCTGCCCTACCACGAAGGCGTACCGGTTGAAAACGCCGTCGACTACGCCATGATGCGCTACGACGAACTCGCGAAGAGATTCCCGAAGAAGAAGATCGTAATCGGTGAAATCGGCTGGCCAAGCCGTGGGCCAGTCATGGACAGCCTCGGTGGCGGCGAAACCAAGGGGGTCGCCTCGCGGGAAAATCAGGCCCGATTTATCCGGGAGTTCCTCGCGCATCCGCGCACAGCGGATCTCGACTACTTCATCATGGAAGCGATCGACCAGCCGTGGAAGATCGAAATCGAAGGCTGGGCTGGGGCCTACTGGGGCATGTTCAACGCGGAGCGGCAGGCAAAATTCCCGTTGGACGGTCTCGTGGTGAAAGACGTCCGCTGGCACGAGAAAGCCCGGATGGCAGCGGCCATCGCGTTTTTGCCAATGTTCCTGATCGCGTTCCTGCTACGCGACTGGAGTGTATTCGGGCGCCTGTGGCTGGCCGGTCTGGTGCAGGCCTGCGCCGCCACGCTTGTCATCGGATTGAACGTACCCGCGGATTATTACCTCACGCAGCGCGATCTGATCGGGCTGGCAATGTTGATCGGCGCCACCGTCCTCACCATCGCGGTGCTCTTGTCGCACGGCTTCGAATTCGGCGAAGTTCTGTTCAAGCGTAAATGGACCCGGCGCTTCCTGCCGCTTCCGCCCCATGCGACAGACATGGAACCATTCGTGTCGATCCACCTCGCATGCTGCAACGAACCGCCGGAAATGGTCATTGCGACCATCGACAGTCTCGCCGCAATGCAGTACGGCAACTTTGAAGTGCTGGTGCTAGACAACAACACCAAGGACGAAGCACTTTGGAAACCGCTGGAGAAACGTTGCGCCGAACTCGGCCCGCGCTTCCGCTTTTTCCACCTCGAGAACTGGCCGGGCTTCAAGGCCGGGGCGCTTAACTTTGGCCTTGAGCAAACGGATCCGCGCGCCGAAGTCGTCGGCGTCGTCGATGCCGACTACGTCGTATCGCCCGATTGGTTGTCGTGCCTGATTCCGCACTTCGACGAACCTTCAGTCGCCGTCGTGCAGGCCCCGCAAGCTCACCGCGACTGGGAAAACCAACCCTTCCGCCGCATGTGCAACTGGGAGTTCGACGGCTTCTTCCGCATCGGGATGCATCACCGCAACGAACGCAATGCGCTGATTCAGCACGGCACGATGACGCTGGTGCGCCGCCTTGCGCTCGATGACGTCGGCGGCTGGTCGGAATGGTGCATCTGCGAAGACACCGAACTCGGCTTGCGCCTGATCGAAAAAGGCTACGACACCCGCTATGTCGACCATATTCTCGGCCGCGGACTGACACCGTCGGACTTTGCCGCGATCAAGAGCCAGCGCTTCCGCTGGGCCTTTGGTGCGATGCAAATTCTCAAGCACCACCTGCCGGCGATGATCGGCCGCAGCCGCCTCAACATCGCGCAGCGCTACCACTTTCTGACCGGCTGGTTCGCATGGCTGGGTGATGCCCTGCAACTCGTATTTGCCTTCGCCAGCCTTGCGTGGACGGTCGGGATGCTTTTCCTGCCCAAGGCCTTCGGCTTGCCGGTGACTTCGCTTGCAATGCCGATCCTGGCCTTCATGGCATTCAAGGCGGCACTTGGACCGATCCTCTATCGGCGCACGATGGACGCCCCATGGAAGGATATTCTGGGCGCCTCGATTCTGTCGGTTGGCATGGCCCACGCCATTGCGCGCGGAGTGTTCGCCGGCATCGTCAAGCGTCGCGGCGAATTTGTACGTACACCGAAGGGTTGGAAGGACAAGGGCACGCTCGCATTCTTCTCCCCGATTCGCGAGGAAATCGGCCTGCTGTTCGCGCTGATATGCGGCGCGGGCGTGATGGTGTCACTGCGTGGTTATGACGACCTGGAAGTGCAATTGTGGGTCGGAATCCTCGCGCTGCAGTGCATTCCGTACATTGCAGCGGTCGCGTGCCAGGTCGCCTCCTACATGCCCGAGCGTGACATGCCGAAAGTCGTGGCGGATGCCAAAGCCGCCGTACCGATCGACAAGAGCCTGCAAACTTAAAAACGCAGAACCGCCGACCGGGGGCGGCAGGTTTCGCTCCCTTTGCCGTGTTGGCGGATACGATCGACACACTGCGTCAGAGGGCGGCGAACCGGCACCACAACGCGGCACCGGATTTCCCTGTAGCCACGATCGCGCGGCGCGGCGATAGATCAGTCGTCCAGTTACGGAATATAGCCCAGCGGAATCTCGTCGCTGCGACGTGCTCCCGCCGTCATCTCCCGACATAGCGAGATGAACGCCTGCATCCCCGGTGTCAAAAATTTCTGCCTGTGCCACAGGAAATGGAAGGACCGGCGCAAGTCGAGCGCAGGTGTTTCAATCGGCACGAGGCTTCCGCGCCGGAAGGCTTCGCGCAGCGCGAGTCGCGAGATGCAACCGAGACCCAAGCCGGACTCCACTGCACGCTTGATCGCCTCGGTGTGTTCTAGCTCCAGTCGCACATTGATCCGCGGAGCTACGTGGCGTATCGCGTCGTCGAATGTTTCCCGCGTGCCGGAACCAATTTCGCGCAAGATCCAGGGCTGCTCGACCAACTCCTCAATCGTTGCGCGGCGACGCTCGGCGAGCGGATGCGACGGCGCACAAAATACTACCAGTTCATCGTCCAGCCAGCGGACGGCTTCGAGGTCAGGATGGTGGCAGCTACCCTCGATCATTCCCATGTCGAGATCAAAACCTGCCACTTGATGGATGATGGTCGCCGTGTTGTGCACGCTCAGGCGTATCCTGCTTTCCGAGTGACGCTGGAGAAAGGTCGCGACGATCAGGGTCCCGAGATAGTTGCCGATCGTCAGCGTTGCACCGATCTGCATGCTACCGAACCCCTTGCGCCCATGCAGCAAATCGTCGATATCGTCGGCGCGCGCCAGGATATCCACCGCACGGGGCAGCAGCTTCTCACCAAGTTCGTTGAGCCGAAGCGACTTCCCTACCCGATCGAAAAGGTGTACGTCGAACTGGCGCTCAAGCTCTGCCAGGCTGCTACTGGCTGCCGACTGGGACATCGAGAGGGCTTCGGCCGCGCGGGACACGCTACCCATCCGTGCGGTCGCAACAAAAATCGTGAGCTGACGAAGGGTGTACCGCATATCGATTTTCTGGATATTTAATATCAGAATTATCCATCCATTAGTTCGATAGCCCTAATTACAATTGCTCTCATTCCCATTCTGGCTGAGACAAATCGATGAGCAACCTGGCTACCGAGCGAGTCCTGAGCGTCCATCACTGGAACGATTCGCTATTCAGCTTTCGCACCACCCGCGACCGCGGTCTGCGCTTTGTGAATGGTCAGTTCGTCATGATCGGGCTTGAAGTAGAAGGTCGACCGCTGACTCGTGCATACAGCATCGCCAGCCCGAACCATGAGGAACACCTCGAGTTCTTCAGCATCAAGGTGCCAAACGGCCCCCTGACCTCACGCCTGCAGCACCTGAAGGAAGGGGATCCGATTGTCGTCAGCAAGAAACCTACCGGGACTCTCGTACTGCACGATCTGAAGCCCGGAAAGCATCTGTACCTGCTTGCCACGGGCACCGGTCTGGCTCCGTTCATGAGCGTCATCCAGGATCCGGAAACCTACGACCGATTCGAGCGTGTGGTGCTGATTCACGGCGTTCGGACGGTTTCGGAACTCGCTTACCGCGGCTTCATTACCCGCGAACTGCCGGAACACGAATTCTTCGGTGAATGGGCGCGAGAAAAACTCATCTATTACCCGACGGTCACCCGCGAGCCCTTTATCCATCAGGGACGCCTCACGCACCTGATCGAAACCGGAAAGCTGTTTCGCGATATCGGCCTGCCCGATCTCGATCCTGCGGTCGATCGCGTGATGATCTGCGGCAGCCCGGCGATGCTCAAGGATTGTTGCACCCTGCTCGATGCACGTGGCTTCAAGGTATCGCGCCATATCGGCGAGCCGGGTGACTACGTAATCGAACGGGCCTTTGTCGAAAAGTGAATCTTGCACCCCGTTACAACTAAACGATGGGGGGGGCCGGGTGCGAAACGATTGGTAGGGGAGTAGACTGATAGCCTTAGTTGTTTACCGGGATGCAGTATGAACACCCCCTGCCCGCCGGCTGCAATGCCGCCATGTCATGTGACAAGAGCATTCTGCATTATGTCTGCAGGTTTGTTTCTTGCCGCCGCCTTCAGCGTCGAGGCAGCACCTCCACCGGGGCACCCTTCCCCCAACGCAGCGATGCAGTTGATGCGGCCCGGCGTCGAACAGTCCGCCGCCCTAAAGCGCACTGGTGTTGCGCTCGACGCGATCGATGCCAATGAATACACCTACATCGAAGTGGATGAAGCGGGAAGGAGTTACTGGATTGCGACCGCCCGGATGAAAATTGTCCGCGGCGACATGGTGCAGTTCGAGGATGGGGTGACCATGGCCCAGTTCTACAGCAAGCTCCTCAAGCGAACCTTTGACTCGGTGATGTTCGTCGGTAGTGTGTCCACCACACCAGGCGGGAAGTAACCGAAATGGGGAAAATACTCGAGGTTCGCATGCCCAAATACCCGGAGTGCTGGGACAGTTGCGGCAATTGCCGGACCGGCGAGGTATTCGTGCAGAGCGTCCTGGTATGCGCTGGCGAGACGGTCAAATTCGACGATACGCTGATCGTGCTCGAGACGGGCAAGGTTGCGCTCGACATCCCCTGCCCGCATTCGGGAACTGTGGTCGAAATGAAAGTTGACGAAGGGGAGCCTATCGATCAGGGAGAACTCATCGCACTGGTCGAAGTCGATTGAGCGGAGTCGCCCGACGTCTGCGGGAAGTATCCGGCACTATCCTCAGCTCAAACCAACTGGAGTCAAGGCTGTGACAAGATTTCTCGTTCTCACCCTGATTGGAGATGATCGCCCCGGCCTCGTCGAGCAGCTTTCGTCGGTCATCACGGCGCACCAAGGTAACTGGCTGGAGTCGTCGATGGCGCAGCTCGCGGGCAAGTTTGCGGGGGTACTCAAGCTGAGTGTTGCGCCCGAATATGCGCCGGCACTTCAGGCTGCGCTGATTGCGATTCCGGCACTGACGGTGATCGTCGAGACTTCGCCCGATGGAACGGCCGCAGCGGGTGTCCGCAACCGGCACCTGTCGTTCAGCCTGGTCGGTCACGACCGACTCGGAATCGTCCGGGAGATTTCGCAGGTTTTTGCGCGTCATGGGGTCAACGTCGAAAAGTTGACGACCTACACGTCGAGCGCGCCGATGTCGTCGGAAACGCTGTTCCACGCCGAAGCCGAACTCCGGGCGGATGAACATCTCGACGCCAGCGCCCTGCAGGCTGACCTTGAGCGGCTGTCAAACGACTTGATCGCCGACATCAATCTCGACGAGAAGACCGCTTAACGCCTGTTATGCCACTGCGGCTCAGCCGCAGTAGTGTGAGCGGTTTCGCCCACCGCCCTTGGCGCGGTACATCGCCTCGTCGGCACGGCGCAGCAGCGTATCCCCGTCGGTACCGTGCTCGGGATAGAGCACAATGCCGATGCTCGACGAGATCTGCACTTGATGCCCCTCGAGAATGAATTCTTGCTCCAGTGCTGTGCGGATTTTCTCGGCGACGATCTCCGCATCGTGCCGAAGAGCGGTCTCGGGGAGCAGCACTACGAACTCGTCGCCACCTCGTCGTCCCAGCGTATCGGAGGACCGAATTGATCCCTGCATGCGCTTGACGGCTTCGATCAACAGCATGTCACCAACGTGGTGCCCGAGTTGGTCATTGACCTGCTTGAAGTGATCGAGATCCACGAACAGCAGGGCAAAGTGATGCTGATAGCGACGGGACTGATCCAGCGTGTGCGCGAGCAGCCGGTCGAACATCAGGCGATTGGGTACGCCGGTCAGTGCGTCGTGCGAAGCCATGTGCGCGATACGGCGCTCGGCCTCCTTGCGCTCCGAGATGTCGGACAGCAGGATGATTGCCCCCCTCATCGAGCCATACCCGTCATTCAGTGGGGCGTCCGACACAAGTGCGGTGAGCCGCTTGCCGTCACCTCGCACGAACTCCACTTCATAGCGTTTGCCCTGTCCGTCCTGAAGGCGCGCCAGGATCTGCTCATGACTCTCCTGTCCGTCACCAGACCACATCTCGTCGAGCGGCCGCCCCAGCAGGCTCGATTCTTCGCCCCCCACCATTTGCAGGAACCCCGGGTTTACGAAGGTCAATCGCAGCTCCGTATCGGTGGCAACGATGCCATCGTGAGCAAGATTCACCAGTGCGCTATATCGAGCCTCGCTGCGACGCAGGGAATCAGTCGTCCGAGCGAGTATTCGGGCCCGTTCGCGTGTGAGCGAGAAAAACCATGTTGCGACGACGAATAACAAACCCATCAACACGATCGAGACAAGTTCCGCCTGTTTGGCGTCGACTTCCGGAGCAAAGCCCGGCAGCGCCTCGATCCGGACGAGCCAGTCGCGCCCGGCGAGCGTGATGTGCTCGACACTGACCAAGCCCGACGCAGCGTCGTGCCTGCCGGGGTGACTGTCATACAGCATGGAGGCGGGCCCCTCGGCCTGATCGAAGATCTGTATCCGGAGTGCATCCGGATGCTGCACGAACATTTGCCGCATTAGATTCGACATCCGGAAAGGCATGTAGACCCAGCCCCGGAGCGCCGCCCGCCGCTCGGCCTCGCTCGCAACCGGCATCCCTTGGGCGAACACCGGCATGTAGAGCAGAACCCCTGCCTGCACATCGTCGGTTGTTTCCTGCACCAAGGTGATCTTGCCTGACAAGGCGCCCTGCCCGGTGCGCATTGCGCGCTCCATGGCCTCGCGTCGCACCGCCTCGGAATACATGTCGTAGCCGATAGCACGTTGGTTTCGCCAGTCGGAAGGCTCGAGCACGATGATGCTCGAATAGCCATCCCGCGGCCCCGTCGGCCACACCTGATAGTTTTCGTAGCCTTCGCGGCGCATCGCCCGGACATGACTTTCGAGTGCCACGGGCTCTATCCACATGGTGAAACCGATCCCCTGTATCCCCGCGTAATCCTCCTCGAACCGCAACCAACGCAGGTAATTCTTCAGGGTGCGAGGATCGATGTCTTTCGAGTCACTCAGAAGCGCTTGACTGCCACGGAGCAACATCCGGTATCCACGAAAACGCTCGTCGATGCGCAACGCGATTTCGGCACGGTGGGTCTCGAAATGCACGGCGGTTTCGCGGTGGCGACGTTCCGAGAGCTGCTTCCATACTACCGCGGATGCCAGGATCGACAGGGTCAACGCCAGAAGCGTCAAGGTCACGACGCCCGGCGACCAGCGTCCTAAGGCGCCGGATGTCGCAACGATGCTCTTGTCGTCGGCCATGTCGAGACCTCCATGCCTGGGCGCAGCGCGACAACTTGCTGGCTGCTGCGCGGCCACGCGAACCTCTGAGCATGGATAAACCCCCACACTGCGTCACCAATGGGGGATTCTGCGCCACCGCGCACCGGACCAAGTGGGCGCAGGCTTGAGGTATCCTTTGCAAACTTCATCATATCGGTTTTCACGACACAAGATCCAATGGCCCAATACGTCATGTCAATGCTCCGCGTGAGCAAGGTAGTGCCGCCGAAGCGGCAGATCATCAAGGATATTTCCCTCTCCTTCTTCCCGGGCGCAAAGATCGGCCTGCTCGGCCTGAACGGCTCGGGCAAGTCGACGGTGCTGCGCATCATGGCGGGCGCCGACAAGGAATACGACGGCGAGGTGCAGCATCTCGCGGGCATCCGCATTGGTTATCTGCCGCAGGAACCCCAGCTCGACCCTGCGAAGACGGTAAAGGAAGAAGTCGAGTCCGGTCTCGGCGAGATCATGGAAGCGCGCCAGAAACTCGAGGAAATCTACGCGGCCTATGCGGAACCGGACGCGGATTTCGACAAGCTTGCCGAAGAGCAGGCCAAGTATGAAAACATCCTCGCGACTTCCGGATCGGACATCGAGAACCAGATGGAGATCGCTGCCGATGCGCTGCGCCTCGCACCGTGGGACGCCGTGATCGGCAACCTGTCAGGTGGCGAGAAGCGCCGGGTGGCGCTGTGCAAACTGCTACTGTCGCGCCCGGACATGCTGCTGCTCGATGAACCGACCAACCACCTCGATGCCGAATCGGTGGAGTGGCTGGAGCAGTTCCTCACCCGCTTCCCCGGCACGGTGGTCGCGGTCACCCACGACCGTTACTTCCTCGACAACGCCGCCGAATGGATTCTCGAGCTCGACCGTGGCCATGGCATTCCGTGGAAAGGCAACTATTCGTCCTGGCTCGAGCAGAAGGAAGAGCGCCTCGAACAGGAGCAGAAGCAGGTCGACGCGCACATGAAGGCGATGAAGCAGGAACTCGAGTGGGTGCGCTCCAACCCGAAGGCACGCCAGGCCAAGAGCAAGGCGCGTCTGGCCCGCTACGACGAGATGACCACCGTCGATTACCAGCGTCGCAACGAAACGCAGGAAATTTTCATTCCGCCCGGCGAGCGTCTGGGCGACAAGGTCATCGAGTTCAATGGCGTATCGAAGGCCTTCGGCGACAAGCTGCTGATGGATAACGTCAACTTCAGCATCCCTGCCGGGGCGATCGTCGGCATCATCGGTCCGAACGGCGCCGGCAAATCGACGCTGTTCAAGATGATCGAAGGCAAGGAATCGCCGGATTCGGGCGAAGTCGTGGTCGGGCCGACGGTCAAGATTGCTGCGGTCGATCAGTCGCGCGAAGGACTGGCGAACGACAAGACGGTGTTCGAAGCGATATCCGACGGTGCCGACATACTGACCGTCGGCCGTTTCGAGATGCCCAGTCGCGCGTATATCGGGCGCTTCAACTTCAAGGGCGGCGACCAGCAGAAGATTGTCGGCAATCTCTCGGGGGGCGAACGCGGCCGCCTGCATCTGGCCAAGACGCTGATCTCCGGCGGCAATGTGCTGTTGCTCGATGAACCGTCGAACGATCTGGACGTCGAGACGCTGCGCGCGCTCGAGGATGCACTGCTGGAATTCGCGGGCTGCGCGCTGATCATCAGCCACGACCGATGGTTTCTCGATCGCATCTGCACCCACATCCTTGCAGCCGAAGGCGACTCGCAATGGACTTTCTTTGCCGGCAACTACCAGGAGTACGAGGAAGACAAGCGCAAGCGGCTGGGCGAGGAAGGCGCGAAACCGAAGCGCATCCGTTACAAGCCGATCAGCCGCTGAGCATGACCGGACGGCCTTGCCGAAGGGCCGTCCTTCCTGCCCGAGCGGGATTCTGCGTTATTCTTCCATGACGTATTCATTGCAATTTTCAGGAGATTGATTCATGTACAAAGCCCTCCAGCGGATCCTCGCCGTGAGCGCTGCACTCCTCGTCATCGCACCGAGCGCTCCGGCGCTGGCCGAAGCACCGATGATCAAGACGCAGGTGCCCGGCTACTACCGCACGATGTTGGGGCAGTTCGAGGTCACCGCCTTGTACGACGGCGCGATCGAACTCGATACCAAGCTACTTAAGAACGCCAACCCCGAAGACCTCAACCGCATGCTCGCCCGCATGTTCGTCGGAAATCCCAAGATGCAGACCGCGGTGAACGCGTATCTGATCAATACCGGGACAAATCTGGTGCTGGTCGATGCGGGGGCGGCCAAGCTGTTCGGACCGGGACTGGGCTACGTGATCGACAACATGAAGGCTGCAGGCTACGACCCGGCGCAGGTCGATACCGTAATCGTCACACACCTGCACCCGGACCACATCGGCGGCCTCGGCGATCCGACCAGCCCGCCGGTGTTCCCGAACGCGACCGTGTTCGTTTCTCTGACCGACCACGACTTCTGGATGTCGCCGCAAGCCGCGGCCGCTGCGACGCCGGAGATGCAGGGTTTCTTCAAGATTGCGCGTGAGACCGCGGCCCCTTACCAGGCACGCGGAAAATGGAGAACCTTCGCCGAAGGTACTGAGCTTGTTACCGGTCTTCGCGCGGTCAAGGCGTACGGGCATACACCCGGACATACGGCGTTTTCGGTGGAGTCGGCGGGGCAGAAGCTGCTGATCTGGGGTGACCTCGTGCATGCCCATGCGGTGCAGTTTGCCCAGCCCGGCGTATCGATCGAATTCGACTTCGATCAGACGCAGGCAATCGCCACGCGCCGCAGCATCATGTACTCAATGGCGGCGAGCAAGACGCTGGTTGCGGGCATGCACCTGCCCTTCCCCGGCATCGGACACGTGCGTGCCGACGGCAAAGGTATTTACAGCTGGGTACCGGTGGAATATTCGCCGATTCCTAAGTGAACAGCTTCGATTGCTGAAGCGGAGCAACGCCAGCATGCAAAAAGACAGCATGACGTACGAGGAACACCTCGACGAGGTAACCACGCTGATTACCGAGAAATACGGGCTCGACGATGATTCCGCGATCCGCATGGTAATGCGTGCCCAGGCCGACGATTTCTTCAGCGGCCACGACGACGATCCGTCGATCTGCACATTGGAGCGTGCGCACCTAGACGCGCGCGCGGTGTTCAAGCGGTACAAGTGATCAGCGCACGCTCCAGAACCGCTCCATGAGCGGCTTGACGCTGGTGCCGTGGAAAACGATCGACAGCGTGACAACGATCAGCGTCATGTGAATCAATTCCAGCGCGATCTTCTCCGGAAGGCCGTGCTGGATTGCATACATCAGGTAGTACAGCGACCCGATCCCGCGCACGCCGAACCAGCCTGTCAGACCGCGGATCGTCCATGGCGTGCGCGTGCCGACCAGTCCGATGAGGACGCTGACAGGGCGTGCCACCATGAACAGGAACAGGGCAAGCCAAATCGCGCGCCAGCTCCACGAGTCGATAAACAGCGTCCCGCCGATCAGCAGAATCAGCACTAGCTCCGAGAGCCGTTCGATGTGCTCCTTGAACACCAGCGAGCCTTCACTGACCGTGGCGGCGGACGCGTGAGCTTGTTGGAGCGCACCGGGGTCGGCCTGTTCGCCGTTTGACTGCAGGCGATCCAGCACGTCCGGCCCCGCACCGGCGAGCTTGCGCTCGGTCTGGCGCAGCGCGACGGCGGCAAAGAACACTGCGAGGAAACCCCACGCGCTGATCATCACGCTGACTCCATAGACCACGCCGATCAGTCCGAGTCCGAGGAAATCATCCATCAGGTCATGCCCGGACGCCTTGTTGCGCAGGCGATAACCGAGATGCGCAAGTGCCGCACCGCAGGCTACGCCAAGCGCGATGCCCGCCGCCGTTGCCCACAGCACGTCCACCATCGCCCAGCGCAGGCCGAAATCGCCAATCTCGTGCAGACCGAGCAGCCCAAGACCGAGCATCACGAAGGGAAAAGCGCTACCGTCGTTCATGCCTGCTTCGCAAGTCAGGGTGAAACGCAAGCGGTCGCGGTCGCCGGGGTGGCGAATCTGCACATCGGTTGCCAACACCGGATCGGTGGGGGCAACGATTGCACCCAACAGGATCGCCGCACCCAGCGGAAGCTCGAGCAGAAAATACGCGAAGGCTGCCACCATGCCTACCGTGACGGTCATCGACACGAACGCCAGCAGGATCGGCGCGCGCCAGCGGGCAATACTGACCGGCACCGGCATCTTGACGCCCGCGGCATACAGCGAAATCAGCACCGCCGCCTCGGTCAGCACTTCAAGGAGCGCCGACTCCTTGAGCGGATTGAAATGAAACAGGTTTAGCACGGTCGGCCCGACGAGCAAACCGACTGCCAAGTAAATGATCGCCGAAGTCACCGGCAGGCGCTTGAGCGTCGAGGAGGTCAAGCCCATTGCCAGCAACAATCCGCCGACAAGCAGGAACCACTGTGCATTAGTCATTACGAAATCCCTGCAAACCAGGACATGTCAAGGCCGAGACTACCGTTCGGACACTCTCGTGGGCCCGTGCAGGACGGGCTCGCCACTGTCTGACACCGGAGCGGGCCAATGGCCCCGCGCGCTGGCGGGCGCCTTGCGCCCATGTCGCAGCGATCTTCCAGAATCGCCATTAGCTTGGTGCCCAGGAAGGGACTCGAACCCCCACGCCTCGCGGCGCCAGAACCTAAATCTGGTGCGTCTACCAATTCCGCCACCTGGGCCCATCCTCACCCGCGTTGCAGGTGGCCACCGTTGCGGCAGCGGGCGGATTATACACGCGGCCTTCACATTTGCAGTCGTTCGGCGTAACCGGTCATTTCGAGATAACCCCGCCCGATCTCTCGCCCGCCTTCCAGGAGCCGGACTGCGCCTTCCCAATACACGGCGCCGGTCGAGCGACGGCTGTCGAGTTCCTGATCGTCCATCAGCGGCTGCAAACGCAGCCGCCGATCATCCACCCGGATTTCCCATTCGACGGGGTATTCCGCGCCGGTGCGCGGCGATCGCCAGCGCCGCCCGGGAACGAAGCTGACCTGCTCGGGGCGCAGCGCTGCCGGCGCTCCGCTACCCGACTGAAGCGTACCGGCGGACCACATGGCGCCCCCCTGGTCGTCGCGCATGCGGAAAGCCATCAGCGAACCACCATCATGCAGATTGATGCCCATCCAGTCCCAACCGCGCGCGCCTGGCGGCATGGTCTCGCTCGACCATTCGTGATCGAGCCAGGCGCGGCCCTTGACCTGGTGAGTGTTTCCGCGCAGGCGCAGCGTGCCGCTGACAGCGAGTTGCGGGCGGCTGTAGTAGTAGCTGGCGTGCTTCGGGTCCGGGG
Source organism: Aromatoleum diolicum (assembly GCF_012910955.1). Taxonomy (GTDB): domain Bacteria; phylum Pseudomonadota; class Gammaproteobacteria; order Burkholderiales; family Rhodocyclaceae; genus Aromatoleum; species Aromatoleum diolicum. Next base: position 43,505 of record NZ_WTVQ01000014.1, read on the forward strand.
CCTTCCGGCTGAAGCCGTTCTCGCCATTGAGGACGGGGCGACGTCCTGCGGGATCGAAATGCAGATCGAAGGCGAAGGATTCGGCTTCGACGTCACTATGGTAACGAGCGCCGTCCCACTCGATCGACCAGTCCGCCGTCCAGGCCCGGGTGCGCCCCGTGGCTGCGCCGGCGAGCGGATGGAGCGCGCGTTCACTGCGTTCCGCATGCAGCAGGCGCCCCTCGGCCGGATCTGCGACCGCGGCGTGGGCGAGGATCAGCTGGCGCGGGGCGAAGCGACTGGGATTGTCGTCCCCGATACCTGTCCGCACGCGAAAAAACGTTACCTGGAATCCGCGCTCGACGCCCTGCTCGTCGCTTACCCAGCCGGTGACATACCACCACTCGGTACGGTAATCAGGGTGTGCGCCGGTATCGGTGGGAAATACGATCTGCCCCCCTTCGCGGACCGGCGGATAGTCCGGCCCGGCGCTCGTCACCGCCGGGGCGGACGCTAGACCCAGCATGAACAGCACGGACGCCCAGAAGGGTCGCTCCCGCATCACCAATCCTCCCGCACCGCGAGTACCGCCGACTGGCGCATCGCCTGATGCCCCGACAGTCTTGCCGCGAGCGCCGCCAGCAGCACCAGCGCACCGGCAAAGATCACCAAACCCGCAAGCGGTAGCCGGATGTCCATGCTCCAGTGAAAGCTCTGACGATTGATGACCTCGACCAGCACCAGCGCGATGGCGCCTCCGGCCACCATACCCACTGCGGTTCCCACGGCCGCCGTCAGTGCCCCTTCGACCGTCAGTAGCCGCCCGATCTCGCCCCTCGTCAGACCGAGATGGCGCAGCATGCCGAATTCCTTGCGCCGCGCCGTGGCGAGTCCTGCGAAACTGGTACTGACACCGAACAGCCCGATTAGGATGGCGACCGCTTCCATCAGATAGGTGACAAGAAATGTGCGGTCGAAGATCGCCAGACTTATCGCGCGGATATCCCCAGGTGACGCGATCTTGATTGTGTCGTCTCCGAGTGCGTTACGGATCGCCTGGGCCACGGTATCCGGCTCAGCACCGTCCGCGAGCCAGATCGCGAGGTCATTTGCGTTGAAGTCTCCGGTCAGGGCACGGTAATCGGCAAGTTCGATCACCACCGCACCATGTTGGCGGGCGTAGTCGCGCCAGATGCCGGCGACGTGAAACGCCACGCGCCGCCCTGAAATGGGCAGTTGCAGGACGTCACCCACCTTCACCGCGAAGAGGTCCGCCATGGCCTCCGATATCCAGGCCGACGGCGCGGCATCCGGTGAATCCGCGGTAACCGTTGCACCAACCAGTGGCAAGGCCGCACCACCATCGACGGGGCGGGCGATCAAGGTCACGGGAAACCGTTCCGTGTCGAGCCGGAGCGTGTCGAAGCGCACCGGTCGTATCGCCGCGATGCCGGGCAGGCTCGCCACTTGTTCCTGCATTTCCGGCGCCAGGAAGCCACTGGTGGCTGCGGGCGATGCACTCAGGTACAGATCGGCGGGCAGGATTGATTCGAGCCAACCGTCTACCGAGTGGCGGAACGAACTGACCATGATGGCCATCGCAACGGCCAGCGCGACGCTGGCCACCACGCCTGCCGCCGCGACGACGGCTTGCCCTGGGGCGGCGGCAAGACGTGCCCGGGCGAGCATCCACAAGACATCCCGTGTGCCGTCAAGAAAACCCATCGACAACTGGACGAGAGTCGGCAACGCAAGCACCGCTCCCGCAAGCAGGAACGCCACCGCTGCATAGCCGAAAATCGGCACGCCGCCGAGAGGCGGAAGAAAACAGAGCAAGGTGGCAAGCGCCAGACACGCCGGGGTGAGATACGCGCGCGGGCGTGACTGGAATACTTCCGCCTCGTCACCGGCGCGCAGTGCGCGCGCGGGGTTCATGCGCGCCGCTTCCCGTGCCGGCAGCCACGCCCCTGCCACGCCCGCAAGCACACCGAGGAGCACGTAAGCCACGCTGGGACGCAGATCAAAACGCAGTGCCGGTCGCAGTCCCCGGAAGTAGCCTGCACCAAGGTCGCCGCCAACATAGTTGAACGCCAGGCCCGCAAGCCCATATGCGAGCACGATACCGAGCAAGCCCCCGGTAAGGCCGACTACGGCACCCTCGGCGAGCAAGCCACGTATCAGCGCCGCTCGGTCGAGACCCAAGGCGCGCAGGAATGCCAGCTCCTGCCGCCGCCTCGCGACCGCGAGCAGTTGCGTCGAAAAGACGAGAAAGCCCCCCGTTAGCAATGCGATGATGGCGAGCATCGTCAGGTTCACCCGATAGGCCTGTGACAACGCGCTTGTCTGCGCTTCGGCCGTTTCCGGCGTGAGCACTTCGACGCCGGCGGGCAACAAGGCGGCGAGCGATCGTCTCGCGGCATCCCTATCGATCCCGGACTTGAGCCGCAGGTCGATGCGCGAGATGCGTCCGATGCGCCCGAACAGCAGCTGCGCGGCCGCAATGTCCATCACGCCGAGTTCCTGCCCCAGGCCCGCAGCCGGGACCGTTCCGGCGATACGCAGCGGCAGTGCGTGCGTACCTGACTGCACCGCGAGCATCTCGCCCGGCGCAATGCCCAGCGCGGTGCGTGCCGCCGGACTGAGAAACAGCGCATCGGCGGCCAGTGCCGCCAGCGGCCCGGTTTCCCGCGCGGCGGTGTCGACCTGTGGCATCAGCGCCGGATGCACATGCGCGGCACGAAACATGTCGATACCGAAAATGCGCAAGGAGATGTCCCGCCCGGGTAGGCGCGCGTCGATCTCGAGCACCGGACTGGCATCGGCGACTTCAGCCTGCGCAGCAATCTCTGCATATACCGCGTCATCGAACCCGGCACGCGGGCCGAACACCTGCAGGTCAGCTTCTCCTGCGAGCAGGCGCATTCCGCGTCCGAATTCGTCGAGTGCCGCCCCGTGAATCAGCTGTACCGCGAGGCCGAGCGCCACGCCCAGCGCAATCGCAAACAGCGACAGCGCGGTCGCCAACCGGCGCCGGCGCAGGCTGGCGAGGAATACGTGACGCAGCGCCGCGCTCACGGGCGGGAAACCTCCGTATCGAGTCCATGCGCAGAGAGACGCAGAATCCTGTCGGCACGTGCGGCGGCGGCACGCGAATGGGTAACGATGATTCCAACCGCGCCCGCATCGCGGATGCATTCAAGCAACAAATCGAGCACCCCGATGGCGCGTTCCGGGTCGAGGTTTCCGGTCGGTTCATCTGCGAGGACCAGTGTAGGTCGGTGCACCAGCGCGCGTGCGATCGCGATTCGCTGCAATTCCCCGCCGGAGAGATGTCGGGGCCAGTCGTCGGCGCGCGCGAGCAGCCCGACACGATCGAGCATCGCGCGGGCAAGGTTTTCTGCTTCCCTGCCGGGCCGATCGAGCAGCCACAGTGGTAAGGCGACGTTCTGAACAACCGTGAGATGCGGCAGGATATGGAATGCCTGGAACACGAAACCGTAGTGCTGGCGCCGCAATCGCGCAAATGCATTGTCGTCGAGCGTTGTCAGTTCGGCACCGGCGAGGCGGATACTGCCTTCATCGACGGGCTCCAGACCGGCAATGCAGTTGAGCAGGGTCGACTTCCCTACGCCGGATTCGCCCATGATCGCGATGCATTCGCCCCGCTCCAGGTGCAGCGACACACCGGTAAACAGTGGGTGCCCCGCACCGCCCTCGTAGCCCTTCGTCAGCCCGACGATGTCCAACACGCGCAATGGCCTCCCGGATTTGAAAACATCTGCTCAGACGCGACCGCGGGGCGGAAAATTCAACGCTGCGGCAGGGGTAAACCAACGCCAGTCTGGCTTCCGCGCCCAAGGTAAAGTTCCCCCGGCAAAATCCCCTGTGCTTATGATAGGCAACTTCGGATTGACTCACGGCGGCATAAGTGGAAAGCTTCCGCGATACGGGAGCCACCATGCATTTTGCGAGAATAATCCGATCACCGGGGATTGTCGCCGATTGGTCTCCCGGCATTCTCATTGCGCAGCCCTTACGGTCGGCGCGCCGAAGCGGAATCATCTTGCGATTAACCACTCTATATTTTTTCTTCGTTCCGCCTGTGGGCACACACTGACTCCGACATGGTGAAACGAATTTCGTGGTTCTTCGCGTGCCTGCTGTGGACGGCGCTGTTAAGCCTGCCAGTCAGCGCCGGTGCCATCGAAGCCGCAGTCGTGCTGTCGAAGCGAAACGACATCCAGTCTGCCTTCTTCGAGGCGCTCGGCGCCACTCTGGCTACGTCCGCGTCGGTTCACCTGGTTGACGCGGGTTCGGCTGGCGAGGCGCTTGATGACGCAGCGCTCAAGCGCGCGGACGTGGTCATTGCGGTGGGTGCCGAAGCCGCCGACCTGCTGGCTGCACGCAGCAGCGTGCCGATCCTGGCGGTGCTGATTTCGAGCCAGAATCTGCGCGCGCTGCAGATGCGCCATCCGCGGACGAAACTCGGCGGAATCGTGCTCGATCAACCGCTGGCGCGCCACATGCGCCTGATTCATGCAACGCTGCCGAAGGCGACCCGTGTCGGCGTATTGCTTGGTCCGCAGTCGGTCGCGATGCGTCCCGCCCTGCTCGACGCCGGTGTCAAGAGGGGGCTGACGCTCAACTTCGAACAAATTGACGACACCGACGGCTTGCTTCCGGCGCTCGAACGTCTGCTTGAGAGCTCGGACGTCATTCTGGCTGTGCCTGACCCCGTCGCCTACAGTGCCAGTACCGCGCGGCCAATCCTGCTCACGACCTACCGCTACCGCAGACCCTTGATCGGCTACTCACAGGCCTACGTCACCGCTGGCGCAATTGCAGCGGTATACAGCGCCCCGGCTGATATCGCCCGGCAGGTGGCAGAGTGGCTCGTCGGATCCCAGACGCCCGTGCGTATCGAACTACCAACGGCAGATACACCGCGCTACTTCAGTGTTGGCGTCAATCAGCACGTTGCGCGCTCGCTGATGGTTCCACTTCCGGACAGCGCACTGCTGGCAGACATGGTCGACAAGCGGAGACAGCCATGAGGCGTCTCGCCCGTATCTCCCTTCACAACCGCCTGCTGCTGGTTGCGCTGCTGCCCGCGGCACTGCTGGCGACGCTCGTGACGGCGCTCGTACTCTACCGCGGTACCCGCACGCTCGACCAGGCGCTGCACGACCACGGTAACGCCATCGTCAGCTTTCTCGCGCCGGCAGCGGAGTATGGAGTGATCGCCGGCAACCGGGCCACTCTCGCGTCGTTGCTTGAGGCCGCAATGGACCAGCGCGAGGTGAGTGCCGGAGCGATCTATAACGAGCAGGGGGTGCTGCTCGCCAGCAAGGGGCGCTTCACGGTACTCGAACCCGAAGTGCTGCACACCGTGCATCAGGGAGAGGTGCCTGACACCGCACCGGAGATATTCGCAGTGATCGCCCCGATCGTGTCGGCGAGCATCAACATCGAGGACGAATTCCAGGCCGGTACGGCCGCCAGCCCGCAGGAGGGCACGCGAACGATAGGTTGGGTTCATGTCGAACTCGACACGCGTCCGTCCGCGCGCGAAAAGAACGCAATCATCGGCGCCTCCTTGCTACTGGTTGTTGCCGGTCTCGCGGTGACAGGACTTATCGCGGTGCGACTGGCCCGCTCGGTGTCCCGGCCGGTCGCGGGCCTGGTACAGGGCGTCGAACAGATGGCGGCCGGCGTTCTTGACGTCGCGATTCCCGAGCACGCGACCAGCAAGGAACTGGCAGCCCTCGAACACGGTTTCAATACCATGGCACGTGCGATCTCGGATAACCAGCGCACGCTGCAAACACGCATTGATGATGCAACCGCCCTACTCGCCTATCAGGCGCAGCACGACCCCCTGACCGGCCTGCCCAACCGCCGCGTGTTCGAACAAAAACTGGAGGAGTGTGTGGCTGCGTCACGCCGGGCCGGTGACCACGGAGCACTGTGCTTCATCGACCTGGACCGCTTCAAGATCGTGAACGACACCTGCGGACACGCCGCTGGCGACGATCTGCTGATGCGCATTGCGCTACTCATCCAGCAGCGCGTACGCGAGCAGGACATCGTCTGCCGCATCGGCGGTGACGAATTTGCGCTGATCCTGCGAGCCTGTAGTCGAGTCGATGCACTACGCCTTGCCGAACATCTGCGCGAGGGGATCGCCGCGTTCGAGTTCGAGTACCAGGACCGCAGTTTCTCGATCGGCGCCAGTATCGGCATGACGTATATCGACGGTAGCCAGATCGACCCGTCGGAGATTCTCATCGCCGCCGACGCCGCGTGCTATGAAGCCAAGCGAAGCGGTCGCAACCAGGTAGTGGAATACGTCGTCAGACCCGATGACAACGCAACCGAGCCCCCCCCACAGGGAATATCCGGCGAACACGTTTCCTGACGTTTTGCTCGCCCCCTCCTATCGACGAGCGGGACCGACGCACCGCATCGCGTATACTCCCGGCGCTTCGATCATGCCCGTCGACCACTACGAAAACTTTCCTGTCGCCTCGCTGTTGCTGCCGGCTCGCCTGCGCGAGCCGGTGGAGGCGATATACGCCTTCGCGCGCAGCGCCGATGACATTGCCGACGAAGGCGATGCACCGGCGCTGATAAGGCTGGCGCGCCTCAACGACTACCGCAACGAACTCAACGCCATCGAACGCGGCGATGTGCCGCGCGACGCGTCGCTGGCGCCGATCTTTGCCCGTCTGGGGCGCAATATCAGCGCACACCGGCTGCCGCTGCAGTACTTCCGTGACCTGCTTGACGCGTTCAGCCAGGATGTCGGCAAGACGCGCTACGCCGATTTCGCGGAGCTCGGCGACTACTGCCGGCGATCGGCCAACCCGGTCGGGCGCCTGCTGCTGCACCTGTACGATGCCACGACGCCCGACAACATGCGCCGTTCGGACCTGATCTGTACCAGTCTGCAGTTGATCAATTTCTGGCAGGACGTCGCGATCGACTGGCAGAAACACCGCATCTACCTACCGGCCGATGACATGGCACGCTTCGGTGTTGGCGAAGCGCATCTCGACGCCCGGAATTGTGACAATGCGTGGCGCGCGCTGATGGACTTCCAGGTGAAACGTGCGCGGGCGATGATGCTGGAAGGCGCCCCGCTCGCCCGCCGCCTGCCCGGCCGCATCGGCTGGGAACTGCGCCTGATGGTGCTCGGCGGACTGCGCATCCTCGAGCGCATCGAAGCTGCGGATTACGACGTGTTTCGCCATCGCCCCGTCCTGAACAAGACCGACTGGCCGCTGCTCGCCTGGCGCGCCATGCGTTACCAAGGAATGAAATGAATCCGCACGAATACTGCCAGGACAAGGCTGCTAAGAGCGGCTCCAGCTTCTACTACAGCTTCATGTTTCTGCCGCCCGAGCGGCGCGCGGCAATCACTGCGCTGTACGCCTTCTGCCGCGAGGTCGACGACGTGGTTGACGAATGCCACGACGTGTCGCTTGCGCAGACCAAACTCGACTGGTGGCGCAAGGAAGTGTCGCGAGCCTATTCCGGTGACCCCGCACATCCGGTCGGGATGGCATTGAAGGACGTGATTGGGCGCTTCAATCTGCCGCTCGAACAGCTGATCGAGATCATCGACGGCATGGAGATGGATCTCACACAGAGCCGCTATCTCGACTTCAAGGGTCTGCAGCTGTACTGCTACCGCGTCGCCAGCGTAGTCGGCCTGCTCGCGGCGGAGATCTTCGGCTATCAGGATCGCCAGACATTGAAGTACGCACACGACCTCGGCATGGCCTTCCAGCTCACCAACATCATCCGCGACGTCGGCGAAGACGCGCGGCGCGGGCGCATCTATCTGCCGATTGATGATCTGCAGCGTTTCAAGGTCCCGGCGAGCCAGATCATGGAGGCGCGCTACGACGACAACTTCCGTCAGCTAATGGCATTTCAGGCCGAGCGCGCGCAGCAGTATTACGACCAGGCCTTCGCGCAGCTGCCTGCCGCTGACCGCAAGAGCCAGCGCCCCGGCCTGGTGATGGCGGCGATCTATCGCACGCTGCTGAAGGAAATCGCGAACGACGGCTTCCAGGTGCTGGACCGGCGCACCTCACTGACGCCGGTGCGCAAGCTCTGGATCGCCGGAACGACATGGGTTCGCGCATGAGCAGCTGCGGCCTCGCGAAGGTCCGCAGCCAGTGACACAGTCCGTCGCGATCATCGGCGCCGGCTATGCGGGCCTTGCTTGCGCGGTGGAACTCGCGCGGCGGCGCGTGCCGGTCACCTTGTTCGAACGCTCGCACACACTGGGCGGGCGAGCGCGGGTAGTGGCGAAAGACGGTTGGCGGGTCGATAACGGTCAGCACATTCTGCTGGGCGCCTATACCGAACTGATGCGCCTGTTGCGCCTCACGGGCGGTTCGCCGAAGGAGCTGGCGCATTTGCCACTGACGCTGCACACCCCGAGGCATCTGCACCTGCAGGCCGCGAGAATCCCGGCGCCCTTCCACCTTGCGATCGGCCTGTTGCGGGCGAGCGGCCTGAGCTGGGGTGACCGCCTGGCTATGGTGCGACTGATGCGGGTGCTCAAGAAGCGTCGTTTCCGCGTCGACTCGGATCAGAGCGTCGACGCTTTGCTACGCGAAACGCGGCAGACCCCGAACCTCGTCAGGTTGGTCTGGGAGCCACTGTGCGTTGCCGCGCTGAATACGCCGATTGCCGAAGCCTCCGCGCAGATCTTTGCCAATGTGCTTCGGGACAGTCTCGCCGCGGGCGCGGCGGCCAGCGAACTGCTGATCCCGCGTGTCGATCTGTCGGAGCTCTTTCCGGTGCCGGCAGCGCGTTTCCTCGCGGTGCGCCGCGGCAAGTTGCGCACGGGCACGCCGATCGAAGGGATCCACCGCGTTGCGGGCGGCTTCCGGCTGGAGGGCGATCCGGCGCCGAAACAGGTCTATGCGCAGGTGGTGCTTGCGACCGCACCGCACCATGCCGGCGTGCTGCTCGCCTCGGTCGGCGACTGCGATCGGCTGGCCGCGATGATCGGTGCGCTGCCGAGCGAGCCGATCACCACGGTGTACCTCGCACTGGGCAATACAGTGCATCTTCCCTTCCCGATGATCGGGCTCGCGCAGGGGCCGGCACAATGGGCCTTCGATCGCGGGCAGCTTGGCGGCCCGACCGGACTCCTTGCGTGCGTGATCAGCGCACACGGACCGTACGAATCGCTGTCGCGCGAAGATCTGCTACTGGCCGTGCATGCGCAGCTCGAACAGGAACTCGGCCGTCGCCTGCCCGCTCCGGAATGGTCGCAGATCATTACCGAAAAGCGCGCCACCTTCGCCTGCCGCCCGGGTTTGATGCGCCCCGGCGCACAAACACCGGTGCCCGGGCTGTGGCTGGCCGGCGACTATCTTGACTCGGACTATCCGGCAACGCTGGAATCAGCAGTACGTTCAGGGGTCGCAACGGCGAAGCGCGTGCTTCGCCGCATGGCGAGCGCAAACGCCTGAACTTCAGGCTGCGCTCAGCTGACGCGCACGCGCTGCTCATCGAGCCGACCTGCCTGCATGTGCAGGACGCGGTCGCAGCGCGCCGCGAGCGACTCGTCGTGCGTGACGAGGATCAACGTCGTACCCGATTCGCGGTTGAGCACGAAAATGAGCTCGATGATCGCTTCGCCGGTCGCCGCATCCAGGTTGCCGGTCGGCTCGTCGGCCAACAGCAGTCGCGGACTGGGCGCGAAGGCACGAGCCAGCGCCACGCGCTGCTGCTCGCCGCCCGACAGGTGCTTGGGGTAATGGCGCAGGCGGTCACCGAGGCCGACCCGCTCCAGCCACTGGCGGGCGATGCCTGCGGCCTTGTCTACGCCGGCAAGCTCCAGCGGCAGCATGACGTTTTCGAGCGCGGTCAGCGCCGGCAGCAACTGGAAGGACTGGAACACGAAACCCACCGATTCGCCGCGCAACGCCGCACGGGAATCCTCGTCGAGGGCGAACAGTTCCGTACCCTGGATGCGGACGCTGCCGGAACTGGGAACATCCAGCCCGGCGAGTAATCCGAGCAAGGTGGATTTGCCCGATCCCGATGCGCCGACAATTGCGACCGACTCCCCGGCGCTTACACTGAACGAAACATCCTGCAAAATCTTCAGTGTTCCCGGACCGTCGGTCAGAGGGACGCTTTTCGACAAGCCGGTGACTTCCATCACCGGAACGGAGAACTCAATGCCGCTGCGATCCATCGTGATTTTCTTCTTCGCAATAGTGTTGTCGGGCGCCGCACAGGCGGCGACGATACTCGTGTGGGGGGACAGTCTCTCGGCAGGCTATGGTCTGCGGCCGAAAGAAGACTGGCCCACCCTGTTGCAGACGCGACTTGCGCATGAAGGGTTCCGTCACACGGTCATTAATGCATCCGTCAGCGGTGAAACTTCTGCGGGCGGACGCTCGCGACTGCCCGCTGCGCTGGAACGCCACAAGCCTGACCTGTTGATCCTCGAGCTCGGCGCCAACGACGGCTTACGCGGCCTGCCGCCCGGCGTGATGGCGGAAAACCTCGCGGCGATGATCCAGGTCGCGCGCAGCAGGGGTGCTAAAGTGCTGCTCGTCGGCATGCAGATGCCGCCCAACTACGGGCCGGCGTACACACGGCGATTTCATCAGACCTTCATCGACGTTGCGAAGGAACACAAGGTGCCGCTGGTGCCTTTTCTGCTCGACGGTTTTTCGGACAAGCGCGAGCTGTTCCAGCCCGACGGCATCCATCCGACCTCCGATGCGCAGGCGCTGATCGTCGAAACGGTCTGGAAGACGCTCCGCACCTTGCTCAAGAGCTGAAGACCGCACAGCCCGACGCACACCGGTGCGCCCGCCGAGCGTCATTCAACCCGCAGTACGGCGTCACCAGCCACCATCCGGCCGATGACGCGCCCTTCGCTCCCTTGGTCCTCGCGCACTGCCGCGAGCACGGTATCCACGGTATCGGCAGCGCAGGCGACCAGCAGTCCACCGCTGGTCTGAGGATCGGTAATCAGTTTGCGCTGCCATTCCGGCGCGCCCGGTATCATCTCGATCGCATCGCCATAGCTTGCCCAATTGCGCGTCGACGCCCCCGTCGCGACGCCGTCGCGCACCAGTTTCACCGCCGCGTCGATCATCGGCAGATCGTCAAAGGCCACGCGAGCGCCGAGCTTCGATCCACGGCAAATTTCCAGCAAATGGCCGGCGAGCCCGAAGCCGGTGACATCGGTCACCGCGTGTACCCCGGTCATGCCCGCGAAACGTGTACCAACACGGTTGAGCAGCGTTGTCCAGCGCAGCATTTCGGCATAATCGGCTTCGGACAGCAGACCTTTCTTGAGCCCCGCCGACAGGATCCCGACACCCAGCGGCTTGGTCAGGATCAGCACGTCGCCGTCCTGTGCACCGGCATTGGTCTTGACCTCGGCGGGATCGACGATGCCCAGGCCGACGAGACCGTAGATCGGTTCCAGCACATCGATCGAATGTCCGCCAGCAATCGGGATCCCGGCGTCGCGGCAAACCGACGCGCCGCCTTCAAGGATGCGGCCGATCACTTCGGGCGGCAGCTTGTCGAGCGGCATGCCGACCAGCGCCAGCGCCATGATCGGGCGCCCCCCCATCGCATACACGTCGGACAGTGCATTGGTCGCGGCGATGCGGCCGAAATCGAAGGGGTCGTCGACGATCGGCGTGAAGAAGTCGGTCGTCGCGACGATCGCCTGGTGGTCGTTGAGCCGATACACCGCGGCATCGTCCGCGGTTTCGGTGCCCACCAGCAGGTCGGCCGGGACGATGCCGACCGGCGCATGCGCGAGGAGTTTCGACAGAACCGCCGGGGCGATTTTGCAGCCGCATCCGCCGCCGTGGGAGAATTGCGTAAGTTTGATCTGTTCCATGAATTCCAGGGGGAAAGTCGGTTGCCCGGCCAGCGCCGGAGCGCCGCAATGACGCATGAAAAAAGGCTTCGCGACCGTAGCACAGCTCAACGCCTTTGACGAGATCATCGACGCCCGCAGCCCCGCCGAATTTGCCGAGGATCGCATTCCCGGCGCGATCAGCTGCCCGGTGCTCGACAACGAGCAACGCGCCATCGTCGGCACGATCTACAAGCAGCAATCGGCCTTCGAGGCGCGCCGCATCGGTGCCGCGATGGTTGCCGAAAATATCGCGCATCATCTGAAGACCCGTTTCCAGGACAAGCCGAAAAGCTGGCGCCCGCTCGTCTATTGCTGGCGCGGCGGCCAACGCAGCGGCTCGTTCGTAACCTGGCTGCGGCTGATCGGCTGGGACGCTTGCCAGCTGGAAGGCGGCTACAAGAACTGGCGCCGGATGGTCGTCACCGAACTCGAAACACTGCCCAAGCGCTTCGACCTGCGCGTGATCTGCGGTGCTACCGGAAGCGGCAAGACGCGCATACTCGAAGCACTCAACGCGCTCGGCGCACAGGTGCTGGACCTCGAGGATCTCGCGGCACACAAGGGATCGGTGCTGGGTGCCCTGCCGGACCGGCCGCAACCCACGCAGAAGTCCTTCGAAACGGAGTTGTTCCGGACGCTGCATGGTTTCGATCCGGCACGGCCGGTTTACGTCGAAGCCGAAAGCCGCAAGATCGGGCGCATCCAGCTTCCCGATGCAATGGTCGAGCACATGCGCGCCAGTCCCTGTGTGGCGATCGACGCGACGCGCGGGGCCCGTCTGGAGTTTCTGGTGCGCGACTATGCCTACCTGGGGGCGGATGTGGATGAGCTGCAGCAGAAAATCGGCTTTCTGAAGGGTCTGCAAAGCAACGAGACGCTGGAACGCTGGAAGGATCTCGCGGCACGGCGCGAGCTTTACACGCTGTTTGCCGAGTTCATCGACCTGCATTACGACCCGTTGTACCACCGTTCACAGAATCGGAACTTCGCCGGCTTTTCGGACGCTCCGACTTTGCCGTCCGACGATCTTTCGCCAGCGGGAATTCGCGATCTGGCCGAACGGATACTGACGACGCACCGCTGACTCAATTCGTCATCGACAGTCCGAACTTGTCGATGCGGTAGCGCAGTGTGTCGCGGCTGACACCAAGCAGGCGCGCCGCACGCGAGACGTTCCAGCCCGTCTGCCGCAACGCATCGAGCAGCGCGCGACGCTCGAGGTCTTCGAGCGTCTGCGCGCCAGGCTGGGCGGCCGCCGTCGGCACAGCGGGAGGCTCAGTTGCTGCCGTCGGTCCGGGCGTCGCCGCGGCGACGACGCCGGTGGCCAGCGACAACTCGGAAGCGTCGATGACCGGCCCTGCGGCGAGCAAAACGGCCTGTTCCAGGGCATTGCGCAGCTCCCTCACGTTGCCCGGCCAGCTATGTGCCAGCAATCGTGCTTCGGCTGCCGGCGCGAGAACCGGCGGGCGCTTGCCATAGCGGGCGGCATGCAGGGCAACGAAGTGTCGCGCCAGGGTGAGAATGTCGCCCCCCCGTTCGCGCAGCGGCGGCAGTGTCAGCTGAAAGACGCACAACCGGAAATACAGGTCGGCGCGGAAGTTGCCCTCGCGCACGAGTGTCTCCATTGGCCGGTGGGTGGCGGCAACGATGCGCACATCGACACGCTGGTCGCGCAGGCTACCGATGCGCCGCACGGTTTTTTCTTCCAGTAGTTTCAAGAGCTTCGCCTGCAGCGACAGGTCCATGTCACCGATCTCGTCGAGGAACAGCGTGCCGCCCTCGGCCGTTTCCACCAAACCCAGCTTGCGTTCGCGCGCATCGGTGAAGGCGCCACGCTCGTACCCGAAGAGCTCCGATTCGAGCAGCTGTGCCGGAATCGATGCGCAGTTCAGTTCGACGAAGGGTTTGTCGCGGCGCGGCCCGTTGAAGTGCAGCGCACGGGCGACAAGCTCCTTGCCGGTTCCCGTCTCCCCGAGCACCAGTACGGCGGGCGCAGCGCTATCCTGGAGTTGCGTCTCCGCGTCGAGCAGCTGACGCAGGGTCTGCTTCAGTGTCAGCATCGGCGGGGATTCGCCAAACAGGCTGGTCAGATCGCTCGCGTCAGCTTCGCGGCGCTGGTAGTAATCGAGCGCACTATCACGCTGTTTTTCATCAAACGCCTTGTCGATCAGCAGTTTGAGCTTGCCTAACGCCACCGGTTTGGTCAGGAAGTCACGGGCGCCAGCCTTCATCGCGTCGACCGCGAGTTCGACGCTACCGTGACCGGTAATCATGATGACCGGCAGGCTACCGTCGAAAGTACGCACTCGCGCCAATGCCTCCAGGCCATTGATGCCCGGCAGGTTGAAATCCAGCACCACCGCATCCGGCTTGAACACGTCCAGCAGTGCCAAGCCCTCCTCCGCACTCGCCGCGACACGGACATCGTAGCCGCTGCGTTCGAGATAAATGCGGATGTTCTTGCCAAGGACGGCTTCGTCCTCGATAACCAGAATCGCGCCTCCCATCCGGCCTCCTTTGCCCGTCAGGCCGCCGTCATCGTCAGTCGCACGACCGTGCCGCTTCCCGGTGTGCTGTCGATTTCGAGCGTCCCGCCGAAGCGTTCGACAATCCTGCGCGCCAGCGCCAGGCCGACGCCCAACCCTTGCGTCTTGGTGGTGTAAAACGGTTTGCCCACGCGCTGCAGTTGCTCGGTTGTCATGCCGGGCCCGGTATCTCGCACCGACAATGCCACCTGACGCCCGCCACGGGCGCTTTCGCAGGCGATATCGATACGTCCGTTGCGTTCCATCGCCTCGATGGCATTGGCCATCAGGCTATGCACGACCTGCGCCAGCAATAGCGCGTCACCACGTACGGCAGGGACATCGCCGGACAGGTGCAGGGAGGCGTGTATTCCGCGCCGCTGCAATTCGCGGCTGAATTCGTCGATGCAGCGGCCGAGCAAGGGTGCGAGCGTCACGGCATCGGGCTTTTCATTGAGCGGACGCGAATACGACAGTAATTCGCGCACCCAGGCTTCAAGGCGGTCGGACTCGGCGATGATATCCGCCGCGGATTCGTGTCCTGTCTGCTCATCGGTGACCAAGATCAGTTCGGCTGAACTGCGAATGGATGCGAGCGGATTGCGGATGCCGTGCGCGACGGCCGAGCTCATCTCGCCGACGACGGCCAGCGTTTCCGTATCGACCAGGCGGCGCTGCTGTTCGCTGATCAGCAGATCCGCCCGCCGCACCAAACCGAACAGTGCTAGGTAAAGAAACAGACCCGCCACCGCTGCACCCAGCGCAATGTAGCGGTTCAGCTGTTGCAGGGCGTTGAACAGCGCCACCGGGTTCTTGTAGAACTCCATCGCGCCCAGCATCTGCTCGCCGTCGGCATCCCGAACCGGCAAATAGATTTCGACAAAAAAATTCGCATTGCTTGTCAGGTGTGTGTGTTCCGCCTTGCCTGCGCCCTTCGCATCGGAACGCTTGCCGTGCACGACCAGCGTTCCTGCCAGCGCTTCGTCGAGTTCGGCGTTGGCGCCAAACTGCTGGCCGATCAATTCTGGCTCGCTCGACCACAGAATGCGGCGCTCGCGATCATAGATATTGGCGCGCAGAACCCCGGGCATCCTTGCGATGTGAGCAAATGCCGGCGCCTGTTCGCGCTTGCCGTCCGGGGTTTCTTCCGAGAACAACGCGAGGAAGGACTTTTCCGTCAGGACGAGATTCTGCACAAGCTCCATCGTCAGCTGTCCCTCCTGTCGCACCATCCGCTCAGTGACGAAATCCGAAATCAGATAGCCCGCAACAGCCGATATCGATGCGATCGACAGTAGGCCGACCAGCGCAAACCAGCGACTGAGGCTGAATGGCTGACGAAGCAAATCACCGGCACGCCTTTGAGGCCTCGCCGTGCCAATCACGCCACCGCCCGCGCGCTCTGCCGCCCTATCCGCCGTCATGTCACCCCCCGCGGCGCCGACTCCAGATTTCGAACGATACACCGAGCACGCTGTCCATGATGTTTAACTTGCCGCATTCGCTTCGTTGGCAGATTGGCTAACGGCCCCGTGCATGCTGCATCCGGGGCTCAGTCCCGCCAATGCACGCGGCGTGCCAACAAGTGGAAAAAAATCCCACCGCAAGCAGTCACGGCCTACTTGCCCGATTCCGGTCATGGCGAGCCCGCGAGGCAATACTGCAAGTGGGGTATAGCACCCATTTTTTGGGGTTATGACCAATTCAATTCCCCGCCGGATTCCCCAAATTCCTCGCGTCTTGCGGCAGTCTCACGATCGCTTCGGGCGTACGTACGGCACAAATCCGTTGCACGACCGATGGGCGGGGATGCTCCACCTCACCCTGCTCGAAAGCCACGACGGTGAAGCCCTCGGCAAGGCGCTGCAGCAATTCGCCCGGCTGCAACAGGAATTCGGGATTGCTCGGCCGCCCGAAGCGTTCATGGCCGATCATGAAGGTTTCGTAGATCAGTACACCGCCCGGCTTCAGGCACCGCAGCATCGCATCTAAGCGCGGACGATAGAGGTAGTTCGTCACAACGATGGCGTCAAAACTGCGCCCCTCGAACGGCCATGGACCATCCTCGAGATCTGCCAGCCGCGTCGTAATGCCGGGCACACCATTTAGCGAAGCGAGCGCATCCGTGTCACGATCCACCGCCTCGACCGCAAACCCCTGCCGTGCGAGCCAGCGCGCATGTCGACCACCGCCGCAGGCGTAATCGAGCACCGTCCCCGCCGGCGCGATCAGCGGCACGAAGCGCTGCACCCACGCTGACGGCGCGGGCGACTGTGACTGGTGGTCGGCAATCGTCATCGCGATCAGCGATCGATGCCGGCCAGGCAGATCGACTTCAGTTCGAGATACTCGTCGATACCGTAACTCGAACCCTCGCGCCCCAGCCCCGACTGTTTGATGCCACCGAACGGCGACACTTCGTTCGACATCAGGCCGGTGTTGATACCCACCATGCCGTATTCCAGTTCTTCCGCGACACGGAAGATGCGCCCGACGTCGCGCGAGAAGAAATACGCAGCCAGACCGAACTCCGTGTCGTTGGCCATGTGGATCACCTCCTCCTCGGTGTCGAAGCGGAACAGCGGGGCCACCGGACCGAAAGTTTCCTCGCGTGCAACACGCATGGCCGGCGTCACGTCGGCCAGCACCGTCGGCTCGAAGAACGACCCGCCCAGCGCGTGGCGGCGCCCACCCGTCAGCACGCGTGCGCCCTTCTGTAGCGCGTCGGCGATGTGGCTTTCAACCTTCGCCACAGCAGAATCGTCGATCAGCGGCCCGATATTCACGCCGTCCTGGGTGCCTGGCCCCACGCTCAACGCCTTCACCGCCTCGGCCAAGCGCTCGGCGAACCGATCATAGATGCCGGACTGCACCAGCAAGCGGTTTGCGCACACGCAGGTCTGCCCGGCATTGCGATATTTCGAAGCCATCGCACCCTCGATCGCCGCATCGAGATCGGCGTCGTCGAACACGATGAAGGGCGCGTTGCCCCCCAGTTCCAGCGACAGCTTCTTCACCGTCGGTGCGCACTGTCCCATCAGCAGACGCCCCACCTCGGTCGAACCGGTAAACGAAAGCTTGCGTACCACCGGACTTGACGTCAGCACGCCGCCGATCGCCACCGGGTCGCCGGTCACGACGTTGAACACGCCCTTCGGAAACCCTGCCTTCTCCGCCAGCGCCATCAGTGCCAGCGCAGTAAACGGCGTCTGCTCGGCCGGCTTCACCACCACCGTGCATCCGGCGGCAAAAGCCGGTGCGACTTTGCGCGTAATCATTGCCGCCGGGAAATTCCACGGCGTGATCGCTGCGCAAACGCCGATCGGCTGGCGAATGACCATCAGGCGGCGGTCCTGGCCATTGGTCGGAATCACGTCCCCGCTCGTGCGCTTGGCTTCCTCGGCGAACCATTCCACGAACGATGCCGCGTACATCACTTCACCACGCGCTTCGGCCAGCGGTTTACCCTGTTCGGTCGTCATCAACAGAGCCAAATCATCGGCCGCGTCGACGATCAGGTTGAACCAGCGCCGCAGAATTGCGGAACGATCCTTGGCCAGCGAGCGGCGCCAGGCTGGCAGAGCCGCCTCGGCCGCCGCAATCGCCCGGGTGGTTTCAGCTCCCCCCATGTTCGGCACATGGCCGACGGTTTCGCCGGTCGCGGGATTGCATACGGCAAAGGTTGCGCGGGAATCGGCATCAATCCAGGCGCCATCGATGTGCGCCCGCTGACGAAAGAGAGGGGATTCGTTCAACTTGGTCATGTTTTCCTGACAACGTGCCCTGTGTTGGCTCGACGGTGCGATGAATGCTCGATTCTAGCCCCACGGAGACCCGCTTGCACGGCCCCGAGCGGCGCCATCCCACCGCGTGCGCGGGGCGCCGCTGCGCAAGTCCTTGTGGCTTACCCTCATCGGCGAGAGCCCAGACTTATGTCACAATGTGTCATGGTGCACTGCAGTAAGCTTGAGTTTGGAGCAGATTCAGCCACACTGCAGCAGACGTCGGACACGACTCACAAGACAAGACTAATACCGCTCCGCCACACGCGGGCCGCGGCTTGCGAACCTGAATTCAGGCAAACGAAAATGAAAGAGAAGCACTACCTCAGCCCGCTGCTCGAACCGAAATCGGTCGGCGTCATCGGCGCCAGCGAGCGGGAAAACTCGCTTGGGCATGTCCTCGTGCGCAACATGCTCGACGCCGGCTTCCGCGGCCGCCTGTTCGCGATCAATCCCAAGTACGAAGCGGTGCTAGGCGTTCCCTGCCACAAATCGGTCGAGGATGTGCCCCACCGGCTGGACCTCGCCGTAGTTGCCGTGCGCGCAGAACGCGTCCTGTCGATCGTCGAAAGCTGCGGTCGCGCCGGCGTCAAGGCGCTCATCATCCTGTCGTCCGGCTTCTCGGAAACCGGTCCGCGCGGTGCGACACTCGAACGCCACGTCGTTGAAGCCGCACGGCGTTATCGCATCCGCCTGCTGGGGCCCAACTGCCTCGGCATCATGCGCCCCGATCTGGGCCTCAACGCCACCTTCGCACACGTCAGCGCGATCAAGGGCACCATCGGTCTGATTTCACAGTCCGGCGCGCTGTGCACTTCGATTCTCGACTGGGCCAAACCCAACAACATCGGCTTTTCGGCCGTCGTGTCACTCGGATCATCCAGCGATATCGATTTCGGCGAAGTCCTCGAATACATGATCTCGGACCCACGTACCGAGAGCATAATCATGTACGTCGAAGGCATTCGCGACGCACGCCGCTTCATGAGTGCGCTGCGCGGTGCTGCACGTGTCAAGCCCGTATTGCTGATCAAGGTCGGCCGTCACCCGGACGTGTCGCGCGCCATCCGCTCGCACTCGGGGTCGATGAGTGGCGACGATGCCGTGTTCGACGCGGCCCTTCGCCGCGCAGGGGTGATCCGCCTTTACAACATGGGTCAGCTCTTTGCGGCGGCCAACGCGTTGTTCTCCCACTTCCGCCCGCGCGGCAACCGACTTGCGATCGTCACCAACGGTGGCGGTCCCGGCGTGATGGCAGCGGACCGTGCAGCCGACCTCGGCATTCCATTGACCGAGTTCTCCGAAGGAACGATGGAGAAGCTCAACACGACGCTGCCTCCGGGCTGGTCGCGCGGCAACCCGGTCGACATCCTCGGCGATGCCGACGTGGAACGCTACCGCAAGACGGTTCAGGCAGTGCTCGAAGGGCCGAACGTCGATGGCGTGCTCGTGATGTTGACGCCGCAGGCGATTACCGATCCTACCGCCGTCGCGGAAGCCATCGTCGAACTGGAAAAGAATGCCGACAAGCCCGTCGTCACCTGCTGGATGGGCGAAGAACTGGTGCGTGGTGGCCGCAAGGCGTTCGAAGCCGCCGGCATCCCGACCTTCCGCACCCCCGAACCGGCCGTTGAACTGTTCAGCCATATCTCGGCGTACTACCGCAACCAGAAACTGCTGATGCAGACGCCGGCGTCGCTGTCGCATCTGAAACCGCCCAGCATCGAAAGCGCGCGACTGGTCATCGAAACCGCGCTCGCCGAGCGCCGCAAGGTCCTCAACGAAATGGAATCGAAGGCCCTGCTGGCGGCCTTCCGCATCCCCATCGCGCAGACCGTCGTCGCCCGTTCTGCCACCGAAGCGATGGTGCTGGCCGAGGAGATCGGCCTGCCGGTGGTGATGAAGATCGATTCGCCGTCGATCATCCACAAGGCGGATTCGGGTGGCGTGCGCCTCAACCTGGGCAGCCTCGCCGCGGTGCGCACGGCCTACCAGGAAATCCTCGAGGATGTCCGGCGCAACAAACCCGATGCCGCCATCAACGGCGTTGCCATCGAGCCGATGATCCTCAAACGCAACGGTCGCGAACTGGTCGTCGGCGTCAAGCGCGATCCGGTGTTCGGACCGGTCATCACCTTCGGCGAAGGAGGCAACCGCGTCGAGGCGAACAAGGATCTGGCCGTCGCCTTGCCGCCGCTGAACAATTATCTGGTCCGCGACCTCATCCGCTCGTCGCGCGTCTCCAGCCTGCTGGGCGAATTCCGCACCATGCCGCCGGTGAACATGGAGGCGCTGGAATTCGTGCTGTTGCGCATCTCGGAAATGGTCTGCGAACTGCCGTGGATCACCGCGATGGAGATCAATCCCCTGATCGTCGACGAAAACGGCGCAGTCGCCGTCGATGCGCGGGTCACCACGGAAAATATCTCGCCCTCGGTCGATCGCTACGCCCACATGGCGATCCACCCGTATCCATCGCAACTCATCAGCAAGTGGACGCAGCCCGACGGCGTGGACGTCACGATCCGCCCGATCAAGCCGGAAGATGCCGAACTCGAAGTCGAATTCGTGCGCAAGCTGTCGTCCGAGACGAAGTACTACCGCTTCATGAACACCATGCGCGAACTGCCGCCGGCAATGGTCGCGCGCCTGACGCAGATCGATTACGACCGCGAGATGGCCTTCCTGGCGACGATCGATGTCGAAGGCAAGGAAGTGGAAGTCGGGGTATGCCGCTACGCCGTCAATCCGGACGGTGAATCCTGCGAATTCGCTGTAGTCGTCGCAGACGACTGGCAGCATCGCGGCCTCGCCCGCAAGCTCATGGGCGTGCTGATCGAAACCGCGCGCAACAAGGGCCTGCTTTACATGAACGGCGTGTTCCTCGCGAACAACGAGCGCATGCTGAAATTCGTGCAGGGTCTTGGCTTCGTACTTTCCAGCGACCCCGAAGACAGTACCGTCAAGCTCGGCGTGCTGGCCCTGCAGGACTGAAGGCGCAATCGACCCATGCCTGCCAGTATCGAATCCCTGCAGTTCAACGGCTTGTCCGCCCTGGCCCTCAACACACCGGACGGCAGTCGTGCGATCGTGTCACTATCCGGCGCCCAGGTGCTGTCCTGGACTCCGGCACGCGATGACGAGCGCCTCTATCTAAGCCCGGATGCCGTGTACGACGGGAGCGTTGCCGTTCGCGGGGGCGTCCCGGTGTGTTTTCCGCAGTTCGCCGGGCTCGGCAAGCTGCCCAAGCATGGTCTGGTACGCACGCAACCATGGACCATCGCCGAGCAGCGCGCGGGCAAGGACTATGCATTGGTGACGCTGCGAATCACCGAAAACGACGAAAGCTTCGCCGTGTGGCCACAGCAGTTCACGGCCGAATTGACAGTGGTCATCGAGGACGGACGGCTCAACATCGAGCTCGAACTTGAAAACACCGGCCACGCCCCCTTCGCCTTCACCGCGGCGCTGCATACCTACCTGCGCGTGCGCGAAGTCGAAAATGCGCGGCTGGAAGGACTGCACGGATACGAGTACCGGGATGCCGCCGATCACGACCGGATCAAGCGCGACAGCGGCGACGTGCTGATGATCGAGGACGAAACCGATCGCGTGTACCACAGCGTGCAGCGTCCCCTGCTACTGCGCGACGGCGGACGCAGCCTCGGCATCCACTCTGAAGGCTTCCCGGATGTCGTCGTCTGGAATCCCTGGGAACACCGCTGCGCCGAGATGTCCGACATACCAGCCAACGGATTCCGCCACATGCTGTGCGTCGAGGCTGCCGCCGCACGGCACAAAATCGAGCTCGACGCCGGCGAAAACTGGGTCGGGCGACAAAGCCTGATCGTGCTGTGATGCGATAAATCCTGCAACCCGGCGGCGCTTGCATCCGCAAGCCCGCCTGTTGCACCATCGCCATCTTTTCTGCAATCCGCGGCCCCTGCGCACGCCCGTCAGACACCCATGCTGCCTCCGATCGAACACCGCCTCGCCTCAGAACTCGCCGCCCACCCCCGTCAGGTCGTCGCCGCCATCCAGTTGCTCGACGAAGGCGCCACCGTGCCCTTCATCGCCCGCTACCGCAAGGAAGTCACCGGCGGACTCGACGACACCCAGTTGCGCACGCTGGAAGAACGCCTCGGCTACCTGCGCGAACTCGAAGACCGCCGCGGCGCGGTGCTCGCCTCGATCACCGAACAGGGCAAGCTGACCGACGCGCTGGCCGCAGAAATCGCCTCGGCCGAGACCAAGCAGCGCCTCGAAGACCTCTACCTGCCATACAAGCAGAAGCGCCGCACCAAGGCCCAGATCGCGCGCGAAGCGGGCCTCGAACCGCTGGCGCTCGCGCTGCTCGAAGACCCGATGCTTGTCCCGGACACCGAGGCTGCGCGCTATTTCGATGCCGAGGCGGGCTTTGGCGACACCAAGAGCGTACTCGACGGCGCACGCCAGATCCTCATCGAACGCTTTGCCGAAGATGCCGAACTGCTCGGTGATCTGCGCAACTGGCTTCGTGACTACGGTTTCGTCAGTTCCAGCGTCATCGAGGGCAAGGAGAGCGAAGGCGCGAAGTTCCGCGACTGGTTCGATTTCCGCGAACCGATCGCCGCCCTGCCGTCACACCGCGCGCTCGCACTACTGCGCGGACGCAATGAAGGCATGTTGCGCCTCGCACTGACTGTCGAGCAACCCGACCCTGATACCCCGCATCCCTGCGAAAGCCGCATTGCCGGCCGATTCGGCATCCGCGACCAAGGACGTCCGGCCGACCGCTGGCTGCGTGAAAGCGTGCGCTGGGCGTGGAACGTAAAAATCTCGCTGCATCTCGAACTGGAACTGATGAACGAACTGCGCGAGCGCGCCGAAGAGGAAGCGATCCGCGTTTTTGCACGCAACCTCAAGGATCTGCTGCTTGCCGCCCCCGCCGGCGCGCGCTGCACCATGGGCCTCGACCCCGGCATCCGCACCGGCGTGAAGGTCGCGGTCATCGACCGCACTGGCAAGCTCGTCGATACCGCCACGATCTATCCCTTCGAGCCGCGCCGCGACCGCGAAGGCTCGCTCGCCACCCTTGCCGCACTGGCGAAGAAGCACGCCGTCGAACTCGTCGCCATTGGCAACGGCACCGCCTCACGGGATACCGACAAGCTCGTCGCCGACCTGATGGAAGCATTGCCGCAACTGCGCCTGACGCGCATCACCGTGTCGGAAGCCGGAGCCTCGGTGTATTCCGCTTCGGAACTTGCCGCACGCGAGTTTCCGGGGCTCGACGTGTCACTGCGCGGTGCGGTGTCGATCGCCCGCCGCCTGCAGGATCCGCTCGCCGAACTGGTCAAGATCGACCCCAAGGCGATCGGCGTCGGCCAGTACCAGCATGACGTGAACCAGTCCCGTCTGGCGAAAAGCCTCGATGCGGTCGTAGAAGACTGCGTGAACGCCGTGGGCGTCGATGTGAACACCGCTTCCGCCGCGCTGCTTGCGCGTATCTCCGGCCTCAACGCGACGCTCGCGGGCAACATCGTTGAACATCGCGACGCCAACGGCCCGTTCGCAAGCCGCGACGCGCTGAAGAAAGTACCGCGCCTCGGCCCCAAGACCTTCGAACTGGCGGCCGGCTTCCTGCGCATCCCCAACGGCGACAATCCGCTCGACGCCTCCTCGGTGCACCCGGAAGCCTATCCGGTCGTGCAGCGCATTCTTGCCAAAGTAAGCAAAAACGTGCGCGAACTGATGGGCAATGCAGGCTTCCTCAAGACGCTGCGCCCGCTCGAATTCACCGACGAGCGCTTCGGCCTGCCGACCGTGCAGGACATTCTCGCCGAACTCGAAAAACCCGGTCGCGACCCGCGCCCCGAATTCCGCACCGCGACCTTCCGCGAGGGCGTCGAGACACTCAAGGACCTCACCCCCGGCATGATGCTCGAAGGCGTCGTCACCAACGTCACCAATTTTGGTGCCTTCGTCGACATTGGCGTACATCAGGACGGCCTGGTACATATCTCCGCGCTCGCCGACCGCTTCGTCAAGGACCCGCACAGCGTCGTGAAGGCCGGACAAGTCGTCAAGGTCAAGGTGCTGGAAGTCGACCTGCCGCGCCAGCGCATCGCGCTGACGATGCGCATGAGCGACGAACCGGGCACGGCCCGACCCGCCCCCGGCCCACGCGATAATGCGACGCGGGCACGTCCGGGCGACGGCGCACGCAGTGATCGCAATACGCCGCGCGGCAACTCGCGCACCGCGGAACCGGCCAACTCGGGCGGCACCATGGCCGACGCGCTGGCACGCGCGCTGCGCAAGTAGAATGCCGGCAAACGGAACCACCACGATGAGCGCGACGATCTACGGTATCAAGAACTGCGACACGATGAAGAAGGCCTTCGCGTGGCTCGACGAGCACGGCGTCGCCTACTCTTTTCACGATTACCGCAAGTCAGGCATCGCGCCCGAGACACTCGCGCGCTGGTGTGAGCAGCTCGGCTGGCAAACGCTGGTCAACACCCGCGGCACCACATGGCGCAAACTCGATCCCGCGCAGCAGACGGTGTCGGCCGCCGACGATGCGATCGCCCTGATGGCCGCCCATACAAGTCTGATCCGACGCCCGGTGATCGAGACTGCATCGGGCGAAATTGTCGCCGGATTCGATCCCGAACGTCTCGGGGCATTGTTCAGCACATCCGGAGCCAAGGCATGAGCACCCCCACCAGTTACGTCCGCGGTTTCCTGCTGGAAGACCTGGACATTCGCGGCGCAGTGGTGCGCCTGGACGATGTCTGGCAGGCGCTGCAGCGTGGCCGCGCCTATCCCGCCGAAGTCGCCCGCCTGCTCGGCGAGATGAGCGCGGTTTCGGCCCTGATCGCCGCCAATCTCAAGCAGGCCGGCCGCCTCACCTTCCAGATCCAGGGACATGGCGCCGTCAAGCTGCTGGTCGTTGACTGCAACGAAACTCTGAATCTGCGCGGCTTTGCCGGTTTCGACGGCGACATTCCCGCCGACGGCGGACTCGCCGCGCTGGTTGGCGACGGCATCCTGCAACTTACCCTCGACGTCGCCGGACTGGACCAACCCTACCAGAGCATGGTGCCGCTCGAAGGCGACAACATCGCCGCAACCTTCGAACACTACCTGATGCAATCCGAGCAACAGCCCGCAGGCCTCTGGCTCGCATGCAACGAAGGCGCCGCGGCAGCGCTGTTCCTGCAAAAGCTTCCCGGGGCCGACGCCCGCGACGAGGACGGCTGGTCGCGCATGCATCAGCTGGCGCAGACCGTGAAGGCGGAGGAGCTGCTGCAACTCCCGCCCGAAATCCTGCTTGGTCGCCTGTTTGCCGAAGAGAACGTGCGCCTGTACGAAGCCCGCCCGGTCATCCACGATTTTCCACCCGACCGCGACAAGATCATTGCGATGTTGCGCAGTCTCGGCGAAGACGAAGTCCGTCACATTTACGAGGAACACGGCGAACTGGTGGTGCGGGACGACCTTTCGAACCACGAATATCGCTTTGAAGCGGACGAAATCGACGATCTGTTCGCGTCCTGCCCCGAGCCGGGCACCCCGCCACCGACTCTGCACTGAGCACTACCCCACAGCGCGGGCCAAGTGGAACTTGTCGCTTCGCCACAGCCTGCGCTGCCAGCCTTGCCCGAATCCCTGCTGCTCAGTAGACTTTCACGTTTTTCCGCCCCCCACTCGCACATGTCCGCTCCGCCCGCCTCCCGCTCGATCGAGTTTCGCAACGCCACGCTAGGCGCCACCATCGCGGTGTTGCGCGAAACCGAGCCGGCCAGGCTGGCCGACGCCTTGCACATGATGCTTGGCGGGATGCCGGATTTTTTCAATGGTGAAGCGGCGGTGCTTGATTTCGCCGCGATGGCCGAGGCGCCCGCCCGCATCGACTGGACCGGACTCGCCAGCCTGCTGCGTCGCTATCGACTGCAGCCAGTCGGTGTGCGCAACCTGCCCCCGGAACTCGCCGCCACGGCCCGCCAGGCCGGTCTGGCAATTCTCGATGACGCCGAGCTGCGCGACCGTCAGGCAGCGCTCGCGCCGGCGCCCCAGCCACGAGCCGAGCCAGTGCCACCAGTACACGCTGCGCCAGCGCCTGCGCCCGTCCCGGCGCAACCCGCCATTCAGGCGAACACCCTGTTCGTCGACCGCCCGCTGCGCTCCGGCCAGCAGGTCTATGCCCGTGGCGGCGATCTGGTGCTGCTTGCCGGCATGAGCAACGGCGCCGAAGTCATCGCCGATGGCAGCATCCACTGCTACGGTCCACTGCGCGGCCGCGCATTGGCGGGAGCGCAGGGCAACATCGCCGCCCGTATTGTCACCACCAATTTTGGTCCCGAGCTGGTTTCGATTGCGGGCATCTACCGCACCTTCGAACAGGGGATCCCGGAATCCGTCGCCGGCCGCGCCGCCCATGTGCGGCTGAGCGCCGCCGGAACCGAACAGAAACTCGGCATCGAATCGCTGCAGCTCGACTGAGCGCAGCGCAATCTTTCAGGAAGGACATACCGTGACTCGTGTCGTCGTCGTAACTTCGGGCAAGGGTGGGGTCGGCAAGACCACCACCAGCGCTGCTTTCTCCTCCGGCTTGGCCCTGCGCGGTTTCAAGACCGCCGTTATCGACTTCGACGTCGGCCTGCGTAACCTCGACCTGATCATGGGCTGCGAACGCCGCGTCGTGTACGACCTGATCAACGTCATCAATGGCGAAGCCAAGCTCACCCAGGCGCTGATCAAGGACAAGCACTGCGACAACCTGTTCGTGCTGCCGGCCTCGCAGACGCGTGACAAGGATGCACTGACCGAGGAAGGCGTCGAAAAGGTGCTCAAGGAACTCGAGCACCTGGGCTTCGACTACGTGGTGTGCGACTCGCCCGCCGGTATCGAACGTGGTGCAGTGCTGGCGCTGACCTTTGCCGACGAGGCGATCATCACCACCAACCCGGAAGTCTCGTCAGTGCGCGACTCGGACCGCATTCTCGGCATCCTGCAGTCGAAGTCGCGCCGGGCGGCAAACGGCAGCGATCCGATCAAGGAGCATCTGCTGGTTACCCGCTATTCGCCCAAACGCGTCGAAGATGGCGAAATGCTCTCGTACAAGGACGTGCAGGAACTGCTGCGCGTACCGCTGATCGGGGTCATTCCCGAATCCGAGTCGGTGCTGCAGGCGTCGAACCAGGGCACCCCTGCGATTCACCTGAAGGGCTCCGACGTTTCCGAAGCCTACACCGACGTGGTCGCCCGCTTCCTCGGCGAGACGCGCGATCTGCGCTTCGTGAACTACGAAAAGCCGGGCCTGATCAAGCGCCTGTTCGGAGGCAAGTGAGATGTCCTTCCTGGCCCGCCTCTTCGGCGAGAAGAAGAAGACCGCCGAAATCGCCAAGAACCGGCTGTCGCTGCTGATTGCCCACGAGCGCAGCGGTGCAGCGGCCAAAGCGGACTTCCTGCCGGCGCTACAGCGCGAGTTGATCGAGGTCATCTCGAAATACGTCTCGGTGAATGCCGAAGACATCAAGGTGCACCTCGACAAGCAGGACAACTACGAAGTCCTTGAGGTCAACATCGTCCTGCCCGAGCAGACGCGCTAAGCGACTTCGCCAGCCCGCCCACGGTGCCGCACGGCACCGCGCGGGGGCCATGCTTCAGTCAGGCGCCTGCCAGCAGGGCTTCAGCCGGCACGCCGACCCGCACATTGCCCCAGTGCCGTCCGCCGACCATGATCGGCATCGCGATGTCGCACAGGATTTCTCCCGTATCACGCTGGTAGGTCTGCAACAACATCGGCTCCACATTCCGTGCCGCGCGCATTTCGGCGGGATTTTCAAACTTGCGACATGTGCGATTGCCTACCAGGTCGACATCCCGGTTTCCGGTTAGCGGTTTGGAAAACTTGAGATTGTGGGCGGACAGGTAACCATCAGTGTTGACCGCAACTGCAAACGTGCAGCCCGGGATTGCCGCCACGCAATCATCCAGAAATTTCTGGCACCGGCGGGTGTACTCATCACCCCATGAAATCTTGAATTTCTGCGGAAAAGTATTCGCAATCGGCTGGTAGCGGCGGTCGAACACGTCGACACGACCGTTTTTCATCTCTTCCAGTTGCGCCTGGATGGAGTCGCGGAACGCGCGCGCGCGCTCGACCGCATGGTCGAATTCACCTTTCCCGATCTTGAAGCGCGACACCAGCTCCTGCACCGATTCGGTCGCCCGCGCCAGCTTCAGCGAACACTTTTCAGACTCTTCCATCTGAAGCGCGACGGTACCCGACAGGTCGTGAATCGCCGTGACGTTCTCATGCACCTGCGCATTGGTCGCCGAGAGCTCCTCCATCGCCGCGGCAATGTGCAGCAGTTGTTCGCCGGTGGTTTCGAATTCGCCGACCATGAACTCGAACTGCTTCGCCGAACGTCCTACCACTTCGCGTGCCTGCAACACGTCACCGTTAATGACATCGTTCTCCGCGCGCGTGTTCATGACGCGGCCGATCATGCCATCGATATTGCCGGTGATTTCCTCCGCCGCGGTATTGACCCGCTCGGCCAGCTTGCGCACCTCGTCTGCAACCACGGCAAAGCCGCGCCCGGCCTCGCCGGCACGCGCCGCCTCGATCGCCGCATTCAGCGCCAGCAGGTTGGTCTGGTCGGCGATCTCGCGGATCAACGAGGCGATCCGCTTCACGCTCTCCGAACGTTTGGACAGGTCATCGACCGTCGCATTGAAGTGCACGACTTTCTCGCTTACCGCGTTGATCTTCTGTGCAATGTCCTGCATCTCGCCCAACGAGCCGCGCGCAATTTCCAGGTTCTTCGTCGTCGACGCAGAAATCTGTTGCGTGCTCGCCGACACGCTTTCGATGGCGGAAGTCGACTCGGTGCTCGCGCTGAACACCACTTCGGTCATCTGCCCCTGAGTGCGTGCATCGCGCGCCGAACTTTCCACGCGCGACTTCACCATTACCGCGTCGCGCGCAATACTCACGCTCTTCATGCGTACATCGCCGATGATCTGGCGCATCTTTTCCGCGAAATGGTTGTAGCTCAGTGCGAGTTCGCGCAGTTCGTCGTGCGTCACCAAGGGCAAATTGCGCGAGAAATCGCCTTCGCCGCGTGCAATCTCATTGAATATGCCGGTAATGATGCGCACCGGTCGTACGATCAGATGACGGATGTACAGGATCTGCCCCACGTTGATGCACAACGCAATCACCGTCAGCACCAGCATCAAGTACAAACCGCCGTCGAGCGAGGACGCAACCTGCTGCGCCACTTCCGACGACACCTTGCCGACCTCAAGCAATGCCGCGATCTGCCTTTCCTGGCTCAGATAGATGCCGACATAGATCACATCAATGAAGAAGAGCAGCAAGAAACTGCTCAACTTCTTCGTCAACGAGTTCCAGAACAGCTTTTCAGCTGTTTCGTACAGCCGTGCGAAGGTACCCATCATCTCTCCTGTGGAATTGTATTTTGCTTATCTATCGGCAATCCTGACGCAACACTTTAGGGTGCCACAGCCAGGATCCGATGCATCCTTGCCCGCCGGACACCACCGGATCGACGCCGCGCAGCGGGGCCGTCAGGGCGGCGCGGGATCCAATGAATTTGCCGGCTCTCCGATGGCATGCCACAATTGTCCCTTTGCCGCCTCCCTGACGATTCATGAGCGACCAGAACAATAACCCCGTGCCCCCGCAAGACGAGAACCACATCATCGCCGAGCGGCGCGAAAAGCTGGCCGCTTGGCGCGCGACCGGACGCGCCTTTCCGAATGATTTCTCGCGCGAAAACACCGCCGGCAAGCTCGATGAGCTCTATGGCGACAAGGAGCCGGAAGCGCTCGATGCCACCCAGGTGGAGGTAAAGGTCGCCGGCCGGGTCATGCTCAAGCGCGTGATGGGCAAAGCGAGTTTCGTCACCATTCAGGACCTTTCGGGCCGTATCCAGCTATACGTCACGCGCGACGCGGTCGGCGAAGACGTGTACGCCGATTTCAAGCACTGGGACATCGGCGACATCGTCGGTGCCGTCGGCACCGTGTTCAAGACGCGCACCGGCGAGCTGTCAGTCAAGGTCACCGAGGTGCGGCTGCTCACGAAGAGCCTGCGCCCGCTGCCCGACAAGTTTCACGGCCTCACCGATGTCGAGCAGAAGTACCGCCAGCGCCACGTCGACCTGATCATGAACGACCAGACGCGCTTCACCTTCGTCGCGCGCAGCCGCATGGTGCAGTCGATCCGCAACTACATGATCAGCCACGGCTTCCTCGAAGTCGAAACGCCGATGATGCACCCCATCCCCGGTGGGGCTGCAGCCAAGCCCTTCACCACGCACCACAACGCGCTGGACATGGAACTGTTCCTGCGCATTGCCCCGGAGCTGTACCTGAAGCGTCTGGTGGTGGGCGGCTTCGAAAAGGTTTTCGAGGTCAACCGCAACTTCCGTAACGAGGGCCTCAGCCCCCGCCACAACCCCGAATTCACGATGATGGAGTTCTACGAGGCGTACGCGGACTACCGCAGCCTGATGAACTTCACCGAAGGGTTGCTGCGTCAGGCCGCACGTGAAGCGCTGGGTACCGAAGTGTTCGTCTATCAGGGCCGCGAACTGGACCTGTCGAAGCCCTTTGCGCGCCTGACCATCGTCGAGGCGATCCGCAAGTACCACCCCGGCTTTACCGTCGAACAGCTCAACGACGCCGACTGGCTACGCAACAAACTTGCGGACCTCAAGGCAAAGCCGCGCAAGGATGCCGGCCTCGGCTCGCTGCAACTGATGCTGTTCGAGGAGACCACCGAAGCCGAACTGTGGGAGCCGACTTTCATCATCGACTACCCGGCCGAAGTGTCGCCGCTCGCCCGCCGCAACGACGCCAACCCCGAAATCACGGAACGTTTCGAACTGTTCATCGTTGGCCGCGAGATCGCCAACGGTTTCTCGGAGCTCAATGACCCCGAGGACCAGGCTGCGCGCTTCCTGGAACAGGTCAAGGCGAAGGAAGCGGGCGACGAAGAGGCCATGTTCTTCGATGCCGACTACATTCGCGCCCTGGAATACGGACTGCCCCCGACCGGCGGCTGCGGCATCGGAATCGACCGCCTCGTCATGCTGCTGACAGACAGTCCGAGTATCCGCGACGTGATCCTGTTTCCGCAGATGCGGATGGAGTAGACGCGGAACATTGCATAACGAACAGGCGCCGCGAGGCGCCTTGTCTTTTTTGAAGCTCGCTTCAGTCCTCGCCATATGCCGATTGACCCCGCCCGCCTGAGTTTCACCGAGGACGGCACGCCCTGCTCCACCGAGTTCGGCGATGTCTATCACGCGCGCGAGGGCGGACTGGAACAGGCGCGTTTCGTGTTCATCGGCGGCAACCACCTGCCGGCGCGCTGGCAGGGTCATGAATCCTTCACAATCGTCGAAACCGGCTTTGGGCTGGGCCTGAATTTTCTCGCGACGTGGGATGCGTGGCGAGACGATCCGCGGCGGTGCGGGCGCCTGCATTACGTTTCCGTCGAACGCAATCCGTTCACTCGTGCCGATCTGGTGCAACTGCACGCGCGCTGGCCGGAACTGGCCGCGCTGGCCATCGAATTGCAGGCACAGTGGCCGGTGCTGACACCCGGCGTGCATCGGTTGCATCTCGACGCGGGCCGGGTGACCCTGACGCTGCTGTTCGGCGATGCCAACGAACTGATCCCGCAACTCGAATGCCGTGCCGACGCGTTTTATCTTGACGGCTTTGCTCCCACGATCAATCCCGAACTGTGGTCTGGCGCACTGTTGCGCGAACTCTCCAGGATTGCCGCGCCGAGCGCCACGCTAGCGACCTGGTCCGTGTCGGGCGCGGTCCGCCGCATGTTGGCCGAAGCCGGCTTCCAGTGCGAGAAAACTGCAGGTTTCGCGGGCAAGCGCGCGATGCTTCGCGCACGGTTTGGCGAATCCGCCTGCCCGCGGGCCGGCCACCCTGACGCCCCTGCCCGGCACGCCTTGGTGATCGGTGCCGGCCTGGCTGGCAGCAGCCTCGCCCACAGGCTGGCCGAGCGCGGCTGGACGGTCGACGTGGTCGATGCCGCATCAGGACCCGGCCAGGGTGCTTCCGGCAATCTGAGCGGTGTCCTGCGCCCGCTGCCGAACCTGGACGACAACCGTCTGGCGCGTATCACCCGTGCCGGCGCGCTGTATGGCTTGCGTCATCTCAAGCGTCTGAGCGACCTCGGGCTACCAGTGCGCTGGGATGCCTGCGGCGTCCTGCATCTCGCGCGCGATCCAGTACATGAGGGCAAGCAGCGTCATGTGGTCGAGACGCATCGTCCGCCGCCGGAGTACCTGCGCTTTGTCGAACGCGATGAAGCTTCCGTGCTGGCCGGCTGGCCGTTGCCTCTGGGTGGCTGGTGGTTCCCGGGCGGCGGCTGGGTGAATCCGCCGAGTCTGTGTGCTGCCAACCTGGAGGCATTCCCCGAGCGCATTCGCGGCCATTTCGGCCGCGCGGTGAGCCGACTCGAACGCGGCGCCGATTGTTGGACTGCGTTCGATGCGTCGGGCACGGAGATCGCCGCGGCGCCGGTGGCGATCCTCGCCAATGGAGTCGGTATCCGGCATATCGCGCAGGGCGCAGCGCTGCCTGTGCGCAGCGCGCGCGGCCAGGTGACACATCTGCCGGCACTACCGGGCAGTGCGCCGAAGGTCGTTGTCTGCCGCCTGGGCTACGTCAGCCCGGAAATCGACGGCATACGCTGCGCAGGTGCGACTTTCGCGGTCGATGACAACGAAATCGCGCTGCGCGAGGCGGACCAGCGCGAGAATCTCGCCAAACTCGCTTTTATGCTTCCGGGATTCGGCACGGACCTGGACCCGGCGCAACTCGGCGGGCGTGTCGGCTTCCGCCCGGCCTCCCCCGACCGCCTGCCAATGGTCGGGGCAATCCCGTCCGTTCGCAGCGTCGACCGCGGCACGCCACTGGCCGACATCCCGCGCTTTTCCGGCCTTTATGCGGTCGAGGGTTTCGGTGCCCGCGGGCTCGTGTGGGCGAGCCTTGCGGCGGAATTGCTCGCCAGCCAGCTTGCTGGCGACCCCCTGCCACTCGAACGGGATCTGGTCGATGCGCTCGACCCCGCACGTTATCTGCTGCGCCCGCCCCGCAAGGCGGTGTCCGACGACTGATCGGATTGCGCTCGCTCTGGCAAATGTCTGACGCCATGCACCTTGCACACTGTGGGAGATTCCCTCTGCGACGAACCGCGCAGCCTGCGCGCCCGCAGACCCCGGTCATGTTTCGTAACATGGCACCTGCAGTGCATACATGGTTCCGGGTATAGGTGGCCCCAATCCTCGCCGGTATGATCGCCCGGCTTCATGACGACTGTCTTCCCGGGACTGCGTGCGATCCCCAGGCAATCAATCCCCGCGCCCTAGCTAACGCCCCGGTATCACGACGCGGGGTCGAGGGATGCACAGAGGCATATGTCCCCCGATTGACTACAATGAAAGTGATAATCACTATCTCTGCGCTGCCAGTTGCCACGCACGTCCTGAGCCCCGCGTTCGACGGCAAGTTGGTGTGTCGGCGCGTTATTGCGCGCGCGGCAGCAGTGCGCAAGTGATGAAGCGACCATGACCCGGGATATAGCCGAAAGCCACGACGTAGAGCAAGCCTTGCGAGCGAGCGAGGCGCGTCTGCATGAGGCGCAATCGGTTGGCCGGATGGGCGACTGGGAACTCGACCGCGACACGGGCGCGATGAGCTGGTCCCCGCAACTCTTCCGTCTGTTCGAGCGCCCCGTAGCGATCGGCACGCCCGACCTCAACGAGGTGCTGGCCTATTATTCGCCCGAAACACTGGAACACACGCGCAGCGCCTTCTGGCACGCCATCGACACCGGCGACCGCAGGGAACTGGAGCAGATGGTGTGGCTGCCGTCGGGCGCACGGCGTTACCATGCGACGACGATCGTCCCCGTCAGGGACGCCGGCGGACGCGTCTTCAAGCTCTACGGCACCACTCAGGACATCACCGAACGCAAGGAGGCGGAAGAAGCGCTGCTGCGCAAGCGGAACGAGGTCGAGGATCTCTACGAGAATGCTCCCTGCGGTTATTACTCGCTCGATGCCGACGGTCACATCATCCGCATCAACGCCACGCAACTGCGTTGGCTAGGCTACACACGCGAGGAAGTCGTCGGCCGCATGGTCGCAACCGACCTGTTCAGCGCCGCCAGTCGTCCCTTGTTTGGTCAGATTTTCCGCGCGTTCAAGCGGAGTGGTGTGCTGCGCAACATGGACATCGAACTGTTGCGCAAGGATGGTACGGTACTACCGGTATTGCTCAGTTCGACGGCGATCTTCGATCCCGAAGGCAACTTCGTCGCCAGCCGCACCGTGGTATCGGACAATTCCGACCGCAAACTGCTCGAACATGAACGTGCGGCCCATAGTGCGCGGCTGGCGGAACTGTCGCGCCATATGGTCGATGTGCAGGAGCGGGAACGGCGCATGCTCGCAGCGGAGCTGCACGACCGTGCCAGCCCCAACCTGGCAGCCCTGCAGCTGACGCTGGCCAACCTTGCGCGGGCCTTGCCCCAATCCGTGCTCGCCGAACTTGAACCGCTGCTCGACGACGCCCAGGCGCTGCTGATGGACACCACCAAGGGCATCCGCGACATCTGCACGAATTTGCGCCCCGCGACACTCGATTACGCCGGCCTGATCCCGGCGCTGCAGGATTACGCCCAGCAATTCGGCCAGCGAACGGGAATCGACGTACGCCTGGACACCGCGGATTTCGACCTGCAACTGTCGCCCAACGTCCAGTCGTTGCTGTTCCGCATTGCCCAGGAAGCCCTCACCAACTGCGCCAAGCACGCAAACGCGAGGCGCATCGAGGTTCGTCTCGCAAACGGTGACGCGCAACTACTGATGCAGATCTCCGATGACGGCGTCGGCTTCCAGCCGCTGCAGCTGGGCGAGCGCGGTGCTACACCAGGCTTGGGCCTGATCACGATGAAGGAACGCGCCGAATTTGCCGGCGGTCGCTTTACCTTGCGCTCCCACCCGCAGGCAGGCACCGAGATCAAGGTCACTTTCGATCACGACGCGGGTTGCATCCGGCGCGTCGCGTCGCGGCAGCGCGCCGTTGTCGAGGATTTCGCGCCGGGGACGGGCACATCATGAGCCCGCGCATCCGCATGGTCCTTGCCGATGATCACCAGATGTTCCTGCACGCATTGCGTGCACTGCTGGAAAAGGAACCGGATATCGAAGTGGTCGGTGTCGCCAGCAATGGCGAGGAGCTGCTGGCGCTGGTGGGCGCGCAGCCCGTTGATATCGTCTGTATCGACATCGGCATGCCGGCGATGAACGGTATCGAAGCGACGCGGCGCCTGCTCGCGCTGCGACGGAACATCAAAGTGATCGGGCTGTCGGCATTTTCCGATCGGCAATTCGTCCTCGATCTGCTCAACGCCGGGGCGCGCGGCTATGTCACCAAGGCAGAAGCCGGCGAGGAGTTGCTGCGTGCCATTCACACCGTGCACGTCGGCAAGACCTACCTGTGCCCCGATGTCGGCGCAACGGTTACCAGCGCCCTGCTCGACAATGCGCCGCGCGACACCTCGTCCCCGCGCATTACGGCGCGCGAACGGCAGGTTTTGCAGTTGATCGCCGAAGGTCACACGTCCGGGCGCATCGCCGAGCGCCTGCACCTGGCCGCGTCGACCGTCGAGGTGCATCGCCGCAACATCATGCGAAAACTTGATTTGCATAGTGTTGCGGAGCTGACGAAATATGCCATTCGCAGTGGCCTCACCACCATATCCGGCTGATCTCGTCAGCCGCCCTGATCTACCCGCAATCCGGTAGTCAATACACGCTGAACGGTGTATGTCCGCGACATTCCAAGCAACGTAGCATTCGCGGACCATAACGTACAGCGTCGGACCGACGTAGATCGGCCCGACATCAGACACCCCAACAATATCAAGAGGAGAACACGCAATGAACGCATTCGCATCCGTACAAAAACTCGCCAAGGCCGCAAACAGCAACGCCGAGGCCTTCCAGTCGCTGGCCGACATCGTCTTCGGGGCATCGGAGCGACTTCTTGCGCTGAACCTCGACGCGGCGCGCAACCTGTGCGCCTACGCCTCGGCGAACGCCGTGCCGGTGTTCGAGGGCGACCTGCAGGAGCAATTCGCGTCGCGCATGAGCGCCCAGGGAAAGTCGCTGGAACAGGCCGCCGAATACTTCCGTAGCGTGAACGATCTGGCCATCCAGACCCAGGGCGACATCGCCGCATTCGGCACGCAGCAGCTGACCCAAATGTCGCACGGCGTCAGCGAGTTTCTGGACAACGTCGCCAAGACGGCTCCCGCCGGCAGCTCGGACTTCGTCGCCGCAATGAAGACGGCGATGAGCAACGCCAGCGCAGCCTACGAGAACTTCGTCAAGACCACGCGCGACGTCACGGAAACCAACCTCGCCGCCGCCAACAGCGCGCTGCAACCGATGCTGGCGGCGACCGCCGCCACCACCAAGGCTTCCAAGAAGGCCGCCTGAACAGCGTCAGGGAAATAGCGTATCCGCGGGGGGTGAAACTCGCCCCCCGCCACGCATCGCCGGCTGTTCCCGGGCCTTATCCTCAGGCCCATTCCCCGCTCAGCTTTCCGCCCGCGCTCGCCGGCATGTTGCGCTCAGGCGCTGACCACGCCCTGCTTGCGCTCCATTTGCAGCAATTCGATACGGAATGTGGGCTCATACGGGGGCACGTTGCATTCGATGATGTCCGGGGGCGCGACCTCGAGACGCACACCGACGACGTCGGCGTGAATCGGCAGGCGAGTCACACAGCGGTCCGCGAGCGTCGCGACGAGAATCCGATGCGGCTGTTTCTGTGCCAGATACGCGACCGCACGCAGCAACGAATTCCCCGTGTATAGGACGTCGTCCACGACCACGACCGTATAGCCGGTCAGTTCCACGGCGCGATGCTCGATGTTTTCGACGAATCGGGTTTCCGGGTGTAGCAGCGTCAGATCGTCCGCGTAGCGTTTGATCGAGAGATCCAGCCGGAGCGGCGGCGCGAATTGATGGTTTGCTGTCAGGGCGGCCGTAAGGCGCTCCGCGAGCGGCGCCCCGCGCCGCAGGATGCCGATCACGGCGAGCGGCGTTGCCCGATCCAGTCGCGCCGCAAGCTGGCACGCCATGCCGTCAACGACATTCGCGAGCTGCTCTTCACCGTAAAGACAGGTACGCAGACCAGTCGGTCGATCCATTCCGGACTCCCGCAAAAGACTCGCTTCGTGTGTGAACGGGCTACCCGCGAACTATAGATTCAAAGCACTCCCGAGGCACTCAAAGAATCCCGCGTGCGTTGCGGATTTTCGGCTAGACGTCCTTCGTGTGGACACCGGCCCAATACGTTGCTTGACTTCTGATTGTTTGCACTCCATCGTTTACGCAATGATGAATCGATGGACGTGACGCACGGTTTTCTATGCGCGTAACCGCTGCGCCACGGCCATGCGAACTCGGGAGCCACGACAAACGATGAAGACAATCACCGGTACGATTTTGCTCGCGCTGCTTGCCGGCTGTCTGGCAGCCGCACAGATCGGCAAGGTGCCTCCCGCGATTCACGCGGTGCGTGAGGATCTGTTGCTCAGCCTGGTGCAGGCGGGTTGGATGGCCACGGCAATCAATGCCATGACCGCAACGCTGGGCGTCGCTGTCGGCGTCTGGATGGCACGATTTGGTGCGCAACGCGGATTGTTGTGGGGGCTGATCCTGCTGGCGCTGGGCTCGGCGCTTGGCGCGGAAGCGACCGTCGGCGCGTTCCTGATCGGTTCCCGCGTCTTCGAAGGCTTGGGTTTCGTGCTCGTCGTGGTGTCGGCGCCGTCGCTGATTGCCGCCGCGCTCGCGCATGACCCGGCGCGGCGACGGTCGGTGCTGTCGTTATGGAGTTGCTACATGCCCGTCGGCATGGCGGCGATGATGACGGTCGCGCCGCTCCTTCTCGAACGCTATGGCTGGCGCGGTCTGTGGTGGTGGAACTCCGGAGCGATCGTGGCGTGCATCATCGTGGCGCTCGGTCTGCGTCGGCGCCTCGCGGCGCCGGATGATGCGTCGCCCGGCCGGATGCTGAAGGTGACGCAGACGCGCCTGTTCCGGCCCGGCCCATGGTTGATGGGGGCATGCTTCTGCTGCTATTCCGCAATATGGTTCATGCTTGCCACGTGGCTGCCCTCTTTTGCAGTCGAGCATATGGGCTACACGCCGCGCGGTGCAGCCTGGCTGACTGCAATTGCGGTCGCCGCGAACATCGGCGGCAACCTCAGTGCAAGCTACTGGGCGGCACAGGACGTGCCGCGCTGGGGCTTGCTCGCCGGCGTTCAAATCATGCTGGGCGTACTGGGGTGGTTCGTGTTCTCCGCGGGTTTCGATCCGACCCTGCGCTCCATTGCAGCGATCATCGCCTGCGGCGCGGCCGGCGCGCTACCTGCGACGGTCATGGCAGGCATCCCGTTTCACGCGTGCGAGCCGGCGGAAATCGCGGTGGGAAACGGCATCGTGATGCAGTGTTCGAACCTTGGTTCCTTTGTTGGCGTACCCGCCATCGCCGCACTGGCCACGTCCCTCGGTGGGTGGGATGGCGGACGCTGGCTGATTCCGGTGCTGGCAAGCATCGGCGTGCTCGCCGCGTGGTCGCTGCGTGGGATCGAGCGGCGAATGAACGCAGCCGCCCTTGCGCTGGCGCCGGCGACAGGCGAGCTGGTGAGACAGAACTGAGCCAATGCCGGGGGCTCGGCAGCCTGCCCGTCGCAACGCAGGGCCTCACCTTCCTGCTGCGGGGGCTTGCACCGTAGTCAGTGCGCGGCAGTCTATCTCGTCGCGATGGCCGAAGCCGACGGAGTTGTCGATGAAGTACAGGCGTTCCGGCGCGAAGCGGTACCAGCGTACCTTCGCCATCGCCTTGACGATCGCGGCCGGCGCACGGGCCAGCTTGCCGACTACCGGGTATTTGTCGCCGTACAGAGCGCGTGCGTGGCGTTCCTCATCGCCGGAGATCTCGGTTACGCCTCCTTCCGCCTGCACGCCCTTGATCTGCGGCCAGTCGGCACAGTCTTCCTGGATCGTCACCGCGAGCCGCCCGTCCACAGCGAAGTTCTGGCTGTGCCTGCTTGCTGGTGAGGACAGGAAATACAGTGTGAAACTATCATTGACGTAAAACACGGCAGACGCCCAGATGCCCTCCTCTCCCCGTGTGGCGAGCGTCATGACGTGATGATCTCGAAGATAGGCCAGGGCCCGCTCGTGCAACGCGTCCACGATCAGGCGCCATCCGAAGAGGGTTGGGCCGCCGTGGCATCGGATCGGACGCCACCGTCCTCGTGCAGGCGTTTCAGTCGATAGGCGAGTTGCGGGCGGGTCAGGCCGAGCATGCGCGCAGCGGACGACAGATTGCCGCGGGCCTTGTCCATCGCTGCCTCCAGCAGCATGGCTTCGACCTGATCGAGCGTCATCGCGCCATTGCAGACGGCGTCACACAAGGCGCGGCCGGTATCGGATCCGCCGATGTCGAGTTTGCCGTCCGCATCGAGTCCGACCTCGCGGGTATCGTCGTCGGCGCAGGCGAGAAACAGGTGCTCGACTTCGATGCGTCCACCATTGGGGGCGAGGATCACGCCGCGCTCGACGGTATTCTGCAGCTCACGAATGTTGCCGGGCCACGAATAGCCGACCAGCGCCTTTTTCGCCTTGTCGGTGAAGCCGAGCAGTTTCTTGCCGTTGATGGCAGTGTATTTTTCCAGGAAGTGCTTTGCCATCGGCGAGATGTCTTCCTTGCGTTCGCGCAGCGCCGGAATGTTGATCTGGAACGCGTTGAGGCGATAGTAAAGGTCGGCGCGAAAGCGGCCTTCCTTGACCAGTTGCTGCAGGCCGGCGTTGGTTGCCGCGACGAGGCGCACATTGATCTTGCGGATCTTGTCGTCCCCCAGGCGTTCCACCTCGCCCTCCTGCAGCACGCGCAACAGCTTGCTTTGCGCGGTCATCGGCAGGTCGCCAATCTCATCGAGAAACAGGGTGCCGCCGTCGGCGCGCTCGAAGCGGCCGGGACGCGAGACGAGCGCGCCGGTGTAGGCGCCCTTCTCGACGCCGAAGAGCTCCGATTCGACGAGGTCATGCGGGATCGCGGCGCAGTTGATCGCAACCAGGGGGCGATCGCGGCGACTGCTCATCTCGTGCAGTGCACGGGCGAACAGTTCCTTGCCGACGCCGGTTTCGCCGAGCAGCAGCACGGTGATCTGTCCGCCCGCCGCCTGTTTCAGCAGATCGAGCGCGGTGCGGAAGCCCGGTGATTTGCCGATCATGTCCGCCGGCAGTTTTTCCTTTTCGCCAATGGTCGAGCGCAGTTGCAGCACCTGGGTCTGCAGGTCGATCAACTGGTCGGCGATGGATTCGGGCGTGAAGAAGCGCATGTGCTCGTCGGCGTCCTCCCATTCCTCGATCGGTTTGCCGACGATACGGCAACTTTCGTCACCCATGCCGACGCATTCGACTTCCTTGAACAGGATCGAACGGCCCATGAAGGCCGATGCGTAGCCGCAGGCGTAGCCGATCTGAGTCCAGCATACCGGTTCGGAATGGGTGCCGAACTGGCGTTTGTGCGACTGGCCTTCCCACGAATTGATCCAGCGGAATTCGCCGTAGAACTCGCCGGCGGCACGGTCGACTTCGACGCGGATCGGGGACACGCCGACGATACCTTCGAGCGAGTGCAGTTGCGGCCCGGTCATGAATGCGTCGGCGTCGCTGAGTTCGGGCATGCGCGTACGCACGAGTTCGGCGTCGCGCACGCCGGACGCGTAACCCATGCGCAGCAACAGGCCACGCGCACGCGGCATGCCGAGCGTGTCGATGATTTCCTTGCGCAGCGAGGCTTGCGCCTCGGCGTGCACAAGGAGCATGCGGTGTTCGTGTAGCCAGATCTGGCCGGTGTCGGCACAGAAATGTATGCGCGCTCTGAGGTCGTCGCCCTGGATACGCACTTTGTTCTGGAGCTTGGTCATGGCCTAGCCCTCCTCCTGGACCAATCCTTGTACGCGTCGCTTCTGCCGCCCGTATTGATCAATATCAAACGATTGGAAATGCCGCATTTCAAGCGTAAATAAGGACGCCGAAACGTCGGTTCACCAAATGATCAATTGACAGGATCGGCGGCGGCAAACCTCATCAAATGATCACTTCGCGATGGACGGCGAAGACCCACGGATTTCGCTGAATACCGGCTGAAGCCATCAATTTTCGGCATTTTTTTGCGCCTGCATTAATCCCCGGACGGGCCTGTGCTTACGCCGATTTCAAGCATCTGCCGGTCCTTGTTGCACGGCTGATTGCGGCACTGCATCACAACACCGTGGCACAGCGCTTGCGATTGTTGTCCCGCAACCGGTCGTGAAACCTGTCCGGCCTTACCGAAAAAAACCGCGATATCAAGGAGGGGGCATCAGATGAAGTTTCCTGTTCCGCACGACATCAAGGGCAAGACGATTCCCGGGACCGAAGGCTGGGAGCGGATGTATCCGTACCAGTACCAGTTCGTCACCGATGATCCGAAGCGCAACCAGTACGAGAAGGAGACCTTCTGGTTCTACGACGGCTTGCATTACCCGGAGCCGCTTTACCCATTCGACACGATCTGGGACGAGGCCTGGTATCTGGCGCTGTCGCAGTTCAACAACCGCATCTTCCAGGTGCCGCCGGTGCGTGGCGTCGATCACCGCATCATCAACGGCTACGTCTATATCTCTCCGGTGCCGGTGAAGGATCCGGAAGAAATCGGCAAGCGCGTGCCGAATTTCATGGAGCGCGCCGGTTACTACTACAAGAACTGGGACGCGCTCGAGGCGAAGTGGAAGCTCAAGATGGAGGCCACTATCGCCGAACTCGAGGCGCTCGAGATCCCGCGCCTGCCCGATGTCGAGGACCTGAGCGTCGTCACCGACGGCATCGGCGAGTCGAAGGGCTATCACCTGCTGAAGAACTACGACGACCTGATCAATCTCGGCATCAAGTGCTGGCAGTACCACTTCGAGTTCCTGAACCTGGGCTACGCGGCCTACGTGTTCTTCATGGACTTCACGCAGAAGCTGTTCCCGAACATCCCGATGCAGCGCGTGACACAGATGATCTCGGGCATCGACGTGATCATGTACCGGCCGGACGACGAACTGAAGGAACTGGCGAAGAAGGCGGTCAAGCTGGAAGTCGATGACATTGTCGCCGGTCATCGCGAATGGGAGGACGTGAAGGCGGCGCTGGCGAACCGCCGCCATGGCGACGAGTGGCTCGCGGCGTTCGAGAAGGCACGTTACCCGTGGTTCAACATCTCGTCGGGCACGGGCTGGTTCCACAACGACCGCAGCTGGAACGACAACCTCAACATCCCCCTCGACGGCATCCAGACGTATATCGGCAAGATCCGCGAAGGGGTTTCGATCGACCGGCCGATGGAAGCGGTGCGTGCCGAACGCGACCGCATTACCGCCGAGTACCGCGACCTGATCGACAACGACGACGACCGCAAGCAGTTCGACGAGTTGCTCGGCTGCGCGAAGACGGTATTCCCGTATGTCGAGAATCATCTGTTCTACGTCGAGCATTGGTTCCATTCGGTGTTCTGGAACAAGATGCGCGAGGTCGCGGCGATCATGCAGGAACACGGCGTGATCAAGGAGATCGAGGACGTCTGGTACCTGCGTCGCGACGAGATCAAGCAGGCGCTGTGGGACATCGTCACGGCGTGGGCGACCGGCGTGACGCCGCGTGGCACGGCGACGTGGCCGGCCGAGATCGAGTGGCGCAAGGGCGTGATGCAGAAGTTCCGCGAGTGGAGCCCGCCGCCCGCGATCGGCATTGCGCCGGAGGTGATCCAGGAGCCCTTCACGATCGTGCTGTGGGGCGTCACCAACAGTTCCCTGTCGGCGTGGTCCGACGTGCAAGGCGTCGCCGACCCGGACAGCATCACCGAACTGAAGGGTTTCGCGGCCAGCCCCGGCCTCGTCGAGGGCAAGGCGCGCGTGTGCCGCAGTGCCGAAGACATCCGCGACCTGCAGGAAGGCGAGATTCTCGTCGCCCCCACCACTTCGCCGTCCTGGGCGCCGGCCTTCGCGAAGATCAAGGCCTGCGTCACCGATGTCGGCGGCGT
Source organism: Aromatoleum diolicum (assembly GCF_012910955.1). Lineage (GTDB taxonomy): Bacteria > Pseudomonadota > Gammaproteobacteria > Burkholderiales > Rhodocyclaceae > Aromatoleum > Aromatoleum diolicum. The sequence continues at coordinate 86,926 of NZ_WTVQ01000014.1, forward strand.
CATGAGCCATGCCGCGATCGTATGCCGCGAGTACGGCATGCCGGCAGTCGTCGGCACCGGCCTATCCACCCGCGTGATCAAGACCGGCATGACGCTGCGGGTCGATGGTTCTTCGGGCGTGATCTCGATCGTCCAGTGAGGGGGATAAACAATGGGAACCGCGTTCATGATTGATGAATCCCGTCTCGGCCCGGAGATCGACCGCCGGGCACCGAAGGTGTGCTTCTTCGAGGAGTGCAACAAGGACTCCGTGGCCCTCGTCGGCGGCAAGTGCTCGTCCCTCGGCGAACTCATCAACGCCGGCGTGCGGGTGCCGCCGGGTTTCGCGCTGACGACGCACGGCTATGCGGACTTCATGCAGGAGGCCGGCATCCTGGCCGAGATCGGCGGCCTGCTCGACGGCCTCGACCACGATGACATGGACAAGCTCGAGGAGGCCTCCCGCACAATCCGCGAAATGATCGAGTCGCGGCCGATGTCGATCGAGCTGGAGGATCTGATCGCCGAGGCCTACCGCAAGTTGTCGGTGCGTTGCTACATGCCGGCCGTGCCGGTTGCGGTGCGCTCCAGCGCGACGGCCGAGGATCTGCCGGGCGCGAGCTTCGCCGGCCAGCAGGACACCTACCTGTGGATTCGCGGCATCGACGATGTGATGCATCACGTGCGGCGCTGCATTTCCAGCCTGTACACGGCGCGGGCGATCGCCTACCGCATCAGGATGGGCTTCCCGCACGAGCAGGTGGCGATCAGCGTCGGCATCCAGAAGATGGCGAACGCCTACACCGCCGGGGTGATGTTCACCGTGCATCCGGCAACCGGCGACCGTTCGGTGATCGTCATCGACTCGAACTTCGGCTTCGGCGAATCGGTGGTGTCGGGCGAGGTGACGCCGGACAACTTCGTCGTCAACAAGGTCACGCTCGACATCATCGATCGCACGATCTCGAAGAAGGAGGTCTGCTACACGGCCGACCTGAAGACGCAGAAGTCGGTGGCGATGGAAGTGCCGGCCGAGCGCCAGAACATCCAGTCGATCCTCGACGACGAGATCACCGAACTCGCGTGGATGGCCAAGAAGATCGAGAAGCACTACGGCCGCCCGATGGACATCGAGTGGGCGATCGACAAGAACCTGCCGGTCGGCGGAAACATCTTCGTGCTCCAGGCGCGCCCCGAAACGATCTGGAGCAACAAGCAGAAGGCCCCCGCCACTACCGGCGCCAGCTCTGCGATGGACTACATCGTGTCGAGCCTGCTCGTCGGCAAGCGGCTCGCATAGGAGAAGGCAAAGTGATCGTACGCAACTGGATGCAGACCAATCCCACGGTGCTCGGCAGCAACACGCTGCTGTCCGAGGCCAAGCAGATCCTTTCCGAAACCAACCTGCATGCGCTGCCGGTTGTCGATGACGGGCGCCTGCGCGGCCTGATCACCCGCGCGGGCTGCCTGCGCGCCGCACACGCAGCGCTGCGCAGCCAGAACCCGGACGAACTGAACTACTTCTCGAACCACGTCAAGGTGAAGGACATCATGGTCCGCAACCCGGCGACGATCGACGCCAACGACACGATGGAGCACTGCCTCCAGGTCGGACAGCAGCACGGCGTCGGACAGTTGCCGGTGATGGATCGCGGCAACGTCGTCGGCATGATCTCGGCGATCGAGATGTTTTCGCTGGCGGCGCACTTTCTCGGTGCCTGGGAGAAACGCAGCGGCGTGACGCTGGCGCCGATGCGTATCCGGCCGGGCACCATCGGCCGCATCACCGACATCGTCGAGGGCAGCGGCGCCGAGGTGCACGCGATCTATCCGATCAACACGGGCCCCAAGGGCGCTGCACCCGGTGACCAGGAACGGAAGGTGATCATCCGCTTCCACATCGCGGACACCGCGGACGTGATCCGCGCGCTCGCGGACGCCGGCTACGAAGTCATCGAATCCGTGCAGGCGACGCACTAGTCCGCCTTCGACCTTCCGCCCCAGACCACTTTCCGTTTCCCCTTTTCTCTTTCCCCTTTCCACCCAGGAGCATTCCGAATGGACCTGAGATATTTCATCAATCAGTGCGCCGAAGCGCATGAATTGAAGCGCGTTACCACCGAAGTCGACTGGAATCTGGAGATCTCGCACGTTTCCAAGCTGACCGAGGAGAAGAAGGGCCCGGCGCTGCTGTTCGAGAGCGTCAAGGGCTACGACACGCCGGTGTTCACCGGGGCGTTCGCGACGACCAAGCGCCTGGCGATCATGCTCGGCCTGCCGCACGACCTGACGCTGTGCCAGTCCGCGCAGCAGTGGATGAAGAAGACCATCACCTCCGAAGGCCTGATCAAGGCGAAGGAAGTGAAGGACGGTCCGGTGCTGGAAAACGTGCTGAGCGGCAACAAGGTCGATCTCAACATGTTCCCGGTGCCGAAGTTCTTCCCGCTCGACGGCGGACGCTACATCGGCACGATGGTGTCGGTGGTGCTGCGCGATCCCGAGACCGGCGAGGTGAACCTCGGCACGTATCGCATGCAGATGCTCGACGACAAGCGCTGCGGCGTGCAGATCCTGCCGGGCAAGCGCGGCGAGCGGATCATGAAGAAGTACGCGAAGATGGGCAAGAAGATGCCCGCGGCGGCGATCATCGGCTGCGACCCGCTGATTTTCATGGCCGGCACGCTGATGCACAAGGGCGCCAGCGACTTCGACATCACCGGCACAGTGCGCGGCCAGCAGGCGGAATTTCTGATGGCGCCGCTGACCGGTTTGCCGGTGCCGGCGGGCGCGGAGATCGTGCTCGAAGGCGAGATCGATCCGAACAACTTCCTGCCGGAAGGCCCGTTCGCCGAATACACCGGCTATTACACCGACGAGTTGCACAAGCCGATCCCCAAGCCGGTGTTGGAAGTGCAGCAGATCCTGCACCGCAACAACCCGATCCTGTGGGCGACTGGCCAGGGACGCCCGGTGACCGACGTGCATATGCTGCTCGCCTTCACGCGCACCGCTACCTTGTGGACGGAGCTGGAGCAGATGCGCGTGCCCGGCATCAGCTCGGTGTGCGTGTTGCCGGAATCGGCGGGGCGTTTCTGGGCGGTGGTGTCGGTGAAGCAGTCCTATCCGGGCCACTCGCGCCAGGTCGCCGACGCGGTGATCGGCAGCAACACCGGCAGCTACGGCATCAAGGGCGTCATCACGGTGGATGAGGACATCCAGGCCGACGACCTGCAGCGCGTGTTCTGGGCGCTGTCGTGCCGCTACGACCCGATGCGCGGCACCGAACTGATCAAGCGCGGCCGCTCGACGCCGCTCGATCCGGCCCTCGATCCCGACAGCGACAAGCTCACGACCTCGCGCATCCTGATGGATGCCTGCATTCCGTATGAATGGAAGCAGAAGCCGGTCGAGGCGCGCATGGATGACGAGATGCTGGCGAAGATCCGCGCCCGCTGGCACGAGTATGGCATCGGCTGAAACCGCCCGCTAACAACGCAAACACACCACTCACAAGGGATCTGGAGACATGGAACAGGCCAAGAACATCAAGCTGGTGATCCTGGACGTCGACGGCGTGATGACCGACGGCCGCATCGTCATCAATGACGACGGCGTCGAGTCGCGCAACTTCGACATCAAGGATGGCATGGGCGTGATCGTGCTGCAGCTGTGCGGCATCGACGTCGCGATCATCACGTCGAAGAAGTCCGGCGCAGTGCGCCATCGTGCCGAGGAGCTGAAGATCAAGCGCTTTTACGAGGGCATCAAGAAGAAGACCGAGCCCTACGCGCAGATGCTGGAGGAGCTGAATATCTCCGACGCCGAGGTGTGCTACGTCGGCGACGACTTGGTCGATCTGTCGATGATGAAGCGCGTCGGCCTGCCGGTGGCGGTCGGCGATGCGGTGGCCGACGTCAAGGAAGCCGCTGCCTACGTGACGACCGCGCGCGGTGGCCACGGCGCGGTGCGCGAGGTCGCCGAAATGATCCTGAAAGCACAGGGCAAGTGGGACGCCGTGCTCTCGAAGATCCACTGATTTCGAACTAATTCCGTCACAAGCAAGGAGATCGACGTGGGAAAGATTTCAGCACCGAAAAGCAACCGCGAATTCATCGAGGCCTGCGTGAAGTCCGGCGACGCCGTGCGCATCCAGCAGGAAGTGGACTGGGACAACGAGGCCGGCGCGATCGTGCGCCGTGTCTGCGAACTCGGCGAAGCCGCCCCGTTCATGGAGAACATCAAGGACTACCCCGGCTTCAGCTACTTTGGCGCGCCGCTGTCGACGTACCGCCGCATGGCGATCGCGCTCGGCATGGACCCGTCCTCGACGCTGCCGCAGATCGGCGCGGAATACCTCAAGCGCACCAACAGCGAGCCGATCGCCCCGGTCATCATCGACAAGCGCGACGCGCCGTGCAAGGAGAACATCCTGCTCGGCGACGACGTCGACCTGTGCAAGCTGCCGGTGCCGCTGGTGCATGACGGCGACGGCGGCCGATATGTCGGCACCTGGCACGGGGTCATCACCAAGCATCCGGTGCGCGGCGACGTGAACTGGGGCATGTACCGGCAGATGATGTGGGACGGCCGCACGATGTCGGGCGCGGTGTTTCCGTTCTCCGACCTTGGCAAGACGCTGACCGATTACTACCTGCCGCGCGGCGAAGGCTGCCCGTTCGCGACCGCGATCGGCCTGTCGCCGCTGGCCGCGATGGCCGCGTGCGCGCCCTCCCCGATTCCCGAGCCGGAACTCACCGGCATGCTGTCGGGCGAGCCGGTACGGCTGGTCAAATGCGAGACCAATGACCTCGAAGTGCCGGCCGACGCCGAGATCATCATCGAGGGGATGATCCTGCCCGACTACAAGGTCGAGGAAGGTCCGTTCGGCGAATACACCGGTTACCGCACCAGCCCGCGCGACTTCCGCGTCACCTTCCGCGTCGATGCGATCACCTATCGCAACAACGCGACGATGACGATCTCGAATATGGGCGTGCCGCAGGACGAGGGGCAGCTGCTGCGTTCGTTCTCGCTCGGCCTGGAACTCGAGAAGCTGCTGAAGAGCCAGGGCATTCCGGTGACCGGCGTGTACATGCACCCGCGTTCGACGCACCACATGATGATCGTCGGCGTGAAGCCGACCTACGCGGGCATCGCGATGCAGATCGCGCAGCTTGCCTTCGGCAGCAAGCTCGGACCGTGGTTCCACATGGTGATGGTGGTCGATGACCAGACCGACATCTTCAACTGGGACGAGGTCTATCACGCGTTCTGCACGCGCTGCAATCCGGAGCGCGGCATCCACGTGTTCAAGAACACTACCGGCACCGCGCTGTATCCGCACGCGACGCCGCACGACCGCAAGTATTCGATCGGCTCGCAAGTGCTGTTCGACTGCCTGTGGCCGGTCGACTGGGACAAGACCAACGACGTGCCGACGGTCGTCAGCTTCAAGAACGTCTACACGAAGGACATCCAGGAAAAGGTCCTGAACAACTGGGCCGACTACGGCTTTCGCGGCAGGAAATAAGGAGCGGTCATGGCTAATCAATGGGAAGTGTTCGTAATGGATCTCGGGGAGCTGGCCGAGGGCAAGGAGCTGGAACTGACGATCCGCACCCTCAACCCGGGCATCCACAAATATACCTATCAGCGCGTGAAGGCGGAGGTGTCGGGCACGCTCGACAAGTTCGCCGACCGGCTGCAGGTGCGCATGGGCCGCGGCCAGCTCAGTGACCGGAAGTTCTCGATCCGCGTCATCGAGCAGGTGCAGCGCATGCCGGCACGGTATCTGTAAGCAAGCGACCGAAACCGGGCAGCGCCTGGATGGCCTGCCCGGCCGGCACAAGAACAAGGACAGGACTCGAAAGACGATGGCGTATCCAGACTTGCGCGCGTTTCTCTCCGACCTCGGCGACGACTTGCTGCACGTGCGGCAGGAATTCGATCCGAAGTTCGAGATCGCGGCCGTGCTGCGCAGCCTGCCGGCGGATGCCCCGGCGGTGCTGTTCGAGAACCTTGCCGGCTACCCCGGCGCGCGCGTCGCCGGCAACCTGATCGCAAACCGCCGCCGCATGGCGCTGGCGCTCGGCACGACCGAGGAACGTCTCGCGCAGACCTGGCTGGAGAACAAGGGACGCGCGCTTGCGCCGGTCATCGCGAAGGGCAGCGCGCCGGTGCAGGAAGTCGTGCATAGGTCGCCGGACGCATTGCTGTCCTTGCTGCCCATCCTCACGCACCACGAAAAGGACGCCGGCCCCTTCATCACCACCGGCGTCGTGCTGTGCACCGACCCGGCGACCGGGCGCCGCGGCATGGGCATCCACCGCATGATGGTGAAGGGCGGCAAGCGGCTCGGCATCCTGCTGGCGAACCCGCCGCTGTCGCAATTCCACGCCAACGCCGAAGCCGCCGGCCGGCCACTGGAGGTCGCGATTGCGCTGGGCCTCGAACCGGCGACGCTGCTCGCATCGGTGGTGCGCAGCGGCCCGCTCGGGCCGGACAAGATGGCAATCGCCGGCGCGCTGCGCGGCGAGCCGGTCGAACTGGTGCGCGCACTGACGGTGGACGTCGAAGTACCGGCGCGCGCCGAGATCATCATCGAAGGCCGCGTGCTGCCGGGTGTGCGCGAGACGGAAGGACCATTCGGCGAGAACACCGGCTATTACTTCTCGAACGTCAGCCCCGTCATCGAAGTGACGGCAGTCACCCACCGCGACAACTTCATCTATCCCGGCCTGTGCCCGTGGTCCGCCGACGTAGACACGCTACTGTCGCTCGCCGCTGGCACCGAGTTGCTCGGACAATTGCAGGCTCTGGTCGCCGGTGTCGTCGATCTGGAGCTCACCGGCGGCACCGCCGGCTTCTCCGCCACGGTCGCCGTGAAAGGCTGCGCGCGCCATGAAGTGCGCCGGCTGATCATGCTCGCATTGAATCTGGACCGCCGCCTGAAGACGGTCACCGTCGTAGACGACGACGTGAATATCCGCGACCCGCGCGAGATCGCGTGGGCGATGGCGACGCGCTACCTGCCCGAACGCGACACCGTGATCATCAGCGGTGCCGAAGGCTATGTCATCGACCCCTCCTCCGCCGGCAGCAGTGCCGGCTCCAAGGCCGGCTTCGTCGCCACGCGCGGCAGCGGCCCCGAATTCGACAAGGTCACCCTGCCCGCGGCAGCCGCGGCCAAGGCGCAAGAGTTCGTCGCAACAATGCTTCGTTAACGGAGAAACGCAAAATGAGAATTGTCGTCGGCATTTCCGGTGCAAGCGGTGCGATCTACGGCATCCGCATCCTCGAAGCCCTCAAGCGCATCGGCGTCGAGACCGATCTCGTGATGTCGGACTCGGCCAAGCGCACGATCGTCTATGAGACCGACTACTCGATCAACGACGTCAAGCGCCTCGCCGCCTGCGTGCATGACAACAACGACGTCGGCGCGTCGATCGCGAGCGGCTCCTTCAAGCACGCCGGCATGATCATCGCCCCCTGCTCGATCAAGACGCTGTCGGCAGTTGCCAATTCCTTCAACACCAACCTGTTGATCCGTGCCGCGGACGTGACCCTCAAGGAACGTCGCAAGCTGGTGCTGATGCTGCGCGAAACACCGCTGCATCTCGGCCATCTGCGGCTGATGACGCAGGTCACCGAGACCGGCGCAGTGCTCGTGCCGCCGCTGCCCGCCTTCTATCACCGTCCGAAGACCATCGACGACATCATCAACCAGTCGGTGACGAAGGTGCTCGACCAGTTCGACATCGAAGCGGATCTCTTCAACCGCTGGACGGGTAACGAAGAGCGCGAACTGGCGAAGTCCCGCTGACGCCATGATGATCGCCTCAATCACGCGGGGCAGCCGCCGCGTCCGGACTTCCGCTCCTCAACGCAGGACCACGACGATGGCCGCGACCGCCCCCTGCGTCGAGCTGACAGGCATCACCTGCAGCGGTCTCGGTGAAGGCTCGCGCTTCACGGCGATCGACTGGGTGCAGGACGAATTCCGCCTGAAGCTCGGATTCGTCCCCTGCCCGGGCACCTTCAACCTGCGCATGCACGGCCCCGAGTGGGCGCGGATGCGTCGGATCCTCGTCGCCGCGAGCGGCATCGACATCGAACCGGCTGCCGGGTTCTGCGCGGCGAAGTGTTTCCCGGTGCGGATTGCCGGGCGATTGTCCGGTGCGCTCGTGCTGCCGGACATGCACGACTACCCGCAGGACAAGGTCGAGATCATTGCGCCGATGCCGCTACGCGAGGTGCTCGGCGTCGTGAACGGCGATCGCGTGGCGCTGCGGATCGACGTCGGCGGCAGCATGCCGAGGCCGTCCGGCGAGCGGCTCGCCCGGCCAGCAATCCCGCCGCTTGAAGGGACGTGGCTCACTTCTGGAGAACGATCATGACAATGCAGTTCTGTCCGCAATGCAGCACGCCGCTCGGCATGGCGCCGGTTCATGGACGGGATCGCGAAAGCTGCCCCGCCTGCGACTACGTCGCGTTCCACAAGCCGGCACCGGTCGTGCTGGCGGTCATCGAACACGCCGAGCACCTCGTGCTGATCCGTCGCAAGCTCGATCCGCTCTCGGGCTACTGGGCGCCGCCGGGCGGTTACGTCGAACTCGGCGAGTCGCTGGAGGATGCGGTGGTTCGCGAGGCGCGCGAGGAAAGCGGACTGGAAGTCGCAGTTGACGGCCTCATCGGCGTGTATTCACAAGCCGACGTGCGCGCCGTGATCCTCGCCTACCGTGCCCACTCGCTTGCCGGCGAACCCGTTGCGGGCGACGACGCCGGCGAGATATGTCTTGTTGCACCGGGCCAGTTGCCGATGCAGCGTCCCCCCGAAGGCGGCGCCGCGATCGACCACTGGTTTTTCAAAGTCATCCAGGAAGTGACCGCCCCGTGGAAATGGGGGCGCCGCACGGGCGCCAGAACAATGATGGGGAGATAGACATGCGCCGAATCATTTTCGACCCGCCCGGGTAGCCCCCCGCATCTCCGCGCCCCGCGCGGATCGCTGCACACAACCGATTGCCAGGAATTGCGCGACCGCGAAAGCCCCGCGCACGGTCCCCCTTTGCCTCGTTCAAACAAGGAAACAGCGCCATGTCGTATTTTGATCAAGTCACCGAAACCCTCCCGCGCGAACAGCTGGCCGCCCTGCAAGTGCAAAAGCTGCAGGCGATGATGGGCGAGATGTGGGGCAAGAACCAGTTCTACACCAACAAGTGGAAGGCGGCCGGCGTCGAGCCGGGCGATATCCGCTCGCTCGACGATCTCGCCCGCCTGCCGCTGACGACCAAATCCGAGCTGATGGAAGACCAGGCAGCTAACGCCCCCTTTGGCACCAACCTCACGTATCCCATCGAGGACTACGTCCGCCTGCACCAGACCTCCGGCACCACCGGCGTGCCGCTGAAGGTACTGGACACCGCCGACTCGTGGGACTGGTGGGGCAAGTGCTGGGCGCATGTGCTCGCCGGTTCCGGGGTCGACGCATCCGACCGGGTGTTCCTTGCCTTCGCGTTCGGCCCCTTCATCGGCTTCTGGGCGGCGCTCGAAGGCGCGCGCAAACTCGGCGCGGTCATGATTCCGGGCGGCGGACGCGACTCCGCCCAACGCCTTGAACTGATGCGCGAAACCGGTGCGACGGTGCTGTGCTGCACGCCAACTTACGCCCTGCGGCTCGCCGAAGTGGCGCGCGAGATCGGCTTCGACATGAACTCGCTGTCGATGAAATCCACCGTCCATGCCGGTGAGCCGGGCGCCAACATCCCGGCGACCAAGGCGCGCATCGAGGGCGCCTGGTCGGCGAAATGCTTCGACCATGCAGGCGCCTCGGAAATCGGCGCGCATTCCTTCGAATGCGAGAAGCAGCCGGGCGGCACACACCTGATCGAAAGCGAGTTCATCGCCGAAGTGATCGACCCGAAAACCGGCCAGCCGGTGAAACCGGGAGAGCGCGGCGAACTCGTCATCACCAACCTGGGCCGCTGGGGCTTCCCGCTGCTGCGCTACCGCACCGGCGATCTGGTCGAGGTGACCACCGACCCCTGTAGCTGCGGCCGCACGTCCATGCGCTTCCAGGGCGGCATCCTCGGCCGCGCGGACGACATGGTCACCGTGCGCGGCGTGAATGTGTTCCCGGCCGGTGTCGAGAACATCATCCGCAAGTTCACCGAGGTCGACGAGTTCCGTATCACCGTCAACAAGATCAAGCAGATGGATGAAATGGACATCGAGATCGAACTCTGCGACGGCGCCGACCCCGGCGTGGTGCATTCGATCGCCGAGCGGCTCGATGCCGTGCTGGCCTTCCGCCCGCGCGTGCATAGCGTCGGCCGCAACATCCTGCCGCGCTTCGACATGAAGGCCAAGCGCTTCCATGTAAACCGGCCGGTATGAGGACGGGCGCTTCGAACGCATCGCGGCGCACCCTCACGTGAAGCTGCAATGGACCCAGCACCGTTCGCCCCCCGGGCAACGTGCGCCGTCGGCCAGCACCTCGCCCGGGACGGTGGTCTACGCAATCGGCGACATCCACGGCCGCATCGACCTGCTCGACGCCATCCATCAGGGCATCGAGCAGGATGCGAAGCTGCGGCCCGCGCGCCGGCGACTGCTCGTCTACCTCGGCGACTACATCAGCCGCGGGCCCGACTCGCGCGCCGTCGTCGATCGGGTCATCGGCTGGCGACCGCAGGGGGGCACGCGGGGAGTCGCGCAGAACTTCGACGTCGTCGCCCTGAAGGGCAACCACGAGGAACTGCTGCTGCGCTTCCTCGACGGCGACCTGTTCGTCGGGCGGCACTGGCTCGGCTACGGTGGCGCAGACACCCTGGCGCATTACGGCGGCCCGCTCGGCGATCCACGCAGCTGCGACGCGGATGCACTCGCCGCCGCACGCGCCCGCCTGTCCGCCGCGATGCCGCGCGAGCATCGCGCCTTCCTGCGCGGTCTCGTGACCAGCCACCGCGAGGGCGACTACTTCTTCGCCCATGCCGGAATCCTGCCCGGCGTGCCGCTCGAAGGCCAGTCCGACCGCGACCTGGTCTGGATCCGCAACCGCTTCCTGCGCTCCGACGCGGACCACGGCGCGGTCGTCGTACATGGCCACTGCATCGCAGCGGAACCGGAAGTCCGGCACAACCGCATCGGCATCGACACCGGCGCCTACGACAGCGGCGTACTCACCTGCCTCGTGCTCGACGGCGCCGAGCGCAGCTTCCTGCAGACAGGACCCAGCATCCGGAATGGCCCGGCCGAGGCCAGGGGCGCGGTTTGCCCCGATTCGAGCCAATGAAGGCATCGCAGTGTGCACACGAAAATTACATCAAGGAGGAGACATGAAACTCAGGCAACTCGGGGTCGCGTTAGCCCTGTCCGGGCTGGTGATCGGCGGCGCATTCGCCAAGGAAGGCGGCGACCAGTACCCGAATGGCGGAGAAAACTTCTACGCCGGGGCGCTGCCCCCACCGGGCAACTATTTCATCAATTACTTCGGCTATTACTCCGGCAAGTTGCGCGACGGCGATGGCGACAAGGTTTCCGGCACCGGCGTCACCGCGTGGTTCGATGCGTTGCGCTACGTCAAGGTCACCGAGACGCAGATCCTCGGCGGCAGCTGGGCGATGCACGCGATCGTGCCGATCGTGCACCAGACGGTGAAGCTCGGCGGCACCAGCAAGACGGTTACCGGCCTCGGCGACGTCGTGTTCTCGCCGCTGGTCGTCGCCTGGCACGCTGGCAGCCTGCACTGGGTCGCGGCGCTGGATATCTACGCCCCTACCGGCGAATACAAATCCGGCGACCCGCGCAAAAGCATCGGTGCCAACTACTGGAGCGTGGAGCCGGTGTTCGCCGTCACCTGGCTGTCGGAAGCCGGCTGGGAGCTGTCCGGCAAGTTCATGTACAACTTCAAGGCGAAGAACAAGGACTTCCGCCCTGCCCCCGGCGCACCGAAGATGGACTACGAGTCAGGCGACGAATTCCACGTCGACTACGCCGCCTGCAAGCGCATCGGCCCATGGGCCGTCGGTCTGTCGGGTTATTACGTGAAGCAGACCACCAACGACAAGCTCGAAGGCGAAACGCTGTCATCGGCCATCGGTCCGTGGTCGTCCGGACGGAAGGGAGAGGCCTTCGCGATCGGACCGAGCGTCAGCTACACGATGAAGAGCGGGACCACGCTGATGGCGCACTGGCAGCGCGAAACCCAAGCCGAGAACCGCTTCCGCGGCGACAAGGCGTGGTTCAAGTTGGTAATGCCGTTTTGATCTTCAACTGAATACGGCGCGCCGGATTGTTCCTGCGCGCCGTTCGGTACGCAATTACTGCGATTTTCGTCGAAAAATCACTGATCAATCAGCCATCAATTCCTGCTTCGGTATCCGCGTACGCGACCGGTTTTTTGCACCCTCATTCAGAAGCAGACATGCAGTAACAATCCTCAATCTGCCATCCGCGGGTCCTCCCCGTCTATCATGAAGACGAGAAATGACTTCCGGCTTGCCTGGCATGAGGTACTACATTGATGGATTTGCTGATCTGGCCTGAGTGGCCTTTGCGCTTTGGCGCGCTGTTTCATGTCGCTGTCGCACTGGTATTGACTGCGCTCACGGGAGAGGCCGGGCGACGGCTGGGCGTGCCCCGCGTGACCGGTTATGCGGTCGCCGGACTTGTGCTCGGCCCCCTGCTGCTCGGGTGGTTCGACGCGAGCGATCTGGCCAGCTACCGCAGCGTGCTCGACCTGACGCTCGCGTTATTGCTCTTCGAACTCGGTATTCGCCTCGACCTCCGATGGTTCGCTGCCAACCCATGGGTCGTCGCGACCAGCCTCGCCGAAATTGCCCTCACTTTCATCCTGAGTTTCGGTGCCCTGTGGGCGATCGGCACCACCGGCGGGCTGGCGCTGGCGGTCGCCGCCATCGCGGTCGGAACGTCCCCGGTCATCGTGATGCACGTGACGAGCGAGCTTCGTGCCGCAGGTCAGACGACCGATCGACTGCTGGCCCTGTGCGCACTCAATGCCGCCTGCTCGGTGATCCTGTTCAAGTTGCTCGTCGGCGGCCTGCACGGCGTGCACGGGGGCTGGCATCTTGCGCTGCTGCATCCGTTGTATCTGCTCGTCGGGTCGATACTTGCCGGCGCGCTGATCGCCGGCGCCTATACCGCCTTGCGCAAAGTCGTCGATCCCGCATCGGAACAGGGACTGGTCGCTACGGTGGCACTGCTGCTCGCAGCACTCGCGGTGCTTACGGCGCTGCGGCTCCCGGCCGCCCTTGCGCCGCTTATTGCTGGCGCACTGATCAAATGGTACGACCCCCGTCCCCATCTGTGGCCGCAACAGTTCGGCAGCGTCGGTGGCGTACTCGTGATCGTCACCTTCATGCTGGCCGGTTCTGCGGCGACATCGGGGCAAGTGTTTGCCGGTGTCGGGGTGGCCCTGGTGGCAATCGCCGCCCGCGTACTCGGCAAACTCGGCGGAACCATGGCCTTCGGCCCCGCCAGCGGGCTCGATCTGCGAAAGAGCCTCGCGCTCGGTGTCGCCCTCATGCCACTCTCGGTGCTGGCCCTGCTCCTGGCCGAAGACGTGCGCCAGCTCTATCCGGCATTCGGCGACAGGCTGATGCCGGTCGTGCTGGCGATGACGATTGTGCTGAGCGTGCTCGGGCCGATCGCCACGCGCTGGGCGCTGGTGCGTGCCCGTGAATCCCGTACTGGAGAAACCTCATGAGCCTGGAAGCCTTTGCGCCGTCACGGGCGCTGTCGATGGGCGTCGAACTCGAACTGCAACTGGTCGGAACGCATGATTACGATCTCGTCGCTTCGGCCGAAGACCTGCTGCGGATGATGGCGCGCAGCGAGGTGCCCGGAGACGTCAAGCCGGAGATGACCTGCTCCATGATCGAGGTCTCGACCGACGTCTGCAACGATCACGCAGCAATCCTCGAGCAGCTCGAAGCCCTCCGCGGCGCGCTGACCGATGCCGCGCGCAAGCTCAACATCGGCATCTGCGGCGGCGGCACACATGGCTTCCAGGACTGGACCGAGCGCCGAATCTTCGATCAACCGCGCTTTCACTACCTGTCGGACCTGTATGGCTATCTCGCCAAACAGTTCACGGTGTTCGGCCAGCATGTCCATATCGGCTGCCCCGGCCCCGATGTCGCGCTCTACCTGCTGCACGGGCTGTCACGCTACATCCCGCACCTGATAGCACTGTCAGCCTCCTCACCCTACGTCCAGGGCAAGGACACGGGCTTCCAGTCCGCGCGGCTGAACTCCGTGTTCGCCTTTCCATTGTCAGGACGCGCGCCCTTCGTCGAAACCTGGCGCGACTTCGAGTCGTACTTTTCGAAAATGAGCGACACGGGCGTCGTCAATAGCATGAAGGACTTCTACTGGGACATCCGCCCTAAGCCGGAGTACGGCACGATCGAAGTCCGGGTCATGGACACCCCGCTCACGGTGCGCCGCGCGGCGGCGATTGCCGCCTACATCCAGGCGCTGGCCCGCTATCTGATGATCGAGCGGCCGATCCGGCTCGCCGAGGACGATTACCTCGTCTACACGTTCAACCGCTTCCAGGCCTGCCGCTTCGGCTATGCCGGCGTCTATGTCCATCCGGAAACCCACGAACACCGCTCCGTCGCCGATGAGATCGAAGCGAGCTTTGCGCTGATCGAACAGCACGCGATCGAGCTGGGCTCCGACGGCGCACTCGCGGAACTGCTCCAGGACGTGCGCAGCGGCCGCAATGACGCGGCATGGCTGCGCGATCGCCATACCGGTGGCATGCCCCTGCCCGAACTCGTGATGGCACAGTGCACGCGCTGGATGGGGGGAGAAGCGGTGTGAGCAAGGCACCGTTGCGCATCGGCCTGTCGGCAAGACTCATGCACAGTCCGCCGGCGGAACTCGGCTTTCCGGGAAAAACCCTGCAGTACCTCGAACAGTCGATGGCCCACTGGATCATGTCGCACGGCGCCCTCGTCCTCATGGTACCGACCATCGACCAACACCTCGGCCTGCGACGGGCGCAGATTTCGGTGCACGACTATGTCGGGGCGCTCGACGGACTCGTACTGCAGGGCGGCGCGGACGTCAGCCCGACGAGCTACCGCGAGGAACCCCTGCGCCCCGAATGGAGCGGCGACCGCGTGCGCGACCTGTACGAAATCGAACTCCTGTGGGAGTTCGTGATCCAGGGCAAACCGGTCCTCGGCGTCTGCCGTGGCGCCCAGCTCATCAACGTCGCGTGCGGCGGCACTCTTTGGCAGGATATCAGCGAGTATGTCCCCGGCGCGCTCGCGCATCGCGACGGCGATCTGTATGACAGGCACCACCATGCCATCGAATTCGCCCCCGGCGGCCAGCTCGCGCGCCTGTATCCGGGATTACACGGTGCGCGGGTAAACAGCATCCATCACCAGGCGGTGCGCGAACTCGGCGCGGACCTGCAGGTTGAGGCCGTGTCGCAGGACGACAGCATCGTCGAGGCGATCCGCTGGCAGGGCAGCGGCTACCTGTTCGGCTGCCAATGGCACCCGGAATTCCACAGCGGCGGTACCGACCTGCTCGACAGCAGCCCGATTCTGCAGGACTTTCTCGATGCCGCCGCAAAGGCGCGCGGTTAGCCCGGCGCCGACCGGATCCGCGCCAGTACCTCGTTTGCGAACCGGTTCGCCCCCTGTCGGGCACGAGCCGCTTGCGTAACAGGGTATCGCGCTGCCGCTCGAACTACGGTGACCGCGCCGCGCTCTAAAGAACGAGGTGCAAGCGGCGCGAGTCGGGCACTACCGGCGCGTCGAAGGAGTCTGTATGGCGGTGCTGCGTCTGCCCGCCGAACTGCGCGACATGATCGTCACCACGGCGCAGGCGGGTTATCCGGATGAAGTGTGCGGTCTGCTGCTCGGTCGGCAGGACGCCGAAGGCGTGACAGTCTGCGCCCTGCACCCGGCACGCAACATCCACCCGGAACGCACCGCCGACCGATTTCTGATCGAACCGCAGGACTACCTTGACGCCGAGGCGTCGGCTGCCGCGCATCGCCTGCAGGTGGTGGGCGTCTGGCACTCCCATCCGGACCATCCGCCCAGACCATCGGTCACCGATCGCGAATTCGCGTGGCCGGGTTGGTCTTACCCGATTGTGTCGATCAATCGGGGCATCGCTGTCGGCTTGCGCTCGTGGCGACTGGATGGCGATGTGTTCAGCGAAGAGGAGGTGTTGCCATGAGCCGCGTCATCGTTCGCATCCCTACCCCCTTGCGCCCCTATACCGGCGGCGCCGACGAAGTCGAAGTCGTCGCGATCACGGTCGGCGAGGCGCTGGCGGCGCTCGGACGCCGGCATGAAGGGCTGCTCGCGCGGATATGTGCGCCCGATGGCAGCTTGCGCCCCTTCGTCAACGTCTATCTCGGCGCCGACAATGTTCGTGGGCTGGACGGACTCGCGACGCCGCTCCCCGGCGACGGCGCGGTGCTCGCAATCGTCCCGGCAGTGGCAGGCGGCGCGGGCGGCGCACGCGAGCGGCGACTTGCCGAACTCAAGGCGAGCGTGCCGGAAATCGGACCGCGCGAGGCCTTCGCTCGCCAAACCGACGGGGCCGCGCTAATCGACGTGCGCGAAGCCGACGAAATCGCCCAGGGCAGCCCGCACGGAGCCTTCCGCCTCGGACGAGGCTTTCTCGAACTGCGCATTGAAGAGACCATTCCGGACCCGGATCGGCTCGTGCTGGTAATGTGCGCCGGCGGCACGCGCTCGCTGTTCGCTGCCGAAGGACTGCAGCGGCTCGGTTATCGCAACGTGGCATCGGTGGCGGGGGGCTTCTCGCGCTGGAAGGCCGAAGGCCTGCCCTTCGAGACGCCACACGGACTGGATCCCCATGCGCACGAGCGCTATGCGCGACATCTGACGATGCCCGAGATCGGCGAGGCGGGCCAGCAGCGCTTGCTGGAAAGCCGTGTGCTGATGATCGGCGCCGGCGGCCTCGGCTGCCCCGCGGCCCTGTATCTGGCGGCGGCCGGCGTGGGCACGCTGGGCATCGTCGATCACGACGTGGTCGATCGTTCCAACCTGCAGCGACAGGTACTGCACAACGACGAGCGCATCGGCCAGGCCAAGGTCGATTCGGCACGCCGCACCCTCCAGACCCTTAACCCCACGGTGAATATCGCTACCTACCGCGAGCGGCTGACCTCGGCCAACGTGGAGCGCATCCTCTCCGGGTACGACGTGGTGGTGGACGGCTCGGACAACTTCCCGACGCGCTACCTGGTCAATGATGCCTGCGTGCACCTGCGGATCCCCTGCGTGCACGGCTCGGTCTACCGCTTCGAGGGCCAGGTGACGGTCTTCTGGCCACACTGCCCGGCACATCGCGGCCCCTGCTACCGCTGCCTGTACCCGGAACCGCCACCTGCGGAGTTCGCACCCTCGTGTGCCGATGCCGGTGTGCTCGGCGTGCTGCCCGGCGTGGTGGGACTGCTCGAGGCAGTGGAGACGATCAAGCTGCTGCTCGGCTTGGGAGATCCGCTGATCGGACGCTTGCTGCATTACGACGCCCTGCGCGCCCGCTTCGATGAGTACCGGCTCGCCGCGAATCCGGATTGCGCCCTGTGCGCAGACGGACGCCCCTTCCCGGGCTACGTCGATTACGAAGCTTTTTGCGCCACCGCGGCCTGAGCGGCACGCACCGGGAGAGGACATGGCTGCGATGTTCGTACGCGAATCACCTCTGCTCGGCGCCGTCGGACATGTGCCGCTGGTCGAGATCACGGCAATCCGGGCCTTGGCGCCAGCCTGCCGTCTGTTCGCGACCGTCGAGGGCTTAAATCCCGGCGGTTCGATCAAGGACCGGCCGGTCGCGCGGATGTTGCTGAAGGCGATGCAGGCAGGGCACCTCGACGGCGGACGGCGGCTGCTCGACTCGTCCTCCGGCAATGCCGGAATCTCCTATGCACTGTTCGGTGCCGCGCTGGGCGTTCCGGTCACCCTCGTGGTGCCCGGCAACGCCAGCCGCGAACGCCTTGACCGCATCCGCGCCAGCGGAGCCGAACTGATCCTTACCGACCCGCTGGAAGGTTACGACTTCGCCATCGGGGAAGCACGCCGCCTCAGCCGCGAGCATCCCGACCGCTATTGGTACTGCGATCAGTATTCCAACCCGGAGAACTGGCGCGCACATTACGAAACCACCGGCGTCGCGCTGCTGCGAGGTATCACCTCGACGACCGGCCGACCGCCGGACGCCTTCGTTGCCGGGATCGGCACCGGCGGCACCTTGACCGGCGTCGGGCGTCGGCTGAAGGAGGCCCACCCGGAAACGCGGATTATCGCGGCGATCCCGGACGTCTTTCCGGGCATCGAAGGCCTGAAGCCGTTGGGGCAAGCGGGCGATCTGGTGCCGGCGATCCTCGACGAGCGGCTGATCGACCGCCGCGTGCCGGTGCGCATGGAGGACGCGATTCCGATGTGCCACCTGCTCGCGCGAACGGGCCTGTTCGTCGGACCGTCGTCCGGCGCACTGGTCCATGCTGCGTGCCGCGTGGCGCTCGAGGACGGCCTGCGCTGCATCGCGACCGTACTGCCGGACACCGGCGAACGCTACGTCTCCACCGGGCTCTGGTCCGGGCACGACGGGCGATAAGACAACGGGAGAACGACAGGGAGACACGGATGAATGGAGGTGTGCCATGGCATTACGATTAGGCGACGATGCACCGGACTTCACAGCCGAAACGACGCAGGGAACGATCCGGTTCCATGAGTGGATCGGGGACGGATGGGCGATCCTGTTCTCGCATCCGAAGGACTTTACGCCCGTCTGCACGACAGAACTGGGCTACATGGCGGGACTCGAGGCGAAGTTCGCAAAGCGCAACACCAAGATCATCGGCCTGAGCGTGGACAGCGTCAGCGACCACGAGCGCTGGTCGAAGGACATCGAGGAAACGCAGGGCCACCGGGTCAATTACCCGCTGATCGGCGACCCGGAGATGAGGATCGCCAAGCTGTACGACATGATCCATCCCAACGCCACCGGCAGCGCAGAGGAGCGCACGGCGCAGGACAACCTGACGGTGCGGTCGGTATTCGTCATCGGGCCGGACAAGAAGGTCAAGCTGATGCTCACCTATCCGATGAGCACCGGGCGAAACTTCGACGAGGTATTGCGCGTGCTCGACTCGATCCAGCTTACCGCCCGATACAAAGTCGCGACGCCGGTAAACTGGAAGGCCGGTGAGGACGTGATCATTATCCCGGCGGTATCCGACGAAGAGGCGAAAACGCGCTTCCCGGGCGGATGGAAGGCCCCCAAACCCTACCTGCGTATCATCCCGCAGCCCAAGTAACGGACTTCGCGCCGCCTTGCGGCGCATGTCCTCCGGGGACGCATCACGGACGGCCTTATTGCGGTGCAGCGGCAGAGTGCTATACCAATACAGATACCCTTCACATCGCAAAGGAGCCAATCATGGCCACGAAGACATCGCCGCGCAAACACGCGCCGCGCGCGTCGCATGGTCCGTCCGACACCGGAAGCGCCCCGCAGTGGGCAATGGAAGACCTGGCCGCAGCCTGGATGGGGATACCGTGGATGAAGCTGTGGATGCAGGCATGGACCGCCTGGGCCGAACAATGGGGCGTGAACGCCGCCGCACTTCAGGGCAGCGGGGCGAGCGCCGAGGACCGGCGGCAGGCCGGGCTGACCTGGCTGCCGCAGCTCGAAACAACGGTCATTCCCTTGCGCCGCCGTGACGACCATCCCGGAACCGAGGCGTCGAAAGTCTCGCTTCGCGTCCGCGTACCCGCTCTTCCCTGGACCGCCGGGACGACCAATATCATCGCCATCGACACCTTGATGCCGCGCCTCGTGGAGACGCCCGACGAGGCACCGCCGATTACCCATTGATGGGCCCGGCGTTTGAGTCCCTGTCACTTCGGAGCGAGGCACTCAAGAAACCATACACGCCCTCGTCATGCGGCTTTATCATGACATCCGCGATCCCGTCGCATGAACGGGGCTCGCTTTCGGCGCCAACGGACTAACCCGTTGGCGGTCTGGCGAATGCAATCGAGGGATGGACAATAATGTTCGAGACGATCTTCCGCCGCTTTCCGGCCATCTTCGCCCTGATCGCAGCACTCGGCCTTGGCGGCTGCGGCTACAACGATTTCCAGCGGCTCGACGAGCAGAGCAAGGCAGCCTGGGCGGAGGTTCTAAACCAGTATCAGCGACGCGCCGACCTCATCCCCAACCTCGTCGCCACGGTCAAAGGCGAAGCCAATTTCGAGCAGGAAACGCTGACGAAGGTGATCGAGGCACGCTCGCGTGCAACCGCGATCCAGGTCACGCCCGAGATGCTCAACGATCCGCAGGCGATGGAGCGTTTCCAGCAGGCGCAGAGCCAGCTCGGCGGCGCGCTGTCGCGCCTGCTTGCGGTCGCCGAGAACTATCCCAACCTCAAGGCCAATCAGGCATTCCAGGACTTGCGTGTGCAACTCGAAGGGACCGAGAACCGCATCACCGTGGCCCGCAACGGGTTCATCAAGGCGGTGCAGGAATACAACGTGCTCGCCCGCAGCTTTCCGACGAATCTGACCGCGATGATCTTCAGCTACCAGCCCAAGGCCGGTTTCACGGTGACTAACGAGCAGGAGATTGCGCGACCGCCGACCGTCGAATTCGGCGGCACGCCGAAACGTTGAACGCCCGCCGTGCCCCGCCCTGGTTTTCGGCATCCGCGTGATCGCATGACGGCCGTGTCTCCGACCGCGCAGTCCGTGCAATGCCGGGCGCTGGCGTGCCCGACGCAGTTGCATGTGTGGTGGCTCCTGACGATGCTCGTGGTCGCACTGCTGGCGTGGCCGGCCCTCTCGCAGGCGCAGGAACTCCAGCCGGTACCGCAACTCACCGCCCGTGTCATCGACCAGACCGGCACGCTCGACGCCGGCCAGCAGCAGGCACTGGAAGCGAAACTGGCGACGTTCGAGAAGGAGCGCGGCAGTCAGATCGTCGTGCTGATCGTGCCGACAACCGCCCCGGAGGACATCGCCGCCTACGCCTACCGGGTCGCCGCCGACTGGAAGATCGGCCGGCGCGAGGTCGGCGACGGGCTGCTGATGGTCGTCGCGAAGAACGACCGCCGAGTGCGCATCGAGGTCGCGCGCGCGCTCGAAGGCGCGGTGCCGGATCTCGCCGCGTTCCACATCATCGACCGGGCGATCACACCGGCCTTCCGCAAGGGGGATTTCGCCGGCGGCATCGACGCCGGCGTCGACGCGCTGATGGCACGCATCCGCGGCGAAAACCTGGCGCTCCCGGAACCGGAAGCGGACGGTCGTCGTGGCGCCTTCTCGCTGACGGACATCGCGGCGCTGATGTTCTTTGGCATACCCATCGTCGGCGGCGTGCTCGTCGCAGTCCTCGGCCGCAAGCTTGGCGCGCTCGCGACCGGCGGCGCATTCGGCCTGCTCGCAAAGCTGCTGATCGGCAGTGCGCTGCTCGGAGTCCTCGCCGGCGTGCTCGCCGCCATCTTCGTGCTGGTGCTCGGCACCGGCAGTGGTGGCGGAGGCGGCCGTGGCGGCGGGCGCGGTGGCCCGATCATCTGGGGCGGCGGAGGCGGCGGTTTCGGTGGTGGAGGCGGTTTCGGCTCGGGCGGTGGCGGCAGTTTCGGCGGCGGCGGCGCCTCGGGGCGGTGGTGATCATGAACAGCCGAAACCGGAGCAGCCGATGAACATCCTGACGCGCATCGCACGCCACGTGTGGCTTGATGCCGGCGACGCGTACCGTGCGATCGGCACGGCCGCGCTGCAACGCCTCGAAGCACGGGTACGCGATAGCGAAGCCCGCCACACCGGCGAGATCTGCCTATGCGTCGAGGCGAGCCTGCCCCTGAGTTACCTGTGGCGCCACCTGCAAGGCACGCCGATCGACCAGATTGTGCGCGAACGTGCCCTGGCGCAGTTCGGCAAACTGCGCGTGTGGGACACGGAATTGAACAACGGCGTGCTGATCTACCTGCAGCTGGCCGAACATCGCATCGAAATCGTCGACGATCGGGCGCTGGCGCGAAAGGTCGACGATGCGGACTGGCAACAGGTGCTCGCCGGCATTACGCCAGAGTTCCGCGCCGGCCGCCACGAAGAGGGCCTCGCCCGCGCCATCGACGCCGTCACCGCGGCGCTCGAACTTCATTTCCCGGCCACTGCCGGCGAGGTGCAGCAGCGGGAAAATCAACTCCCCAATCGTCCGACGGTGGGCTGAGTCCGGGGCGCCGCACTACCCCGCAACGCAACGCGACGGGAGGCGGGTTCGCGGCGTCATCCCCGCAGGGCCCGCCAGGCGACCAGCAGCCAGCCCGCGATCATCAGACCGCCGCCGACCGGGGTCACCATCCCCAGCCAGCGCCATCCGGAAAAGGCCATCGTGTACAGGCTGCCGGAAAATATCAGCGTACCCAGCACCAGCATGGCGACAGGCAGCCCGGGGCGCGCGAGCTTGCCTGCGCCCAGTCCCACCAGGCCGACGGCCTGCCACATCTGGTATTGCACCGCGGTGTTCCACCAGGCCAGTTCGGTGGCACTCAGCACATTGCGCAGGCCATGGGCGCCGAAAGCGCCAAGGCCCACGCCGAGCGCGGCAAGAAGACTGCCGAGAAACAGAACGGTACGGTTCGTCATGAATTCGGGATCGCTGAGTGGGTGACGGGATGGACGCCCGCGCGGCTTCGACCGGATCGCCAGTTGTGGGCCTTCGCGCAATAGTCGGGCATTGTGCAACGTCCCGCGATAGCGGACGACAAAACTGACAAAGTTGTAATCCGGAAGTCACTTTCCTGTCCGGGGCCTCCATGCATCATCCGCCCCTGGCGTACCCGCGCCGGTGCTCGGCTATCGCCGTCTGCTGCGTTCGGCGGAACATCGCTTTGCCGTGCGATGGATGACGTGACAGTCCTTCCCGGCCCACGGTCCAAATCCCGAACGGTGCGTCCCCCGCCCTGCCGATACCCCTGTCGACAACGTATTTCGAAGGAGACCTGAATGCGCTGGATTTTGCTGCTCGGGCTGGCCGCGTCCTGTTCCGCATCTGCCCAGCAGACAAATCCGGTCGCGATCGCGGACGGCCCTGCCGTGACGTTCCGGCACGCCGTCGATGTGGCCTGGCAGCGCAGCGCCGACGGCCATGCGGCGGACGCCCGGCGCGACGAAGCAGACGCACGACGCGATGCCGCCGCGAGCTGGATGCCGGAACCGCCCAGCCTGACCCTGTCGCAACGCAATGACCGCTTCCACCGCAACGACGGCATGCGCGAGGTCGAAGCCGAGTTGGAGGTGCCGCTGTGGATGCCCGGCACCCGCGCCGCGGCCGCGGCGCTCGCAGACGCGGAAGGCGGCGCGCTGGAGGCAGATCTGACACTGGCCCGGCTGAAGCTCGCCGGAGAGGTGCGCGAAGCCGTGTGGTCGCTGCGCCTCGCGCAGAACGATCTGGAAGCGAACCGGCGCCGCGTCGCCGAGACCGAGGCGCTCGCTGCGGATGTGCAACGCCGCGTCGCCGCCGGCGACCTCGCCCGCATCGACGCCAACAGCGCACAGGGCGCAGTGCAGCAAGCCCGCGCCGCGCAGGCCGAAGCACAGACCCGGCTGCTGCGTGAACAACGGCTCTATACGGCGCTGACGGGCCTCTCCCAGCCGCCCGCTGATCAGGAAGCGGACGCTGCGGCAGCCGAACTCGACAATCATCCGGGCCTGATCGGCAAGCGCCGTGCGGCCGAACTGGCGCGCGCCCGCCTGCACCAGGCCAGCACGGCGACTCGCGACGCCCCCGAACTGATCCTCGGCGTGACTCGCGAACGTGGAGATTCCGCCGAACGCTATGCGAACACAACGACAATCGGCGTGCGCATCCCCTTTGGCACCGACGCGCGTAATCGCCCGCAGATCAGCGCCGCGAATGCGCAACTGATCGCGGCCGAGGCCACCGCGGCAATCGAACGCGAACACCTCCTTGCGGGCCTCGACGCGGCGCGTGATGAACTAGAGCAGACCCGCCGCGTCGAGGCTTTTGCCGTCGAACGGGCGCGTCTCGCCGCCGACACCCGTCAGCTTCTCGCGAAGTCCTTCTCCCTCGGACAGATCGACCTGCCAAGCCGCCTGCGTGCCGAAAACGAACATTTCGACGCAGAACTGGCGCTCAGCCGCGCGCGCCTCGAAGCGGGTCGCGCTGCGTCCCGACTCCAACAAGCCTACGGATTGCTGCCATGAATTCCCATCTTACGTCCGTCCCGCGACTGGCGCGCCGGTTGGCGCTGCTCCTGGCCGCCAGCCTGACCGTGCCCGCGGTCGCCGGACCGGGCCACGAGGGCGGCCACGATCACGACGAGGCCCCTGTGCTCGGCTCCGGTCCCGCACTACCACGCTTCGAGGCGCATTCCGACCTGTTCGAGGCGGTCGGCGTCGTGAACGGCGGCGAGCTATCGCTGACCCTCGACACCTACACGACGAATGAACCGGTCCCCGGTGCGCGGATCGAGCTCGAATCGGGGACTTTCAAGGCCCTCGGCGAGTTCCGCCCTGAACAGGGCAACTACCGTTTCGATGCCGGGCCCTTCGTCGCCCCGGGCAGCCATCCGGTCACGCTGACAGTCACCGCAGGCAACGACATCGACCTGCTCGCCGCCGATCTGATCGTGCCCGGCGAACACCCGGCCGCCGCCGAGATCGGCAAGATCGTCCCCGGCAGCCCGCTGCTGTGGGGCGCAGGCGGTCTCGTCGCGGGCCTCGCACTCGCCTTCGGCTTGCGCCGTCGCCGCAAGACAGCGGCCTGAGCCCCCCAGGAATGCAAGAATGAAGA